>CAIYRH010000001.1 GCA_903928565.1 Candidatus Staskawiczbacteria bacterium
CGAGAGGACCGGAATGAACTGACCTCTGGTGTACCAATTGTTCCGCCAGGAGCATCGTTGGGTAGCTAAGTCGGGAATAGATAAGCGCTGAAAGCATATAAGCGCGAAACTAACTCCAAGATGAGAACTCTTAGATTCCCCGCAGACTACGGGGTTGATAGGTCGCAGGTGTAAGGACAGTAATGTCTTCAGCCAGGCGATACTAATAAATCATTTTATCCTTCGATATACTTAGCATTTGAGTATACGAAGATTCATTAGCGTAAGTTCGCTAATAGATACAGATTTTAGGTATTTTAAGAATGTATGTTAAAAAAGAATCGTGAGTAATGTAAGGGAGCTATACTGGAAGTGCTCCACCTGATCCCATTTCGCCCAGTGATAAACACTGGGCGCCCCGTCGAATGACGGGGCGAACTCAATTTGAGAATTTTGTAAGACGGCTATATCGGAGGTGCTCCACCTGTTCCCATTTCGAACACAGAAGTGAAATCCTCCAGAGCCGATGGTAGTGGCAACGCGAGAGTAGGTCGCCGTCTTACAAAGTTCTTGAGTCAAAACAGGTAGCTCTCCTACATTATTCATGATTCTAGAAAAACCGTTATTAATTTAGCGGTTTTTAGTTTGACAAAATTCGCAAAAAATAGTAAATTTAGAGTGGCTTTTTGACATTACGGTAAACTATACCACCAATAGAAATCAACTAGTATGGACCCGAATTTTTTGAAGTGGATTGTGAACGGCGTTGCCGATTTCCTTGCCAAACATCCTGAAGGCAAGCCCGTATTTATGAATAATTTGAAGAATAATTACGTTTTTGTCGCTAACTTAGTAGCCGATAATCTGTTTTTGTGGATAGGCACATACTCGCGAATTGCTCGTAAAGAGGTGACGTGCCCACTAGGGACTGCAACCGTGAAAATTATCGAAGCTCTCCGCGAGCATTTCGCCGCTGAATTGCAAGCAATAGCCTAAACCAAGGAGACCAACCGAAATGAAAACCATCGCTCCGCTTTTGGTAATGCTTGGCGGCGTAGTCGGTGCCACTTGCGCCGTCGCGCTGTGGACGTGGGTTCTCTCGCGTGCCTATTGCAAAGGCTCACCAAATAGCTGCCTTAGGGTTAGCTATTCGCACAGAGGCAAAATTGTCACAGACTTTGTTCTCTGCCGACACTGCCGCCGAAACAGGCGCGTAGCTTGCACAGCAACTTTTGTTATTTCTACAGTTGCTGCAGTAGTTATATATTATTTCAAATACAAATAATGGCTTCTCGCCACATTCATGGATTCCCAGTTGTTCCTAACAGCTGGATTTTTTTATAAAAAAATAGTATATTAAATGCTCACTGGTCATTGTCAATATAATTCTAAAACCCCAAAAAATACCATGAAAGAAGGACTTAAACAATGGATCGTTGGCGCACTTGTAGGAATGGCTGGCAGATTTCAGGGCAGCGATTTAGACGAACTTTTGAAGCTTGAGCCATCCGACATTAGTGAAATAGCAGAAGCTCTTCACGAGCGTTTAGCTGAAAGGCAAAAAATAATTGGCGAAGAGAATTTAGAAAAAATTCCTGCGGTACAATCTTTGCATGACTATGCAGTTAGATTACAGCCAAGGAAGCGGCAAGGGCTTTACAGGCTAATTAGGGTTTTCTTTTGCATAGGTTTTGAGCACGGCAGAGCTTCTGGTGGAACCAACAAGATAGCTCGGCGGTTTATCGCCTTTTTCGACAAAAAAGCCTCTGAAGCTATTAAAGCACCCAGCCATACAGCAAAAAGTCATGAATGAAATACCCGGTTGCATTGGCTGTGCAGTTTGGGGCGCCCAAATTGTTACGTTTTCATTTTGGTTGGTTGCGTATGCCAGGCCACCAATTAGATGCAACAAGTGCACCGTAGTTTGGGGAGAAAGTTCTCAAGTTAAACCAGCTGTAATAATGTGCCAGCACTGCGCCATAAGGCTGTGCAGGACATGGAATTTGATTTTTTTAATTTATTTGGCGATCATATGTATCATCAATATTTTGGTTCCACTTCCGGCACCAAAATAATGGATTGCCGGCTGTTCCAAACAGCCGGATTTTTTTTGAGTGCGAAATATAACTTTTCACTAATCGCACGAAACCTCGCCGTAGCTTTATGCGAAGGCGGGTGCCTCAAATTTGCCAAATGAGCGTTACTGCGGTAAAATGACAATAATTACAGCTATGAACAGTATAAATAAATTATCTATTAACAAAAAAAATACCCACTGGTTGAAATTTCTCATTGGCGGAATTGTATTTTTATTACTTTTATTTATTTTAAATTTATTTGTCTCTCCCGTAAGAAATTCTTTTTTAACTTTATTTAGTCCCATACAAAAAACTTTTTGGGCGGCGGGTGAGTCATCGTCTGGTTTTTTTGGGTCACTGTTAAATTCAGGCTCGTTGGCAAAAGAAAACAATAATTTAAAACAAACAAATCAAAATTTGCTTGCGCAAATTGCGGTTTTGCAATCTATTGAACAGGGCAACCAAGCACAAAGCTTAGTTTCTGCTTCCTGTCAAAATAGTGGCTTTAAACTTTTAATGGCGGGCGTAACAGGTTTAGATGACAATGACATTTTGTCTATAAGCAAGGGTTCTGCAGATGGTGTTGCCCAAGACATGCCCGTAATAAACCAGCAAAATGTGTTAGTTGGTAAGGTTTCTAAAGTTTATAAAAATTTCTCAAAAATAACATTAATTTCAAACAAAAACAGCGTCACAAACATTAAGGTTCAGCAAAGCGATTTAACACTTCCTGAAATTGACGGCGTTGTACGGGGCAACGGCGGACTCACTGCACATTTAGACTTAATTCCCATAAACAGCTCCATAAACCCAGGTGACATTTTAGTAACATCTTCATTAGATAAGTCATTTCCAAAAGATTTATTAGTTGCTCAAATTACCGAAAAAATTAAAAACGACCAAAAACCATTTCAACAGGCAAAAATTAATTTATTCTTCGACGTTAAAAAAGCCGATAACTTATTTGTAATTACAAATTACAAAAAACCAGAATAGAATGTGGAGAAAATACCTGCTAATAATTTTCTTGTTTTGTTTTTTTGCATTGTTGCAAAACAGTTTTTTTACATATTTTAATTTATTTGGTGGCGTGCCCAACCTAATTTTTGCTCTGTTTTTTTTGTTAATATTTTTTGCCAACCAAAATTCCGCCATTCAGGTAGTTTTATGGGCTGTAGTGGCCGGATTTTTTTTAGACATATTTTCGTATTCATTTATAGCGCCTTCAATCATTCTGCTTGTGGTTTTGGGCCTAATAATTAAGAAAATACAATCAACTTTAAAAACTCGCGACGACAATTACCCAGCTGTTTATTATGTACCACTTTTTGTATTTTCTTTCTTGGCTTACGCGTTAATTATTTCAATTTATTTAAATTATATAGAAGTTCGCAAAATTGCTTTTGTTTTTTCTTTTAACATAATATTCTCATTAATTTACAGCTTAATTTTTGCAGAATTATTTTTTTATATTTATAAAAGATGGTTAAAAAGTATAAGGTAAAAAATTCATTTATAGACATAGAACCTCACGAGGTTTTTTTAGATAAACTTGCTCAATCAAAAGAGGAAGAGCTTGGTTTGTCTGAAAAAAAATTTGAAGTGCCCATAAAAGAAATAATTTCTTATGTTTTGTTTAGTATTTTTTTAATATTTGTAGCCATTTTATTTACCCGCGTTTTCTATTTTCAAATTTTTGAAGGTAAAAAATTATACACGCAAGCTGAAAACAACAAGGGTAGTGTAAACTTAATTGTACCAATTAGGGGCATTGTTTACGACAAAAATATGGAAAAATTGGTGTTAAACTCGCCAGCTTACGACCTGGTTTGCGACAGAGCATTTTTTGCAGTTTCTTCGTCAGAAATATCAACAGAAATTTCCGACATTGCCAGCACATTGGGCACAACTCAGCAAGATATTTTAAATAAAATTCAAACCACAGATTCTTCCGATGTTCTTGTTTCTGAAAACATTGCCCACGACCAACTTCTGGTTTTAGAAGCTAAAATTAACGCTTTGTCAGGTTGTAGAATTCAACAAAACACTGCAAGAGAATATGTAATGGGCCCGGTTTTTTCGCAAATTTTGGGTTATACCGCCAGAATTAATAAAGATGAATACTCAAACAGCTCAGGATACGCAATTAGTGACTACATTGGGAAAACAGGTTTAGAAAAATATTACGAAAGTTATTTAAGGGGCGTGCCGGGGCAATCTAAGGTGGCAAGTTCTACTCCAATTCAAGCAGGCTCGGCAATTGCCGACCAGTCAACAGTTGCCTCGCAACCCGGCAATAATTTAGTGCTAAACATAGATGCCGAATTGCAAAAAAGACTTTACAACGACCTAGGCGATAACCTCAAAAAATTAGGCGGTAAAAGGGGAGCCGCCGTTGCCATGGATCCGCGAACGGGGGCCGTTTTAGCAATGGTTTCTTACCCTTCCTACGACGACAACTTATTTTCTGGCGGAATTTCGCAAGCCGATTATGTAAAAATTGCCACTGACCCCTCTCAGCCACTTTTCAACAGAGCAATTTCAGCAAAATATCCAACCGGCTCCACCATAAAACCGTTTGAAGCTTCGGCCGCTTTGCAAGAAAAAATAATTTCTCCAACCAAACAAATTAACGACCCCGGTTATATTTTAATTCACAGCCAATATGACCCCAGCGTAACTTACAGATTTGGCGGAGTCAAACCGCACGGAATGGTTGATATGCGAAAAGCGATTGCCGTTTCTTCAAACATTTATTTTTATACAGTTGGCGGTGGCTACGGCGACCAACAAGGTTTGGGGCCAGCAAGAATTAAAAAATATTTATCACTTTTTGGTTGGGACCAAAAAACCGGCGTTGATTTGCCTGGTGAATTTGCAGGTTTTATTCCTGACCCGGCTTGGAAAAAAGCCACAAAAGGGCAATCGTGGTATGACGGCGACACCTACAACCTTTCAATTGGCCAATCAGACCTAGAAACAACCCCACTGCAAGTGGCTTCTGCTTATTGCGCAATCGCAAATGGTGGAACTTTATATAAACCGCAAATTGTAAATAAAATAGTCTCGGGCGACTCAACAAAAACCATTCAACAATTTATGCCACAAGTTATTAGAAGTGGTTTTATTGACCCTGCTAATTTGCAAATTGTTAGAGAGGGAATGAGAGATGGCGTCACTCAAGATTATGGATTATCAAGAAGCTTAAGTAGTTTGCCAGTTACATCTGCGGCAAAAACAGGAACCGCCGAAATTGGTAAAGCAAATTATTTTAATGTTTGGTCTTCGGTTTTTGCACCTTACGAAAACCCCGAAATTGTTTTAGTTATTACTGCCGAAGACGTAAATGGTTTGGGTGCGGTAACCTTGCCGGTTGCAAAAGATGTTTTGCAGTGGTATTTCACTAGAAAATGAGTAGTTTGTAGTAAGTAATGGGTACAATTTCTACAAAAAAAATGGGCAACTTTCAGTTGCCCCTACGTTAGTCTTTCCTCATTGTAATGCGAATTCGGTAGTCGTGGTTTATTCCGCCTACACTTACGGTAACCATCCGCCAACCGACAGCTATTAGTTTGCTAATTGCGGCGATTAGTTCAGAGGTGTCTTCGTCGGAAAGTGTTTCCTCTTCTTCGGCCTCATTTTTCATGACCATACGTATCATGCATTCAACTGAACCAAGTTGCACCCATGCTATATTCCAGCCATCACCCTCTAAGTTGCTAAAGCGTTGGCTTAAACCAGCAAAATCGCGATCGGTAATTACCCGTTCTTCTCCAGTCGGTTTTTTCATAGGGATGTCTCTTTTTTTGGTCTTCGTAAGGTTGCACGTACGCAATCGTTTTGCCACGTGCCACGGTGTTGAATTTGTTCCCAGCCCTTGCTGGCAAGTTTCCGTAATTTCTTCTCAAGCCATTTTTTGTGGCCCTTTATTGTTCTTACGGTGTACGACGTCGGTTCATTATATGTTAGAACCGACAGTAGGGGTTGAGACCCCAAAAACCTTCTCTGAAATCCATATCGTCTATTTTTCATAATGTCTCCATTCTTCAATCGGGGGTTAAGATGTTTTCAAGTTGCATATTAAAACAATACCACCTTGCATAATTAAAGTCAAAGGTTTACTGTATTCTTTAATTTTGGTATTATTATAAAATATATAATATATACAAATATGCCAACAATTGAAGAACTTCGCCAAACAAGAATAGAAAAATTAAAAAAGCTGCAATCAGCTGGGCTTTTAGCATACCCGGCAAAAACTAACAGGACTCATTCTATTGCCGAGGCTTTGGCGCAATTTAATAAATTTTTTAAAAGTAAAAAGACTTTTATATTAGCCGGCAGAATTATGGCTATGCGCGGGCACGGTGGTGCTACTTTTGTAGATATAAACGATGGTTCGGCTTCGCTCACCACGGGTGGTTCTGGCAAAATTCAGGCACTAATAAAAATAGATAAGTTGGGCGAGAAAGGTTATCAATTTTTCTTAGACGTTTTTGATATTGGCGACTTTGTAGAAATAAAAGGAAAATTATTTACAACAAAACGTGGCGAAAAAAGCATAGTAGCCGAAGATTATAAAATGCTTTCAAAAGCTTTATTGCCTTTGCCAGAAAAATGGCACGGGCTTCAAGATGTTGAAGAAAAATTACGCAAAAGATATTTAGATATTATTTTTAACCCCGAGGTAAAAGAAATGATTAGGAAACGAAGTATTTTCTGGAATTCAATGCGTGAATTTTTGGTAGAAAGAAATTTTTTAGAAGTTGAAACCCCTGTTTTAGAAACAGTTCCCGGTGGCGCAGATGCCAGGCCATTTAAAACCCACCATAACGCGCTTGATATAGATGTTTATTTGCGAATTTCTATGGGCGAATTGTGGCAGAAAAAATTAATGGTGGCTGGTTTTGAAAAAACTTTTGAAATTGGAAGACAATTTAGGAATGAAGGCATGGACGCCGAGCACCTACAAGATTACACCCAAATGGAATTTTACTGGGCTTATATAGACGCCGAAGAAGGCATGAAATTAGTTGAAGAAATGTATAAATATGTTGCTAAAAAAGCTTTTGGCACTTTAAAATTTAAAATTAAAGGTTTTGATATTGACCTTGGTAAAAAATGGGAAAAATATGATTATGTTTCAACCGTTGCCAAGCACACGGGCGTAAACATAAATGAAGCCACATTGCCCGAAATGGAAAAGGCTTTGCAAAAGTTAAAAGTAGTCTATGATAAAAATGGCTTCAATAAAGCCAGAGCAATAGATAGTTTATGGAAATATTGCCGAAAACAAATTGCAGGCCCAGGGTTTTTAATTAACACTCCAATAGAAGTTTCACCATTGGCTAAAAAGAACGAAAAAAACCAAAAATTAGTGCAAAGGTTTCAGGTAATTTTAGCTGGCTCTGAAAATGGCAACGGTTATTCTGAACTAAACGACCCAATTGACCAGGCCGAACGTTTTGCCGAACAGCAAAAACTTCGCGATGCCGGCGACCCAGAAGCTCAAATGCACGACCAAGATTTTGTTGAAGCCCTAGAGCACGGCATGCCACCAACTTGCGGCTTTGGTGTTTCCGAAAGATTGTTTTCATTTTTAATGGACAAACCCGCCCGCGATTGCCAAATATTCCCCCTAATGCGCCCCGAAAATTAAGTCAGTCAAAGCGATTCATTTCCACCATTTGAATCGCTTTTTTGTTTAGTCAATTATCTACTCATACTAACTTCGCTTAGTCTCATACAGTCTTGTCGGGCTATTCCACGAAAAAGTGGAATGGAGTATAATAGATATATTAAAGTTTATAATTTTTATTATATTTAA
>CAIYRH010000002.1 GCA_903928565.1 Candidatus Staskawiczbacteria bacterium
ATTTTTCTAACTTGGTTAATATATTTTTTAAGTCTTCCGGCAGTTCTGACAAAAATTCTTTTGCCTCTCCGCTCGGTAATTGGATTTTAAGTTGTTTTGCGTGCAGGAATTGCCTTGTTAATCCTTCTGGAATTTTGGAATTTTTAAAACCGTATAATTTGTCTCCTGCAATTGGATGCTGTAAATAAGAAAAATGACACCTTATTTGGTGGCGTCGGCCGGTTTTAATTTCTACTTCTACTAAAGTATAATCTTTGTAGCGTGTCAAAACTTTGTACAGCGTAATTGCTTCTCTTTTGCCTTTTGGGTTGGGGTCGCCTAGCGAATAAACTTTCTGTTTTCTTTTGTCGCTACGAGCTCGGCCAATTAAAGTTTCAATTCTTCCTTCGTTGGCGCTTATGGCTCCTTCAACCAAACATTCATATTTCTTTTCTACCTCTCTATTTTTAAACTGTTTTTGCAAAAAAATCAAGGCCTCGTTGGTTTTTGCCACCAATAAAATGCCCGAAGTGTCTTTATCTAGCCGGTGAACAATGCCGTACCGTGGGGGCTCGCCAACGTCTTTTAAGCTGGAAAATTGTTCTGTTAAATAATCTATCAGAGTTTTTTCTTCGTTTTTTAGAGTTTGGCCTTCGGGAAAAACAACAATACCAGACGGCTTATCAACAACCAGCACATCATTATCTTCGTAAATGGTTTTTATATCCATGGTGGGCGGTATAGGACTCGAACCTATGACCCTCTACACGTCAAGTAGATGCTCTACCAACTGAGCTAACCGCCCTTGTTATCTGAAAGTCCTTCGACTTTGCTCAGCACACATTTCTGCTGAAATGTGGGCGCACTAGGACTCGAACCTAGGACCACGGAGGTATAAGCTCCGCGCTCTACCAACTGAGCTATGCGCCCTCGGCCTAGAGAAGTCTAGGCTTTATTCTTTTTTATGTTTCCTGCATTTCCAATCAATTTTTCGTATTCTTCTCTTTCAATTATTTCTTTTTCAACCAAGGCTTTTGCAACTTTTTCCAACAATGGTTTTTGTTTTATCAAAATTATTTCGGCTTTCTTTTGAGCTTCTTTAATTACCATGTCTACTTCTTCGTCAATTCTTTCGGCAACTTTTTCAGAATAATTTCTTTGCTCGGAAATTTCTCGGCCCAAAAATACCATATCATCTTTATCGCCAAAAGCAATTAGTCCCAAAGAAGACATTCCATATTCTTTTACCAATTTGCGGGCCATTTCCGAAGCTCTAATTAAGTCATTTGAAGCGCCGGTTGTCATCTCACCAAATTTTATTTTTTCGGCAGAACACCCGCCCAGCAAAGTAGCAATTTCAGAAATAAACCCTGTTTTTGTGCGCATTTTTCTTTCTTCACTTGGCACTTGTAAAGTGTAGCCCGCTGCCATTCCGCGCGCAATAATAGAAATTTTTCTAACTGGTTCTGTCTCTGGCATAAATGTTGAAACCAAAGCGTGACCGGCTTCGTGGTAGGCTGCAATTTCTTTTTCTTTTTTAGACAAAATGTGCGACTTTCTTTCTGGCCCAAGCAACACTTTTTCAATTGCTTCTAAAAATTCTCGTTGGTCTATTTGGGTTTTGTTTTGGCGGGCGGCAAGAAGGGCGGCTTCGTTGGCAACGTTGGCTAAATCGGCCCCTGAAAACCCAGGAGTTCTTTCGGCAGTTTCTTTAAAGTTTATATCGCTTGCTAAAGGCTTGTCTTTTGAGTGAATTTTTAAAATTTCTTCTCGGTCGTGAACATCTGGTGGGTCTAAAACAATTTTTCTGTCAAACCGGCCCGGGCGCAATAGGGCAGGGTCTAAAATGTCTGGCCTGTTTGTGGCAGCTAAAATTATCACGCCGGTTTCTTTTTCAAAACCGTCCATTTCAACTAAAATTTGGTTTAAAGTTTGCTCGCGTTCGTCGTGGCCTCCGCCAATGCCGGCTCCGCGGTGTCTTCCTATTGCGTCTAATTCGTCAATAAAAATTATAGAAGGCGAAGATTTTTTTGCAGTTGCAAACAAGTCGCGCACGCGGGCGGAACCAACTCCAACAAACATTTCCACAAATTCCGACCCCGAAACCGACAAAAATGGCACATTGGCTTCGCCAGCAACCGCTCGCGCTAACAAAGTTTTTCCAACTCCCGCACTTCCTACAAGTAAAACTCCTCTTGGAATTTTAGCTCCCATTGCCAAATATTTTTTAGGAAATTTTAAGAAATCTACAATTTCAACTAATTCTTCTTTGGCTTCTTTTAATCCGGCAACATCTTTAAAAGTTATTTTTTCTTTGCTGTGGCCTTCGGCGCCAAATAATCTTGCTTTGGCTTTTGTAAAATCAAATGCTTGGCCAGCTCCGGTTTTTGCCTGTTTTATCATTGTCCAGAAGAAAAATCCAAACACAACCAGTGGCAAAATTCCAAAAACTAAAAGTGGTGTTAACCAGCTCCACAAATCTTGTTTTGCAACTTGGTTTGAAACATCAACTTTTGCCAAATTTTCTTTATTAACTCCCAAGTTTAGCAACAAGTCTGTTAAGCTTGTTCCACTTTCTTTCATTGAGGTGGCGGTTTTGTTGTCTGTGTAAGTAATGTTTAAAACGTCTCCGGCAGTTGTAATTTTTTTAACATTTCCGGCATTAACATCTGTAACTAATTTGGTTATGGAAATTTCGTTGGGGGTTGTGCTGGGGTAGTAAAGCAAGCTAAAAATTCCGCCAATTACTAGCAAAATTAAAACCACAAAAATAAAGTTTTTTAACAAAGAATTATTTTTCATATGTATATATATTTATATAACTAGTTTATCATAATTTTTAAATTAATTCAAATGCCACATTGAGGTTACCCCGTATAAAAAAAGAAGGGGACGCGCAGATGCTGTTATACATATGCACGTCCCCCCTGGTCCTAACCGACGGTTGTGTCGGGTTGGACATGGTTGACGTCAGGCGACGTCGTCGGTGGCCATTTCGGCGTCATCTTCCGGTTGCTCCGGAGTCGTCGCCTCGTGGGTCACCTTCGTTTGCCACCTTATTTTATCGAGGTACCAGCCAAGGCGGTGACTTGCCATGGTGACCGTTGCGGGGAATCGTTTTCCCTCGAACTCTGCAAGCACGGGCTTGAGGTTTGATGCAATTTCCATCACCTCGAGCTCACGCTTGCCATCTTCCGCAGGCACCCATTTGACAAGGAGCCCCGGATTGACTACATCCTCGCTGGTGACGATTCCATCGAGGTGCAAGAGACACGGCTTGTTCAAGAGGTCGTCCTGAGACTTGCCGTTGAGCCCGAAGAACTCAACGGGCGACAGCTCGCTCACGCCTTGCATTAGGCGGATTTCCTCCGCCCGTTTTTCGGCGTCGATGGCTGCGACCCATGCCCTGTGGAACATGTACCAGAGCTTCGCCGCTTTGTCGGCCCTTTTGCGTGCATCTGGATAGGGACAGCGCAGTTTGGCCTTGATTGTATCGGCGAGGTCGAGTTTCTTTCTATCGACCTCCTCGAATTTCCACCCGGTCAGGGCTTTCCGTCCGAGGCGGACTTCCAACTTCACCATCTCGTCGATGGCGGCTTCCAAGGACCCAACGCCTTTCAAGGGAAAGACGGCGTTCCCGCTGAATTCCAGGAACAAGTTTCCCCCACCACGCCGGCGCCAAACCATTTTTGGTTTGCCGTCGACGACGATCACGTTGCCGTGGTCGTCGGTGTCTTTGGCGAGGTAGAACTCGGTGGGAACTGCGATACAGCACTTGCCGTCCGCGGCTTCCATGATCGCCTGCTTGGCCGTGATGTTGACCTCGCTGGTGATGCGAGTCAAGGCCGCGGAGCGCCGTTGGGCTTCTAAGCGGTCCGACAGGCGAGTCAGCTTGTTAGCAGCCGCGGTGAGGCGGCGAACTTGCCCGGGCAAGAAGCCCAGTTTCGCGGGAAACTGGAACAACCCGTACCCAACGCGGACCGTTGTGCGGTCTTGTTCCCGGTTGTCGACCGGGACCAACAAGCCTCGTTTGATGAGGCCCTTTGGGCCGTGGATGAGGTCCTTGATTTGTTTCGACGAGGACCAGGCCATCGTCAGAATCGCGTCAAGGAACCCGAGGGCGGCGGCAGTGAGATACACGCCCGTGCGAGCCAAAGCTTTGTCGATTTGCTCCTCGGCAGCAGCGATAACCGCCCCCGAGGTTTGCTTGACGGACTGCACGGCGATTTCGTCGCCGGTCGCTTCCGCATCGGCGATGGCCTTGAGTGGCGAAAACATGAAAGCGACTGCGGCAGCCATTGCGGCCTCCACTTTCTTGGCGTTTTCCTGCAGTTTTTTCGGGTCGGCGTCGTCGCCGAGTACTGGGGCGACGAAATCGAAGCATTCTTCCTGTTGGGGAAGAGCAACGGTTTCGCCTTCGGCCGGTTTGGCAACCGAGGCCGCGACGAGGGCCTTGAGACTCGGCTTGACGGGTTCTTTGGGCCCTTTCTTGCCGCCCTTCTTTTCGGGAAGTGCCGGCTGTTGCGCTTGGGTGCCACCATTGACGGCGGCTTCCAACACATCGCCGAGGTTTGTTGTCGGCGGCGGGCTGGTGGGCGTCAATGTTAGCTTTTCTAGTTCTGGGGTTGGTTTCATTGCGGTGTGCCCTTGCGGGCGGTGTTTGGTTTCAGTTGAGCCCCCTTTTTGGAGGCGTGGTTGTTTTAGTTGTGTTCCACCTTTAGTATCAAAGGACTGATTTAATTATACATAAATTTAAGTATATGTCAATAGTTTGTAGGCAAAAAAAAGCAGGGTGAGGGTTCACACTGCAAGGCGAAAGGTTAAACCACTTGGTCTAACATAAAAAGTAATTTTTCCCCGGTAGCGGGGTCTACGTCAACCAGGTCGACAATCTCCTTATTCCAGGCCAGGGCTTCTTCGGTCGGCGGCGCAAGCGAAATGCGTATTCCGCATTCTCTTGCTTGTTTGAGCATTGGGATGTAGTCCTTATCTGCTGCGGCTAGGCAAATGTCTGTAACATTAGATTGGGAATGAATCATCGACAAAGTCCAATCAATAATGGCATCGTCAACGGTGTCAACAACATCTTTGTATAGACCAGATTTAGTGTCGAGCTTTGGTTCTGGAAGTTCTAGCTTGGGACATAGCTCCGTCGTAAAGTTCAACCCGACAATAATTCTGGAGTGCGGGGCGCTAAGATGCTCGGGCACGAAAATTCTCCCGTGACCTTCGGAAATTTTGCCATCTCTGGCCACGGTTCCGTGGCCCCAAAGTTTTCCATGGCTTTGCACCCACTCTTTTAGTTTTCTAAGCCGGTACTCAAGGTTAACGTCCTCAAAATTATTATCGTATTTGTCTGCGAGTGAGTAAAAAACATTTTCCCAATCTATGGGTAAAATGTAAACCCTGTTTTCCGGTGGGATTTCCGGCGGGCTGGTTGTTGTTTGCATGGCTGGCTGGCTGGTTTGATTATCAAAATTCAACTTGAGATTCGATGAATTCAATCTATCAATATATTCTAAAATTGTCAAGGGCTTTGCCCAAAAAAAATGGGCGGGTGCCCATTTTTTTTATTTCTACAAACTACTCACGATAAACTACTTAACTAGCTTAAGGCTCATTCTATGTTCTTTAGGTTCTATTAATATAACCGTAAAGTTATAGGTTTTACCAATTTCAAGTTGTTCTTCCATTTTTTCTTTGCTTTCAAATTCTGAAATATGGCAAAGGCCTCTAATTTTTGGCGCAATTTCCACAAAAGCTCCAAAAGTTGAAAACTTAGTAACTTTTCCTTTTATAACGTCGTCCTTTTTGTATTCTTTTTCAATTTCTTCCCAAGGATTTTTTTTCAAAGATTTTAACGAAAGAAAAACTTGGTTGTTGTTTATGTTGATAATTTGAGCTTTAACGGCTTCACCAACTTTTACAACTTCGGCAGGGTTTTCAACCAATTGCCAATCTAATTCAGAAATGTGAATTAAGCCTTCAATTTGTTCGTTTTCATCTTCAACGGGGAAGGGGAATTTTATAAAAGCTCCAAAATCGGCAATGCCGGTTATTTGGCCTTCTACAATGTCGCCCTTTTTATAATTCTTTAAAGTTTCTTTGGTTTTTTCTTCTGATTTTGCTTTTTCTGAAAGAATTAATTTATTTTCTTCGGCCAACAAGTCAAGAATTTTAACTTCTAAAGTTTTACCAATAAATTTTTGTAATTCTTTTAATATTTTTTGTTTGTCGGCGTCGGCTACCCTGGGGTAGTGCTCGGCAGACAATTGCGAAACTGGCAAGAAGGCCTGAATGCCATCTAAACTTGTTAACAAGCCACCTTTGTTCACGCCAGTAACTCTAACACTTAAAACTGTGCCGGCGTCGCGCAAATCTTTTAGTCTTTGCCAGCCAATTTCTTTGGTGGCGTCGCGCAACGAAAGTTCTTTATAGCCTTCGTCGTTTTCCATTTCAACAATTTTGGCAAAAACTTTGTCTCCTGTTTCAAGATTTTTAACAATGTCTTTTACATTGTAAAATTCTCTGCCATAAATTATGCCGGTGCCGTGAATTCCCAAGTCTATGTAAAGGGAAGACCTATCACGCGCAACAACTTTACCCTCTACTGTTGAACCAACGTTAAGGGGAGCTGAAGCGTCGTCAATTTTTTTTGTATCTTTTAACATATTTATTTAGGGTTTTTCAAAAACCATAAAAAAAGACCGGTTTATTTTTCTCTCCTCTATAAAGAGGATTCTGCTGCCGCTCAGCAGTATTACTTATTAATGTATTCAATATACACTAAATATGGCGTTTTGCAATAGTTGACTAAATGTTTTTTATAATATAGGGTTTAAGTAGCTCATTGTCATTTCTAAAATGAGCAAAAATTTTAAACCGAAAGGAACACACAATGAACACGCACAATTCTGTATATGAGGCTCCTAAGAAGCGCGAACCGGTAGATCTTGTGGGCAAGACTGTCCGCATTGTCGGTTGTTATGCAACGCACCACGAGCTTGATAATGGCGTTTGCCTTTGTAGGTTGAAAGGCCAAGTGCGAAAAGTTGTCAAAAACGTTGGCTTTGGGCTTTACAAAATTGAAGGCGTAGCGCGGTCAATTTCCGATGGAGAATTCCAATTGCTTGAGGTTCAACCAGCCACACAAACAATCGGCGAAGTCGCTCAAAATGAAAAATAAAAAGCCCGCTTTATGTCGGCTTCTTTTTTTACAAATATTTTTGCAATACTTGTAGTTAAAAATTGTTTGTGATAAAATTATATAAATTATATCGCCACGCTAAAACTATGGAAAAGAGCTATACAAGAGATGTATTAGCGAAAGACAGAACCCATTTAGCCAATGAGAGAACTTTTTTATCATATTTAAGAACATCACTGGCGCTGTTGGCTTTGGGATTTTTTCTGTTAAAATTTATACCTTCTAAGGCTATTGTGGCCTTTGGTGTGGCAATAATAATATCAGGATTTATATTATTTTTTTATGGCGTGAGAAGATTTTTTTCTGTTAAGAAAAAAATAAAGAGCGGACAAAATTTTTAGAAATTTAATTCAAAAAACCATTTATGGCAAAAATTAGTTGGGCAGGGCAATCTTGCTTTCAAATTTCAGTTTCTAACTCAAGAGACCATTCAGCCGATATTGTTATAGACCCATTTGAAGAAAAAATAGGGTTTAAACTTCCTAATATGTCTGCAGACATTGTTTTGGTTTCTCACGACCACTACGACCACAACAATGTAAAAGACATTAAGGGCGACCCATTTGTTATAACAGGCCCCGGTGAATACGAGGCCAAAGGAATTTTTATAAAAGGAATTCCTTCTTTTCACGACGACAAAGGTGGCAAAGAAAGGGGCAAAAACACAATTTATGTAATAGAAGCTGAAGATATGAAGTTTTGCCACTTGGGAGATTTAGGGCAACAACAATTAACAGACGACCAGCTAGAACAAATTGACGGCATTGATGTTTTAATGATTCCCGTGGGTGGCGCCGGCTACACAATTGATTCGTCTGCGGCACAAAAAATAATTGCTGAAATTGAACCGCGAATTGTAATTCCAATGCATTATGCATTGCCAAAATTAAAAGTAGATTTAGATGATGTTGCAAAATTTTTAAAAACAATGGGAAAACAAGCTATTGCTCCGCAAGATAAATTAGTTGTTAAAGAAAGTGCTTTGCCAAAAGAGGGGGCAATGGAAATAGTAGTTTTGCAACCATAAGAACGCTCGGCAACAAACTTTTTTCCGATGCAGGTAACTCCCTTTGCCTTTTCAGGCAAGTGGACCTGGGTCTACAAAAAGTTCATTGCCTCGCTTCACGATTATGAGCTTTAAAGATAAAATTACAAAATTGCAAAATTTGTCAGAAACCAAAAAAAAGGTTATCCTTTGGGTAATTGTAGCAATTTTAGGTTTAGTAATGGGATATTTTTGGGTTCGTGGGGCGTTAGACACCGTTTCTAATTTAGGGAATATAGTGAAATAATAAATAGTTAATTTTATGGCTAAAGACGAAGATAAAAAAGAAAAACCAAAAGCGCACGAAGAAAGCAAATCAACAGACAACAACAGGGGAAATGTAAATCAGCGCGAAATGGTTACCGAACTAAAAGAATCATACATTGATTATGCAATGTCGGTTATTGTGGCACGCGCTCTTCCCGATGTGAGAGACGGTTTAAAACCTGTTCACCGCAGAATTTTATTTGCAATGGCAGAATCGGGGTTGCGGTCTAACACAAAGCACAGAAAATCTATGGCGGTGGTTGGAGAAGTTTTGAAAAGTTATCACCCGCACGGAGACACCGCAGTTTACGAATCTTTAGTGCGCATGGCGCAAGATTTTAACATGAGATACACTTTGGTTGATGGCCAAGGAAACTTTGGTTCAATTGACGGCGACGGCGCTGCAGCTGCTAGGTACACAGAATGTAGGTTGTCAAAAATTGGTGACGAAATGTTAAAAGACATAGACAAAGACACCGTAAAATTTATTGACAACTACGACGGCATGACCACCGAGCCAACTGTTTTGCCAAGCCCATTGCCACAATTGCTTTTAAACGGTTCTTTGGGAATTGCTGTTGGAATGGCAACAAACATTCCGCCACACAACTTAACAGAAGTAATTGATGCTTCAATTCACATTCTAGAACACCCCAAGGCAGAAACAGAAGATTTATTTGAATTTGTGCAAGGCCCCGATTTTCCAACCGGTGGCATAATTTACGACCAAAAAGAAATAATTACCGCTTACTCTCAGGGCAAGGGCGCTATTTTAATGCGCGGGAAAGCCGATGTTGTTGAAAGAAAAGATGGCTCTGAGCAAATTATAATTACAGAAATTCCATATCAAGTGTTAAAATCAACTTTGGTTGAACAAATGGCGGAATTAGTTTCTGAAAAAAAAGTGGAAGGAATAAAAGACATTAGGGATTTGTCTGACAGGGAAGGAATGAGAATAGTAATTGACGTTAAAAAAAGCTACCAACCGCAAAGAATTTTAAACAGGCTTTATAAATTTACCAGTCTTCAAAAAACTTTTCATTTAAACTTGTTAGCATTAGTAGATGGCATTCAACCAGAAATTTTATCTTTGGCAGACGTTTTAAAATATTTTATAAAACACAGAGAAGAGGTTATTACCCGCCGAACAAAATTTGATTTAGAAAAGGCCAAAGAACGCGCTCACATTTTGGAAGGCTTAATGATTGCCTTAAAAAATATTGACGCGGTAATTCAAACAATTAAAAAATCTACAGACAAAGAAGAGGCCAGAATTAATTTAATTAAAAAATTTAAATTAACAGAAAGGCAAGCTGTGGCAATTCTTGAAATGAGATTGCAAACATTAGCTGGTTTAGAAAGAAAGAAAATAGAAGACGAATTAAAGGCAATTTTAGAAACCATAAAAGATTTAATGGCCATTTTAAAGAGCCCCGAAAAATTAAAAGCCATTATTAAAAAAGAACTTTTAGACATAAGAGAAAAATTTGGCGACAAAAGAAGAACAAAAGTTGTTAAAGGAAAATTAGGTGAAATTACCGAAGTTGATTTAGTGCCTCTTGAAGAAACAATTGTTACATTAACAACTGGTGGTTACATTAAAAGAATTAACCCAACAACTTACAAAATTCAAAAACGCGGAGGTAAAGGAATTATGGGAATGAAAACAATGCAAGATGACATTGTTGAGCACTTTTTGACTGCCTCCACACACGACAATTTAATGTTTTTCACAGATTCTGGAAAAGTTTTCCAAACGCAGGTTTATGAAATTCCCGAGGGTAACAGGGTGGCGCGTGGCAGAGGTTTGTTAAACTTTTTGGAATTATCTAGTGAAGAAAAAGTTTTGTCTTTAGTGCCAATGCCCGCCTCCGCTAAAGCTTCGGCAGGGCAAGCCCGGCAACAAAGCGAAGATAAGTATTTAGTAATGATTACTAAAAATGGCAGAATTAAAAAAACTGCGTTGTCGGAATTTGAAAATGTTAGAAAAAGTGGAATTATTGCCATAAAACTTGAAAAAGGTGACGCCCTTAAAAAAGTTGTTAAAACAAGCGGCGAAGACGACATAATTTTGGCAACCAAAAATGGAACTTCAATTAGATTTAAAGAAAAAGACATTCGGCCAATGGGCAGAGGAGCTGCCGGCGTAAAAGGTTTGCGCTTAAAAGGTGGAGACGAAGTAATTGGAATGGATGTAATTACAAAAAAACCAACCAAACAATATTTATTAATTGTTATGGAAAATGGTTATGGCAAACGCACCGACATTTCGCAATATAAAACGCAAGGCCGAGGAGGTTCGGGAATTAAAACAGCAAAAATTACCAGCAAAACCGGCCACATTATTTTGTCTGCGGTTATAGACGAGCCTGCCACAGCACAAGGTTCTGGAGAAGCAACGGAAGATTTAATTGTTATTTCTCAGCATGGACAAGTTATTAGAACAAGTGTAAAATCAATATCTTTATTGGGTAGAGCCACTCAAGGAGTAAGAATTATGCGCTTAGACGATGGTGACAAGGTTGCCTCGGGGGCATGCTTAAAAGACTAGGTTTATCCACAGCCAAAAACATTGCATATGTTTTGTGTAAAGATGTATAATATATGAATATGAAAAAGGGTTATGTTCTTAGCTTAAGTTTGTTTGTTGGGTTGTTTTGTGTAGCGCCATTAGCTTTGGGCCAAATTAAAAATCCTTCAAATTACAACGATTTCCCCGCACTCCTTGGTGGATTGGCAGACAAAATTGGAATGCTTTTGGCTTCATTGGGAGCAATAATGATTGTAATTGCGGGAATATTTTATTTGCTTTCTGCCGGTGTGCCAGAGCGCGTTAACACAGCTAAAAAAGCCCTAATGTATGCTGTTGGTGGAATTATTGTTGGTTCAACAGCTGTTGCCATTTCCACTTGGGTGCAACAAGTTGCACAAGGCAACGATGTAAATACAATTATTAACCAAATAGCCAGTTGGGCAGGAACATTTGTGTCTGCATTGGGTGGAATAATGTTTATTGTTGCAGGAATGATTTACTTGCTTGCAGGTGGAGACCCAACAAAAATTAAAATGGCCAAAACCGCCCTTATTTATGCAGTAGCCGGCATTGCCATTGGATTACTAGCTACCACCATTGTAGGAATAATAAGAACAGCAGCCGGTTTTTAACATATCAGCCAATTTTATAAAGGTCGCCGCCCCAGAAGGGGCGAGCCTCGCCCAAAGGGCGGGTAAAAAAAGAAAAAAATTAAAACAACAAAGTAAATTAAAAAAATGAAAAAAATTACATTAAGTTCAGTTGTAGTTAGTGCACTAACATTACCTTTTTTGGCATTTGCCATTGATTCAAGCACACCTCCACAAGAAGCTTCAATAAGCGACTTCCCAACATTAATTGCCCTAATTGAAAAAGTTATGTGGTGGGTTTTTGGAGCCATTGCAGTTATTATGTTTGTGGTGGCAGGTATTTTGTTTTTAACAGCTCAAGGACAACCAGAAAAAGTTCAAGCAGCAAGAAGCGCCTTTATTTGGGGAATTGCCGGCGTGGTAGTTGGAATTATTGCCTATTCAATTTTGGCAATCATTGGAAACGGCCTAGGTGTATAGTTAGAGTCTATTTATGAATTTTTGGTTTTTGTACCCGCGGCCTTCGGGCCGCGGGGCAAAAACCTAGCAAACTTTTTAAAATGAAAAAATTATCGCTTTTAACTTTGTTAGCGGGTTTAACTTTGCCTTTTGGTTTGGTTTCTGCTCAAAATTTAGGCAAATACGGAAACAGCATTTATCTTGGAGACATTTTGGCCAGTATTGAAACAACAACTTGGGTTATTTTCAGCTGTATTGTTGTGGTTTGTTTTGTAATTTCTGGCATTGCTTTTTTAACAGCGCAGGGTGCACCAGAAAAATTAAAATTAGCAAAAGCCGCCGTTTTGTGGGGAGGAGCAGGCGTGGTTGTTGGAATTATTGCCTATTCAATTGAAGTTATTATTGGCTCGGCGTTGGGAGTTTAAATTTTGCAAACAAAATATTTAAAATACTATGAAGAATAAAAAATTTAAGTTTTTAATTTTATTATTGTCAGTTTTACTTTTGCCAGCAATGGCGTTTGCTGCTAATAATACTACCGTGCAGGGCATAGTTGATGCTGCTGTTGCAACAACTTTTTACATTGCCGACGGTGTGGTGGTAATTCTTTGGGTTGTTACTGGGTTTTTATTTTTAACAGCACAGGGCGCACCAGAAAAAGTTAAAGTAGCAAAAGCTGCTTTATTTGCTGCTGCTGTGGGCACGGTGGTGGTTATTGTGGCAAACTCGGCGGTTTACTTGGTAAGCGACGCCTTTAATCTTGGACTTTAAATTAAAATTTATTAATTAAAAAAAATCATGAACAAAAAAATATTTTTAGCCTTAATAGCCGTTGCAGTGATTGCGCCGGTTATGTCTTATGCTGCTGGTACTAATAATGCTTGCGACGTTATTAATGCTTTTAAAACTATATTTGAGCAAGTTGGGTCCGCTGTTGTTATAATTGGTTGGATTATTACAGGGGTTCTTTATTTGTTGGCAGGTGGAGACCCAGGTAAAATTAAAACAGCAAAGGCGGCTTTAGTGGCTTGCGTTATTGGTACGGCTGTAATTGTTTTATCGGTAACAGCTTTTACTTTTGTGAATAGCGCTTTGAATTTAGGCGGTACTCAAGGATCTCAGTGTTAATATAAATATAAATAAAGAGGGCGCCCGCAAATTGCAGGGCGCCCTTTTGTTTTGTCTCGCCCCATGTGGGCGAGACCCTATTGCCCGGTTGCTTCGGCCATTGTTCTATTGGCAACGGCCTCGGCGTCATGAGCAAGTTCCCAAGTGCGCTGGGCAGTATAGTCCTTGGCACCATAGCGAGCCTCGGCATCTTGGGCGTGGCTCCGAATCTCCTCGGCCTTTTTGACCAGTCGGTTCGCTTGTGCGATTCGATTGTTCCGTAGGTCCGCCAGTGTTATTGGCCGAACTGCGGGCTGTGGTGCCGTGGCGGGCGACGCTGGCGGTGGCATTGCTAGTGGTGGCGGTGATGCCGGTGGCGGATTTACTCCGGCCCGCATTTGCGCCATCGCCGACTTCATTGCCGACATTTCGGCGTTGAGGCCGTTGATGACGCTCGTCAGCCGGACGATTTCCGCCACTTCCTGCTGGCTTGCAGGAGCGGGCGTCGTCGTGGTTGCTGGTGCTGGTGCCGTCGCCGTGGCTGGGGCGGTCGTCTTCTTCTCGACGACCGTTTCAGTCGTCGTTGTCACGACTGTTGCCGGCTTGTAGCAGTTTCTTAGGCTGCATACAATTGCCAACAGCAAGACGCCGACTAACAGGGCTCCGAATTTCTTGATGTCCATATGATTAGTCTGGTTTGGTTGGTGGGGTTGGGGAGTTAAGTTCTCAATGAGCGGTCAGGCTCATTCATACATTTACTATATCATAGTAAAAACATACTGTCAAGGGTTTGCGCGAAAAAAAATGGCGGTGCACTCGAAATGAATCGAGAACACCGCCCTTGGGTTTATTGTTTTGAGCTTGTTACCTTCCGCGGCCGCCTGAGCGACCGCCCGTTGAGCGCATTGGCGCCGAATGCTGCACTGGTGCAGAACGTTGCATTTGGCGCGGTTGCGCCATTGGACGTTGCTGTACCGGAGCGCGTTGTTGCACGCGTTGTTGCATTTGGCGTGGCTGTTGCACGCGTTGTTGCTGGACGCGTTGGTTGCGGTACGTAGCAGACGGTGCCACGCGCTGCTGTGGCTGACGTGTCACAAAACGCGATGACTGCCGGTTCGGCTGGTTGCGGATGGTCTGTTGGTAGCCGTTGCGACTACCGTTCGAGTTTCCGCGGTTAGCCAAGTTGCCGTTGCCAGTTGGGCTCTGCGAGTGCCTGGCACTTTGCTGGCCACCGGTTGAACCGGGGGAACGCGAGTGGCTCGCACTCTGCTGGCCACCGGTTGAACCCGGTGTTCGCGAGTGGTTGTTCGCAATTTTGGCGTTGTCGCCGTTGTTGTTGTGACGGCTCAAGGTGCTCGTCACGCCGGCATTGCTGCCAGTGCCGGTGGTGCCGTTGGTGCCGGTGTGGGCGTTGCGCCCAGTGCCGTTGTTGCCAACGGTTCCGGTGTTGCCTGTGTTGCCAGCGCCCGTGTTGCCGTTGGTCCCGGCTCCGGCATTCCTGCCGGTGCCATTCCCAACGAAATTTGGGTCATCTTGTGGGCCAGGGCCCCTTCCGTCGGGGCACGTTACCGTGCCACCGCCACCACCACCTCCGTGGTGGTTGCCGTGGTTGTTGCCACACTGCTGGCGCTGCTGTTGCCATTGGCCACATTGCTGCGGCATGGGCGGGTAAAAGAACCCACCCTGTTGTTGCGACTGGCACTGCGTTTGCTGCTGTTGTTGGCACTGCACCACGGGTGGTTGGAAATTATATCCACCACCGGCACCGTAGGACTGAGTTTGCGGGTACATGAACCCGCTGCCGACCTGTGAGGTTTCGGCGGACAAGCTGACGGCGACGTTCACGTCGCTGCCGCTGCTGTACGGTTGCTGTTGGTAGTCGGTAGTAGTCCCAGTCGTATACAATGACTGACGTCCTTGATAGCACGACGGGCATGAACGCGAATACGAACCGCGGGCGCCGTAACGGGTGTTGTCGGCGCACAGTTGTCCTTGTTGACCCAACGTATCCAGAAAACCCTTGAACTCGGCAGCCAAGTTTTTGACCTCGTCGGCCACGTTCTTGACCTGTTCCGAGATTGATACGACCTGGCCGGTTAGCCAAGTAACTTGTTCCCCTAAACGGTTGGTCATGGGGTCACGAGCTAGCGGGATTGGTTGGACCGGCGCGGGGGCCGGGGTTACGGTTGTGGTTGTGGTGGTTTGTTTCTCGGTGGCTGTGACGCCACCGACCGGCTTGCCATCGTCTCCAGCGTAAAGCGGAGGCACGGCGAGAATCATCGAGGCGAAAAATGTCGCCATTGTTGCGATGGTTTTCATGAGGTTGTTGGGGTTGGTTTGGGGTTGAGGGTTTGAGGTTGATGGTTCATCAACAGAAAGCTTCCTGACGCGAGTCAGAAAAAGGTAAAAGCTTCGAGATGTCAATGAACCACTGATATGCAAACCATATCATATATATGCCTTGCTGTCAAGGCTAATTCACATATTTTTCGTCACGATAATTATAATAAAAATTTATGAATTGAATATTAATTATTATTTTGTTATACTGGGGTAAAATTACAAATAAGCCGGCGTGGCGGAATTGGCATACGCGCATGCCTTAGAAGCATGTTTCGCAAGAATTGTGAGTTCGAGTCTCACCGCCGGCACACTAAAAAACCGCTTTAATGCGGTTTTTTAATTTGAGCGAGTTAAAGCGAGGCAATAAACTTTTTGTAGACCCAGGTCCACTTGCCCGAAGAGGCAAAGGGGGTAACCTGCATCGGAAAAAAGTTTGTTGCCGAGCGTTATTTATGAAGTTTTTACGCCAATTTTTCCATTTCCGTTTGCGGGCCCGTTTTTTGGAATTTTAATTGTTAAAATTCCCTTGTCAATTTGTGCATCGGCGTTGTCTATGTCAACATTTTCTGGCAAAACAACTTTTCTGGAAAATGGCCCCCAATAACATTCTTGATAAAAATATTTTTTATCTGGGTGGTTGTGCGGGTCGCAACGGTTGCCTTTAATAACCATCATATCTTTTTCCAAAGAAATATCCATGTCTTTTATTTGCACTCCGGCAATTGTGGCTAAAACCACAAAGTCTGCGTTGGTTTCATAAACATCAACAACAAGTTCGCCGTCTTGGTCAAAAATGTTGTCTGAATTTGTGGCAGGTTGAGCAGTTGTGGGTGCGGGCGCGGGAGCAGGAGCGGGTTCTGTTGTTGGCGGCTCTGGTTCAGTTGTTATTGGTTGTGGCTCGTCTGCTGTTAGAATTGCTTTTTTTGTTTTTCTTGGCATATTTTTAAAAAAATTAATAAATTAACTTTTAAATCCTTTAACTCATTATAGAAAAATCATAAACTATTGCAAGTTTTTTTATGCTCCTTTGGGCCAGCTCTCTATCATTATGCATTTTTTTTTGTCTTTAATTGGCAGTTGTTGGTAAATTTCTTCTGTAATAAAAGGCATAAAGGGGTGTAAAATTTTTAAACACTCTAAAAGTAGTGTCATTAAAAGTTGTTGGCTAACCGTGCCTTTTTTATAATCTTCAATAATTTTATCGCAGAATGTGTGCCAAAAATAATGGTAAATTTTTTCTGAAGCCACATAAAACTTAAACTCGTCCATTTCTTTTGTTATTTGTTTGGCAATTTTCTTAAAGTCGTTTAAAGCTTTTTTGTCATTTGAATTTAGACTTTGTTTCGAACTTCTAATTTCGTGCTTCGGATTTTCGGTTTGTAGCAAAACAAATCGGCTGGCGTTCCAAATTTTTGTGGCAAAATTTCTGTAGGCTTTTATTTTATTTTCATCTAACGGCAGGGAAGTGCCTGGGGTGTTGCCCACTACCAAACCCATTCTTAAAGCATCGGTGCCAAATTTTTCTGTTAAATCTAGCGGGTTAATCACATTCCCTTTAGATTTAGACATTTTTTGCCCCTTAGCATCCATAACCAAGCCGTGCAAATAAACATTTTTAAATGGAATTTTCCCCGTGTTATAAAGCGAAAACATTATCATTCGGCTTACCCAAAAGAAAATTAAGTCGCCACCAGTTTCCATAACGTCGGTGGGGTAAAAAGTTTTCATGTCTTTGCCTTTTGTCTCCCTTCGGGAGATCCCCCGTAGGGGGAGAAATCCTAAAACAGCATATGGCCATTGCCCAGAAGAAAACCAAGTATCAAAAGTGTCGCCAGAAGTGTCGCCGGGAATTGGAATGCCCCAAACAATTTGTCTTGAAATATTCCAATCAATAATATTATTTAACCAGTGCAACGCAATTTTTTTATAATGTTCGGGAATAAATTTAATTTTTCCGTTCTTGATTGCTTTAATGGCGGGCGCAGCTAACGGTTTCATTTTCAAAAACCACTGTTCTTTTATTTGTGGTTCAATTAACGTGTTGCATTTATAGCACGTTTTTACAACGTGTTTGTAATTTTCTTCAATTTTTTCAACTAGTCCTTTTGCTTGTAATTTTTCAATAATTAAGGGGCGAGCTTCTGTAATTTTCATGCCTGCAAACTCGCCGGCAATTGGTAAAAGTTTGCCGTAAAAATCTATGATTTGTTCTTTTTCTAGGTTGTGGCGTTCGGCAATGCCAAAGTCAATTGCATCGTGCCAGGGAGTAATTGTCATTACGCCAGTTCCAAAATCCATATCAATGGCCTCGTCTTTTATAACGGTGGCGGTTATTGGACCGTTAATCCATTCTAAATCTATTTTTTGGCCGTCTTCATAATCTTTATAGCGCTTGTCTTTGGGGTGCATAACAACATATTTGTCGCCAAATTTTGTTTCTGGGCGAGCGGTGGCAATAATAAATGGGCCATATTTTAAATAATAAAATTTGTCGGTTTTTTCAACGTCTGCGGTTTCTAAATCGGAAAGGGAAGTTTGGTGTTTTGGACACCAATTGATAATTTTTTTACCGCGGTAAATTAAGTTGTCTTTTTTCAGTTTTTCAAAAGTGGCATAAACTGTTTTTACAATGTCTGCATCTAAAGTAAATTTTTCGCGGCTCCAATCGCAAGAAGCCCCCATTTTTTTAACTTGTGCGTTTATATTTTTTTTATTGTTGTTGGTAAATTCGGCAATTTCTTTGTATAGTTCTTTGGGCTCCATTTTAAACCTGCTTCTGCCTTCTTTTTCAAGTTGTTTTTCATAAACTACTTGTGTTTCAAAGCCGGCATGGTCTAATCCCGGAAGCCACAAAGTTTTAAAACCCTGCATTCTTTTGTAGCGTGTCATAATGTCTTCAATTGTCATAACCAAAGCGTGGCCGGCGTGCAAATTCCCGTTGGCATTTGTTGGAGGCATTATTATTGTAAAAGGCTTTTTGTAGCTTTTGTTTAAATTGTCGGGATTAAAAAAACCACTCTCTTCCCAAAGCTGGTAAATTTTATCTTCAACTTCTTTTGAATTGTAATTAGGTGATAATTCCATTGAGTTTATCTTAGCAAAATTGCGGTTTTTGGTAAATGGTGCATAACACCACTTGATTAAATATTTGATAAGCGTAAAAATTATATAACAGAAATAAATTTTTAGTTGTTTGACAACCTTAACCTTTATGGAAGGGATTTGCCATGAAAACAAAAAAATTTTGTTGCATGCTGGCGCTATCGCTTGCGTTCATGTTGTCTGGTTACAGTTTTCAGTATTTGATTTTACTGTTCTTGGGCGGTTTTATTCTTATTGCCGCAGGCGCTAGATTGGCCGCAAATTTATTGGTGGAAAGTGTTAAGACGGCACTTGCCTCAACGCCAGTAAAAAATAGTCGTGGGATATGTTATAAATGCAGTGCAGAATTTACTGCCGAGAATCCTTTCAAAGAGGGTGGCATGTGCCATCGTTGCTTCGAAGCATCGCAGCACCCAGAGACGTCGTAGACCGCTAATTTCGCAAGATTTTGGCGGACTTTTTTATTCGCTAATTCTCAAATTACCGTTTGCGTTTATTTTTTGCCAATCTTTTGTATTTTTCTTGTGATAAAATCCGGCGATGGCAATCATTAGACCATTATCGGTTGATAAGTTTGCTGGCGGAACCAGCAAACTTAGTTTGTAGTTGGGGTGCCCTTTGGGCCATTGTAGTTTGTCAGCGAATTGTTTTCTTAATTCTTGGTTTGCAGAAACGCCACCGCCTAAAATTAAAGTTTTGGCATTATAATCTTTTACAGCCTTCATAGTTTTTTTTATTAAAACATCAATTATGGCTTGTTGAATTTCAATAGCCATTGCCGTTTTATATTTTTTTGTTTTATTTACAACTTTTCTGTCGGCATATAAAACGGCGGTTTTTAAACCTGAAAAAGAAAAATCGTAATCTTTTGTGTGCATCATTGGGCGAGGCAATTTAGTGGGTAGTTGGTAGTGAGTAGTGGGTAGTTGCAAAGCTAGTTTTGCAATTATGGGACCACCAGGATATCCTAGTCCTAAAATTTTTGCGCATTTATCAAAACATTCGCCGGCAGCGTCATCGCGAGTTTCACCAAGTACTTTATATTTACCAACTCCCTTAACTAAAATAATTTGCGTATGTCCGCCAGAAACTACCAGTGAAATTGCCGGGAAAAACTTAGTTTGTAGTTTGTAGTTTGTAGTTTGTAGAAAATTCACTAGAATATGTCCTTCAATATGATTTACCGGCACAACGGGAATGCCCCAAGCATAAGAAAGTGCTTTTGCAAAATTAACGCCAACCCAAAGGCAGGGTTCTAAGCCCGGGCCGTTTGTTACAGCAATTAAATCAACATCTGGTTTGCCGTATTTTTTCAAAAAAGAAACTAATTTTTTATATAACTCCGGTTCTCGTTCTAGTATTTTAGCGATGTCCATGTTTTTCGCGGCCGCGAAATTTACGGACAAGTTTTTTAAAAGCTTACTTTCGCTTAGCGCCTTAACAAAAGTTGGCACCAAATTTTTTTGGTGTTCTCGTTTTGCCATTGCCGGGTAAACTCCGCCATATTTTTGGTGTACCTTTATTTGCGAAGCAATAACATTTGCTAAAACAACAAAATTGTCTTCCCCCGCTTGGTGGGGTCCGTCTGGGGCGGATAAAATGGCAATTCCAGTATCGTCGCAAGATGTTTCTATGGCTAATATTTTCATAGACCCTTTATACTATAGAACTTGCCTTTTTTCAATTTTTAAGCTAATATTTATCTATATAGATAGGGCCCTATCGTCTAGCCTGGTCTAGGACGCGTGCTTTTCAAGCATAAAACCCGGGTTCAAATCCCGGTAGGGCCACACTTAAATTTATTCAATGTCAGATCTCAAAACTATATCTAAGGGTAAATTCATCTTTTTTATAGTTATTTTATTTGTCTTCTTATTGTCTATTGGTTTTTCTGTTACTTATAATGTAATAGACCCAGATTTTGGTTGGCACTTAAAAACTGGCCAGTTAATTTTAGAACGGGGAGTCCCCAAAACCGACTGGTACTCCTACACAATGCCAAATTTCCCCTGGATAGACCACGAGTGGCTTACAGATGTTGCTATTTATAAAATGTTTTCGCACTTTGGTTCTGCGGGCACCTTAGTGCTTTTTTTATCTATTTTTATTTTGGCGTTTCTTGTTTTAATAAAAAGAGAAGCGTTTATTTATTTTTTGCCGGCAATTTTGTTAGGATATCTTGCTTCGTTTGATTTTTTAAGTATAAGGCCTCAAATGCTAACGGTTTTTTTTATTGCTATACTTTCAATTATTCTAAGCAAAATTTCTGAAGGGAAAATTTCAAAATGGGTTTATTTATGCCCAGTATTATTTTTAATTTGGGCAAATTTGCACGGTGGGTTTGCAATAGGACTTTTGTTAATTTTTTTATATTTAGCCGTTGAAGTTGGTAAAAAAACAAAGTTATTTCAAAGAATAAAATCTTTGAAGTGGTTTGTAGGTTATAACATTCAAGAGCCGTCAAACAAAAAAATAATCATTTATTCGGTTTTATTTTTTTCTTCAATTATTTTTACCTTTATTAACCCTTATGGCCCAAGACTTTACGTAGAAATTTTTAGAACTTTTGGAGACAATTTTGCCAGATCTCACATTTCAGAATGGATGCCGTTATTTTCCACTTCTCCATTTTTGTATTCAATTTTTGAGATTTTTTACATTGGCGCCTTTTTGGGCTTGCTAATTATTTATTATAAAAAAATTGATTTTACAAAGCTAAGTATTTCTTTAATATTTTTGGCATTGGCATTTTTAGCACAGCGTAATTTTCTAATTTTTGTTATTTTTACCATTCCAATTCTTGCACAATTTTTTGCAATGTTAAACGCTGAAATTGGCCACAAATATAAATTTCTATTAGAAAAACAAACAATATTTATAACTTTCTTTATAATTTTTGAATTGCTAATGCTTGGCTTATTTCCATTTTTTATAAGTAACTTTAAAGCGCAAGAAAATTTTTCATATCCGGTAAAGGCTGTTAATTTCCTTAAAACCCGGCCACTATCGGAAAACTTATTTAATGAATATAACTGGGGCGGTTATTTAATTTGGAAATTGCCAGAAAGGAAAGTTTTTATAGATGGCCGAATGCCATGCTGGCAATTGGGTAATCAAGATATTTTTAAAGATTATATTAAAATGGCAAACAACCAGCCAGGAGCACTAGAACTTTTTAAAAAATATAATATTGGTATTGCGTTGTTACAAAAAGAAAGGGAAAATTTAGCATTAAAATACATTAATTATCAGGGGAAAAAGCATCCGGAAAATTGGTTATCTAACTTTGTGAATAGTCATAAATGGATGTGCCAGGTTTTTGGAGTTTGCACACCAGAAAAAAACATCTACAATGAATTAATAACCTCGGGCTGGCATAAAGTTTTTGAAGACGACCAAGCCGTTATTCTAGAAAAATAAATTTTCTAATTATATGGAAAAAGACAATCATATTTATATGCCAGAAGATCATATGGAGAATCTTTATAATTCTAAAAATTTTTTAGTAAGATTTGTTCATTGCCAACGTTTAGACGTTATAGTAAATTCCGTTTGTTGCAACAATGGAATGAGGGTTTTAGACGCGGGATGTGGGGAAGGGCAACTTATCGAAAAATTATATGAGAAGAATAAGAGTAATTATTATGGTGCCGATATTACAGAAATAGCACTAAAAAAAGCAAAAGCCAGGTGCCCCTTTGCCAATTTTAGCGAAATGAATCTTGCCGACCTCAAATTTGAAGACGGTTTTTTTGATGTAATAATTATAACAGAAGTATTAGAACACGTTATAGAATACAGGGCAGTTGTAGCAGAGCTTAAAAGAGTTTTAAAAAAGGGCGGATTTCTAATAGTAACTTTTCCAAATGAATTCCTTTGGACAGTAAGTAGATTTTTATTAGGCAGAAGGCCAATAAAAGTGCCAGACCATGTTAATTCATTTAATCCTTCAAAAATAAAAAAACTAATTGGCATGGAATTGATAACTCGTAAAAATCTTCCTTTTGGTGGGCCGTTTTCATTTTCATTGGGTGGTTTTATGAATTTTAAAAAATAAGTACCAACAAATGCATCTTTCAGTTATAATTCCAGCTTACAACGAAGAAGAAATTATTGAAGAAACTCTTTTAGAGGTTGATAATTTTTTATCTAAAAAAAATTATGAATACGAAATAATTGTTGTAGATGATGGTTCTTTAGATAAAACCGTTGAGATTGTAGAGAGGTTTAAAGAATTCAATAAGAACACAATTCTTATAAAAAATGCAAGAAACCGGGGCAAGGGAGCAGTGGTTAGGCGGGGTTTATTGGCGGCAACGGGTGACTTTAGGTTATTCACTGACGCCGACAACTCCGCACCAATTGCGGAATTAGATAAATTGCTGCCCTGTATGACAAGTTATGATATCGCAGTTGGTTCGCGTGCGTTAAAAAATTCAAAAATTATTAAACCTCAGGTTTTTTACAGGCGCGCGTTGGGGTATGTTTATAAATTTCTTATAAGAAATATTTCAGGAATAAAAGATATCCACGATACGCAATGCGGTTTTAAATTGTTTAGTGCCAAGGCCGTAAATAATGTTTTAACCAAATGCAAAACTAATGGTTTTTCTTTTGATTCTGAAATTTTAATTATTGCTAAAGAATTGGGCTATAATGTTAAAGAAGTCCCAATAAATTGGGCGGATAACCCTGCCTCAAAAGTAAAAATAAAGGGAATGATTGGGGCGGTTTACGATTTATTTTATATAAGAATAAGCTCAATTGTAAAAACAAATAAGGTTTTTATATGTCTTGGAATCCTATTGCTTAGTTTTGTTAATTTATTCATATTGTCTTTCTCTAGAAAAAATTATTTTATAGACTCAATTCAAAATATTGGATTAAACGGTGTTTCGGCGGTCTGCTTAACTTTTCTATACATTATTTTTAGTTATAGTTTCTTATTTCTTTACAACAAGAAAATAGCTCTAAATAGTAAAAATAAAATTGTTATTGGCCTGTTGTTTTTAACTGCTTTTATAACGTTACCCCTACTATCTTTAGACGTTATCGCATATTTATTTGGCGCGAAAAATTTATTCTTGTTTCATACGAACCCTTATATTGTGAATATAACTGGTGTTGAAACAAATAATTGGTTAAAAGATGTTGGTAAAATTTGGTGGTTTAATTGTCCATATGTTTATGGGCCAATTTTTCTTTTTATTACCGCACCCGCACTTTTATTAAATTCCTTTGGACTTTTATGGACGACTTATCTATATAAAGTTATTGTTTTCGTCGCTTATTTGTTAACAATCTATATTTTTGCAAAAATAATTAAAATTTTAAAAAAAGATAGTTACTTAGCATGGTTATATGCTCTTAACCCCGCACTTTTAATTCATGTAGTAATGGACGGGCACAACGATATTTTTGTAATTTTGTTTTTGCTGTTAGCGTTGTTTATGATATTTAAAAATAAATGGGCAGGTGGCGTTTCTCTATTTTTAACCAGTGTTTTTATAAAATACAACTCTTTAATTTTTTTACCAGTATTTTGGAAAAAAGATGGCAGGTTTTCTTTAAAAAGAATGCTTATTTCTGGGTTAGCGGTTGTTGCATCGTTCTTGGCAATGTTTTTTATTTTCAGGTTAAATTTATTTAATTTTTCATATCAAGTAAATACCGTCTTAGAAAATCGTTGTCTTTACCACTGCTTTCCAACGATAATTTTCACGGATTTAATTTTTGGTAAATATGCTGTGCTTTCTAGGAGAGTTTTATTTATTATATTTTATTCATTTTTATTTTTTAAATTTTTATACAAAAAAAATAGATTATTGGAATTTATATTTTGGTCATATATTGGAATTTTGTTTATTTTAACTAAATGGCTAACCCCGTGGGCCATGCTTCTAATTATTCCCGTAGGTTTACTCATTGACGAAGATTTTTATAAGTTGAGCGTCCTTAGCATTACAATATACTCACTTTTTTATTTCTTTTCGCCCTTTTAGAAGAATATGAAACAATTAATTGAAAAATTTTATTCAAGGGAGTTTGTAAAATATTTTGCTGTTGGCTGTAGTGCCGTTGTTTTAGACATAGGGAGTCTTTTTATTTTTAAGAATTATTTTGGTTTTTCGGCAATTTGGGCAGTTGTTGTTAACCAACTTATTATTTGTAATTATGTTTTTTTTCTAAATAAAATATGGGTTTTTTCAAATAAAAAACAGGTTACAAAGCAAATTATAAAATATTATATTTTAGCATTGTTTAATTATTTAGTGGCTATAATTTGGATGTGGTTTTTCCATAATATTATGGGGCAAAACTATTTGTTGGTTAGAATTGCTAATATTGCGGTTTCTGTAGCATGGAATTTTTTAATTTATAAATTTTTTATTTATATTTAGCAGTTTAAATTATATGGACTTTTTAGACTTACAAAAAAATAAATTAGCTTTTGAACATTTTTGGTATAGAGCCAAGAGAGAACTAATTGGTATTGTTTTTGTCAAACACAGCATTAAAAAAATGCTAATTTTAGAAGTTGGCTGTGGCGCAGGCGGGCAACTTGGCACGTTATCTATGCATGGTAATAAAGTTGTTGGCACCGACGTTAACACAAAAGCCCTCGATGAAGCAAAAAAAAGGGGTTTTGACGTGTTTTATCAAGACATTCAGGAAGAGGTTTCGGACGTCGGGCTTTATGATGTAGTTTGTGCTTTTGATGTTTTAGAACACATTGAAAACGACAACTTAGCACTTAAGAATATTTACAAATTACTAAAACCCGGTGGCTTGTTTGTTTTTACGGTGCCTGCCTTCAAGTTTTTGTTTAGTGGCCACGATAAATATTTACAGCACTATAGAAGATATTCTATGAAGGGATTAAAACAGCAATTATTAAATAATAGATTAATATTAATAGATTCTAATTATTGGAATTTTATTTTGTTCCCATTTGTTGCATTAAAAAGAATTATAACTAAAAACGGTAAACCAACTTCAGATATGAACAACTTGCCCAAATTACTAAATTTATTTTTAATTACAATTTTGCGACTTGAAAATTTATTAATTAAAATAAACACAAGACTACCTTTTGGTTTGAGCATTGTGGGCGTTGCAAAAAAAAGTTGATTTTTTGCGGTTTTTGAGATAGATTAGACTTAAATGCAAACATGGACAAAAAAGACTACATAGACATTTCTAAGGCTTCGGACATAAAAAATTCAAAAGATAGAAGGTTATACAGATTTTTTGAAATGATTCCGGGGTTTATAAGTTTGGGCACGCTGTTGGGCGTGTTGGTTTTTTCATGGCTGGCGCCCGCTGGAATTGCTATTTTTATAATTTGCTTTTGTTTTTATTATTTGTTTAGAATATTCTATTTTTCTTTGCAACAAATTCTTGGATACTTTAGAGTTAAAAGCCACATGAAAAGAGATTGGTTAAAAGAGCTGAAGGGTAAAGATTGGAAAAAAATATATCATGTAATTATTTTGCCAACTTACACAGAGGGCAGAGCATTAATTGAAGAAAGTTTAGAAACCCTAATAAGTAGTAATTACCCTAAAGAAAAAATGATAGTTGTTTTGGCCGTTGAAAAAAGGGCAGGCCAAGAATTTGAGAATCAGGCTAAATTAATTGCCTCAAAATATACCAATAAATTTTATAAATTTATGGTTTCTGTGCACCCAGATAACACGCCCGGAGAAATTGGGGGCAAGGGGTCTAACACAGCATTTGCCGGCAAAGAGGTGAAAGAAAAAATTATTGATGAGTTAAAAATGCCTTACGAAAATATTTTAATTTCCACTTTTGACATAGACACCAAGATTTTTCCACAATATTTTTCTTGTTTAACTTGGTATTACCTAACACAAGATGATGCACAAAGTGCCAGTTACCAACCGGTGCCCGTTTATAACAATAATATTTGGTCTGCCAGTTTTTTCTCAAGAGTTGTTTCAACGTCTAATACTTTTTGGCAAATGATTCAACAAGAACGTTCTGAAAAACTTACAACTTATTCATCGCATTCAACGCCGGCTAAAGTTTTTTTTGAAGTGGGCTACCCCTCAAATGTTGTTTGCGATGACTCGCGAATTTTTTGGCGCGCCTATTTGCACTACGACGGAAACTACAGGGTGGTGCCAATTTACTATTTGGTTTCTATGGATGCTGTTATGGCAAAGAATTTTTGGGTAACAACTTTAAACCAATACAAACAACAAAAACGCTGGGCGTGGGGCTGTGCTGAAATTCCGTATATTATGTTTGGATTTTTAAATAATAAGAAAATACCTTTTAGAGCCAAGCTGGGGCACGTTTACACAATTTTAGACGGATTTTGGTCTTGGGCAACAGCAGCGCTTTTAATGTTTTTATTAGGGTGGTTGCCAATACTTTTGGGCGGAAGGAGTTTTAATTTTTCTGTGTTGTCTTTTAATTTGCCAATTTTAACCGGGCAAATAATGACTATTGGAATGACTGGTATGTTTGTTTCTGCAATTTTAAGTACAATGCTTTTGCCGCCAATTCCAAAAACAATAAAATGGTACAAAAGGTGGCTAAAACGATCTACGGTATTTCTTCAATGGATATTTTTGCCCGTAACCTTAATTATATTTGGCTCTTTTCCCGCGCTTGATGCTCAAATTCGCTTAATGCTTGGCAAATATATGGGTTTCTGGGTAACTGAAAAAGTCCGTAAATAAAATATTAAAACACCCCGATTATCGGGGTGTTTTTTTATTCGAAGTGGATTCTTTTCTGAAATTCTTTTAGTCTTTCTTTTAATTCTGGATATTTATCAAGCTTAGGGTCTTTTTCTAAAATTTCTTTGGCGGCTGCTCGAGTTTTTTCAACTAAAAATATATTGCTTAAGCCTTGCATTGCCATGTCGGGGATGCCCCATTGTTGTGTGCCATAAAGACTGCCCGGGCCCCGAATTTCTAAATCTTTTTCGGCAAGCTCAAAACCATTATTTGATTCAACCAAGGCCTTTAATCTTTTTCGGTTTAACATGCTTGGGTCTGTAGTAAATAAAAAACAATAAGATTGCATGTCGCTTCTGCCAACACGTCCACGGAATTGGTGTAATTGGCTTAAGCCAAATCTTTCTGCGCCTTCTATCATCATTATGGTGGCGCGGGGCACATCAACACCAACTTCAACTACAGAAGTTGAAAGTAAAATATCAATTTCGCCTTTTTTAAAGTCTAACATAATGCGTTCTTTTTCTGGAGCCTTCATTTTTCCATGCAACATTGTTATTCGTAAATCGGGAAAAACTTCTTTTGATAATTTTTCATATTCTTCTTTTAAGGCTTTAACTTCGTTTATGGCTAGTGACGATAAAGAAAGCGGAGAGTAGTTTTGCGGCGCAAAGCCAACTGAACCAACGACCCCACCCTTGGTTTTTATTGTTTCAGCAAGTTTTGAAGCGGCCGAATCAATTTTTGGGAAAATAACAAAAACTCCTTTGCCTTCTGCAACTTCATTTTTTATAAATTCATAAGCTTCTTTTCTTTGTTGCGGTTCTACAATAATTGTTTTTATTTTTTTTCTGTTGGCGGGCATTTCATCAATTAAAGATAAATCTAAGTCACCATAAGCTGTTAAGGCCAGCGTGCGGGGAATTGGTGTGGCCGTCATTGAAAGCAAGTGGGGGACAAGCTTTTTGTTTTTTATTAAATGATCGCGTTGTTCTACGCCAAAACGGTGTTGTTCGTCTAAAATTACTAAAGCCAAATCTTTAAAAATAATTCCTTTTTGAATTAAAGAATGTGTGCCAATGGCAATATCAATTTGGCCGTTTTCTAGGTCGCCGGTAAAGCTTTTTTTGGAAACTTCAAATGTTTCGCCATCACGAAATATCCGAGCATCTTTGCCGGTTAACATTCCAACTGTAACTCCAAACGGTTTTAACATTTCGGACACCGATTTAAAATGTTGTTTTGCCAAAATTTCTGTTGGCGCCATAAAAGCTACTTGCTTTGGCTCGCCGGAGCCTTTGGCAGAGGCGGCAAAACCTTTCGTCACATTTAAGGCGGCCATTGCGGCAACAACTGTTTTGCCACTTCCAACATCACCTTCTAACAACCGCGACATTGGTACTGTTTTTTCTAAATCTTTTAAAATTGCGTAGGCGCATTTTTTTTGCGAATTGGTAAGCTGGAATGGCAGGTCGTCTGTAAATTTTTTCAACAAATTGGCATCCATGGGGCAGGCATGCGCTTTTTTTACCATTAACTTTATTTTTTCTTTTAAAACATTCAACTGAATTAAAAAAAGTTCCTCAAAAGAAAATCGAGCTTTGGCGGCATCGGCATGTTCAAAAGATTCTGGGAAATGCAATTGCCAAACCGCCTCTTGAATGGGCAAAAATTTATGTTGTTTTATTATTTCTTTTGGTAAGGACTCGGCAATTTGCTCGCAAAACCTGTAAAGTAATGGTTTTATTACGTATCGTAACCAGCGCGAAGTAACACCCCTTGTTTCGGCATAAACTGGCACAATACGGCCGGTGTGAGTTAGTTCTTCATTTTCGCCAATTCCATTAATTCTTTCATAGGCTGGCGAATTAAAATAAATTCCTTCTTTGCCCAAGCTTACTTTTCCCGCTACACAAATGAAGTCGTCCTCCTTAAATGATTTTGCTAAATAGGGTTGGTTAAACCAAACAACTCCAATTTCGGCGGTGTCGTCTTGAATAATAACTTGCGTTAAATTCATAAACTTTTTAAAAGTGTGAGTGCTTTCTATTTGAATTATTTGGCCTTGCACGCAAACCGTTTCGCCAAGTCTTTGTTTGGCTTCTTTAATTGAAACTATTTGTGAAAAGTCGTCGTATCTTGCGGGAAAATAAAAAAGCAAATCCTGCACAGTTTTTATGCCGAATTTTTTCAGTTTTTTTGCGTAGGCTACGCCGACTCTTGGAATTTCTTCAATTTTTGTTGCAAGAGTAATCATTAGTTTTTTAGCGGGGCATGGTGACTTGGAAGTCGCCGGCGGCGCCGTAGGCTACTTGATATTGCGGGAAGTAAAAAGTAATTGTGTTATTGGAATTTATTAAAAAATATTGGAAGTTTTCGGCAACGGGACCAGCACCGTCTTGAATTGTTGTGCCGTCTAAATTGCCCAAGGCTTTAGTAAGTTGTTTTGTTAAATCGGCAATGCAATAATTAGAAATTTTTTGTAAATAATTTGGTTGGTTTGGAAACAAGTCGGCTAGTGCAATTTCCTTTTTATTTTTAACGTCGTAATTTAGTGAAATAAAATAACTTGCACCATGGGCGCCACCTTCAAAATTGTAAACATTAAAAATTACGCTGGCAATGTTGTTGTCTATTTCGCCTTTTGTGTAAGTAATGTCTAATTCGTAAGTTCTTGGGTATTTTGCGTAATCTGCGGGGTCTGTAGCTTTTACTGCCGCGTCGTTGGCCAGCGAATTATTTTTAAAGTCTGCTATTTCTTTGTCTACAATTGCTTTTGCTTTTTGGTTAAAGTCAGTGAGGCCGGCAATTTGCGGGTAGGTAATTTTTATTGTAAAAGGTTTTGTGTTGTCATTTATTATTTTGTCTTGAACGCTGGCAATTGGGGGAGCTGTAACAACCGCCGGCTTCTTTTGAAAATAAAAATAACCAATGGCGCAGGCCACTACAATAATTAATATTATAATTACAGAAATTATTTTTTTTGAGTTCATAATTTTGAGATTATTTTAAGTGTGCCCTCAGTAGGAGTTGAACCTGCATTTCAACCTTCGCAGGGTTGCGCTCTATCCATTGAGCTATGAGGGCTTAAGTTATGCGACGAGATTTTGTCGGCGGAGGGCAGAGGATTCGAACCTCTAAAAGCTTGCGCTTGCCGCTTTTCAAGAGCGGTGCCATACCATTAGGCGAGCCCTCCTTGTTCTTTATTTTTTATCACATAACTCATAAATAATCAACTGCTGTATATTCCATTGTTTTATAGTATTATGGAATAATGGCAGATAGAATATATAAAAAAAGAATTATATTCCCAAAGGGCGAGCAAACTAAATTTTTGTTTGTTCAAATAAAAAGAGCTAATATCTCTTGGTCTAAATTAGCAGAAAAAATAAACATTAATATAAGAACATTAAATGACTGGAAAAGAGAAAACTACTCAATACCCGTTGATAAACTAGAAAAAATTTGTAAGATTTCTGGTTCAAAAATGCCTAAAAATATTAAATTAAAAAATCCCTTTTGGTATACTTTTAAGGGCGCTAAATTAGGAGCAATTGTTACTTTAAATAAATATGGTAGAGTGGGTGGTGATCAGGCCTACCAAAAAAAGAAATGGTATGAATGGTGGAATAAAAAAGGTAAATACAGAAAAACAGGGTGTATAATAAAACCATTACCCATAAAAATTCCTCGCTTCTCTAAAAATCTTGCAGAATTTACGGGAATTATGATAGGAGATGGCGGGATGACTAAAGGGCAAATAACGATTTCTACAAATAGCGTAGACGATAGACAATATGGATATTTTGTAAGAAAATTAATAAAAAAATTATTTAATTTAAATGCTTCAATTTATTATGTGGAGGGCGTGCGAGTGATGACGATTGCGGTTTCACGAAAAAAGTTGGTTGAATTTTGTAGTAAAAAATTAGGATTGCATATAGGAAATAAATTAAAGCAAGGATTAGATATCCCAAGATGGGTTAGAAAAAATCCTGAATTTGAAAGGGCATGTGTAAGAGGAATTATGGATACAGATGGAAGTATATTTAATGAATGTCATAATATTAAGGGTAAAAAATATAGTTATAAAAAATTGTGTATTGTGAGTGCATCACCCGAGTTGAGACAATCTATTTTTAGAATTTTGGAAAAAAATAGCTTGTCACCAAAAATCAAAAGTGGTAGGTGTGTGCAAATAGAAGCCAGAATAAATATTGATAAATATTTTAAAATTATTGGCACAAGCAATCCTAAGCACTTGAAAAGATACTATAAATAAGGCATTATGATAATAAGTTCATTGGGGAGAGGTGGCTGAGCGGTTTAAAGCAGCAGGTTGCTAACCTGCGCCCATTATGTGGGCTCGTGGGTTCAAATCCCACCCTCTCCGCATTTTATAAAAATTGCCATTTTGGCAATTTTTTTGTTACAATAAGTTCATGGAAAATTTACTGAAAAAATATTTTGGCTACGACACCTTTCGTCCGCTTCAGAAAGAAATTATTGAGCGGGTTTTGATGGGGGAAGACTCTTTGGTTTTAATGCCCACCGGTGGGGGCAAATCGTTGTGTTTTCAGCTGCCAGCTTTAATTCTTGAAGGCGTTGCAGTTGTGATCTCTCCGCTTATTTCATTAATGAAAGACCAGGTGGATTCGTTGGTGACAAATGGCATTCCGGCAGATTTTATTAATAGTAGTCTTACCCCAAAAAAAATTGTCGAAGTTATGGAAAGCGCGCTTGCGGGGAAATTAAAAATTATTTATATAGCGCCAGAAAGACTTAGCGTTCCTGGATTTGAAGATTTTTTGCATTCACTTTGCATTAATGTTATTGCAATAGATGAGGCACATTGTATTTCGCAATGGGGCCACGATTTTAGACCCGACTACCGTAATTTAACAGTATTGCGCAAAAATTTTCCCAACATTCCTATTATTGCTTTAACAGCAACCGCCACCGAAGAAGTGCGGGAAGATATTATAAAACAACTTTCATTGGAAAAGCATAAAATGTTTATTTCTAGTTTTAATCGTCCAAATTTAAGTTATGAAGTTTTGCCCAAAAAAGATTCATTTTTTTCAATTCTTAATCTTGTTAGAAGCTATAAGAATGAAAGCGTAATTATTTATTGTTTTTCACGCAACGACACAGAAGCAATGGTTGAAAAACTAAAGAAGCGCGGTTTAAAAGCCCTTGCATATCATGCGGGTTTGAATGCTAAAATTAGAAAAGAAAATCAAGAAAAATTTATTAAGGATGAGGTTAATATTATAGTTGCCACCATTGCTTTTGGTATGGGAATTGATAAGCCAGATGTGCGGTTGGTTGTCCACCATAGTTTGCCAAAATCCATTGAGGGGTATTATCAAGAAACTGGGCGCGCAGGAAGAGATGGGCTACCCGCCAGGTGCGTGTTGTTCTTTTCATATGCCGATAAATTTAAGCAAGATTATTTTATTAATAATATAATCGATGATGATGAGCGAGAAAAGGCGCAAGAAAATCTTTCCCATGTTTTGCATTACGGAGATTTGCAAAGTTGCAGACGTAAATTTTTACTAAATTATTTTAATGAACATTATAATGAGAAAAACTGCGGAAACTGTGATATGTGTGCAGAAAAACCTGCACTCAAAATTAGCAGTGGTTTGACTTCTTTTATTAGCGGAGTAAGAAGCAGATTGTCAGAGAAAATTAGTGTTGAAAATGAAGTTTATGACAAATTATTGTTTGAAAAATTAAAAATATTAAGAACAAAAGAAGCCCAGCGTTTACATGTGCCACCTTACGTGGTTTTTGGTGATAGGGCTTTAATTCAAATGGCTAAAGATATGCCAAAAACCTCGGAAGCCTTTTTGGAAATTTACGGCGTGGCTGACCGCAAATTAGAACAATTCGGCAAGCAATTTATAAAAGTCATCCGTGAGCATGCCGAGAATTTATAGTATAATCAATAAATATTATTATAAAAGTCGTCTTTTCGACGTTTCTTTGGTAGAATAACTTATAAATATAATTTTTTAAAATGGCGAAAAGAAAATATTATGCATATTTGGTGGATGGTGAAAGTGGTATTATTGATAATTGGCCCGAATGCCAAGCCATTGTTGCCGGCAAGAATGGAGCCAAATTTAAAGGTTTTGAGAGCGAAGCGGACGCTGAAGCCTGGTTGAATGCGGGGGCAGATTATAAAATAAAAAATATTGCCCTTGAAGATGGAATTTATTTTGATGCGGGAACGGGCTCGGGAGAAGGGGTTGAAATTCAAGTGGCAGACAAAAATGGCAAAAGTTTTTTACGGGAAAATTTGGGGCACGAAGTTACAAATAATTTTGGTGAACTTTTGGCTTGTAAAAAAGCTTTGGAATTGGCAATGAAGAATGGAGAGAAGTTTATCTTTGGTGACAGTAAACTAGTTGTTGAATATTGGTCTAAGGGACATGTTAAATATGAAGTGGGCGAGGAAACAGTAAATCTTGCCGTTGAAGTTAAAAAATTAAGAAAAGAATTTGAAAGCAAGGGCGGGAAAATTATTTTAATTTCCGGTGGAAACAACCCCGCCGATTTGGGCTTTCACAAAGGTTAAATAATTTAAAAATAAAAAATATGGAAAATAAAAAAACATTTGCGTGTGCAATAAATTGTATGGACGGCAGGGTGCAAGACGCTGTTAAAAATTATATGAAAGAAAATTATGGTGTTGATTGGGTTGACCAAATTACCGAGCCTGGTCCAAACAAAATATTATGCGAACATAACGATTGCGACCTTGCAGTTATTGAAGATATTAAAAAAAGAGTTGAAATTTCGGTTGGTCACCATGGTTCAAAACAAATAGCTATTGTTGGGCATTTTGGGTGCGCGGGCAACCCAGCTTCAAAAGAAGAACAAATTGAGCAACTTAAAAAGTGTAGGGGAGTTATTGATTCATTTGGTTTTCCGGTTGAAGTTGTTTTATTATGGGTTGACGGCGACTGGACAACAGTGGAAAAAATTTAGTTTGTAGTTTCATTTTGTTAGTTGTATAATAAATAAATGAAAAAAATATTATTCGTAATATTTCTACTAACCACTGTTTTAACGTTTCAACCCGCGCATGTTTTTGCTGTTGATAATAAGGCTCAGCCAAACGGCATAACAAATTGTTTTGATTATTATCACTTTCAAAGTGTTCAAACAATCATAGTTGCTGAAAACCATAATATTTCAGCTGGCGATAAAATAACTTTCTCTGGAAAAATAAATAACCAAAATAATTACCCAATTGTTTCGGGCACTCTTTACGTAAAAATTATGCGAAGTGCTGGTTTTTCAATGGCAAATGGTTTTGATGTTGTTGACCAATTTGTAGCAAAAGAAAATGTTATAATTCCTGCCAATGGAAGTACTAATGTTTCTTTTCCATGGAAAGTGCCGGTGGCCACAACTTCGGGAACGTACAAATTAGTTAGTTATTTTGTAGTTGATAATAAGTTTAATTTATTGGGCTTAAGTTTTACAGACGACATTACTGGAAACATTTCTGAATTTATTGTTGCGGGGCAAAAAAACAATGTGCAGTTTGATAAAGCGGGTGTTGTTGTAAATAAAAACCCGTATGGAGTTGCCAGTTTTGCACCAATGATTCCTAATAAAGAGGCCGCAGATGTTTCATTAAAAATAAAAAACACAACTGCCGAAGACGAAAATGTTAAAGTAGATTACAGCTTGTATGAATGGGACAGCATGAACCCAGCTAATTTTGTGCGAACAACTTCACAAAATGTAAATGTAAAAGCCAATTCAACTGCCACAACAGAAATTACTATAAACGACAACACCGCTTCAGTTTATTATTTAATTGCAACGTTAAATTATAAAGATTCAAAATCTATTGTGGGCATTAGGTTTGTTAGGCCAGAAAATAATAGGTTAAGACTTAACTTCCCTTCAATAAATAATTTTCCAATAAAAAAGGGAGAAAACTCTACTGTATTTAGTTGTTTTCACAATGGTTCGGCAAGCGTGCAACCGGTTAATGGAAAATTAGAACTGCAGGTTTTAGATAGTTTGGGAAAAGTTGTAAGCAATTTCACATATGCGGGGCCAATTAGTGGAGCAATGACAGCTGCTAAAAAAGATTTTGTTTCAAAAACAACTTTAGACCATTTTTATGTTTTGGCAAAATTGTATGACGGAAATAAATTAGTTGACCAATCTAAATTGGAATATGACTGCCAAAAAATAGACCCAAAAACTTGCAACCCAAAACCAAATGTTTGGGTGTATGTTATTTTAGTTATTATTATATTGTTGGCAATAATTATTCCGCGAGTTATTAGTGCAAAGAAAAAAGTTGTAGAAAAAACAAATGAAATTTAATTTAAAAATAATTTTCATCGTTGCCCTTACGGCTGTTTTGTTGACTCCACAAATATCTTCTGCCTATGCTGTACCGCAAAGCAAGAGCCTTAGTATACCTTTTAATTGGAGTAATTTAAACATTACTATAAATAGTACTACGCCGTGGGAGGGGTATAATTTGAATGGCCTAAGTTACCAAGCAGCATACGGAGTGGGAGCTGCCACTATAAGTGGGGGCGTTGTAGGGTCAACAATTAATGATCAGGGCAATGTTACCTGTAACCAACAAGTTATTTTTAAAACTACTAAATCTGCAGTTTGGAACCAAACCGGTAATGTTTACGGCACGCCATATGCAGAATGGGGTACGGGAACGCCCATATTTCCATATGCAAATTTATTATTTTCTTATATTCCATCTTATACGGGTGCCCCATCTTGTCCAAGCCAGTCAAGGAAGTTTTATGTAAGCTCTGTTGTAACGCCACCGCAAGTTTCTTATTCTGTAAGCGGACTTAGAAATTGCACTAGTGGCACAGACGCTGACGGAGAATCTTATGTAATATGCACAACGTCTGGCGTAGAAAGTACCAATAGCATAACCTTTACTTTTACATCAGCCAATGCTGCCGCCACCTTTTATCAGGCATATTCAGATTATTACGATGGAACCAGCTGTTGTATTAACCTTGGCGGTGGTTCAACTTGCCACACAACCCCTGGCGCAACTTATCTTTATCAAGCCAGTGTTAATCACATAGACAGCATGACATATAGTATGCATGTTGCTGTAGTAAACGGTGCGTGTGGAACAGCCGCTAATACTAGTGCAACTACCGGCTCTTATGTGTGGCACAATGGTGGCCAAACAGATACTTTTTCCGCCGCACAAATGTGTTCTTCTGGCGACACGCCAGCGGGTGTTAATAGTGTAATTCTTGGCGGTAACGTGGGTGATCAGGCTACGTGGACTTGTAATGGTCCTTGTGGCACGCCATCAACTTGTACCATAACAAGAACACCAACTGGTCCTGGTGTTTGCGACCCTACCAGTACAATACAATATGGCGACACCGCTAGCAGTTTTGCTGGTAATCTTTGCACTACGGGGATTTCAGTACAATCTAATTCTTCACAAACAGCATGGACCCCAACATTCCCAACATCGGGGCACTCGGTAAGCTGGTGGTGTTATAAGGTTGGCGGAAGTTGGTCTGCCCAATGTACGGCCTCAAAAGCTGGCCCGGGCGCTTGTGGCCCGGCATCAACAGCAACATACAATAGTTGTTCAAGCAATTACTCAGGCGATTATTGCAGTTCGGGAATTCCTGTTACATCAACTTCATCAACTACATTAGGTTATCCAACGTTTCCTGCACACTGGTGGTGTTATGGCACTAATGGAGTTTACTCACCCGAATGTCATATTACAATTCCCCCGCCAACTAATGGAGCTTGCAACACAGCAGTGGGAAGTTACCCTTATCCTGGAGTGGCATATGCATTACATGCAACATTTCCAACCAGTGGTTTTTGCTCGTCTGGAGTGGTTAGGTTAAAATCTACATATTATTACAGGGTTCGCGCCACCAACGCCGGCGGACAAACAAGCGCTCCATCTGATGCTGTTGGTGTAACAACGCCGCCATAAAAAAATGCATAAAGTATTCAAAATAACATTTTTAAATAAAAAAATAAAATTTGCAATATTTTTTGCAGTAATTTTTATTTGTGTTTTTATTCTTCCAAAACAAGTTTATGCGCAAGTTGCAACGCCAACTTTAACGAGTATCTCTGCTTCACCTAGTTCTGTTTCGGTGGGGTCTACAATAACAATCACGCCAACTTTATCAAGTGGCCAAAGCTCGCTATCTTTTAAATGTAACGAAGATAATAATTTTGGTATAGGCGGCACAAATTTATGCACTCAGGCAGGCACAAATTATTCAAGCCCATATACTTCAATGACGTGTACTTATGCGGCGCCAAGCGGAAGTATTTCTAGAACCGTGTACTGCAAAGTTTATAATGGCACTTATTTTTCAACACCAGCAAAACAAGCTACGTATGCCCTAATTACCTCAGCGCCAAGTAAGCCACAGAATTTAATTGTTACTCCATATGTAGACACTACAAATCTTTATTTAACTTGGGATGCCCCTTCTAGTAATGGAGGAACTGCAATAAACGGTTACAAAATTGAAAGGTGCAAACCAACATTTGAAGACGCTTTATGTCAAGATGAAAGTAATTGGGCGTCTTTAGATACGGCAACCGGTTTGACTTATACAGACCCGAATTTAACAACAATGCCAATGCTTGAAGATGCTGAAGGTGCAGTTACTACTTGGTTTTGTCAAAGCCCAGATTGTGGAACAAATGCAACTTGTATGGCAAAAAGAATTACAGTGCCGGTTGATGGCGTTTGTAGTTCTTCTTATAATAATCAAAATTTTTATACTTTAGCTTCCAGCTCCTCGCTTTGTTCAACGGGAAATGTTTTAAACTTTACAACAACCGCAACTGGTTGGACATGGCAATGTTCAAATCAATATAATGGAGCAATTCCAAATTGTTTAGCTAATAAAAAAATAGATGGCGTTTGTGGAGCAGCGGCGCCCCCGCCAACAAATACCAAAACTTATGATTATACCGGCTCAGTAAATACTTTTTCAGTCTCGGCTTCAGATAATTCTCAATTATGCGCTGCGGGAAGCCCGTCAGTGCAAACTGTAACGCTTGGGATTAGCGGGCCAGATGCAACATGGACTTGTATAGGTACAAGTGGGGGAGTTACTAGCCCAACCTGCACGGTGAAAAGAGGACCTGCTTGCGCGACTGTAGCACGTTCCACCACGCAACCAATTTGTAATAGTAGTCTTTGCTTAAGTGGGTCATGTGTTTCCAACAATGATACCGCCTACAATAATAGTACTAACGAAAAATGGTCTTGGAAATGTCAGGGCGATACGGGCACAGATCCTGTAATATGTTACGCCGATTTAAAAGGTGATTGCGGAACAGCAAATGGGCATGAGTATGCGTATTCTACAACAGCAGATCCCTTTTTCGCTAGTTCAACGGGTCTTTTAACTCTTTGCAGAACAACATTGGGCACAAATCCAACTACTCTTGCCGGACCAACTTCAACCACATCAGCAACTTGGTATTGCAAGGGCACTACCGGAGACAGTTTAAGCCAAAGCGACCAATGTTCGGCAACAAGAACAGCCGCCCCGGTTCCTGGCGCTTGTGGACCAGTAGTAACGAATCCACCAGATCCTGCAACGACAGTGGGATCAACTATTGCAATATATCCATACACTGGTTCAGATAATACTTTTTCAGGTGTTTCGCAATTATGCGCTTCTGGAAGTCTCTATGACAGCACGGGAAATACAGCACTTTCATCATCAGCAACAATGACGCTTAATGCAACAGGTCCAAATGTGTCATGGATGTGCAAGGGCCAAAATGGAAGCGCCACAAATGCAACCTGCACGGTGAAAAGGGCCCCTGCTTGCGCACCAGCAGACCCCACCGCTACACAACCAATTTGTAATAGTAGCCTTTGTTTAAGCGGATCATGCACCGCTAATAGTGATACAAATTTTAATAATCATATTAATCAACAATGGTCTTGGAAATGCACAGGTGACACAGGAGCTGGCACAACAATATGTTACTCGCCTTTAAATGGTACTTGTGGAGATTACACATATAACCTCACCAGTTACCAATATCTCAACACCGCTTCAGCTTGGCATACTATTTCAACTACATATTGCGCCACGGGCTCGCCAAGTAATTCGCCTTTATTTTCTTCGCTTACCAGCAACAACCCATTAAGCTGGACATGTAACGGTGTGGGCACGGGATACAACTCCCAGTCTTGTCAAGCAACAAAAGCGGGCAGTATCAACGGTGTATGCGGAGCAAACGGTTCTGGCTATCTTGGTTCTGCAACCGTTAGGCATTATGCCTCCGCTTCTTACAGCGCCTGGCCAGGAATTGGTGCAACAGATTTTTGTACCTCTGGTAGCCTTAGCATTGATGGCACATCTGCTTTAACCCCAGTTAATTCAACTACTGTTCCCGGTTTTCCTTCTCCATCAAGCTCATCGCTATTTACAACTTGGTATTGTCTGGGTTCTGGAACGGGAGCAACAACTCCTACGTGTTATGCATATCTTGATGTTGACGGTGCTTGTAATACAAATGTTGCAAAAACTTATGATTATAATTCTGGAAATTCAAACGCCCTTACGCCGCTGTGTAATTCAGGAGACCCATATAATATTGACACCAGCGGCGTGCTAACCACATCAATTTCGAGTGGAAGTTTGACGCTTTCTGGAACTGCAGGCCAAACAGCAAATTGGAAATGTAAAGGTAAAAATAACGGGGCTAATAGTGCGACTTGCACTGCAACAAGAAATTACCCCGATGTTACTGCATTGTGCGCGGTTTTATCACCAACATCAGCTATAGCTAATATAGGAGATTCTGTAACGTTCAGAGCAACTCCCGGCGGAGGCCGAGGTGTTGGCACATATTCATATAGCTGGTCGGGAGACAACGGTCTTTCTGGAACAACATCGACTACTTCAGCAATATCTTACACATCATCGGGCGTGAAAAATGCATATGTCACGGTAACCTCAAACAGCGCTTCAACAACCAGCACCAGTTGTCCAGTGACAATTAGGCCCCAATGTGGCACAAAAGGCACAACTGCAGGTAGATATTATGTCGCGGGCACTTCTGGCTGGCCAACCGGTACTTCAGAAACATTTTGTGACGCTGGTTCATATCCAGTTCTCGATTCTAGTTCTGGCTCTACTGCCCAAATTACTCCAGGATTTCCATCTGGTGGTAGCACATCAGCGACCTGGTCTTGTTATAATTTAAGTGGAAATATGCATTCGGATTTATGTTCCGCTTATCTTGTTGTAAATCCTGCTTGTGGTGATGCAGGCAGTGCTGGCACGTTAGCTAATGGCGTTGTAACTTCTGGAGGTGTTTCATACCCGCAAGTGGGCTCAACGGGAGATACTTTTCCAGCTGGAAATTATTGCGGGTCATTATCGGCTGCGCGTGTATGGCTCCACCCTACAACTCAAAATACCCTTGGCACAACAGGTGGGTCATATTCAAGTTGGAGTTGTGGAGGAATAAATACTACAAATACTGTTACCTGTTATGCAAAAAGATCATACAGTGCTGTTGGTGCAAGTTGCTCTGGTACTTCTAGTGGTTCTTCTGGCCCTATAAATTTACCGGTTGGTGGAAGTGTAAGTGTTTTATGGTCAGCTGTTGGTGTTACTGGCGGCGTATCACCATATTCTTACAGTTGGTCTGAAGTAAGCTCTATGTCTAATCCTTTTAGTTCTTATAGCTCTGCAACAAAAAACTATACAACAACTGGAACCAAGACAGTATATTTTAAAGTAACTGATTCTGCTTCTAGCACTGTTACTCCTTTGCCATCTTGTAGTATAGATATAAAACAAGATGGTGCTTGTGGTTCGGCACAAACGAATTCACCATACTCATATAATGGCATGTCTACGCCTTTCAATGCGTCTCAATTATGCAATTCTGGGGTTGCATATAATTCATCGGGGGTATCTGTTGCCGATTCATCTATAGCGCTTTCGGCCAACAGCGGTGCATCGCTCAACTGGCAGTGCAGAGGACTAAATGGTGGCACTACACCTTCAGATTGCACCGCCACTCGATTGTCTCCACCAGTTGTTGACAGCTTGGTGGCAAACGAGACGGATTGTGGTTTTAACGGGAACAGTACCTTGAAATTAAATTGGAAATATTCTAGTGCTGGAGGTTTTGCTGAGAAAAAATTTGACTTAGAAATTGCTCACTCAAATACCTTTTCATCCTCTACGACAGATTTTTCAAGAACAATTATCAGCGCTGCAGTCAGCCAGTCGTTTTACATAAGATCAAGATTATTAAACGATGGTTCAAATGAAATACTTTTTAATTCAGCAAACCTCCCTGCTGGTACAAAATATTATTGGAGAATAAGAGTTTACGATACTCAAGATCAAAATTCAGGTTGGGTTTACTATGGTGGAACTTCTACCACTACAGATGCGAATGGAAATAAAATTTATTCTGGCACGATTCTGTCTTCGTCGGCAATTACATTTAACCCACCTTTGCACGCTTGGCCTTATGCGGTAATTAGCCTTACGCCACCCGAGCCAGTAGCTAAACAACAGGTTACGTTTTCGGGACTTGGCTCATCTTGTTATAATGCCAGTGGGGCTGTTACGTGCCCAAGTAATGCCTATCAATGGTACAACTTAGATACAAACCCAAAAACCACAGGATCCTCAGCCCCAACCTTTGTGACCACTTACCCTGTGCTAGGTTCACATAGTGAACAACTGGTAGTTACCGACTTAGAGGGAAATAGTTGCTCTGCTACAACTTCCTTTACTGTGAAAAGTCCTTCAGACGTGCCTCAATGGAAAGAAATTTCGCCATTCTAGCCCTCTCTGGCGATGGCAATTCCCCAAACTTGTTTGGCGCCATTTGCGTATAAAGTTTTTGCGCATTCTTCCATTGTAGAACCGGTTGTATAAACGTCGTCAACCAAAAAAACCTTAGAAAATTTTGTGAAGTCGGACTTAACAAAATTTTTGTTTATACTAAATGCACCAACTAAATTTTTTTCTCTTTCCTCTTTTTTTAATTTCATTTGTGCCTCGGTCTGTTTTATCTTTATTAAATTATTTAAAATTACAGGAACTTTTATTATTTTTGATAATTCTTTTGCCAATTCTTCAGATTGGTTGTAGCCACGGCTTTTTAGTTTCTTTTTATCTGTGGGCACGGGAATTAAAACTGAATTTTGCCAAATATTTTCGGTATTTTTTTTCGCCAAAACAAAATGTTCAACAATAACACTGGCTAAAGTTTTTGATAAATCTTTTAAGTAGGGCTTATATTTAAATTGGTAAATTAATTTTTTGGTCAAATTATGTTTGTAGGGGAGGGCACAATAAAGCCCAAAAAGGATTTTATTTTGGCACCGGTGGCACTTGCCCTGAGTTGGTACATAAATTTGAATGGGCTTATTACTACACAAACAATAATCAAATTCATTAATATCTAAAAGGTGCCGGCAATCGTCGCATAAATAGGTGCCTTCTTTTTGGCAACCTAAGCAAAATTTAGGAAATAGAATGTCTAAAATGGGGTTATCCACAGTGTTGTTTTGTTTATTACATTGTATAATAAAATTGAGTATGGCATCAAATCCACTGCAAGATTTTAACATAAGTAAGTTGAATATTTTCTCCAACCCCTTGAAGATGTTTTTTCCTAAAAAAATGATAGGAATAGACATTGGAACGGCCTCAATTAAGGCAGTTGAATTATCAAGGTGGGGCCAAGGAAAAACCCTAGAAAATTACGGAGAAATAAAATCATCTTCGCTTTACAAAGAGCCCTTCATAAATGGTGATAGAGGTGGTTATTTGTTGTCTAATTATTTTGTCGCACGAGCAATTAGGGCAATTTTAGATGAATCAAAAATAAGAACCAAAGCTGCAATTTTTTCTATTCCAGATTTTTCAACATTTTGCACATCTTTTGAATTGCCCCCAATGAACCCCAATGAATTAAAAGATGCAGTTTATTATAATGCTTCGCAATACATTCCATTGCCGGTGGCAGAAACAACTTTAGATTGGCAATTAATTGGCGGAGTTCCCGGTGACAAACAATCGGCTTTAAAAATATTTTTGGTGGCAATTCCAAACCAAATAATTCAAGATTATCAAAAAGTAGCGCAATTAGCCGGCTTAGAACTTTATGCGGTTGAAGCTGAAGTTTTGGGACTGGTAAGGGCGCTGGTTAGAGGAAAAAGAAATTGCATTTGCATGGTAGATGTGGGCGTGCAAAGCACAACAATTAACATTGTTGACAACGGAGTTTTGAAAAAGAGCTATAGTTTTGATTTTGCCGGCAGTCAGCTTACTTACAGTATTGCCTCGGCGTTAGATTTGGGGCACCAACAAGCTGAGGAATTAAAAAATAAAGAAGGGCTAACTTCTTCCAGAGAAGAAATTTCCAAAACATTATATTTATTAATTGACCCACTTGTAATTGAAGTAAAAAAAATATTATCAGATTATTACCAGCAAGAAGGCAAAGACCCAGACGAAATTTATTTAACCGGCGGTACTTCCAATTTGCCTGGTCTTAAAGAGTATTTTTCAGAAGTTTTAAAAAGAAAAGTGGAAATTCCAAATTGTTTTTCCGAACTTTTATACCCGCCAATTTTGGGTGATACTATTGAAAAAATAGCACCAAGTTTTGCTGTGGCAACAGGCGTGGCATTGGGGGGATTAGAAACATAGTGGTATAATGAAATAATTAATTAAATTAGATGGATCTTTCTGTAATTTTTCAACTAAGAACAAAAAAATTCTGGTGGATGGATGTCATCTTCTATTTTGTGGTTTCATTATTGGTGGCCACGGTGTTTTGTTATCTTGTTTTTATGTTTAAAAACGGAATGATTAAAGACCAAATTAGCAAAGAATCGGCTAAAATGGAATCTGTGGGCACGCAAGACCAAAAAAATCGTGAGACTAATGTAATGGGTTACCAACAAAAGATTGGTGACTTTACGGTGTTGTTAAAAAATCACGAATTTGCTTCAAATGTTTTTGCTTTTATGCAGGCACAAACCATGCCAAACATTTGGTTTAGTCAGTTTAGTTTAGACGAAAAAAACAGCGCCATTCAATTAAACGGAGAATCAGATAATTTAGATGCTTTTTCCAGACAGGTGGCAGTTCTTGAAAAAAATAAATATGTTAAAAGTATAACTTCTTTTAATTCTTCATTGGGTGAAGCCGCCCGAACAGAATTTAATATTGGGCTCGTTTTAGACGATAGCATTTTTGGTTATTTGCCAAATATATCTGCAGACACAACTACAAACCAGCCCATAGCGTCAACAATGCCAGATCAAACTGCCAGTACAACGCAGGATAGTCAAACCAGCCAAACCGCAACCGCAACCAGTGACGCGACACAAAACTCAGCTGTAAACAGTCAGCTTGTCACGGGTCAAAAATTAATAGTTTCCTTTCATCTTCTTTTAGACCCGGAAGTTCAAGGAGTTTTAGACCAAACAAACTTTACTGTCACGTCAACTGTTCCATATGGTACAGATGTTACCAATTTAACGCCGGCAATTGTAACTTCGCCAGGAACATCAATTAATCCAACTTCGCTTGCCCCGCAAAATTTCAGCAATCCTGTAATGTATAAAGTTATTAGTGAAGATGGTTCGGTGCAAAATTATCAGGTAAGTGTTGAAGTGGCGCCTGCTCCATTGCCACCTAAAAAACCCGGTTTTCCGTGGACCACATTGTTAGTTGTTATTGGAGTAATTGCAGTTATAATTATTGTAGTGGTTATTGTGCTGTCGCGAATAAGAAATAGAAGTAAAAAAACATAAAATGAGAATAGACCGCCCCATTACCATAGCCATTTTTATTATCATCATTATTGTGTTGGTGTCATTTTTGGTAATGCCAGAATACAATAAATTTCAACTTCTTCAGACGCAATTGGGCGAAAAACGGGCAGAATATGTTGGACAGCACGATTATTATGCCGCAGTAGACAAAATTTATTATGATTTAAACGACAGAAAAGACGATATTAAAAAAATTGATGATGCCTTGTCTGCCGATCCAACCCTTGGTAAAACGGTTTATTATTTGCAGGAAATGGCTCAAAAGAACGGTCTAATTGTAAAAAATCTTTTCTTATCTAAATCTTCCAGAACAGAAAACGCAGCCAATGCCAGCCAAGTTAAAAATATTATTTTTTCTGTAGATTTGTTGGGTGATTATCCGTCGCTAGAAGGGTTTATTATTTCTTTGGAAAATTCGTCGCGTATTTTTGAAGTTACCAGCATTGCTTTTGGAACCGCAACGGCCCCGCCATATAGTTTCAGTTTACAAATAAAAACTTACTCATATTAAAACAAAATGGCAGTTGTATTTATATCACCAAAAAAGAGGCAAAGAATGTTTTTCCTAGTTATAACACTAATGTTTGTGTTGTTTTTGGTGTTTGTTTTCCTTGGAGTAATTTTTTCTGCGCCAAAAGAAGTGCCGCCAATTGTGGTTTTAAATACTTCAAAAGTTAACATAGATATGACTATTTTTGATTCTGTAAAATTTAAAAACCTTCAGGCATTTCCGGAAATGGGCGACCAATATAGATACAAAGCTACCGCCCGAAACAAAACCGTGCAAGAAGGTTTTATAGCAGCAGATTCGGCAACTTCGGCAGTGCAAATTTTACAAAAAATGGGGTTTACAAATCCAAGTTTGCAAAAAGTTGAAGCCGGTAGAGAAAATCCTTTTATTAAATATTATACTGTTCCGCCACCTCCTGCAGAAACTACTACAACCACAACCCAAACAACAACCGCCGCAGACGGCTCGGCAACACCACCCCCTGCAGGGCAAAACACCGTGCAATAAAAAATAATAAAATATAAAAGTTAAATTTATGAAACAATTATTACAGGAATTATTTGCACAAGGCTTAATGTCTGAAGACCAAATGAATGATTTGAAAAAGCAGGCGAAAAAACTTGGTAAAACCGAAGAGGAAATTATTTTAGACAATAATATTGTTTCAGAAGCAACTTTATTTGAATTGAAAAGCAAAATTGGTGGCATTTCTTTAAGAAAAATTGATGTAGATAAGGTGCCAACAAACATTTTAGAATTAATCCCTGAAGAAGCATCTGTAAATTATAAAATGATGGCTGTGGCAAGCGGAGAAGACGGAAAGAAAAACTCAGTTATTATGGGAATGGTTTATCCTGAAGACATTGTGGCTCAAAATGCATTAAGATTTTTGGCCAATCAAGAAAATTTTACTTATCAGGTGTGCCTAATTACTCCCGGAGATTTGTCTAAGCTTTTAAAACAGCGCGAAAATTTATCCACTGAAACAAGAAAAGTTTTAGATAAATTGCCCGAAGAATCTAAGGTAATTTTGGGAAATTTATCGGACAATAATTTAGATGAAACCATAACCGAAGAAGCGCCAATTATAAAAATGGTTATGGTTATTTTACGGCATGCGGTTGAAAGTGGGGCATCTGACATTCACATAGAACCCAACAGAGATAAACTAGTTGTAAGGTTTCGTATTGGTGGAATTTTGTATTCTAACTTATCTTTGCCATTAAAAGTTCATCTGGCAATTGCAGCTAGAATTAAAATACTTTCCGGTTTGAAAATAGATGAAAATAGAATTCCTCAAGATGGTCGATTTTCTACAAAAATAGACGGCCAAGATATAGACTTTAGGGTTTCAACTTTTCCAACACTTTATGGCGAAAAAACAGAGCTTAGGGTATTAGACCCGTCTACAGGATTAAAAACTTTTGAAGATTTGGGTTTGTCTAAAAGAAGTTTGGAAGTTGTTAAAGTTGCAATAAAAAAACCGTATGGAATGATTTTATTTACCGGGCCAACGGGGTCAGGAAAAACTACAACGCAATATGCAATTTTAAGAATTTTGAATCAGGAATCAGTGAACATTGTTACCGTTGAAGACCCGGTGGAATATTCAATTGATGGAATAAACCAGTCGCAAATTAGGCCCGAAATAGGATATACTTTTGCTCACGGTTTAAGGCAAATTTTAAGACAAGACCCAAACGTAATTATGGTTGGAGAAATTAGAGATGAAGAAACCGCAAATTTGGTTATTAACGCCGCGCTAACAGGACACGTTGTCTTATCTACCTTGCACACAAATTCATCAACCGGCGTAATTCCCAGATTAATAGACATGGGCGTAAAACCATTTTTAATTCCGTCCACCCTTCGGGTGGTTATTTCGCAAAGATTGGTGCGGACTTTGTGCCAAAAATGCAAAATAAAAATTAATCCATCGGAAAAAATAAAGACTTACATTTTAGAAAGAATAAAAAGTTTACCGGCTTCGGAAAAGAAAAACGTGAAAATTGAAGACCCGCTTTTGGTGTATTCGGCCAAAGGTTGTGAAGCTTGCGGGTTTATTGGTTATGCAGGCCGAGTTGGATTATATGAAGTTTTATCAATGAACGATGAATTAGCCGCGCTTATTCAAAGCAACCCCTTGGAAAGTTTAATTTTTAAAACTGCGCAAAAACAAGGCATGCTTACAATGGAACAAGAAGGAATATTAAAAGTTTTAGCCGGTCAAACAACCATTGAAGAAGTTGTACGGGTTACTGAAGAAAGAGACATCTAATATAAGTAAAACCTAAAAGTTATGGATTATTTAAATTATTTAAAAAAACTATTAGATTCTGTAGTTGCACAAGAGGCTTCAGACTTAGATATTTCTGTTGGACACGTGCCAAATATTCGTATTACGGGCCAACTTGTTCCGTTAACGCAAGAAAAAACAGTTACTCCCGAAGATGCTGAAGCCATGGCTTATGCCTTAATGTCTCCATTGCAGAAGAAGAAATTTTTAGAAGAAAAAGAAATTGACTTTTCTTATCAACACGAAGACAAAGGCAGATTTAGAGTTAACATTTTTTTCCAAAGGGGCAGTATAAGTTTGGCTTTGCGTTTTATTCCTTCAAAAATTAGAACAATTGAAGAATTGAATTTGCCAACGGTATTGCACGATTTCTTGGCACGTCCGCAAGGTCTTTTCTTAGTAACGGGAGCCACTAGCCAAGGAAAATCTACAACGTTGGCGGCAATGATAGACGAAATTAATCACACAAGGTCTGTACACATTATTACTGTTGAAGACCCAATTGAATACACTTACCCTGTAGACAGAGCAATTATAGACCAAAGAGAGGTTTTAATAGACACTTTAAATTTTAACAACGCATTAAGGTCTACACTTCGTCAAAACCCCGATGTTATTATGGTGGGTGAAATGCGCGACCTTGAAACAATTGCCACAACCATTACCGCCGCCGAAACCGGCCACCTTGTTTTTGCAACACTCCACACCAATTCGGCTGCTCAAACTATTCACAGAATTGTAGATGTTTTTCCGGCAGAACAGCAAGACCAAATTAAATTTCAGTTGTCTTCATCTTTGTTGGGAATTGTTTCTCAGCGGTTAATTCCAAGAATTAAGGGCGGGTTTATTCCTGTTTGTGAAATTTTAATTTGCAATAATGCGGTTTCTAATTTAATTAGAGAAAATAAAATACACGAAATTCCTGCAGTTATTGAAACATCTGCCAAAGAGGGAATGGTTTCATTAAATAGAGCAATGGTGGATTTGGTAAGAAGAAAAGAAATATCTTTAAAGAATGCCATGGATTATTCGCTAGATCCTTCCGAGATTAGAAACCTACTACGTTAAAACGAGTGAGTAGTTTGTAGTGAGTAGTTTGTAGATTTTTTCAAAGTATTTCTACCAACTACCAACTACCAACTACCAACTAAATTGAAATATTTATATCAGGCTAGAAGCAAAGAGGGCAAATTGGAAACGGGCACAGTTGAGGCATCTTCCCGCGAGGCAGCCGCTTTACTTCTGCAAAAATACAATATTTTTGTTACATCAATAAAAGAGCAAAGCCCTTTAATTTTTCGTACAGAAAATATAAGTTTTTTAAACAAGGTTTCAAAAAAAGATTTAGCAATTTTCTCAAGAGAATTGGCGGTAATGTTGCAGTCAAGAGTTCCTGTAACACAAAGCTTGAAAAGCTTGTCTGTGCAAACAAAAAATCCGGTATTTAAAGAAAAAGTTTTTAAAGTTTCGCAGTTAGTTGAAGAGGGGAGCCCCTTGTCTGAAGCCATGGCAACTTTCCCGGATGTTTTTAATGTTTTTTATGTAAGCTTAATTAAAACTGGAGAGGCTTCGGGAAGAATTTCCGAGTCCCTTTCGTACCTTTCAGACCACTTAGAGAGAGAGGCCGACATTGCTTCACAAATAACGGGCGCTATGATTTACCCGGCTTTTGTAATAATAGTAATGCTTGTGGTACTCCCTGTTGTTGTGTTGTTTGTTATGCCAAAGCTTGTAGATTTGTTAAAAGAAACAACATCTAAACCGCCCGCCTTTACTCAAGCAATGATTGGTTTTTACGGTTTTCTGGGAAGTTATGGTTGGATTTTAATGGCGGGAGCCTTTCTTTTTATATTATTTATAATTTATTACTTTAGAACAAAAACGGGCAAAAAAACATGGGACGAAATATCTTTAAAAATTCCGTTCTTTGGTGGGTTTTTAAAGAAAACTTTTTTAATTAAATTTGCAGAAAACATTTCAACGCTAATTAGTGCTGGGCTTTCAATAAACAACGCCTTGAAAATTACTAAAGATATTGTTGGAAATTCTGTTTACGAAAGAATTTTATCCGAAACAGAAGAAAGGGTTTCCCAAGGAGAAAAAATAAGTGCGGTTTTGGTGCGCTACCCAGACTATGCTCCGGCCTTTGTAGTGCAAATGATTCAGGTGGGCGAAGAAACCGGTACTTTAGACAAAAATTTAATGCAAATAGTTAATTTTTACAATAAAGAGGTGCAACGCGCCATTGCCACATTTACGTCGCTGTTAGAGCCAATTTTAATAGTAATTATGGGCATTGGAGTTGCCTTGTTGGCAATTTCTGTAATAGAGCCATTATATGGCGCCCTAGGCTCAATTTAAATTTATGAAAAAAGGTTTCACATTAATTGAATTGATAGTTGTGGTTGCAATAATTGCTGTTTTGTCTACTATAATTTTGTTTACAGTTTCGCAATATATAAACAGAGGCAAGGATTCCAATGTGGCGGGCAATATGGCAATTTTAATTCCGGCAGGTGAAATTGTTTACAACGCTAGTGGCGCCACTTACATAGATTTTTGTGACCCACAAAAGAATAATGTTATAAAAAATGTCATTGCGCAAATGCCTCAGCCAAATGTTAATGGGTATTGCTACGATAACCCACTTGTTGGAGCGGGCACCCAAGACAGCTCGCAATGGAAAGCGTCGGGGTCTGGCGCTGGGGTTGGCAACCCTGCGGGCATTTGCTGTTATGCTACAGAGCAGGCGTGGGTTGCATGGGCTAGAGACTTTTCAACACCGGCAAATGTTTATTGTGTAGACAGCAGGGGCATGAAGGAAGACGTGCCATATGATGCAGCTAAATTTGTTTCAACTGCCACAAAATGCCCGTAACTAGTCATTTAACAATGCAAGAGTTATTCACATTATTGCTATTGCGCCGTTTCCTTTAATTTTGTAAAATAGAGTAAACATAATCATCCCGGTTAAATTTTGTTTAACCGGATTGGTCGACTTTATTACTTAAAAATTAAAAATATTAATAAAAAATTAAAAAAATAAAAATATTATGAATAAACAAAAAGGTTTTACAATCATTGAGTTAATTGTGGTTATTGCCATTATTGCCGTGTTGGCAGGAATAGTGTTGTTAAACGTAACAGGTTATATTAACAAAGGCAAAAACGCCGCAGTGCAAGGAAATTTAGCTAATATAATAACAAATGCTGCCGACTATTTCTCTACTAATCCAACCAATTCTGGATCCACTTATATCGCCCAGGGGATCGCCATGTCAGCTAGGACAGCTGCAGATAATGCTGTAAAGATAACAAGCGGTAATACGCCTACTTATGCAGGTGATGGCTCAACACAGGCTTGGTGTGCATGCAATGCTTTGCTTTCGCCTGTTGGGACCACCTGTGTAGCTGGATCAACCTGTTCTTTCTGTGTTGACTCCACAGGAAACAAGAAAGTTATTTCAAATGCCTGTTCTTCAGAGTGTTCTTCGTCAACTAGCTATGCATGTATGTAGCTTGCGCAGATTAATAGCATAAATTTATTATAAATAAATTTAAAACAGGGCTCTTTATTGGGCTCTGTTTTTTTTTTGGAGTCATTTTAAATAGTATATTTCCCCCTAGAATCCAAAATGAATTTATGCGTCTTTTTGGCGTACGCCAAAAAGACGCATATTTAACGCCGATAATTTTTGTTATATAATATAATAATCATTGTTATAATAATAAAGTAACAAGATAGAACATGAAAACAATTTCAACGGAGATTAAGAAATTACAAAGAAAAATAAATTATTCGAAGCACGACATAACCCAAAAAATTATATTGCATTTAGCCAATTGCATGGATTTTAGTTTTTCTTATACTCTTAATAAGAAATTAGGTCTTCCACAATTTCCCGGCAGAGTGTTAAGAGATTTGCTGAAAGCTGATGACAGAGATTTTGGAGATAGCATTACAGAGTTGAAAAGATTACATCTTATAGAGAAAAAAGTAAACTATGACGGTTCCATTTTAATTTCTCTAACTAGCAGAGGTAAATTAAGGGCACTTAACATGCGCTTTAAGCATTTAGAAAGAGTGCACAAGAATGAAAAATGGGATGGGAAGTGGCGCATGGTGGCCTATGATATCCCTGACGAATTTAAACGGGGACGCGACGCATTAAGATATAGGGCACACATTGCCGGATTTTATGAACTCCAGAAGAGTCTATTTTTGTACCCCTATGACTGCCAGAAAGAAATAGAAGATTTTGTGCAATTGTTTAAATTAGAAAAATATGTACGTTTCGCATTATTAGATTTCATAGACAATCAAGATTTTCTACTGCGAAAATTTAAATTAAATTGCAGGGAAGTAGCGCAATAAAATATGCGTCTTTTTGGCGTACGCCAAAAAGACGCATATTTAATGTTTTTGGATGGTTTTAAAGAGTATATAAAAATGGTAAAATAATTTAATGAATTTGAATTTAATAAATGAGATTTTTGCCCCGACTTCGTCGTGGGTCCTCGACAGCCTTTTAGCTGTCGGGATTTTCATTTTTGGGGCCTGTATTGGCAGTTTTTTGAATTGCGTAATTTATAGGTTAGAAGAAGAAAAAAGTTTAAAAGGCAGAAGTTTTTGCCCACATTGCAAGCATATGTTGGCGTGGCACGATTTATTTCCAGTGTTTAGTTTTTTATTTTTAGGGGGGAAATGCCGGTATTGTAAGGCCAAAATTTCGGTGCAATACCCGCTAGTAGAAATATCAACGGGCTTGATATTCCTATTAATTTTTAATTTTAAATTTTTCCCGATAGCCTCGCTATCGAGGATCCTCGACGGATCTGCCGTCGGGACAATTTTAAATTTGTTTTTTCTTTTTTATATTGCAAGTACTTTAATTATAATTTTCATTTACGATTTAAAGCATTATTTAATTCCCGAAGTAGTTTTGCTTCCGGCTGTTGCAATAACATTTATATACCAGTTGTTAAATTTTAAATTGCAAATTTTACCTTATTTACTGGCTACTTTTATTGCTGGTGGAATATTTTATTTAATGTATTGGTTGTCAAAAGAAAAAGCAATGGGTTTTGGCGATGTTGAGCTGGTTGTTTTAATGGGCTTTTTGTTAAGCTGGCCCAATTTAATTTTAGCGCTATTTTTGGCTTTTTTCTTTGGTGCTATAATAGGGCTAGCATTAATGATATTTGAGGGGAAAAAATTGAAAAGTTTAATTCCTTTTGGACCATTTTTAATTGCGGGCACTTTTATTGCAATGTTTTTTGGAAATTATATAATTCAATGGTATTTAAATTTAGTAATATGACTGGCTTAAAGAAAGGAATAACATTAGTTGAAATTGTGGTTGTAATTTTTATTATTTCAATGTTTATGGTTATTTTAATTTCTGATTTTCCCAAAATGCTAAGGCAATTTGCTCTTTCAAGAGTAGTTTATAATTTTGCGCAAGATTTACGAAAAGCCCAAGATTTGGGGTTGTCTGGCGTTAGATTAAACGATAAAACAGGAAAGGCAATTACTGTTAAGGGTTATGGAATTTATGTTAATTATTCAAAAAACCCCACAAAGTATTTATTGTACGCAGATGTTGCCGCGGCAGCAGATATAAATGGGCCAGGAAAGAGTGACCAAAAATACGATGACCCTGTAAGCCCTCTTTATTGTAGTGAAGTTGACCAACCGGGCGGGGGCGCGAATATTGTTAATGGGGTGCTTGTTGTAGATTGCATTGTTTCGGAGGTAGATATAAGTAAAGAAAGCTCAAGTTTATCTATAGATTCTATTACCAATACAGCCGGTTCAAGTAACACTAGTATTAATTTTACTCCGCCAGACCCAATTACAACCATTGATAATTTAGATACTACTATTACTAATAATAATCAAGTTGGAATTGTTTTTAAAAATACAGACGGCGCTAAAAGAACGGTTTATGTAAACACATCGGGGTTAATTAGCATACCATAATATGAAAAAAGGGTTTACTATTATTGAATTAGTTATTTCCATTTTTGTTTTAGCCATTGCCGTGGTGGGAATTTTTAGTGCGCTTTCTATTATAATGATTTTAACTGCAGATTCCGCAGACCGGTTTACCGCAACTTATTTAGCTCAAGAAGGAATGGAGATTGTAAGAAACATTAGAGATACAAATTGGTTAAATATGAACGTTCCTCCTGTCTCTGGCACGGCATATTCGTGGGCAGACGGGTTGACAAATGATGCAACTCAAAATTCTATAGACTGCACCGAGAATAATCCTAGTTGGTGTGAAGCAGATTACGCCGCCGTTTCACTGTCTCACGGGAAAGACCCGCTGGAATTAAACAGTAATGGTTTTTATGTTTATAATACAAAAGATATAAATCCAGTTGAAACTAAATTTAAAAGAAGAATTATAATTGAACCCATTGTTGATGTAGACGGCAACTCTTCGCCGTATCATATATTAAAAGCAAAAATTGAAGTGTCGTGGAAAAGAAAGGCAACAATTTTAGATGCAGGAGCTTCAGCAGATGAATGTGGAAAGAACAATTGTATAACCACAATAGGCACATTATATAATTGGTACACGGCGTTTGTTGCAGTTAAAAGCGTAAAAATTATTGATAACAACCCAGCAGGGAAAAATTATGGTACTCTTCATTATAATAATAACGAAACAGCCCAGCTTACTGTAGATGTTGAGCCAACGTACGCCACAATTAAAGACGTAGTTTGGTCGTCTGACAAAGCCTGTGCCACAGTTGATTCTACCGGTCTGGTAACGGCAGTGAGCTCTTGCCTTGGCGACACGGTGACTATTAGCGTCACTAGCGCCTCGAATAGTAATATACATGACGAAGATACATTTACCATTGTTAATCGATAATTTATGAAATTATTTATAGCTAAAAAAAGGGGATTTACATTAATAGAAATGGCTGTTGTTATGGGTGTATTTTTGTTTATTATTGGAGCGGCCATTAGTATTTTTATTTCTGTGGTTCAAAACCAAAAAAAAGTTTTGGCTGAGCAACAATTAATAAACCAGGTGAGTTATGTTGAAGAATATATGTCAAAAGCTTTAAGAATGGCAGCCGCTGACACTGCTGGAAATTGTATTCCTTTGGGAACTGGCGGAGTAAAATATATTTATTCATTAACAAGATACGACAGCGAAGTAAATTTATTTAGGGGAATAGTATTTTATAATCAATCTAGCGGAGATTGTCAGGAATTCTTTTTAGACCCAACAAATTCGGCGTACCCTGTTTTAAAAGAATTAAAGGGCGCTCTTGGAACAAGAAATAATGATATTGAAACGGCAACTGCTATTACTTCAACTAATTTACAAATTACTGACTTAAAGTTTGCCATAAACGGGTCCAACGGTTCAGTGGGCTCTACGTATTGCCCTAATTCTTCATTGTGTGCAATTTCTTCGGCTGATCCGGTGCAACCTAAAGTTACAATGCTTTTTAAAATTAAAGTTGCCGGAGACCCGCAAGACCCAATTAGAACAATTCAAACAACTGTTTCGCAAAGGAACCTTAATGTAAAATAAATGAACTTCTTTTTAATTAAAAATTTAAAATTAAAAATTAGAAATTCCGAGAAGGGTGTTTCGTTAATTATTACCGTTTTTATAATGATTATAATTTTGGCGGTGGTTTTGTCTATTAGCACAATTTTGTATAGCGAAATAAAAGTTTTACGAAATATAGGGAATTCCGTAGTTGGACTTTATGCCGCTGACAGCGGAATTGAAAAGGTTCTTTTTTTTGACAGGCAGGTAAGGCCGGCGAATGCAGTAAGGGGTTTGTGTTCAATGTATAAATTTGATGTTGTGAATAACCCAAATGCTTGTACGGAAGATTCAACTCCAGACAACCCAACTGTTGAGCATAGCATTTATTGTAATAACCAAGCGACTCTTAAGGTGGGAACTGCCGATGCAACAAATGGGTGCGACCCTGCAGTTTGTGACGATTGTACAATTTCTTTTGATACGGTTTTAGATACGGGTATTACATATTCAACCACTGCAGTAGTGGCTGATAACAAAAATTTTAAAAATTTTGAAATTGATTCTAAGGGTGTTTTTGGTGGTGCAGGAAGACAAATTCAAATAGTTATAAAAACGTCTGTCACCGGTCCTGATAGCAGGAATCTTTATAATCTTCCGTCAACTTCTTTAGGCGGGCCTATTATAGATAATGGACTTGCTGTTTGCACAGACAACAATAAAATAACTTTTTCGGCAGATGTAATTACAACAGCATTAGGAGCAAGCATAAGTAGTGTAATGGTTTTTGACGATAATGCAGCAGATGATAATTTTTCCCAGGCAGGTTTGCAGTTGCAATATCAGGGAGACCAAAATTATAGCAAGCCGTGGAACGGCGCTGTTAGTGGTGTAGCTTACACTTTCAAAATTAGAGCATTTGACGACCTGGGGAATTCTGCAGAAGTTAGTTTAGTCCCTATAACTTGCCAATAAATTTTAAATTATGGATAAAAAAGAATTAGAACAAAGAATAAAAAAACTAAGGGAAACGATTAACCACCACCGTTATCTTTACCATGTGCAAGACCGGCAAGAAATTTCAGACTCGGCGCTGGACTCTTTAAAAAAAGAGCTTTTTGATTTAGAACAGCAAAACCCTGAATTAATAACACAAGATTCGCCAACGCAAAGAATTGGAGGCAAGCCCTTAAAAGAATTCAAAAAAATAAAGCACTCACAAAGAATGCTTTCTTTTAACGACGCTTTTTCAAAAGAAGACATGAAAGATTGGCAAGAAAGATTTATGAAATTATTGTCGCCAATGGAAAAAGAAAAAGTAAATTTTTATTGCGAATTAAAAATTGATGGCCTGGCTATTGAGTTAATTTATAAGAATGGAAATTTTATTACCGGAGCCACGCGAGGCGATGGCAATATTGGTGAAGACATTACGCAAAACTTAAAGACAGTTGAAGCCGTGCCGTTATCTCTTATCACTACTCACTACCCACTACAACCTAATCTTGTTGCGCGGGGCGAGGTTTTTATAACAAAAAAAGAGTTTGCCAGAATAAATAAAATACAAAAGGAAAAAGGGTTGCCCGTTTATGCCAACCCACGAAACATTGCGGCAGGCTCGGTGAGGCAGTTAGACCCAAAAATTACAGCTGGCAGAAAGTTAGATTCTTTTGCATATGACTTAATTACAGAAACGCCCGAAACTCACGAAGAAAAGCACAAAATGCTAAAAGAGTTTGGCTTTAAAACTAATAAACATAATAAATTTTGTAAAAATTTAGAAGAAGTTTTTGAGTTTCGCGAGCATTGGATAAAAGAAAGAGAAAAATTAGATTATGAAATTGATGGCGTGGTGGTAATAATTAACAACAATAAAATTTTTGAAAAGTTAGGGGTGGTGGGTAAGGCCCCAAGGGGAGCAATTGCCTATAAATTTCCGCAGGCTGAAGCAACCACCAAAGTGCTTGATGTTAAGGTGCAAGTGGGCAGAACAGGTGCCATAACGCCAGTGGCGGTGCTTGAAGCTGTGCAAGTAACAGGTATTACAATTACCCGTGCAACTTTACACAACGAAGATGAAATTAAAAGGTTGGGTTTGAAAATTGGCGACACGGTTATTGTTGGCAGGGCGGGTGATGTTATTCCAAATATTATAAAAGTTTTGCCCGAATTACGAACAGGCCACGAAAAACATTTTAAAATGCCAGAAAAATGCCCAAGTTGCGGTACCCTCCTTCGCCGAGGCTCCGGCGGGCAAGCAAAACTTGGTGGAGATAAGATTCTAAGGTGCTTAAATAAAAATTGCGCTGCAAAACAACGCCGAAATTTTTATCATTTTGTTTCACGTACTGCTTTTAATATAGATGGTTTGGGCCCCAAAATTATTGATAAATTATTAGATTTTGGCTTAGTGTCTGATCCCGCAGATTTATTTGAACTTAGAGAAGGTGATATCGTGGTTGGAGAGAAAGACTCGCCCCGTCGGATGACGGGGTTTGCCGAAAAGTCGGCAGAAAATTTAATAAAATCTATTCAAGATAAAAGAGAAATTACTTTGGCTAAATTTATTTATGCTTTAGGCATTAGAAATGTTGGCGAAGAGACAGCAATTGATTTGGCAAAACATTTTGGCAGTATCAAAAAAATAGAAACGGCAGAGCTGGAAGATTTTGATAAAATTTTAGATATTGGGCCGGTTGTTTCAAAATCAATTTATGAATGGTTTGCCGAAAAAAATAACATTAGATTTTTGGAGCGACTCCAAAAATCGGTAAAAATTCGCCCTGTGCAACAGGGCGCCCCGTCGAATGACGGGGTCAGTCTATCTGGAAAAACATTCGTTCTTACTGGTACCCTGGCAACTATGTCGCGCGACGAAGCCAAAGCAAAGATTCGCGAATTGGGCGGAGATGTTGCCGAATCGGTGTCTTCTAAAACCAGTTACGTTGTGGTAGGATCAGAACCAGGAAGCAAAGCCGAAAAAGCCCAAAAATTAGGTGTTAAAACTTTGTCCGAAAAAGAATTCTTAAATTTAATCAAATAACTATGCCAGAACCAGGATTTAGAGAAGACGAGCCACAACCAACGCAAGAAACACAAGTACCTGAACAAAAAGTTGAGGCTGAGCTTTCGCAGGAAATTATTGAAAAAATAATGGCAAAAGTACAGGATATAAATGAATATGGAACAGCTTTTAGCGTTGTTAGTTCTGAATATCCAACACCCAAGATTGAGACAGGGGAATCTAAATTAGAAAGCATTTTTAAATATGGTTTATTGGGTGTTTCGCCGGACCAGCCCGGCGTGAATCGTGCTGGATTTTCTAATAAAACAGATAAGCATGCCTATGTTGAGCAAATAAAAGAGAAGAATGCTCCAGAAGTATTTTTTTCTATTGTTGGAAGAGTTAAGGAGAATTATAGTGGCTCAGTTGCAAGTTATGGATATTATTTTCGTAATCATGGTGATAATGTTGCCGTTATGTTTGATCTTCGTCATTATAAAGAAGCGCCAGTTTCCGAAGATGACAAATTAGATAGAAATACATTCTGGCCCCATCAAAACACCAATACAGAGTTCACTTCTGAACGGATGAAGAGTTTTTTTACAAATTCTAGAGGGGAGATTGTCTCTGCAGTAGAATATGGTTTTAGGCTTTCATCTAGGGTGCCACCGCGAAATTTTAATGGAGCTATATTTCAGATGAGAGGGGTTCTTAGTGAAGATGCACTTACTGAAAAAATTAGAGTTAAAATTGAGGAAAATAGTTATCCTGGACAAAACCTAGATTATCTAAAAGACGAGAGTTTTTGGAGGACGGTAGAGAGTGTAATATATGAAGATGAAAAAAGGCCAGAGGAGTTAACAGGAAGAGCGAAAAAAATTGCTACAGAAATGATGGTTGCTGATAAAGAAAAACTAGATTTATTAGTTCCAATTTATGATATTCATGGAAATTTGTGGTGGCCTAAGCAAATGAGTTATGAGGAAGTGAAAAAGCTTGTGGCAGAGCGAGAAGAAAAAACAAAAGAACCAAAACAAGAAAAATAATGGGGGGTTTTACTAATCAATTAAAGAAATTGGATTGGGGGTTGATTGTGCCGGCAATTATGCTGGTTTGTTTTGGGTTGGTGTCGCTTTATAGTGTGGCAATTGCTAAAAGTGATTTTTCTGATTTAACAAAGCAAATTGTATTTTTTGCGGTGGGGTTGTTACTTATGTATTTAGTAAGTTTTTTTGATTACAGAATTTTAAGAAACAATTCTTATTTAATTTTAATTTTATATGGTATTTGTTTGTTGTTGTTGGCGGGGCTTCATTTTTTTGCACCCAACATTAGGGGGACGCACGGCTGGTACAAAATAGGATTTTTATCTTTAGACCCAATTGAGCCGGCAAAAATTATTTTAATAGTTTTGTTGGCAAAATATTTTTCAATGCGGCACGTTGAAATGTATAAGTTTAGGCATATTATTTATTCGGGGCTTTATGTGGCAATTCCGGCTTTTTTTGTTTTTATTAAGCCCGACCTTGGAGGCACATCCGTTTTAGTGTTAATTTGGCTGGGAATTTTATTAGTGTCGGGCATTAAGTTAAAGCATTTTATTATTTTATCGTTATGTTTTTTAATGGTGGCGGGCGTTGCCTGGGGGTTTTTCTTAAAAGATTATCAAAAAGAGCGCATTACTTCATTTTTATTTCCATATGACTATTTAGGCGCTTCGTGGAGCCAAAACCAAACAAAAATTTCTGTTGGCTCGGGACAAATTTTTGGTGAGGGCTTGGCTAAAGGAAGCCAAGTGCAATATGGCTTTTTGCCCGAACCTCACACAGATTTTATTTTTTCCGTTATTGCCGAAGAGTGGGGAATAATTGGAGTTTTAATCTTATTTATTACTTATGGCGCCTTGGTTTGGAATGTTTTGCGAATTGCTATTTTGTCTAGTTCTAATTTCCCGCGGTTGTTTGCCACCGGTTTTGCGGTTATTTTAATTGCTCAATTTTTTATAAACATTGGAATGAATTTGTCTTTGTTGCCGGTTGTGGGAATTTATTTGCCATTTATTTCTTATGGTGGCTCGGGCTTAATTGGAAACTTTGTTTCCCTTGGCATTTTACAAAGCATCAAAATGCAAAGATAGCCTGTGCATAGATGTCCGTTGACATGGCTGTTGGTCAGCGATAAAATTAAATGTCAATTACAATAATAATTTGATATAATAAAAATATGGTAAATGAACGTAAAAATGAGACCCAAAAAGACATCAATTTATTTAATTTCATAAAGGAAAATAGGGTTTTTAGCAACAACTGGAGAGTTCAAAAACAGGATAATTTATACATCCAAGATGTTTTAGATAAAACAAGCAAAAAAGAAACCGGCAATAACGGTTATCCAGATTTAATTTATGTTAACGAGAGAAAAAAGTTGCTAATTTTAATTGAGAACAAAGATAAAATTAAAAATCATATTTCAAAAAATGAAGATAATCCAGTTAATTTTGCGGTTGACGGAGTAAGGCATTATTTGTCATTTTTTACAGATAAAAATTTGAATAAAGAAAAAGAGACTACCAAAAAATATATGAAAGGCTGGAAAATTATTGGCATTGCTTTTTCTGGAGATATCTATGATGAATATAATCACAGGTTAGACACTTTTGTTGTTGATAATGATGTAATTCAAAATATTAATAAAAGTGAGATTTTAGATGAGGATGATTATTTGGCATTTTTCGAGAATATAGATTTAGAAAAAATATCTAACGATATCTCAAAATCATCTAGTAAGATCAATAGATTATTAAGGAATTTAGATTCTCAAAAAAGGCCAATTTTGCTAAGCGCTTTGATGATTTGCCTCTATCCCGAAGAAAGCGGTGCTGATTTTAAGAACAACTATGTTTCTTGGAGCCCACAGACAATTATTCACAACATCCCCACTACAGTAAGCGAAATTTTGGAAAGTGAAAAGGTTGATAAATCAAAAATTGAAGTGTTGATAAACGAATTGTCATTCATAAAAACAGAAAATGACTTAACTTCTACGGATATACTTAAAAATATCTTAACGGAACTTGAAAATAAAGTTATTCCGTTGTTTTCTAGGAAAACCTCGTATGATATAATCGGAAAATTTTATGAGGAATTTTTAAGGTATGCTGGGATAACAAATGTTAAGAAGGGGATTGTTTTGACTCCAAATCATATTACGACTTTGTTCGCATGCTTAATTGATATAAAAATAAATGACGTGATTTTTGATCCTGCCTGTGGGACAGGGGCATTTTTAATTGCTGGAATGAATAAGTTGATAGAAAAAATAGAGAAATCAGAATTGCATGATAAAAAAGAAAGAATTAAAAATATAAAAAATAATCAGCTCATTGGATTTGAAAAAAATAGTACAATGTATTCTTTGGCTATTTCAAATATGCTTTTTAGGGGAGACGGTAAATCTCAGATTTTTAATGAAGATTTTTTTTCTGAAAAAGCAAATAGCATTTTAGATAATCTGTCCAGCAAGCCAACTATAGGATTTATCAACCCGCCATACGGTGGCTCCGATAATGCAACGAATCCTACGAAAAAAGAAATTCAGTTTTTAGAAAGAATGTTAGATAAATGTAGTAGATACGGAATTATTATCGCTCCGCTCTCAACATATTTTAAAGATGATGTTGATCGAAATAGGATTTTGTCTAAACATACGTTAAAATATGTTATTAATATGCCGAGTGAATTATTTCAGCCGAACGCATTGACTCATACGGCGATTGCAGTTTTTGAAACGAATAAGCCTCATAATAATAGCAAGGTCGTCTTTTATGATTTAAAAGACGATGGATTCGTGCTATCAAAGAATAGGGGCAGAACTGATGCTTTAAATAAGTGGAATGATATTAAAAAAGATTTATTGGTGAAACTTGAAAATCCTATAAAAAATCAAGATTTCATAAATTTAGTATATAAAGAAATAAAAGGAAACGATGAATGGATAATTCAGGCTCATTCTAAAATAAATTACAAAGAGTTGTCATGTAAAGATTTTTTGGATGTTATTAAGATACATATAATTTTTTCCATAAAAAAAGATCTTGGTATATTACATAAGAGTATAGATGAATTGACATTTTCTGAAATACTTAATAAGCAACAGATTGTGGCGAGAGCGCAAACGAGCAAAAAAATGATGCTAAATGCAGAAAAATGGAAAGAATTCAAAGTAAGAGATATTTTTTCTCCTATACAAAAAGGAGAGCGCCTTGTTGTTATTGATAGAATCGATGGAGAGACTCCATTGCTGACTGCATCATCTATAAACAATGGAATTACAAGTTTTATAAGTAGAGATGTATTTGAAACAAAAAAGAAAATTTTTGTAAATAAAATAACCGTTGATATGTTCTGCAATGTTTTTTATCAAGAATTCGAATATTTTAGTGACGATAATATTCATACGTTATTATTTAAGAATGCGGAATATGGAATGTATTATGCAAATAGATATGTCAATTTATTTATGGTCGCAATTTTAAAGCAATTATCTAAAAAATATGATTATGGTAGACAGGTGAGGTTAAAAAGGTTCGAAGACGAGACTATCAAATTGCCGACTACCGCAGACAACAAATTAGATTTCTCTTTTATGGAAAGCTATATAAAATCTTTGCCCTATTCTAGCTCTATATAATGAAGTCGCATCTTAACTATTGACACTTTTTATAAAATAGAATAAGATAGATTTACTAAGACCTGTCTGATCAACGGGTCGTTAAAAAGCAGTGGCCACACAAAATTTACTATAAGGAAAATCAAACCCCTCATTTTCGGTTATTTATAATGCCGAATTTTTTGTTGTAAGAGCCGATAATTTTTTAAATAGTTTTATATTTTAAATAATAACTTAATTTGTAGAGTTGAACTTTCTCTACAGCAATTTTATAAATGGCAGAAATTATAAGCAAGGTAAAGAATTTTTCAAAATCTAAACTTCAGTATTCAACACCTCATCTTTTGACAATGCAAAAAGAGGCGTATGAAGATTTCTGGGAAGTTAGAGTAAAAGAACTTTTAGAAGAAATTTCACCAATTAGAGACTACACAGGAAAAGAATTTGAGTTATTTTTTGGTGACTACAAACTTTCAAAACCAAATTATAAAAACGGCTTAGACGCTAAAAAAAATAATGGCTCTCTTGAGGCGTCTTTGCGAGCAAAAATTAAATTAGTAAACCTTAAAACTAAAGAAGTTAAAGAGCAAGAGGTTTATTTGGCAGATTTCCCAATTATGACAGAAAGGGCTACTTTTGTTGTAAATGGAGTGGAGCGTGTTATTGTTTCACAACTTATTAGAAGCCCTGGAGCCTTTTTTACAAACCGCACATGGCGTGGTAGAAATTATTTTGGCTCAAAAATTATTCCAAACCGCGGGGCATGGCTTGAATTTGAAACAGAAGAATCTGGGTTTATTGGAGTTAAAATAAACAGAAAAAGAAAAGTTCCTGCAACAACATTGTTAATGGCTTTGGGCTTAGATAACGTAGAGAAAGTTGAAAAAACTTTTAAAGACGTAGATACAGGAGAAATAAGATATATAAAAGAAACTTTAAAGCGCGACACTTGCAAAGACCAAAAAGAGGCCCTTGTTGAAGTTTACAGAAGATTACGCCCAGGTGATTTGGTTACTCCGGACACCGCTCAAGACTTAATTTTTAATATGTTCTTTAATTTTGACAGATATGACTTGTCAAAAGTTGGACGATGGAAAACTTGGTTGCGTTTGCCTGGAATTGCTCCAAAAGATTTAAATAAAGAAATTAAAAAAGAGGAAAGAATTTTAAGCATTGAAGACATAGTTGAAGTTGTTAAAGAAGTTATTCGCTTAAACAACGACCCAATGGCTAAAGCCGACCAAGTTGACCACTTGGGAAACAGAAGGGTTAGAACTTTGTCTGAACTTTTGCAAAACAGATTGCGAGTTGGTTTAATGCGCATGGAAAGAATTATTAAAGATAAAATGTCCACATTGGAAGCTTCAACAATTACTCCAATTCAACTTATAAACCCAAGACCATTAATTGCTGTTGTTAAAGAATTTTTTACATCTTCGCAGTTTTCGCAATTTATGGATAACGAAAATCCCTTGGCCGAATTGGAACACAAGAGAAGGCTTACAACAACGGGCCCCGGTGGTTTAACCAGAGAAAGAGCCGGCTTTGAAGTTAGAGACGTTCAGCCTTCGCACTACGGAAGAATTTGTCCTATTGAAACCCCAGAAGGTCCAAACGTTGGTTTGGTGGGACATTTGGCCACTTTTGCTAAAATAAATCCTTATGGTTTTATTGAAGCTCCATATTTTAAAGTAAAAAACGGAAAAGTAACAGATGTAGTTGAATATTTGTCGGCTCAAGAAGAAGAAAGACATAATGTTGCGCCAGCCTCTGTGCCCCTAACCGATTCATTAAAAATTCTTCCAGAAATTGCTCCAGACAAAGTTGAAGCCAGAGTTAAGGGAGAGCCCGAAGAAGTTAAAGTTGAAGATATTGATTATATTGATGTTTCTTCAAAACAATTTATTTCGGTTGCTACTTCATTAATTCCATTTTTAAACCACGATGATGCTTCCCGTGCACTTATGGGTTCAAACATGCAACGTCAGGCAGTTCCTCTAATAAAACCAGAGGCTCCTTTGGTTGGAACAGGAACAGAAAGAAATGTTGCTAGAGATTCTGGGCAAGTTATTTTGGCCGAGGCCGATGGCGTTATTAAAGAAGTTGATGGCCAACACATTTTAGTTAAATATGAAGCCTCGGGTAAAAAACCAGCCAGAGAAGAAGATTACGAATTACAAACATTTGTACGAACAAACCAATATTCATGTTTTCACCAAAAACCAATTGTTGAAAAGGGTGAAAAAGTTAAGAAGGGAGATGTTTTGGCCGATGGTGCCGCTATTTCGCAAGGAAGGTTGGCGCTTGGTAGAAACGTTTTGGTTTGTTTCTTGCCGTTGAGAGGAGGAGGATTTGAAGACTCAATGACAATTTCGGAAAGGCTTGGAAAAGAAGATGAATTTACCTCAATTCACATTGAAGATTTTACTTGCGATGTGCGTGAAACAAAGCTTGGGCCGGAAGTAACAACTTCTGACATTCCAAATGTTGGTGAAGAAAAATTAAAAGATTTAGATGAAGAGGGAATTATAAGAGTTGGAGCCGCCGTTGGCCCTAACGACATTTTGGTTGGAAAAATTTCACCAAAAGGAGAAGCCGAATTAACACCAGAAGAAAGATTGTTAAGAGCCATTTTTGGTGACAAGGCAAAAGATGTTAAAGACTCTTCATTAAGAATGGAACACGGAAAGAATGGAAAAGTTGTAAACGTAACAATTTTCTCAAGAGACTTGGGGCACAAATTAGAGCCCGGAGTAATTAAAAGAATTAAAGTTGAAGTTGCCGAATCTAGAAAAGCCAAAGTTGGAGACAAATTGGTGGGAAGGCACGGAAACAAAGGAGTTGTTTCAAAAGTTTTGGCCGAACACGAAATGCCATTTTTAGCCGACGGAACTCCCGTTGACTTGGTAATTTCGCCATTGTCGGTGCCTAGCCGTATGAACTTAGGACAAATTTTAGAAACTCACTTAGGATTGGCAGCTCACACATTGGGTTACTTAGCTATTACGCCAGCATTAATTGGAGCTAACCAAGAAGATGTAAAAAGAGAATTAAAATTGGCAGGTTTGCCAGAAAGCGGACAAATGACTTTGTACGACGGCCGAACTGGTTTGCCATTCCCAACACCGGTTACAGTTGGTTATATGTATGTGATGAAATTGATTCACATGGTTGACGACAAGGTGCACGCCAGATCAATTGGTCCTTATTCTTTAATTACTCAACAGCCATTGGGCGGAAAAGCTCAATTTGGAGGGCAGAGATTTGGAGAAATGGAGGTGTGGGCATTGGAAGGTTATGGAGTTTCACACATTTTGCAAGAAATGTTAACTATTAAATCTGACGATGTTCAAGGAAGAGCTGCAGCTTACGAGTCAATTTTGAAGGGTGAGCCAATTCGTAACCCAAACATTCCGGCTTCATTTAATTTGCTTGTAGCCGAGTTAAAATCTTTGGGAATGAGCGTTGAAGTTAAAGAGCGCCCAAGATTAGACCGCGACGACGAACGCGAAAACCGCCGCGACAACCGTCAATAAAAAAATAGTTTCTAATATACAAACTAAAACTTAAACCCATGCGAGTATTAGACTTAGAATCAATAAGAATCAAAATTGCTTCGCCCGAGGACATTATGTCCTGGTCTCATGGCGAGGTAACAAAGCCGGAAACGATCAATTACAGAACTCAAAAGCCCGAAAAGGACGGACTTTTTGATGAAAGAATTTTCGGTCCTGAAAAAGATTATGAATGCGCTTGCGGAAAATATAAAAGAATAAGATATAAAGGTGTTGTTTGCGACAGATGTGGAGTTGAAGTTACAAAATCGTCAGTAAGAAGAGAAAGAATGGGTCACATTAAGTTGTACACACCGGTTTCGCACATTTGGTTTTTGAGGGGAGTTCCGTCAAGAATGGGTTTGGTTTTGAATAAAAGTTCTCAGCAATTAGAAAAAGTTATTTATTTTTCTTCATACATAATCACAAAAGTTGACGAGAAAGCTCGCGACAACATAATGGAAGCTATCGAGCAGGAATACAAATCAAAAGTTAAGAAAGAAAAAACA
>CAIYRH010000003.1 GCA_903928565.1 Candidatus Staskawiczbacteria bacterium
ATTTTTTTTAACTGATTTTTTAGTATTTTTTTTAACCAAAATCTTAGCACGTTTTATGGGCTTTATTTTTTTAACTATTTTTTTTTACTGGTTTTTTCCCACCTAAAGCTTTCGCTTTTTTGTGGACAAGTTTTTTCTTCTTCTTTACCATTAGAATATAGTATACTTTATATTAATCGCTTATAAAATTAAATCAAGCCCCTGCGCTTCACTTTTTAATTTAATAAAAATATTCCGTATTATTAAGCTCTGCAAAAATTGGACGATCGTCCAATTTTTGCAGAGCTGATGCAAACTAATAATGGGGTAAAAAAAGAGCCACGATAGTATTAACTACGTGGCGAGGTCTAACGCGCGAGCGTCAAAGACCTTTATCGTAAATTTTAGGCAATCAATCTTGCCCAATTTTCTCCTTTTGGTGTCAATGCTTCAGAACCCTGCTTGCAAAGAGGGCAACCGCCAGGACTAAGTGGATCCCAGCTATCTACTTCTTTGGCAATAAATGGTACTACCGAGCTTCCGTCGTTCGTATGGTAGACAAGGTCTGGCGGACGATACACGAACACCCCAATTTGATCAACAAAACTAAGTCCAGAATCAACAACGCTATTAATCGCACTACGACTAGCAGTAGCGCTGTCAAAAGTAGTAATCAATTCCTCTACCTGCAAAAGTCTCGCATTCGGCGGAAGGGGAACATCGTTTTTGTACAACATTTTTTTACCAGCAGGATCTTTAGGATCCTTCTCCAGCACAAGTGTCGGCGCGCCGATTAAGCGCCCGATATCACCTGTTAAGAGAATCGACGATTGTGGTGATCCGAAAACTGCGTCTACGTGGCCTAAGCCGGATTTGCGGAGACGTCTAACGATACATGCCGCAACAATTTCACGCAGATTTCCGTGCATTAGCAAAGCCTTGCACAAAAAAAATGCATTGCTGTGGCGCCCTGAATGAAGTTTGGCGTGTGGTTTTCTTGGGTCACCGCTATAAACCCAACCCGCTTCTAGCGCAGTAAACCATTCTAGCACCTCTTCGGGCGACGGAAGAGTTGGCCCCCAGGTTTTGAGGGAAATTTGCATTAATTGCTCTCGTGTCAATTTCATGATCATATCCTCTCTTTCTGTTCTTGGTTTGTAACTCAGTCAGTATCTTGTCCGCCTTCGCGTAGTGCGAGGTCGGACACGCCCAAAGTAATATCTTCGCCCGGCTCGGGAGGTGGCGTCTTGCCAGTTAGTTGGTCCTCGAGTTCTGTGCGAAATTTGGCTTTTTTAACAGCATCTCTATCTTCTGGTTTCATAGCTTTGGTTTTCTCTCTTTCTGTTTCGATTGGTTTGGTTATCTTGGAATTGCGTCGTTGATTTGGTCGCGAAGCTCTTTGGCTTTTTGGGCCGCGGCTTCGGCATAATCTACACCATCACTGGCGAAAATAATTTCCGAAGACGAGTTAATGGCAATTGAGCCCCAGCCACAGAAGGCTGTGCGGACTGTTGGTGCGACAAATCCGCCTTGCGTACCAACTCCCGGAATCAAAAACCAAAGTTTATCACCAACAATTTCACGGCAACGCGTTAAATGTTCAAAATATATGAATCCACTTCCCTTGGGCTCCTCGTGCGCAGCAGCCATTACCAAACCGGCATTCTCAACCACGTCGAAATCTTCCGCCCATTGCAAAATCCACCCTGCATAATGCTCCCAACTTGGACGACCATCATGCATTAAAGCATTTTGCACCTGACGCGCCGCAGGATTGCTAGTATAACACAACCCAACAAGGGCTTTGCCACGATTTTTTTGATCAATGAGCGCCTCCATACAATCCCTACCCATATATGGCGAAAAATTCATACCGTCGCCACCAATGTAGTTAAAGCAAGCCTCGGCATAATGCCTCTGGGTTCGGCCGATATCACCACGCTTGGCATCAATGAAAAATGGCATGCCAGGGAATTCCCTACGAACCGACGCGATAATTTTTCGGAGCACTTCTATTCCTCCGGGGATTGCTTCCCAATGAGCCAAATTAGGCTTAATCATTGATGAATACGGTGCAACTGCCATGGCTATTCTTGTCATCCACTCCTCAACGGCAGATAATAGCGTCCTCTCGGTTAAACAATTTGGAATCCTGTTGATAACCGGGTCGAAGCCCACACATACCAAACTTCCAATTGCTGATTGCCTTTTAGCAAGCATTTGGCGAAATCCTGGTTTCATGACTTTAGTCTCCTTTTTCAAGGTTCTGGTGGCCAGCGCTGCAAACCTTGCAACTAAAAACTGGTTGATTTATATTATCACCCAAATTTATAAAGTCAAATAGATAATTTTAACCTTTTACGAGTTGATACTCGGCGCCGTTGTGAACTAATTTAAATTTATAGCCCATATGATCTTCAAAAACAGCGGTACCGTGATTGTAAGCTTGGTCAAAAAAAACTTTTTGCTCGGGCTGATCAAGCTGATGTATTAAATAGTAAACACCTGCATGAAGTGCGTCATCGTAAGAAACCGTATGCCCGTTTATTATTACCTTTTTTTCCATATGTTTATTTTATTTCTATTATTTTATTTCTTGACGTGTAACCACTTATAATTTTAACATTTGCCGAACCCGTTTTAAAATACACAGCCAACGCATTTCTAATTGCCTCGTTAGCTTTTCCTTTTATCGGTTGTTCTTTAACCGACACCACAAAATTTAAGTCGTCTATTTTTTCAACTTTTTCTTCTCTCGCCCCCGGTTTTGCCTTTATGAATAGCTTCATGAGCTTTATAAGTGAGGGCGTTTGCGAAAGAAACGGTTACGGAAGCGCCCCGTTGTGGGTGCTGAGTTACAAGCGCGTTTGAAATTGTATAAATTTAAATTACAATTTCAAACGACGGTGTGTTTCTGTAGCAAACTGCCCGAACGATTAAACAACAACAGCCTCCCCTTTCCCTATTAAATCAACCTCTTTGCCCTGCACCAATATGGCTTGCTCGTCGGTTATAATTTTTAATTTTTTTGCTCGTTTTTGGGAATTTGGAATTTTTTGTTTTATAATTTCGGCATTTTCTGGCTCGTAATGCACAAACACATCAAACGGCACCAAATTTAACCCTTTTAAATTTTTCGATTTACCAATACTTACTTCTCCATCCCAGCCAGCTGTTTTTATTGTTGGCCCAGCCACAATACTGCCCGCAGAAACTCCAATATATACTTTGCCTTCTTTTAACAATTTCTTTATTACTCTTTCAAAATTACAAGCCCGCATTGAATTTATTAAATATGAAGTATTCCCCCCTTCAACAAAAATAATATCTTTAATTTCAAGCAATCGCATAACTTCTGCTTCCTTTTTTCCGTCAATATCAACTTCTTCAACATTAAAGCCCAGCTCGTCTTTCATAATAGTCCAGTCTCTTTTTACATAATCAATATTTTCTTGGGGTTTGGCTGCGGTTGAAATAAAAGCAACAGTTACGTCGTAAGCTGGTTTTTGCAGTAATTTTACAATTTCTTTTTTCATTGCCACCATGCCCCCGGAAGTCAAAAGCAGGGTTTTTGCCATATTATGCCGAATTATGCTTTTTACCAGCCAAATTAAATAATTAATAACCGCCAAAATTATTAATATTGCACCAACAAATCCAATTAAACCAATTCCAAAAGGCGTTAGAAAGAATTCCATTACAGATGTTTTAAAATATTGCACTTTTAACAACGGCAATTCCCAATAAACATTTAATACAGACATAAAGTCAAAAGCCTCGGTTTTGCCAACCGCTAAAACATATTTACCTTGATTGTCTTTAGAGTACACTTCTATTTTATATTTTCCAGCTGGTAAGTTTTGGTCTAATTCGGGACCTTTCATATAATAATCTCTACCAAAAGGTTCAAAATATTCCTTCCAGCTAAATGATTCGCCGTCTAGCGAAAATAAAATTTTGCCTTGGTTATCAAGAACAGTGGCAGAGTATTTTCCTGTTATGTTAACGGAAGCGGGCACCAAAATATTTAAATACAGCTGAAAATCTTTATTAGAATCTATAAAATAATCTCTAGCCGAACCTTTTAGCTCGTCGTAAAACGCCTGAGACAACTGAGGGTTTTTAATGTCTACGTTTCCTTTTTGAGAATAAATAATTCGTGGCTGGTGGGCGGAGCAAATATTAGGGCAAAAAAATAACCCTAGAGTAAATAAAAAAATAACAAAAAATAAAAATGGTTTTTTTATCATATTAAAAAACTCTGTGGCTGCAACTGCAAACATAGCAATCTAAAGCACATTCGCAACATCTAAAACAAAGAAATGGCCTGCACTGGCATTTATCTTTTTGCTTCATTTCTCTTTTGCATTTTTTACACCTTAAAGCTATTTTAGGCTCAATGTATTCAATTGAAATTTCCTCTTCTGCAGATTCTTTACTGTTATTTTTATACATTCCCGCGTGCCCTGGAATTATAAAATCTGCCTTTTTTAAAACTAATTTTCTACTGTCAATTAATTTTTCGGGGTTTGAAGCGTAAGCGTCGTCGTGTGGATCGGCGGGGTAATTTTCTCGCCAAAAAACGTCTCCACAAATTGCTACAACCCCAGTTTCTGTGGTGGCAAACAAACTTATTCCCGTGTAATCGTGGCCAGGCGTGTGTAAAATTTGCAAATTTTCTGTATAATCTTCTGCCCAAGGTTCAACCGAGGTTTTGTCCCAAATTCCGCCATATTCTAAAATTTTTGCCTTTGGAAACATTCCCACGTTTCGGTAATGGTCTATGTGAGAATGCGTAATAAAAACCATATTAACGTCTTCAACCGTTAGGCCTTCTTTCTTTAGAGCGTCAACTAAAACTTCCTGGCTTTCTAAAATGCCCGGATCTACCACCATTACCAAGTCGTCTTCTTGTACCAAAGTTACAGTGGGTTGCGTTTGTTCTTTATCGCCATCACCCAATGAGTCAATGTTTGTGTGGCCCTCTATTAAAATTTTTACTCTAGCTGTCATATTTAATTTATAACCCAAATAAATAAATTTAGCAAGCCCGCAAAAGTCACCCACAAAATATAGGGCATTAACAACCATGCAGCGGTTTTAGAAACTCTGTAAAAGTTTACAATAGTAAATAATATTGCCACCCAAAGCATTAATAATTCAAAAAAAGCCGCTCCCAAAGAGTGCGCTCCAAAAAATATTCCAGACCAAATTATATTTAAAAGCAGTTGAACCGCAAAAATTAATATTATATTTGCCTTTTGCCACTTACCTGTTGAAAACTTTTCAGAAAGTTTATTCCATGGTTTGAATTTTCTTGTTTTTATTTTGTTTGAAATTTTTAATTTTGCGTCCCATACTAAATATAATGCGCATCCCATTAAAACAAATATAATTGTCCACACAGGAGCAAAAATTGAATTTGGTGGATTAAAAAAGGGCTTATTTAAGCCCGCATACCAATTATTAATTGCCGGTGTTGTAAAACCTGCTCCAACAACACCTGCCAATTCGCAGATAATTATACTTGTAAAGAGTTTTAACAAGTTGTTGTATTTCATGTTTAGTTATTTTACCACATTGTGGGCGCGGAAGGAATCGGACCTTCGACCTCTGTCTTATCAGGACAGCGTTCTACCACTGAACTACGCGCCCGTATTCTTAAGATTTTAACAAAATAATCTGCATATTGCAAATATTCATATAAAAAAACTAGGCTGTACAAGTTGCACAGCCTCTGAGAAGGGGGAAAATGGAAGTTTAAAGGAACAAAATTGGTGCGGGTGGCTGACGAGCCGAGTGCTAATTGAGACTGGCTCAACGACTCCATTCTGCGCCATCATGACGCGAATTACTCATCAGCCACCCGCTATCGCCGGACTTTTTTTGTGAAGAACCAGTCCGGCGAAAATTAATCAGGGTAGCGACCGTTTGCGGTTCAAGTCGACGAACGCCCGTAGCTGAATCTCACTCGCAGGTCAACCAGGCACTCGGATGCCCAGTGGACTTTAAGTTCGCCAACTTGTCGTCCGCGTTACCTACATAGGCAACACAGCGCTACCCTGAAATTTGTTTCCCGAAGGAAAAGAGAATGGACAGCCGGAAAAATGCGAAAGCGTTCGCGGTCGGACAGACTCCCCCCCGGAAGTTGTCGCTAAGCGCGCGAGGCTCTCGCTGCAGCTGCTCCCAGCTGTCCACAAAGCTATTCTCGGCAACCAGCTAAGAACAATTTTGTGGGCAACTGATGTAATCAAAAAAACTATTACATTTAAATGTTAATACTACCGCGAGACTCTGTCAAGACTTCTAGAGTAATTTTTCCAACTCCTCAGCTATAGCCAGTATTTTATTTTCCTCAAAATGATTTCCAATAATTTGCAAACCAACCGGCAAACCATCTTGAGTTTTTCCGGCGGGCATTGAGAGCCCTGGCAAACCGGCCAACTTTAAAGGAATAGTATAAATGTCAGCTAAATACATTGAAAGCGGATCATCTAATTTTTCGCCCAATTTAAATGCTGGAAATGGCGATACGGGGCAAAACAATAAATCAACTTTTGAAAACGCTTTTTCAAAATCTTGCCGCACCAGCTGTCTCACCTCCTGCGCTTTTTTGTAGTAAGCGTCGTAATAACCCGACGACAAACTGTAAGTTCCCAACATAATTCTCCTTTTTATTTCAGGACCAAATCCATGCCCTTTGCTTTTTAGATAAACATCTAATAAAGCTTTTCCATTTTCCGATAATCCATATCTTATTCCATCAAGGCGAGCCAAATTTGCTGAAATTTCAGACGGACCAATAATATAATAACAGGGCAAAGCGTACTCGGTGCTAGGCAAACTAATTTCTATAATTTTTGCGCCTGCGGTCTCTGCTTTTTTAATGGCGCCCCTAATTATTTTTTCAACTTCGGGCTCTAAACCCTTAGCAAAATACTCCTTTGGAACACCAATGCGTAAAGTTTGTAGTTTGTAGTTTGTAGTTTGTAGTTCGTCTGAATTTAATTTTACGGACGTTGCGTCCATTTTATCTTTTCCCGAAATTGCCTCAAAAACTATTTCGCAGTCTTCAATATTTTTTGTAATTGGGCCTATTTGGTCTAATGAAGAAGCATGGGCAATTAAACCATAACGTGAAACAGCTCCATATGTTGGAGAAAGTCCAACAATGCCACAAAAAGATGCCGGCTGTCTTATTGACCCCCCAGTGTCAGAACCCAATGCATAGGCAGCTTCACCGGCAGCAACAGCCGCAACCGAACCAGAAGATGTCCCACCGGGAACTCTTGTTTTATTGTGTGGGTTTTTTGTAGCGCCAAATATTGAAGTTTCTCCCGATGCACCCATTGCACTGTCGTCTAAATTCGTCTTCCCTAAAAATACTGCTCCTTCTGCTTTTAATTTTTGAATTACCGTTGCGTCATAAGGAGCTATATAATTTTCTAAAATTTTAGAAGCAGCTGTACATTTTATGTCATCAATTAAAATGTTGTCTTTTATGGCACACGGGATTCCACAGAGTAATGGAAAATTTTGCCCTTCGGCTTTGCTCAGGGCGATTCTCTCGTCGGCTCGAATCGCCTGCTGCACCGCCAATTCCTCGGTTACAGTTATAAAAGTATTTAAATCGCTTTTTTTTATGTTTTCTAAATAAGCTCTTGTTAAATCAACCGAAGTAAAATCTCCGTTTTTTAACCCTTCGTGAGCTTGCTTAATTGTAAGTTTTGTTAAGTCCGACATCACAAAATTGTTTTGACTTTAATATAACCGTCTTTCTTATCTGGTGCGGCGTTTATTAATTTTTCTGCGGTTTTAATATCTCTTGGCAAAACCTCGTCTATTCTTGCTCCGCCCGCCGAAGCCTTGGCGACGGCGGGTTTTTCAATTTTCACTTTAGGTGCGGTCTTGAGCAAATCAAAATAATCTAAAATTTCCGACAGGTCTTTCTGCATTTTTTCTATTTCTTGCGCAGTCAACTCCAACCGCGCCAATTTAGCAATTTTTTCCACCTCTTCTTTTGAAATCATTTTTAATGATTTTAAAATCTTAATATGGGGCGTCGTTTTCGTCGTCCTTACTCATTACTTCTGACAATGTTTCAATATTTTCAAGGGCAATTCCGGCGCCACGCACAACAGCTGTTAACGGGTCGTCAATAATTTTGCACGGCATTTTTGTTTCTTTAGAAATTAAAGTATCAAGCCCACGCAACAAACTGCCCCCACCCGCTAAATAAATTCCGTTGGTCATAACGTCGGCCAATAATTCGGGCGGAGTTTCTTCAATGGTAATTTTAATTGCAGCAATAATTTGTTTTACCGACCTGTCTAGTGCACGTTGAACATCGTCGTTAAAAATTACAACTTCTTCGGGCAAACCTGTAATTAAGTTTCTGCCCCGCATTGGCATTTCGCGCTTTTCCTTTAGCGGAATTGCCGAGCCAATATTTATTTTAATTAATTCTGCAGTTCTTTCGCCAATTAAAAGTTTGTATTCTTTTTGTGCAAATTGCACAATGTCGTCATTTAATTTGTCACCCGCAACACGTAAACTGCGGGAAGCCACAATCCCACCCAATGAGATTACAGCCACCTCTGTTGTGCCACCTCCAATGTCTACAATAAAATTTCCGCCGGCGTCTTGAACAGGCAATTTTGCACCAATTGCCGAAGCCAAAGGTTCTTCAATTAAAAACACTGTGCGGGCGCCCGCATTTTTTGCTGCGTCGCGAACTGCCTTTCTTTCAACTTCTGTTACTCCGCAAGGAATTCCAATAATTACACGTGGCATGCTAACCATTCCAAACATTTTTTTGCTAGTGTTGGTTGCCTTTTCAATAAAATATTTTAGCATTTGCTCGGTAACTTCAAAGTCAGAGATTACTCCGTTAACTAACGGCCTTGTAGCCGAAATGTAAGCTGGCGTGCGGCCTACCATTTTTTTTGCTTCTTCACCAATGGCTAAAATTTGCCCAGTTTTATTATTTACAGCAACAACCGAAGGTTCGTTTATAATTATTCCTCGGTCTTTAACATAAACCAGCGAATTGGCAGTTCCCAAGTCTATTGCCATGTCAATTGATAATAATGAAAATAATTTCTTAAGCATTTTTTACGGTTTTTAACAAATCTTTAATTTTGATTATCTTTACTGCACTTTTTGCCCTTTCTTTAAACTCAACTGAATTTTTTGCAACTGTTTTTTCCGAAACCACCGCTCTTAAAGGAATTCCAATTAAGTCTGACTCTGCAAACTTCTCACCAGCGGACTTGTCTTCCCTATCATCATATAATACTTTAATACCATTTTTATTCAAGTCTTGATAAATTTTTAATGCTGTGGTTTTAACTTTTGCATCTCCGCCAAGCTGAATTAAATGAACTGCAAACGGTGCCACAGATTTTGGCCAAATTATTCCTTTTTCATCGTAACTGGCCTCTACAATTGCACCCATTACTCTTGAAATTCCCATTCCATAACAACCCATAATTACTGGCTTGTCTGCGCCATCTTTATCTTTAAATTTTAAGTCAAATGGCAAAGAATACTTTGTGCCCAATTTAAAAATGTTTCCAACTTCAACGGCTTTTGCTTCTTCAAAACTGTCCGAACTACAACTTGGGCAAACCGGCGTTTCTGCTTTAATTTCCTTATTTACTGCAGTTTTACATTTATGACAAATGTAAATTATATCCTCACCGGCGGGAGTTGTCATTTGAAATTCGTGGGAATAACGGGCAAAAGTTCCACCACCTGCAAATGTTAAATATGTCTTATTTCTAATACCCAATTCCTTAAAAATATTGAAGTAAGCCTTAATTATTCTTTCATAATATTTGTCTAAATCATCTTGGTTGGCATGAAAAGAATACAAATCTTTCATTAAAAATTCTCTGGTGCGTAAAATTCCAGACTTTGCACGCAATTCGTCTCTAAATTTTGTTTGAATTTGAAACAAACCAAAAGGCAAATCTCTGTAAGAGAATATATTCTTTTTTGCTAATGGCGAGACTACTTCTTCGTGCGTGGGCCCAAGTGCATATTCTTTATCGCCCGAACCATTAATTTGAAAAAGCACATCCATGCTGGTCCACCTACCGGTTTTTACCCAATTTTCTTTTGGTTGCAAAACAGGCATTAAAACTTCTTGCCCACCGGCTTCTTCCATGTTTTTTCTAATTATGCTTTCAATATTTTTTAAAACAGCAAACCCAAGCGGTGTAAAAGTATAAACGCCAGCCATTAGTTGGTCTACAAACCCCGCGCGAATTAACAAGTCGTGCGAAACCGCTTCGGCATCGGCCGATTTCTCACGCGTAGTTTTATAAAACAATTTTGATTGCAACATATTTCAATTTTTTAATTTTTATAACCTTCTTCACTGTAAAAAATTTTATTTTGTATATAGTTTATTGCCTTCTTAACATCGAGAATAATATTTTCTGGCAAATTGCTTAAGCTAAACCAAGATAAATCATCGCATTTGGTTGGCTCTCTATTTATAGCCTCGCCCTCCCACTTGTCGGCCGTAAAAAATACATGCACCCTTTCCGAATCAAGATATTTTTTATTCATCACATGAACAACTTTCAAATCTTCAGGTTCAATTAATATCCCAGCCTCCTCTCTGGCTTCTCTAATCATGCATTGAGCAAAAGATTCTCCCTGGTCTACGTGCCCAGCCACCATACTATAATTACCATCTTCATAACCAGTATTAAATCTTCTGAGCAATAAAACTTTATTATCTTTTATTTAGTAAAGGTAAGACGCCGGTGTCATTTTATGTCTTTCTTTCGCCATAATTACTCGTACCTCATTCTACTATTCCGTTATTCCGCGGAATATTGGAATAGTTAAATTATTGTTTTTAAAAAATTTAATACCGATGCACCCTTAATCGTTATTTTATGATGGACAACCAATCCTTCCGAACGTTTAATTACAAAGCCCGATGTCGCCATTTTTCTTATGTGGTCAGACGCTGTTCTAAAGTTAATATTCAACGTTTTGGCAATGTCGGCCAGCGACATTTCAGGATTTTTACTAAGTAATTCTAAAATTTCAATGCGCCTGTGGTTTGCAAAACCTTTCACAACTCGTTCAATTTGGTAATAACTTTTGTTCATATAATTTATTATACCAAATTTATTTTCACACTGCTATTCCGTTATTCCGCGGAATATTGGAATAGCACATCACTTTCCTAATTTATAAGTCACGGCTATATTGATTTGAAGAAGTCGAAAAGGCGTGGGATGTCGAACCGAATAGTAATAAACAGCGACAACGCAATTAAAATTATAAAGCATGCAACTGTAATGCCCTGCTCCCATTTTACAGAAACTGGTTTGCCTTTAATTTTTTCCAACAACAAAAAAATTAATTTTCCGCCATCGAGCGCCGGAATTGGGAATAAATTAAATATGGCAACTAGCACAGAAATTGTACCAATAAAATATAAGAAAAACCCTGGCCCATAACTAGCTGCATTAGCTAAAAATACGGTAATTCCAATGGGCCCGGCAAATGCCGCCCCGGCAGGTAGACCCTTGTGCTCAAAAAGCCCCGCAAAGGTGGAATATAGCCCCACCAAGGCGTTTATGGTTGTTTTCCAAGTATATACTACCCCTTCAATTGGGGCCATGTACCAGGCCGTTTTTTCAATTAAGGTGGCCATGCGCTCTAAGCCAACACCCAACGAACCTTGCCCTGCAGGCGGGTTAACGCGGGGAGTAACTTTCACGTCAAAACTTTGTGTGCCTCTTTGAATTGTTAGGGTGATTTCTTTCCCTTTGTTAGCCGTTGCAATTTTTTGAAAATCAGATAATTTACTTATTTTTGTATCTACAGTGCCAACCTTAACATCTTTAATTGTGTCTGCGGTTTTTAGCCCCGCCAAACCGGCTGGAGAATTTGGCGTAACAGAAATTATTTTGACTTGCGGGTTAATTAAACCAGAAACGTCTTGGTCGCCCACGGGCAAATCGGCGCCCATGCCAAACAAAACAGAAAAAATAATAATGGCGGCAAGCCAAAAAGCTGCAACTCCACCAATTACAATTAAAACTCTTTTCCAAATTTTTAAATTTTGAAAACTTCGCAAATCGTCTATGCCACCTTCTTCGCCATAAATTCGAACAAAAGCACCCAATGGCAACCAGTTTATAGAATAAATTGTTTCTCCAATTTTTTTGCCCCAAATTCTTGGTGGGTAGCCCACACCAAATTCGTCAACGCGCACGCCAAATTTTTTAGCAATTATAAAATGCCCATATTCATGGATAACCATTAAGGCAATTAAGCTAAAAAGTGCTAATACTAAAGTTAAAATTGCAGATATCATTATATTATTTTAGTCTTGACAATAAATTACTAATATGCTAATATTTTCTATAGCGAGCAACTCGCTGTTTTGTACCCCACCGTGAGGACTCACGGCACCAACCACCAACAGTTATGTACACCTACGACTACTTGAGAGCACCCGGCGAAATCGTATTGACGAGAGCGCTGAATGAGGCCGGGCGTAATGGATGGGAACTGGTCAGTGTCATTCCAGCCACCAGTGCCCCTGGGATGCTAATCGCATTCCTGAAGCGTCCGATGAACATCCTTGAAATCAAGGCCGCCCAACAGGCAAACAAGACGGCATCCAACGAAGATGGCGACGGCGCGTTTGCCGAGGCCGGTACCGGCACATCCCCCGCGTGAGTTCGCCACTATGGGTTGCCACGCACCCTTAAGCGTGGCTCTTTTTTTACAAAAAACTAAGTTAACTCCTGCTTCTTTTTTTCTACTAAACTTTTAATTTTTTCTTGATAATCATCAACTATTTTTTGAAGTTCGTCTTTACCGCGGAATTTGTCGTCTTCGGACATTTCTTTTGCTTTTTGGGCTGCCTGAATTTTATTCCAAACATCTTCGCGTTGCCTACGCATAACTTGTTTTGCTTGTTCGGCTTTTTCATTTAAAACTTTACCCAAGGACAAGCGGTATTCTTCTGTTAGCATTGGCAAATTTAACCTAAGTAAATTTTTATCTACAACGCACGACATTCCCAAGCCCGATTGCCCAATTGCTTTTTCCATTGGTTCTATATATGAAGTGTCCCAAGGTTGAATAACAATTTGGTTGTTTGAGGGTGTTGAAATAGCACCCAATTGTTTAATTGTAAATTTTTGGCCAAAGGCGGTAACTTCAATGTCTTCAACCAAAGCCGGCGAAGCCCGCGAGGTTCTTATTTTTGCCAATTCACCTTCCAAAAATTTAAACGATTTTTCAAACTCCGGCTTTGCTTTATCTAACAGTTCTTTATATGTCATGTTTCCAGCAATAATATTTCCAAAGCTAATTTTGGATTAGCGTTTGTAAAAATTAATTTGTTATTTATATTATCTATTAAATCTAAAATTTTAATTACTTTCTTTTGCGAATAATCTGCAAGCAACAAATTTCTGTAATATTTTTGCAAAACTTCCAAAATTTCAATTGCAGAATGGTTTTCTCTCCCTTCGGGAGATCTCCCGGAGGGAGAGAAGTCCAGCGCTTTTGTATATTTAAATTTTTCTGCAAGGCTTGAATTTATTACTGGCAATAATTCGTTTAATATTTCTTTTTCTTTATTTATTTTTTCAGAATTTTCGGGCAAGCCCTTTGGTTTAAAAAACTTTACGGTTTGGCAACGGGAAAAAATTGTCGGCATTATCATGTCGGGCTTAGCGGTAACTAGAATAATTAGTGTTTGCCCCTTTGGCTCTTCTAAAGTTTTTAAAAAACAACTTTGCGCCTCGACATTCATTTTTTCGGCTTCGTCAATTATAACAATTTTGAAACCGCCGTTGTAAGATCTGTAGCTTAGAAAATTTTGGACTTCTCGAATTTGTATAATTTTTATTTCTCCACCATCACCGAACTTAGGGTCTTTCTTGTTGGCTTCACTTACTACCATTAAATCGGGAAATTTGCACCCAATTAATTCTGCAAATTCTGTTGCAAACAATTTTTTTCCTATGCCGTTAGTGCCTGTAAATAAATATGCATGCGAAAGCGCATTTGCCTTAAACTTATTTTCCAAAAATTCCCATTGTTTTTTATGTCCAATAAGCATTATTTTTTGCTCATTACAACTTTTTTGTATTCTTCTAGGTTATCAAGAACTGTGCCGGTTCCTTTTACCACGCAAAATAAAGGTTCTTCGGCAATAAAACAAGGCACACCCGTGCTTTGAGCAATTAATTCGTTAATTTTTGGTAATAATGCACCGCCACCGGCCATTATAATTCCTTTGTTCATAATGTCGGCGGAAAGTTCGGGTGGAGTTTCGGCTAAAACATATTTTACTGCTTGCACAATTTCTGCCAACACATCGGAAATGGCTTCACAAACTTCATTGTTTGAAATTTTTATGTTTCTTGGTAAGCCCAAAATTAAGTCGCGGCCCTGAATTTCTAAAAATCTTAATTCTTTTTGTGGCATTGCCGTGCCAATTTTTATTTTAATTTCCTCGGCCGATTGTGTTCCAATTGCTAGGTTATATTTTTTCTTAATGTATTCGCCAATGGCTGTGTCTATTTTGTCGCCGGCAACTCTTATGGAATGCCATGCAACAATTCCACCCAAGGAAATTACCGCCACTTCGGAAGTTCCACCGCCAATGTTAATTATCATGTGCCCCGAACAAGAATTAATTGGAATGCCCGCCCCAATGGCAGCTAAAATTGGCTCTTTGGCAACATAAACTTGTTTGGCACCGGCCATAAGTGAAGCCTCAATAACTGCTCTTCTTTCTGTGCTGGTAATTCCGGCAGGAACAGAAACAACTAATTCGGGTTTAAATGGCTTAAAGCCGGTATTTGTTTTTTTTATAAAATAATTAATCATGGCGCGGGTTACGCGGTAGTCGGCAATAACGCCATCTTTTAGAGGCCTATAAACTTTTATTTCAGCGGGTGTTCGGCCAATCATTTCTTTAGCGTTTTCACCAACAGCTAGAATTTTATTATCTGTTAGCGAAATTGCCACAACAGAAGGCTCATATAAAACAACGCCCTTGCCATGAACATAAACAAGAGAGTTGCAAGTTCCTAAATCAATTGCAATTTTATTTGAAAGCATAAATTATTTTAATTCTTAATTCTTTGAATATCTGCACCTAGTTTTTGTAAACGCTCTTCAATTTTTTCATAACCGCGGTCTATTTGGAAAACATTTTCAATTGTTGTTGTGCCTTTTGCTATCATTCCAGCTAAAAGCATTGTAATGCCTGCGCGCAAATCGGGGCTGATTAATTTTTTACCGGTTAATTTTGTTGGCCCGTTTATAACAACTCTGTGAGGATCGCACATAATTATGTTGGCGCCCATGGTTACAAGTTGGTCAACGAAAAATAATCTGCCTTCAAAAATTGATTCGTGTACAATGCATTGGCCTTCAACTTGTGTCATTAACAACGTGTAGGGTGACTGTAAATCTGTGGCAAACCCGGGATATTCATGCGTGGCAACAGAAACTGCGCTCAACTTGCTGGGCTTTGTAATTATATAATCTTTTCCAATTTCCAGTTTTGCACCAGCCTTTTCTAAAATGGGAATTACAGCTCCCAAATGCTCTGGCACACAATTTTCAATTTTTATTTCACTGTTTGTAAGCAGGCCCATCATTACAAAAGTGCCGGTTTCTATTCTGTCTGGGATTACATAAAAAGTAGAACCTGAAATTTTTTCTACGCCTTCAATTTCCATTGTTGGGGTGCCTGCCCCTTTTATTTTGGCGCCACATTTGTTTAAATAGTCGGCCAAAACAAATATTTCTGGCTCCATGGCACAATTTTGCAACACGGTTTTGCCTTCTGCTAAAACGGCGGTCATCATCATTGATTCTGTTCCCGTAACACTAATTTGCGGGAAAAACATAGTCATGCCTTTCAATTTCTTGCCTTTGATTTTTAAGTTAAAACCTTCTGCATTAAAATCTACTTTTGCTCCAAATTTTTCAAACCCTTCTAAAAACATATCAATGGGCCTTTTCCCAATTACACAACCTCCGGGATGAGTCATTTGCACTTCACCAAATTTTGCCAACATTGGGCCGGCAAATAAAATTGAACTTCTTAGCCTGCGCACCAAAAGTGGGTCTAAATGAGTTTTGTTAATGGATGAAGGGTCAATTTTTACAGTTTTTTTAATTCTGTCCATTTCACACCTGGCGCCCAAATCTTTTAAAATTTCAATGGCGTCCCAAGTGTCTTCAATAAATGGAAAATTTTCTATGGTGCACTCACTACTAGACAAAACTACCGCCGCTAATATTTTAAGCGCCGAATTTTTTGCCCCGTTGACGCCAATGCTACCAGTTAATTTTTTACCTCCGTTTATTATAAATTTTTCTGTCATGGTAATGACTTAATTACCTTTATCCTAATCTATAACAGGCTTCTTGTAAAGTAGCCAAAATTTGGTAAGATGAAGGCAACATTAATAATAATTTATGGTAAGAAAAACGCGCCTAATAATTTTGCTTCTCTGTGTGGTTTGTTTTTTTGTTGTGGCACCAATTCTAATATTTTACTCAATGGGCTACAGATTAGACTTTAAAAAAATGAAGCTTACAGAAACCGGTGGCATTTATGTGAGGTCTTTTCCGGCGGCCGACCAAATTATAATAGATTCTAAAATAATAAAAAAACCTGGCTTTTTGGCCAACGACGTTTTTGTGCAAAGCTTAATTCCAGAAGAACATTCTGTTTTGGTGAAAAAAAACAATTACTACGATTATTCCAAAACTATTGCCGTAGAGCAAAAAGAAGTTACCAAATTAGAAAACATTCTTTTATTTAAAAAAGACATATTATTCAGCTTAACAGATGGCATTCAAGTGTCTTCAAACAAAATTCAGTCGCCATTTATTAGTCGAGACAAGTACATTATAAAAAACAATAACTTATATTTTTCTAGCATAACACAAAATGCCACCTTAACTGCCGCACAAAAAACAACACCAGTTTTAAAGAAAATGGTTGCTTTTTCTATGCAGGGTAACAACATAATTTGGCTGGCCACTGATGGTTTTATTTATAAGTCGGACGTTTCGGGAACAGTAACAACAACGGCCAAAATTACAAAATTGCCAATAAAAACAGTAAAATCGGGAACTTATAAAATAATAAACGACGATAAAAATATTTTCCTTAATAACAATGGGAATTTGTTGCTTTTAAATTCTAAAACAAACATTTTAGAAAATTTCTACTCTCCCGTTAAAGATGCCTCTATTGCCCAATCGCAAGATGGCGCAAACATTGTTTATTACAACGACAACGAAATTTACATATCAAAAATTCCTACAGCGGACTTGCCTATTCTGAAAAGAAATATTTTGTATAAATCATTAGATAAAATTAGCAATTGCGTTTGGCTAAACAGCAGTTATGTTATTTTTACCGCTGGCAATAAAATATTAATTTCAGAAATAGATTACCGCGGGAAAATAAATTCTATAACATTGCCACAAACAATTGTTATCTCGCCAACTCAAACTGTTAATATTGTAAACCCTCAAATATTTTTTGAACAACAAACCGGCAAACTCTACATTTTAACCGGTAAAACTTTACTCGCTTCCGAAAAACTCACCAAGTAAAAAAAGAAGCCTGCGATAGCCGCGGGCTTTTTGCTTGCTTGAAACTATTCTTCGTCTAAAAATTCTGCATCCCAATTTGGGTGCCTGCCCTTTGGTGCCTCAAGTGTAGCGGAGTCTTCCAGGGTGCCATCTCCGTTTATAACCTTTTGCAAGGTTGTTTTTTCCCACGCTTTAGTGAGATCAAGTGCACGTAACGGCTCGCCAAATAAGATATATTCTTTGAGCCTTCTAAACATTGCCCATACTTTGGTATTAATTGCTTCTTTCTTTTTTTCTTGTTTTCTCTGCCAACGCGCAATGACCTTGTGAGCAGCAATTACAGTAGCCGGCTCCGGTTCAATTTTTTGAAAATGACCGAGAGTTAGTGCTTCGGCTTTTTTATGACAACGGTCAACTAACCATTTCCCCTGCTCTTTGTTGCAGACATTTGGTTTTGGTTTTGGTTTTCGCTGTTTTGGACCTACAATATCATGCAACGCTCGCAATCTGTTGGAAGCATTCATTTTAGTTCGTGATGGTTAGGGATTAAACTTCAATTAAAAATCTTAGGTGCTAAGGTAAGCTTAACTAATTTTAAAAATATTGCAACCCCAACTTATTATATGTCCGTACGGACACTTTATAAGATAACAAAAAACCGCCTTCCGGCGGTTCTTATAGTTATAATTATCGTTTTGCCCACTGTGGTGCTCTTCGGGCTCTGCGCAATCCGAATTTCTTTCTTTCTCTCATTCTTGGGTCGCGGGTTAAAAATCCTGCTTTTCTTAAACGTTTTCTAAAATTTGCATTAAAGTCAACTAATACTCTGGCGGTTCCGTGCCTAATTGCTTCTGCTTGAGCTCTGTGTCCCCCACCCTTTACAACAACTGTAATTCTAAACTTATCTAAACATTTCATTTTCTTCATTGAAGCAACTGCCGATTCTCTGTCTTCAACTGTTTGAAAATATTTTGTATAATCTTGGTCGTTTACAACAAATTCTTTATCTCCTTTAGTATATAACCGAATTCTTGCAACGGCTGTTTTTCTTCTGCCAATTGCTTCAAAATATCTATCTGGTTTGCCGGCTGAATCTTTTATTGATTGTGCAATTTCTTTGGAAATATCGTCTTCTTCAATGTCATCTATAACTTCTTCTGGTGTATTGAAAATAGTGCTAACTGGCTTTATTTCTTGAACAACTTCAACCACAGGGGCTTTTACTGCCTCTTTTTTAGCAACTACTTTTTTTGTTGTCTTTTTCTCTGCCATAATATTATTCGAATCTTAATCTTTTAATTTGTTGTGCTCTTAATTTATTTTTTGTAAGCATGCCCATTACAGCTTTTCTTAAAACTTCTCTTGGGCCTCTTTTTATTAAAAATTCTTTTAATGTAGCTTTTTTCAAATTTCCTAAATAACCTGTAAAGTGAAAGTAATTTTTGTTTTCTAATTTATTGCCGGTAAATTTCATTTTATCAATGTTTTTTACCAAAACAGTGTCACCAACATCTTTGTAAGGCACAAAACTTGGTTTGTTTTTTCCGCGCAATGCAACAGCCACCTCTACGGCCAATCGGCCTAGTGATTTTTTTTCTGCGTCTATTGAAATTATTTTTCGTGTTATTGTTTCCATGTGCTTATTTTACTAGTTCTATTATTACCATTTTGGCTCCATCTGAATGACGAGGCCCCAATTTTATAATTCTTGTGTAGCCACCGTGTCTTTCTAAATATCTTGGAGCTAAGTCGCTAATTATTTTTTTGGTTAATGTTGGGGTTAGGTTTTGTGCTAAAATTCTGCGGTTTGCCAAATTAACATTTTTGGCTTTAGTAATCATTTTTTCTGCAATTGAGCGCAATTCTTTTGCTTTTGCTTCTGTTGTTTTTATTTTTTCGTGTAGCAAAAAATTGTTAACTAAAACTCTTAGCAAAGCATTTCTTGGACCAATTTTTCTGGAAAATTTTCTTCCTTTATTTTTCTTATTCATCGCCTTTTAATTCTAATCCTAATTTTTTAATTTTTCTTTTTATTTCTGACATTGCTTTGTCGCCCATGCCTTCTAAATCGGACAAGGTTTTCTCTGATTTCTTAATAATTCCGCCAACTGTTTTAATTCCGTTATTTAACAAAGCGTTAAGTGTTCGGCCTGTTAATTTTAAGTCTTCAACAACTGTTTTGGTTACATCTATTTCGCCTTCTTCGTCCGCCGAAGCCTTGGCGGAGGAGGATTCTTTCTTTTCGTCTGAAGAATCACCTTCTGGGCGTTCAAAAATTATGTTAAAGTGTTTTACCAAAATGTCGCAAGCTTCAAAAAATGATTCTTCTGGAGTAATTGTGCCGTCTGTTTCAATTTCTAAAGACAATTTGTCAAAATCTGTACGGTCGCCAACGCGCATGTTTTCAACCTGAAAGCTAACATTTCTTATTGGAGTAAAAATGGCATCTACCAACATTGCACCAATTTCGGATTTTTTTACCTTTAATTGATCTTTTGGTACATAACCAATTCCCTTTTCAATTTTAATTTCAATTTCTAATTCTGTTTTTTTGTCTGTAATTGTGGCAATGTGTAATTCTGGGTTTACCAATTTAATTTGTGAAGGGCATTTGAAATCTGCACCTGTTACCTTATTGTCACCTTTTACTTTTAAAGTGGCTGTTTGTGATTCGCCTTCAAATATTTTAAATCTTAAATTCTTTATGTTTAAAAGTATCATTATGGTGTCTTCCAAAACACCGGGAATTGTTGAAAATTCGTGAGGAACTCCTTTTATTTTTATTTCTGTAACTGCCGCGCCCTGTAATGAAGACAACAAAACCCTTCTTAAAGCATTACCAATGGTAACACCGTAGCCTGGGTATAATGCCTCTACTTCAAAAACGGCTTGATTTTTCTTCTTCTGAATTACTTTTGGTGGCAATGGAAGTGAAATCATACTTTTGCTATTTTTTAATTCCAGATATCAGACCGTCCCCGCGAAGCGGTTTCGGACTATCACCCTGGTAAATTAAAATTATCGTGAATAAAACTCGAATATTGTTGATATTTCTGCCGGAGGCTTAACTTCGTCTAAGCTTGGTTCTCCGATAGTTTTTGCTTCTAATTTATTTTTGTCTAAAGATAACCAAACTGGCATTTCTTTTCTCTTTAATTCGTTTGCCAATTCTTTAAATACTCCTTTTCCTTTTTTCGTTTCTTTTAGGGAAATTATGTCATCTTTCATAACTTGATAAGATGCAATGTTAACTGGTTTGCCATTTACTAAAAAGTAGCTGTGTGAAACTAATTGTCTTGCCATGGCTCTTGTTTTGGCAAAACCCAAGCGGAAAATAACATTGTCTAACCTTTTTTCTAATTTGCTAATAAGTTCTGCGGAAACGTCGTCAACCTTATCCATTCTGGCCAAAGATTCCTGAACATATCTTTTGAATTGCTTTTCAGAAATTCCATACCATCTTTTTAGAGTTTGCTTTTCACTTAATGACTTTTTATATTCGGAAGGTGTGCCACCTCTTTTTTTCTTTTGAGGCCCTGGAGCATAGGCTCTTCTGGTTAAAGCGCATTTTTCTGAAAAACAACGATCGCCTTTCAAAAAAAGCTTTTGTCCTAATCGTCTGCAAGTTTTACATTGATCGTATAACATGTTTGTATTTATTAAACTCTTCTTACTTTCTTTTGCCTGCATCCATTATGAGGAATTGGCGTTACATCTTTTATTGAAACTACATTTAAACCTTGTGTAATTAATGTTCTTACGGCAGATTCTCTGCCGGCTCCAATGCCCTTAATAGAAACTTCAATTCTGTCTACAATGCCCATTTTCTTACATATTGTTGCAATTGTTTCGGCAACTCTTGAAGCAGCAAAGGAAGTTGATTTCTTTGCGCCCTTAAACCCAACCGAGCCAGCGGATTTCCAAGCCAAAACTTGCCCTCTGGAATTTGTAAGAGTTATAATTGTGTTGTTGTAAGTTGAAGAAATATAAATTTTTCCGGACCCAGAGGATGCCCCTGCGCCGGCAGTTTGAACAGTTTTGTTTGCTTCTTTAGCAACTGTTTTATCAATCTTTTCCTGTTCTTTTATTGCTTCTTCTTGACTTGGTTCTACAATATGTTTTTTTCCCATTGTTTTGTATTATGTTTATGTTGGTGATGCGGATGGTTTTCTGCCCGATCCCATGGTTTTTCTTGTATTTCCTCTAACTGTTCTGTTGTTTGTTTTTGTTCTTTGGCCTCTTACTGGTAAACCTTTAGAATGTCTGTGACCTCGCCAGGCTCCAATGTCTTTTAACCTTTTAATGTTAATCATTATTTGCCTTCTTAAATCTCCTTCAATTTTGTGATTCTTTTCTATAAGCTCTTTTAAGTCGTTAACTTCTTTTGGAGATAAGTCGGATGCTTTTTTATTTGCGTCAATTTTTAATTCACTCAAAATCTTTTTACTTAAAGAGTTGCCTACTCCGTAAATGTAGGTTAAAGATATTTCAATTCTTTTGTTTTCGGGGATGTTTACCCCAGCAATTCTTGGCATATTTATTTAGTTTGTAGTTTGTAGTTTTTAGTGAGTAGCAGATAAAATAATTTTGATCTACAAACTACTCACTACCAACTACTCACTTTAATTATCCTTGTCTTTGTTTATGTTTTGGATTTTTTTTGCAAATTACATAAAGCCTTCCCTCTCTTCTGACAATTTTACAATCGTTACAAATTTTTTTTATTGATGGTCTTACTTTCATCTTTTTTAAAAAAAACAAAAATCTAAAAAATTTTTAGGTTTTTGTTTGTATTTTATTATTTTAGTCTATAAACTATTCTGCCCTTCCCGGCGTCGTAGGGGCTCATTTCTAATGAAACCTTATCACCTGGCAAAATGGTAATTCTGTTCATTCTCATTTTCCCGGATAAAAATCCCATAATTTCTCTGCCGTCACCCAATACTACCTTAAAAAAAGCGTTTGGTAAAGCCTCTATAACTCTCCCCTCTGTCTTTATTACCTGATTATTTTTATCGTCGTTTGTGGGCATTTGAATAATAGTCTTATATTAGCAAATTCGGGTTAAAAGGTCAAGCCCCTACTGGAATTTCAGAAATACATTAACTGCCTTTTGACTATTTGGCGCCGCGGTTACCCAGAACGGCCACAATTTAACATCTATTTTTGAAACCTTATCGCCTAAATTATTGTTAATTGTTTGCTTAATTTGATTACTGTTTTGGTTTAGTAAAGTTAGGGCAATTGAGTTTCTGTCTATGTCTTGGTAAACACCGGCTGAAATGTTTAAATTTAAAGTTGCCTTTCCACCAGAAATGTCTACTAGGCTTGCCGAGTAATCAGTTTTTAAACTATTTTCTAACAAGGTTTTTCCACTTGGCAATTGTGTTGTAACATAATTTTTTACAAATTCATCTATGTCTGACTTTTTAAAAACCAAAACGCTTGTTTGCACGGTTACACTATAATTGAAACTATCTGCAATGGCACCAGCTTTTGTTTTAGATGAAGAATCGGTGGAGTTTGATAATATTGCATTATCTAGCAAAACATATTCTGCTGGAATTTGCTTTTTTACATCGGCAACAGAATCGGTGGTAGCTTTTTCGGTTAAAACATCCTTAGCACCTTGCAAATCGTCGTCAGTAACTTTTTTAACCTTGCCTGTATAACCACCAGCCATAGCACTTTTTGAAGTAGCATAAATACTATAATAAGCTGCCGTCCCTTTTAAGCCTGGAACAGAAAAATTGGAGGGAGAAATGTTGTAATCTGTGCCACCTTCTACCGCCTGCACTTCAATGCTAACCGAGCCTGGAGTAATTTTGCTCCCTGTTTTTTTAGCAGAAGGAATTACAACTTTCTGGGAAGAAACAAATAACTTTCCACTGTCAGACATAAAATGCGTGCCAGCTACAAAGGTAAAAGATTTTGGCGGGTCGTATTTATTGAAAATTGTTATTGTGCCCGTGGCCTTGCCTTCGTTGGAGCCGTTTCCGGTGGCTGGAAAATCTTGGGCGACTGTTTTTATAGATTGAAAATATTGAGCAGGAATTATGGCTTTTGTGGCGTCTACTGCATTTACAGTTTTATCTGCAGAAATTGTTTGTTGGAAACTTAAAGCATCTACCTTAGGCCAAATTGTAATATCTGCTTTTGGCAATGTAAAAAATAAGTAAATTCCCACAACCAACAATACAATTAGAATGAATATTATTAAATTAAATTTTGAAGATTTTTTCTTTTTTTCTTGTCTTACGGGGTATTTATCATCTTTAACTATAACTAAAGGATCTTCTACCGGTCTGCTTGACTTCAAAGGCTTTTCTTTAACCGTTTTCACTTTTTTGTGAACCACAACTTTCTCGACGGTTTTTTTATGAGCCATTTTAGGCGGCTTAATATCGTATATCTTCTTTGCCACGTTAGTAGTTAGTAGTTGGTAGTTGGTAGTTGGTAGAAATGCTTTTTAAATCTACAAACTACTCACTACAAACTACTCGCTATTTGAGTATTGCTTTTATTCGTCTCACCCCGCTGGATGAGGCTTCTTCTTTTTGAATTTTAAAAATTCCCAAAACGCCAGTGTGTTCAACGTGAGGCCCGCCACAAATTTCTCTGCTTACAACATTGTTGCCCTCACCAATTGTATAAACTTTCACTCTTTCGCCGTATTTTGAACCAAAAACGCCCATTGCATTTAATTCTCTGGCTTTCTCAATTGTCATTTCTTCAAATGAAACCGGCAGGTCTTCTTTTATTATATCATTTATAAAATTTTCCACACTATTTATTTGTGCACTTGTCAGCTTCTCGTTATGTGAAAAGTCAAACCTCAATCTTTCGGCAGTAATATTGCTACCTTTTTGGAAAACATGGTCACCTAAAACTTTTCGCAAACCAGCCAACAATAAGTGGTTGGCAGTGTGATATTTTGTTGTTTGCTCGGAATTATCGGCTAAACCACCCTTAAACATTCCCGCACTCGCTGTGCGCGAAAGTTCTTGGTGCTTTTCTAATTCCTTTTTAAACTCTTCAAGGTCAACTTCAATTCCTTTTTCTTTTGCTAATTCTTCTGTAACTTCAATTGGAAAGCCATAAGTTTGGTATAAATCAAATGCATCTTTGCCCGATATTTTATCAAGCTTGGCAAATTCCTTTAACCCCTTTTCCATTGTTTCCTTAAACTTTTCCTCTTCTTTTAAAAATTCTTGATTTATTTCTTTTTGCTTTTCTTTTAAATACGGGTAAGAATCAGCATAAATATCAATGAATTCTTCAGCTATTGCACTGCAAAAAACAGAGTCAATTCCTACGTTATTTGCATACCTTACAGCTCTTCTAATCAATCTTCTTGTAAAATAACCCTGGTCTTTATTAGATGGAACGGCACCATCGGCAATTAGAAATGTTGCCGCGCGCAAGTGATCCATAATTACTCTAAAAGCCTTGGTTTCTTTCGGGTCATTACCATAAATTTTACCTGATAATTCTTCAATTTTTTTTCTTACAGAAGCAAACACATCAATAGCAAATATGTCGGGTGTATTTAAGCTGGCTGCAGTCATGCGCTCTAATCCCCCACCAAAATCTATATTTTTATTTTTTAACTTTTCAAAACCCTTTTCGGTTTTTATGTATTCCATAAAAACATTGTTTCCAATTTCCATGAATCTTCCGCAATCGCAGTTTACATGACATGGAGTGCTTTTAAATTCAGAATTCTCGTGTATTTCTAAATTAGCTCCGAAATCCCAAAACATTTCCGAATCCGGACCACCCGGTTCACCCACCGGCATATTTTGAGTAATTCCGGCTCGCGACCACCAATTTTTTGTTTCATCATAATAAAAAATCCTGCCACCTTGCATCCCATTTTTTTCTGAAAAATCTACAGCTTCAGCTTTTATGCCCGATTTTTTAAATTGCTCTTTCCAAATTTCTACGGCTTCTTCATCTTTTGGAATACCAACTTCTTCTTTACCGCGAAACACGGTAACATAAATATTTTCCGGATTTAATTTAATTCCTGTTGTAAGAAATTCAAACATCCAGCTTATTTGCTCTTTTTTAAAATAGTCACCCAATGACCAATTGCCCAACATTTCAAAAAAAGTAGTGTGCCTTGAATCACCAACTTCTTCAATGTCTTGCGTTCTAAAACATTTTTGAGAATCAACAATTTTGTGCCCCAACGGATGACTTTCGCCCAATAAATATGGAATCATTGGTTGCATTCCTGCGCTTGTAAACAGGGTTGTTGGGTCGTTTTCGGGTATTAAAGAAGCACTGGGAATTATTTTATGCCCATTTTTCTTAAAAAAATCCAAATATTTTTGCCGTAATTCCGAGGATTGCATTTTTATAATATTCTTTATTTTACATCAAAAAAATTATTCGCGCAATACAATAAAAAAGCCCCGACACACATGCATGTGCCGGGGAATATAGGCTTTGTTGCTATAACTTTGCGGTGGCTCCTATGCCAAGAATCCTCCAAGTCTTGCGACCGTCGGAAACTGAGGTTAGTGGAGTAATCCACCGAAAGTTCAATGGCTCAATGCTTAGCCATTCGGTGGCTTGCCACGACAAACTAATCTTGAAGTCAAAAAACGTGCCGGGCTGTAAGCCAGTGGCGCCGTCGTCGAACAACAAGCTGGTTTTATTTGATAAAAACCATTTTGGTGCAAATTCCCACGCGGTTCTTACTCCGGCATAAACCCGCAAACCGCTGCGATCTTTGCAATTGTGTACAACGTGCGGAACTTCAAATCGCACAAATGGCGTAAACAATAAGCTCTCGTAGGCGAACTTGCGGTCTAGCTCTACGAATAATCGAACCTGATCGTTTTTACCAGGCATGGTTCCAACGGGCAACAAGTCAAGATATGTCACCCACAGGTTAAGGTTAACACCGTTTCCAATATCACCTTTCCAACCCATACTGTAGTCCATTTCCGTACCCTTGTTGGCGTTCCAGCCTTCGAAGCTTGTGCTAGCCCAACTTACTATATAAAACTTTCCGGGTAGGTCGCGGAACTTAGCCCAAATTGTTGCCTCTGATTGGACGACGAGTCCATCGTATAACAGTCTCCCAAAGGGACTGACATACTCAGAGTAGTAATACGACTTAAAATCAAGATCAAACGCCACCGAATCGCTGGGCGTAGCTTGAACAAGCGCCGATGAGGCGAGCAGTGTTAACAATCCAATTTTCGTTTTCATAGAGTATATCTGGTTGTCTTCATGTGCAAAGCCATTATGGGTTGCAACTTTCAAGGAATTAAACCCTAAAAGATGCAACCCATAGTAAAAAATTATAAAAGAACTTCGTGTCGATACTATAACAAAATTATTAACTAACGTCAATAATAACAAAAAGCCCCGCTGGGCGGGGTTCTTACGCACTATGTGCTATTCTCAAGTTCTCAAGAACATTAGAATAGGCTATTCTGCGGATTCTAATATTTTTATAAATTCTTCGGCGTTTAGTGAGGCACCACCAACTAAAAGTCCATTTGCACCTGCCTCCTTAATGTATGCGCCCGAATTTTCGCTTTTTACACTACCGCCATAAAGGATCCGGACTTCTTGCCCTTCGACTCCGCTCAGGGTAAGCAAACTTTTTATATAAGATAGAGTTTGCTTAGTTTCTCCAACGCCACAATTATTTCCCGTGCCAATTGCCCAAACAGGCTCATATGCCACGGCGAAATTCGAAGCACTAAATCCGAAATCCGAAACGCTGGCGAGGCCGAGTTTGATTTGGCGGTCGAGGACTTCATTTTTTTTACCGGCGTCGTGCTCTTCTTGCGTTTCGCCAATGCAAAAAATAACTTTTAACCCAACTTCTAACGCTCTTATTATTTTTTTATTTATAACCTCGTCAGTTTCACCAAAATATTTTCTTCTTTCAGAATGCCCAATTATTACATATTCAGCTCCTAAATCTTTAATCATTTCAGCGGAAATTTCACCAGTAAATGCGCCTTTGTCTTCAAAATAAACATTTTGAGCACCCATTGAAACCACGCCTTCACCAAACACAGAGGCATATAAATATACAGCCGGTGGACAAACAACAACTTCCGTTGGCTCGCCGAAGCCTCTGGCGGAGGCGGCTGCGTTTATACCTTTTACGCCCTCTCTGATAGCATCGAAAATTACCTTCGCCTCGGCTTGCGAACTGGGATTCATTTTCCAATTGGCAATAATTAAATTCTTCATCTTCGGCTTATTGATTTAGTTGATTTAATTTATTCCTTGTATATTGCCCCACTCCCCCATATTGAGAACTGCTTGCCTTAAGAATATTATATTTTATTTGAAAATCCCTTACTGCTTTTAGAGTAAGCGAACCAAAAATAGTATTAGAAGAAACGGTTTTTGGAAAAAGATTTAGTTTTTTTAGAATATTTTTTAGCAAAACTACTTCGCTATCGGCATCTCTATATTTTAAATCTTTAGTTAAATAAATAGCTGTTGTGTCTGTATTTTTTTGGGCCAATAATTGTTGTATAAGAGTTTGCAGTTGTAAAATTTGTGCTTTTAGAGATTCTATAGTTGCAGGCGGAGTTATTATTGGAGTTATTACCGGTGAGAAATAAACGCCGCCGCCGCCACCAGCTCTAGTCACTGTAATTGTATATGTTTTTGTGGTAGTTGTGTCTTGGGCTGTAACCAATATTGTAATTGTGTTTGAACCAACATTTAATAAAATAGCTGATGATGCAGAGCCGCTTGCTACTGTTGTTCCATTAACTTTGACTGTGGCATTGGCTTGGTTAAGTGTTGGAGTGACCGCTATAATTTCTGTGCCATTAATTACGCTGGCAGTATATGACGTTGTGCCAGAAGCAAAGGTTGGAGATAATGTGCCCGAGCTAATTGTAAGATTACTTAAAGTGGCGTCAGTGGATATTGGAACTAAATTTGTTACTGTTTCGGGCCCGAACGATGCAAGTATTCCATTGTCTGCAGAAGATATATCAATACCATTGTATCTAATAGTTACAGTTTGACCATATAATACTGGGGTTGCAAGTGTTAAATCTATTTTTGTTAAATCAGCATTTAAGGCAACAGATGAAACTGCGACTTGCGAACCATCAACTTCTACATCAAAATCAGACTGACTTCCAGATGGATTTGCTATTGTTTTCGTGAAGGCAATTGTGGCAACTGTACCAGCTGTGTTAGTGGTAGCACTAGAAAATATTGGCGGGGCTATTAAAGTTGAAAGTTTAAAAATATTGCCAAAATTATTTGCACCACCAGCACTGGTCATTCCATAAAAATTACCGTCTGTGGACTGAATTAGAGAACCATAAGGATGAGATCCTGTTCCAGAACCAAAATCATATATGTTTGTATAATTACTACCATCCCATTTAAAAATTACGCCAGCATTATTTGTACCTCCAGACGAGGTCATTCCATAAAAATATCC
>CAIYRH010000004.1 GCA_903928565.1 Candidatus Staskawiczbacteria bacterium
TCCCGCTGCGGCGGGAAAATCGACTGGATTACTACCATTTTACTCTACCTAACGGCCGTGTCAAATATTAATTTACCTATAAAACCTGTGGATAACTCAATTTAACAAAAAATACGGCCTTTTAAGCCGTATTTTTTATTATAATTACTGTCTCCCGTTTAACCAATCCCTCTCTTTAACTTTTTTCCCCTTAGCAATATCAAGTTGACGTTGTAATAAATCTAATGCATCTTTCCTCATTCCATGTATCGCCTCTCTCCTTTCTTTAAGCAATTTCGCGATCTTAACTTTTTCAGAAGAACCATTCCCCTCTGCAGCACCTAAAAATTGCACCCATCCATTATTATTCGCATCGGGATTACCAAATGCCTCTTTTACTTCACCCATGAAACTATCCATTAGTTTCTTGTTGTCAGCTTCTATTCTCTCTCTTTCTAACCTTTCATAACCCTCATCAGCTGGCGTTAAAACTCTTTCTTGTTGAGCCGGGGATACACTTTGTTCGGTCGTAGCCGATTCTGGCGCCTGGCTCACCTCTTCTTCGTGTCCTAATTTTTCTCTCATCATAATATTAAATTTTTATTATTAATAATTAAATATTTTGTATTACAACAATTTTGTGGCAATAACTGTAATTTTTAATTCTCCTTTTTTTAAGCCACTATCTTTTACTGCTCCAAAAATTATTTGAGCTTTTTGATCAACATTTTTAGTAATGACTTTTGCTGCTTCTTGAATTTCATTTAAAGTGACATCGTTTCCGGCAACCGAAAATAAGACTCCTTTCGAACCCTGAATTGAAAAATCCAATAATGGCGAGCTGATGGCTTTCTCGGCGGCCACTACTGCACGATTTTCGCCTACCGCCCTTCCCGCGCCAAATAACGCATGACCCGAGTTCTTTAATACCGATACCACTGAAGCAAAATCAATGTTTATAATTCCAGGCACTAAAATTAAATCGGTAATTGACTGCACGGCTTCTCTTAGAATATCATCGCAAATCAAAAAGGCGCTTGATACTGTCGTTTTTTCATCAATAACTTTTAGAAGTTTATCGTTAGATATTATCAACAAAGAATCCACTTTTCCTGTTAAATTTTTGATGGCATCAGCGGCAATCTTTTTTCTTTCCTGGCCTTCAAAAGAAAATGGCGTTGTGACAACCGCTATAGTTAAAATGCCGAGTTCTTTTGAAACTTCGGCAACAATTGGAGCCGCCCCACTTCCGGTGCCACCGCCCAGTCCACAGGTAACAAAAACCATGTCGGCGCCTTTTAAATTTTCTATAATTTCTACTTTAGACTCTTCGGCCGCCTTTTTTCCCAAACTAGCATCCATGCCAGTGCCAAGACCTTTGGTAATTTCTTTTCCTATTAGAATTTTTTTATGATTTTTCGAAAAATGCAGAGCTTGTGCATCTGTATTTATTGCTAATAATTCAACTGCCTGCATTTGAAATTTTTCCATTCGGGAGACTGTATTAGACCCCGAACCTCCCACGCCTATAACTTTAATAATTGGCATAATTTTCTAGGGGATAAAGTTCTTCAGCCATTTTTTAAACTTGGCCCACCCTCCCTTAATATCTACCTTACCACCATCTCCGCCAGAATCAACCCCCTCTAAAACCAAACCAGCTACAGTTGCCAATGCCGGGTCGTCTTGTAAACCAATTATTCCTTGTGGCCTTCCAATTTCACAGGAAAGTTTTAAGGTGTCTCGTGCAAGGTCTTTTATTCTTGGGAGTTTTGCTCCACCACCAGTTATAACAATTCCTCCGGGTAATAATTCTTGTCTGTTTATTTTTTTAAGTTCTTTTTGCACTAAATCTAAAATTTCAGAAACTCTTGGTTCAATTATGTCCACCAAATTTTTCTTCGTAAAATTTAATGAATCGGACTTATCAAAAACTTCTATTTTCTTTTTTGTTTGGTCTTTTTTATCGGCAGAACTTGTTTTAGCAACCATGCATGTACCGTGCTGTTTTTTAATTGATTCTGCAATTGGAACTTCCGTTTTAAGCCCAATGGCAATGTCATTTGTAATGTTTGCCGAGCCAATTGGGAAAATTGCCATGTGTATTAAATCGCCCTCTTCAAAAACAGCCAACGAAGTTGTGGCAGCCCCAATATCTAGCAAAGCAACACCCAATTCTTTTTGTTGCGGTGTTAAAACTGCGTTGGCGGCAGCCAAGGGCGAAGGCACAACGTCATTTATTTGAATTTTTGCATTTAAAACAGCTTGCGTTAAATTTATAAAGTAAGGCGAGAACACACAAAGCAATAAAACTTTTGCCTCTAATCTAACTCCGGTTAAATCTTCGGGTTGTTTAATTCCCTTTTGGTCGTCAATTATATATTCTCTGGGGAAAACATCTAAAACTTCTTCGTTTGAAGGAATGTTGATGGCTCTTGTTGCTTGCAATACGCGGTCAACGTCTTCTTTAGAAATTCGTTGGTCTGCCCTTGAAACAGAAATTATTCCATCTGACGGCGTAACATACAAGTGACTACCGCCAATATTTACAAATACAGAACTAATTCTCCTGTTACAATCTTTTTCAATCCCCGACATTATTATTTGAACATTTTTTGAGGTTTCTTCAACCGAAAACACAGACCCTTTTCTAAGTCCAAAAGATGGCACTTCTGCATAAGACAAAACTTCCCAGTCGCTTCCCTTCTTCTGAGCCACTAATGCCTTAATGCTATGAGTCCCAATGTCTAGCCCCGTAATAATGCTAGGTCTCGCCATAAAATTATTTTATTTTTGATAAATATAAATTTTGTTTTGCCTCCATTATTTCTTCCTCCTTTTTTGATTTCTCGTGGTCGTAACCGCACAAATGTAAAATACCATGAATGAATATTTTTAACATTTCTGCCTTAAAAGTAACTCCGTATTTTTTAGAATTATCTTTTACAACTTCTGGGCAAATTACAATTTCACCAAAAATGTCACCTTCATTTAATAGAAAAGATAAAACATCCGTTGGTTTATTTTTGCTACGAAATTTTCTATTGAGTTTTTTTATCTCTTCTTTACCAACAAAAGCTAGAGATATTGTTTCCGTTAATCTATTTTCGCCTTTTAATACGATTTTTGCAACTGTGGAAAAAACTTTTTTATCCACAGCGTATTTTTTTGATAAATTATTTATTTCAATTTTCATTTAATAAAATTTAAACTTGTTATAATCTTGCTTAATGTTTCTGTGTAATTATCTTTTAATGCGCCACCCTTTAATTGCTCGGTTGGAGAAATGTAAACATATTCTGTTGCCGTATATTTTAAATTATTATTAAAAGCAACTAATGATTTAACTTCCCCACTACTAGTTTTTGATACATTTGTAACCGACCATTCTTGCGCATTAATTTTTTTATTGCCCGAAATGCATTTTGCGGTAATTTCTAAAATCATTCCGCTTGATATGTTTGCTGTAGACAATTGGTTAACATCTAAATCTTGAGGATATCTTTGGCTTTTAAACCGAAATGCACCAACTGCGTATTCATGTGAAGTTTTAGATTTATCTTTTTTGCATTTTGCCAAAGTTTTTGTTATGTAGTCGGGAGAAAATAAAATATTTTCTTCGGCAATCCAGCCTTTTGGCGTTTGTAATTTAAATCCATAGTAATTATTTTGTATGATATAATTGTTTGGCTTAAATAAATATTTGTATGCAACAAAAGAACTTGCCACCACAATCAATAAGATAGCCGCAATTATAGAACAATTTTTTATGATATCTTGCTTTCTTTTCTTAGTTTTCCGCACCATTAATATATTTTACACTATTTTCCCCATAAAACAAAAACCCGCCTTTGGGGCGGATTTTTTATTTTGTAGTTAAAAGTTCTTTTATCATTTTGCTCACTTCTCCACCGTCGGCTTTGCCTTTTATTTTGGGAGTTAAGTCTGCCATTATTTTACCCATTTCTTTCATTTCTTTAGCACCCGTTTTGGCAATAGATTCTACCACTAATTTTTTTAGTTCTTCAGTTGTTAATTGTTCAGGCAAGTATTTTATTAAAATGTCTATTTCTTTTTTTTCTTTCTCGGCTAATTCTGGCCTATTACCCTGTTCGTATAAAACAATGGCATCTTTTCTTTTTTTAATCTCAACTGACACAACTTCTAATATTTGTTCGTCCGTTAACTGAGCATCACCTTCAAGTTTTTCTTTAAACTTTTTTTCTTTTTCTTTAGTAATTATAGCGGCCAACAACATACGCAAAGTGCCAACCAAAAGCTGGTTGCCAGCTTTCATGGCCTCGTTAGTAGCTAATTGAATATCTTGTTTAAGCATATGTTGCCGAAGCGAAAATTATTTTGGCTTTGCTAATTTATCTGCTTTTACTTTCTCTGCCCTTAATTCAATCTTTCTTAGGGCAGATCTTTTTTTGACCAAAGCAGATTTTGCTCTCTTGTGAAATCTCTTCTTTCTGATTTCAAGCAAAACACCAGATTGACGCACAGTTTTTGTAAACCTGTGTACCAAGTTCTGTGATGTCTCTTTTTGATTTTTTGTAACTTGTACTGGCATATTACTTTTGTATAGACATCCTGGCAAACATCATTTCTTCACAGAAGAGATGATACTATTTGGGCAGGATATATTAATTTTTAATTACTTTTAATTTTTTCCTTCATTTCACTAACAACTTTATCGAGTTTTATTTCTGTTTGTGTTCCTGTATCCATATCTCTTAAAACAATGAAATCTTCTAATGCTTCTTTCTGTCCAAAAATTAAAACCCATTTTATTTTCATCTTGTTGGCAGACCTTAATTGAGCTTTTAATGAATCTTTAGAGAACGATTCTGCTACTGGTATTTTTGCATCTCTAAACTCTTCAAATAGTTTCATTCCTTTCCTTTTTGCTAATTTCCCCAATTGAGCTAAAAATATTTTTGGCTCATCTGTTTTAGCACCAGTTTTCATTTCACGAGCTTTCATCAAACTTACTATTCTTTCTATGCCTGCTGCTGACCCACAACCTGGAACGCTTCTTCCTCCAAATACTTTTGAAAGATTATCATATCTTCCTCCGCCAATCAATGAACCAAGAGCTTTTCCATCATCTGTTGTTTCAACA
>CAIYRH010000005.1 GCA_903928565.1 Candidatus Staskawiczbacteria bacterium
AAGTAGGTTTTTTGCCTCGAGGCAAAAAACCTACTTTTTATTATTCTCATTATAGTTTTTTGAAGTAAATAAAGAGACCGAAGATATGGAAATCAACGGTCTATTTGATGTTTTCCCACGTGTGGGAATTATGGAGGCCTACATCTAGGCCTATGACTTTTAGCCGAGTGGACCGCGGTGGCGGTTTGTCCGGCGTGTGCCGAGGAAGTAGTTCATCGCCATACTGGCGACGAACAACAACCCGGTGGCTATGAGCGTCCAGCTCGTGTCCGTGAGGCGAAACGCCTCAGTGGAACGGAGCGGGAGCCCAGTGTACAGGCCGACTCCGATGAGGAGCAGACCAACTAGCACGATTGCGATTGTCGCAGTTTTCATGTGGATTGTGTGGTGGTGGTTAGTTGCGGACAGGGCCGCTGGTGGTGGGGGTTGGGGTTGGGGTTGTGTAGGCGTGTTCCCGTGGGCGGTTCATCCAAATGGAGAACAACGCCCAGAAAGTGGCCAGCAAAATAATTGCAGAGACAAGTTTCCGGCTCCAATGGATGACGGGCTTCTCCTCTACAAGAGTTTTGAGACGAATTGGTGCTTGCATGGTTTGGTTGGTGTGGGTGTGGTGGGGGAAGGTGGTTTGTCAAAGACGAGATAAAATCTCGTCGAGCTGTTATTTTAATTATAGCATATTAGAGGGGGCTTGTCAAGCCTTCACCTTGTCGATGAATACGTCAATCGGCAAGGTGAAGGCTCAAGCTATCTGTACAACAAAAAACTATCCCGCTTTCACGGGATAGTTTTTCTAAAGATAACTGAATATCCTTCGACTTCGCTCAGGATACTAATCCTAAGCTTCGCAGGATTAGTATCTGTTGCCTCCACCAAATCCACCTCTGTTGCCTCCACCGAATCCTCCTCCGGTTCTTGGAGCTCTTGGTTCCATTGGTTTTGCTTCGTTAACGGTTAGATTTCTTCCATCTAATTCTTTTCCGTTAAACATTTCTATAGCTTTTTGAGCTTCTTCGTCTGTAGACATTTCTACAAAGCCGAAACCTTTTGAGCGGTTAGTCATCTTGTCGATGATTATAACAGCTGTTTCAACTGTTCCTGCTTGTTCGAATGTTGACCTTAAAGTAGCTTCTGATGTGTTGTAGGACAATCCTCCAACGTATAGTTTTTTTGCCATTTTATTTTTGCTTGGTTAATAAAAGTAAGCCGACCTCTGCTTCTTCTACGGCTCACTTATTTAGTAGAAACCAAGAAAGAAACGCTTGGGGTGTGTTAGTCACGCCCTAACTTACAATTAAAGTATAGCACTGTTTTAGGCAATATGCAAGTGGTTTAAAATTAAATTTCCTAAAAATTTACTACCCGCAAGTACCAGCAATGCAATTAACAAATGGCGAGCAACCATAATAATTGGTTTGGCCTCGCGGTCTTTGGCAATTAAATAACTTAAAATTCCCAGTAATAATAAACCCCAAACAGAAGAAACAATAAGAGCGGTAAGTGGTGGCAAAAATAAAACCATTAAAATAAAAGTTAGCGCCAAAATTAAGCGCGATGTAAAATTTCCAAAAGTTGTTGAGCGCACATCTTTTGAAGTGGCGCCTTCGGACTCTTTGTAAATGTGGATGCTAAACGAATCGGAAATGTTGTCGGCAATGGCAACAATTAAAAGGCCGGTAATAATGCTGGCCTTTGCGTTTTCACCCTGAGTTAGGCCGGCAATTAAACCCATGCTGGTTATTATTGCGGCTGTGGCGCCCATGCTAAATTTATTTATGTTAAACATAATATTTTTTTAAAAAAAGAATGTGGCAATTGTGGCAATTCCAACAATTGCCATTATGCCCGTTGTAAACCACCCGCAAGCTGTAATAAACGGGTGATTTTTTTTATTTCCCATAACTTTTTCACTGGCACTAATTTTAACAATAAAAAATAAAACAATTGGTGCCACCAAACCATTTCCAACAGCAGAATAAATTAAGCCTTTAATTGGGTCTAAGTGAAAATAATTTGCAACGGCGGCAACCACCATTGAAATAATAATTATTCCGTAAAAAGCGTGAGCATCTTTTAATTTGTGATAAAGGCCTTGTTTCCAACCAAAAGTTTCGGCAGTGGCATAGGCAACCGAGCCCGCCATTGTTGGAATTGCCAAAAGGCCTGTACCAATAATTCCCAAAGCAAAGAAAAAATAAGTTAGTTCGCCACCAAAAGGCCTAATGGCTTGTGCGGCTTGGTTGGCTGTGGCAATGTTAGTAATGCCGTTGGCAAAAAGCGTGCCAGCGCAGGCAGCAATAATAAAGAACATAATGGCGTTGGAAAAAAACATTCCAGACCAGGTGTCTTTGCGCATGTCTCTAATTTCGCGGGGGGTTACATTTTCTTCGCGCAACTTAATTGTCATTTCGCCTTTTAAAATTTGTTCTTCTACTTCTTGTGAAGTTTGCCAAAAGAAAAGGTATGGCGAAATGGTTGTACCCAAAATGGCGCAAAGTAAGAAAATTTGGTCTTTGTTAAAAACAATTGTTGGCCAAACAACATGTGAAAACAATTCCAACCAATTTAAATGCACAGAAAAAGCTGTAAAAACATAAGCAAAAAGCCCAAAGGTTAAATATTTTAAAATTTTAGAATATTGAGCGTAGGTTGTAAAAATTTGTAAAAATAAAATTATTAAGGCAAAAATTGAAAGGCACCACATAAAACTAAAATTGGGGGCTAAAAGTTTTGTGGCAGCTGCCATGGCGCCCAAATCGGCGGCAATGTTGAGGGTGTTGGCAAAAAATAAAATTATAACAATAAAAAATAATATTTTTTTTGAATAATTGTGTTTAATGTTGCCGGCTAAACCACGGCCGGTGACAATTCCAATGCGAGCGCACATTTCTTGCACCATTGCCATGAAAGGAAATGTAAATAAAGCCAGCCAAATAAGTTGAAAACCATATTGGGCGCCGGTTTGGGAATAGGTGGCAATGCCGGAAGGGTCGTCGTCGGCCGCTCCAGTAACAAGGCCGGGCCCCAAAACGTCTATGTATTCTTCGGCTTTTCTAAAAGGCAGACGCTTCATTAAAGTTTTTTCGTCTTTTATTATTACCTCTATGGTTTTGTCTAAAATTTTGGCGGGAGCTTCGGCAATTGCCTTGGCAATTTTTTCTAGGTCGAACATGATATGTAGCGAGGCAACAAACTTTTTTAAATCCGCTCGCCAAATCAAATTTTTGCTCGTCGGGGGAATGTCCTAAAGGCGATTGTCCCTCCTCCAAAAATTTATTTGGCTCGCTTTGAAAAGTTTATTGCCGAGCGAAATAGTATTTTTTTATTTTAGCACAAAATAAAAAGCTGGGGAAGCCAGCATTTTTATTTAAGTTTTATTTTATCGAAATCTGCGGTGGGGTTTGTTGCGTTGTTGTGGGCGACGGTTGTTGTTTGGGCGTTGAAAATTGCCGGCAGGTTGGCTGGCAACAACAGGAAGGCCTTCTGGTAATTTTGAAATTGGTAAATTAATGCGGGTTAGCATTTCTATTTCGCGCACCATTTGCCCTTGGTCGGGGGTGGCAAAAGAAATTGCTTTTCCACTCATTCCAGCGCGGCCGGTACGGCCAATTCTGTGAACATAGTCTTCGGCGTTTTCGGGCAAGTCGAAGTTTATTACCAATTCAATGTTTTTAACATCTATTCCGCGGGAAGCAATGTCTGTGGCAACTAAAACTCTAAACCTGCCGTTTTTAAAACCTTCTAAAGCTTCTTTTCTTTGGTTTAAACTGCGGTTTGAATGAATTTCTGCAGAGGTTACGCCACTTGCGCGCAAGTGGTCGCAAACTTTTCTGGCGTTGTGTTTAACTCGTAAAAAAACCAAAACGCTACCTTTATATTCTTGTAGCAATTTTTTGAGTAAAGCTAATTTTTGTTCTTTTTTTACAACAAATAATTCGTGCTCAACATTTTCTGCGGTTGTTCCGGCGCGAGCAATTTCTACTCTAACGGGAAGTTTCATATGGTGGGTGGCAATTTTTACAATGCCGTCGGGCATGGTTGCGGAAAACAACATTGTTTGCCTGTCTTTGTTTACAAACTGTAAAATTTTATTTATTTGTGGGGCAAAGCCCATGTCGAACATTCTGTCGGCTTCGTCTAAAACCAAAACAGAAACATTATAAAGTTGCAAAGTTTTTTGCTGAATGTGGTCGGCAATTCTGCCGGGTGTGCCAATTATAACGTGCGGGTTAAATGAAAGTTCACGCATTTGTGGCCTAATGTGAGTGCCACCAATTAGCACAACAGATTTTATGCCAAAACTTTTTCCAATTTTTTGAATTGTTTCGTTTACCTGAATTGCCAATTCGCGAGTTGGTAAAATAATTAAAGCTTTGGTTTTGCCCTGCAATTTGAGTATTTGCTGAATTAGCGGAATGCCAAAAGCTAATGTTTTGCCGGTGCCGGTTTGGGCAATTCCAATTATGTCTTTGCCTTCAACCGCAACAGGAATTGCTTTGTGTTGAATTGAGGTTGGAGTTGTAAAGCCAAGCCTCGAAAGTGTATCTAAAATTTTTGGTGCAATGCCAAGCCCGCCAAAAGTGATTTCAGATTCTTTTTTTATTGGTGGGGTAGGCAGGTGATTATTCATTTTTTTATTTTCCATTCATTCTATTATATAATAAAATTCCCAAAATGTCAATTCTTCATCATTCTGCAATGGTGAAGAATCAATTCTACCGCCTGAGTCTTGAGCCTTCACCTGATTTTTGAAAAACAAGGTGAAGGCTTGACAAGCACGCTTATTGGTGGTATAATAGATATATAGTGAAGTTCATTGAAATATAGCTAGTGAATGCAGGTTCTTGTGCTTTGCCCGGTGTCGAGCACAGCAACCTGCGTTCACTTAGGAATTCAGGAAGCCATTCTGTAGGCTTTGATTAACCTTACGTCGACTCGCCGAAAGGCATTGAAAAACTTTAATTTCGACGTTGGTTCAAACAGAAAAAGACCAAACCAACCGATATCATGAAACTAATCGCCCCGAACAAGATCACTGACGGCCAGAAAACCTGGCTTTGCAACCCGACGAGCCAACCCGCCGGCACTGTGTGGATTAGCAGCCACACTCCCTATCCCAATGCGGATGGAAGTATGCCCTCCAAGCCGCCCTATGACTGGAACAACCAGGCCGTCCTCCTGGAAGACGGCAGTGTCGTCGCCCAGATTATGGACGGCCCGCTCGCCGGCTTGCCATTGGTGCCCGCCTGAATTCGAGTTTTCCGTCTTTTCACAAAAGACGGCTGGCTAAGCAGTAAACTTAGAATATGGTTCCTGTGCACCGAGTGCAGGTTAGAGTTGCTCTTTAATGGGCGCCCACGTAAAACACCAGATAAGACCTGGCGTTGCTCGAACGATACTCGAGCACATTCTTGAGCTCTTAAATTTATTTGAGGGTTCATAGTGTGAAATTAAAAAACCGCCTTTCAATTGAGGCGGTTTTTTGGTAAAGTTATTTAATAAATTCAATAACAGTTTTAAATTAAATGAGCGAAAAAATAAGATTAAACGAAGAAGAAGTTGGCGAGCTTGAAAGAACAATTAAGTTGAATGCTTTTTTGGATGTTAATTTAGAAGGGGGCTCTGTGGAAGCATTTGGAACTAACGATTTATTGCCGGCAACGGACTATGAAAAAGAAAAAGCTTTGTCCGAAGAAAGAGATGTTTTTTTAGAGAAATTTTCTGTTGCAGATATTTTAGAAGCTTCTCTTAAAGATGCGTCATTTGTTATTGATAAAAACGGGAACATTGAAATTACACATAATCAACAGGCATTAGAAATATTGGCGGGCTATGGTTACAAGGGCGGTGCGGCCAGATCTGTTTTACGAAAAGTATTAGGCCTTAAAGATATTCCGCCAAGAGATTTTGACGTTGTTAGATTGGGTGCAGAGCCCTATGCTGGTGCAGACAACGAAGTGGCAAAAAAATTTATGGCGCATGATTTTGAATTTGGCGATGGCGTTGAAGTTGTTGATAACCCCAATGAATATTTAGAAACCAGAGATTTTACAATTAATGAGGTTTATACAAATGGTGATAAAATAATTGCTACCCAACAATGCATAAAAGATACTGTGCGAAATGTTATTCGTACAACAGCATATGAAAGAAAATTATTTTCTGGAAATGGCGATATGGGCCCAAAAATGAAAGCAAAAACACTGCGTTTGCATGCAGAACAAATGTATGCTTTAGGCGTTAGTTCAATTCCCGAAGATGATTTGAATGTAATAGAAGGAACTTTTATAAATCCTTTTTGGCTGGCGGTGCAATTAGATAGGGCCTTTGAACGGGGCACTGCGGTTGCCGAGAATTTTACAACCTTACTTTATGAATGCAAAATTGTGCCTGAATATGTTAGAACTAGCACAGATTTAGGAGATTATTTATTAACGGAGGTTGATGGATTTAGGTTTAGAAATGCACCGCATTTGCAATATAAGTTTGAAGAAGACCACAAAGAAGATGAGGCAGGATTACAGCAGGCAGATTTGTTAGAAGATTATTTTGATACCGTATATCACGGTAGTAAATACTAAATTTAAAAAATCCCCGACCCGCCTTCGTCGACACTTCGGCGAGGCAAGGAAGGGGATTTTTTGTTGTATCTTACAAAGTTCCAAACGTTTAAGAAAAAGTAAGGGAATAAATGGCGTGTTTTTTGACGGCCGTCAAAAACGCGACTTTTTTTAGTTTTTTATATTTTTTACTATTGTCCGTGTTTTTTGCGGCCGCAAAAAACACGGACAGAATTAATTAGATATAAAAAGCTTTGAAATTTGTACGACAAATAAAAATTAAAAAAAGACCGCTGGGAGAACCAAGCGGTTTGGGATAGGAAAAATATTTTAGCCGCCCATGTATTTGATAAATTGTTTTTGGCGTTTGGCGGTGGCGCTTTTGGAAACTTTTTTTAATTCGGCAGAAGACTCTTTAGATAATTTTTTAAAATGTTTATCAACTTCAAGCGCTTTTGGGTTTACGCAAAAAGCCAAATGATTAATGCCCAATAAATTTAACCCTTTTAAAGATTTTAACCGCGATAATGCAACATAACCCATGCCCGGCAAAAAACATTTAGACAAATCCATTTCTGCAGAAGTTAAATTCATTCCCTGACTTTTGTGCACGGTAATTGCCCAAGCCAAGCGCAAGGGAATTTGCGAAATGCCCGCCACAACAGATGTTTTACCACCTTGAATAGTGGCGTCGGGTTCTTCAATTGTCCAATCGGTAACGGTAACAGTTATTCTTTTGCCTTCTTCGGTTTGCACAACAGGCAAGTCGGCGGCAGCAAAACCAACAACTTTTCCCTGCGTGCCGTTTACATAACCAGCTTCAAAATTATTTTTTATAAACATTACGTGCGCGCCTTCTTTTAAAATTAATTTTTCGGGCGCTAGGCAACTTTTTTTTAAAATGTCTGCAACTACCAAATTTCCGCGCATTGTCATTTGGTAATGATATTCTTGGCCTTTTATTTTGCTTAATTCATTGTAATTTATGGTGTCTACATCTATGTTGTGGGTGTATAGCTTGGTCCCGATTCCGGCTTTGCCGTGCATCGAGGAAATTTCTTTTGACAGAATTTGTTTAGACTCTTCGGCTTTGTTTTCGCGGATATAATTTAAAATTTTGGTGAGCTGTTTGTCTTTTGTTCTAAATTGTTCATCTAAATAGCAAACTTTCATTTCCATTCTTTTCCAAATGTCGGAATTGGTTACAAAACCTTGCTTGTCTTTATTTGCGCTAAAAAGTTCGCCTTGAGTTGCATCAGTTGGTCGTTCGCTTCTATAAACCGGAGGAAGTTGAAAAAAATCTCCCGAGCAAACAACCTGTATGCCACCAAAAGGGCGGGGGTTTCTTTTTATATATTGGCAAATTTTATTTACCGCCTCAAACTGGCCGTCCTTTATCATTGAAATTTCGTCTATTATTAAAACGTTGGTGTTTTTTATTCTTTTGCGCAAATATCCACGCTCGCAAACTTTTTTAACTTCGGTGTCGGCAAGTTCGTCGCGAATGCCCAGCCCACTCCACGAATGCAAAGTAACCCCGCCCATGTGCGTGGCGGCAATGCCGGTGCTGGCGGTTATTGAAACTACAATATTATTACTTTTTAAATATTTAATATAAGCATTTAATAAAAAAGTTTTCCCGCTTCCCGGCGGGCCTGTCAAAAAAGTATTATACCCCGATTTCAAGATATCGAGTGCTTCACGCTGCTTCATAATTATAAGTTTATTTTTACGAGTGGGAGCCGGCGACGAAGCCCGTTGTCCAACAAAGTTGCAAACTGTAACCGCCACTGGGCCGGTCGATGTTTAAAACGTCGCCAACTAAATAAAGGTGGGGAATTAGGCGACTTTCCATTGTTTTAAAATTTACTTCTTTTAATTCAACGCCGTTGTACGAGGCAATTGCTTTGGCTTCTAAAAGCCCCGAAACATTTAGTGGAACTGCTTTTATTAGTGCAAGTAATTTTCTGCGAGCTTCAGCTGGCACATTATGATTTTTTAATTCGCCGTCAATTTTTGCAAGCTGTAAAAGCGCTAAAGCCAAAGCGCTGGGAACTAATTCACTTAAAGTGTTTTTTATTTTTTTATTATTATTGTTTGCTAAAAGGTTTTGTAACTGAATTTTTAGTTGTGCTAAATCTAATTTTGGAAATAAATCTAAATTAATTATTACTTTGCCGGATTTTAATAATTCGCCAACATATTTGCTTGAGTTTATTATTGCTGGCCCACTAACGCCAAAATGCGTAAATAAAAGGTCACCAGAAACTGATTTTTGTTTTTTGCTGTTTTGAAAAATTGTTAATTTAACATCTTTAAGAGTAAGCCCACTTATTTTTTTTGCCCAGTTGTCTGAAAGTGTTACAGGAGTTAAGGCAACAATGTTTTCAACAATTGTGTGCCCCAAACCTGTAAGCCATTTTAACCCTTCACCGGTTGAGCCGGTTGCGGGGTATGAAGTGCCACCTGTTGCTAAAACGCAAGATTCTGCCGAAAATTCTTCGCCGTGTTTTGTTGTAATTACAAAAATATTATTTTTAACCTCGATTTTTTTAACCTCGGTGCTTGTTTTTATTGTAACACCGCCTTCTTGCATAAATTTTTCTAAAACATCTAACACCGATTGCGCCTTGTTGCTAACCGGAAAAACCCGGCCTTCATTTTCTTCTTTTGTGGCCAAACCGCGCGAATTAAAAAATTCAAGCGCATCTTTTACATTAAATTGCGCGAATGAAGAAAAAAGAAATTGCGTGCCGTTTTTGTATTTTTCTAGCAAAGTGCGGTTGTCTGTTTTTAAGTTAGTTAAATTGCACCGGCCACCACCGGTAATAAGTAATTTTCTGCCAAGCGTTTCATTTTTTTCTAACAATAAAACGGAGCGCCCGCGTTGCGCCGCTCTACCCGCTGCCATTGTGCCCGCGGGGCCCCCGCCAATTACTATTACGTCGTAAATTTTCATGTATTGTTATTTTATTACATTTAAAATAAAACGCAAATAAAAAAAATGCCCAGGGAACACAGTGGTTCCCCAGGCTTGGGTTTGTTGCGACGCGCGAGCGTTATGCTTCAGCTTCGTCTTCGTGGCCGGTGTCCCGCAAGAGGTGGCGGCAGGCAGCCGTTTCCGTTGGAGTCATCTCGAGGAGGATCCACGGTTTGAGGGGGCTGTCGAAGGCCTGGTCAAATGGGCCACCAGGCCATTCTTCAAGCGGAATACATTGGCCGTTGGGGTAGACGAGTGCGACGTTCTCGTATTCCGCCGGAGTGGTCATGACGAAATCGTCGGGGTCGACAACGCCGTCGAGCTTGATAAACGGCTTATTGCCGATGGCTGCCTTGCAGTTGGCGGCGCCGACTTTCATAGCCTGCTTGGGATTGAGGATGGTGGCATCTTCGCCCTCGTAGACGACATCGAAAAAGTCGTCGCCTTGGGCCCTGGTTTGATTTTTCAGGAATTCGTAGTAATCACGCGCGAGCCAGTCGGGGCCCACCGTGGCGTAGGTGAAAAAAGTAGTGGAAGATTTTGACCACTCGGTCCATCCGCCGTAGGTTGAGGCCGTGCCGTCGCCATGGTCAACCGAGGCACCCCACTTCATATGGTTGCTGAACTTGCAGCCGGTTTCGGCGGCTTTTTTCAGGTGAGGCATCGGGTTGATACCGATGTTGAGAAAGTGTGAGGCATCGGCATTGATGCCAACACCCTTCTGCGCTTTGGGCGAGAGCATGTTGAAGAACGTGCAGAAGTTCGCGCCGGTGAGCAGATCATTCTCGGGGTGCCCGAACTCGAAGGTCACGGTTACGCCCTTGTCGGCCGCATGTTCTAAGATGGGCTCCCACTTGAGGGCCAAGAGTGCCATCACCCACGCTGGGAAATGCTTGGGCCATGCCGGCCACTTTGCCATGGCGGCGGCGAAGCCACGGCCACCGCAGAAGCCTGGCAAATATTTGAAGCCGAAGGCGGCGGAGGCGTCGATGGCACGGAGCATTTCTTGCTTGGCTTTGGCCTCGACGGACCGGACATCCATGGTGCGGAAGTTTTTGTCGTCGATGAAGTTCGCACAGCGTTTGACGCGGTAGGGCGCCACGCACACATTCATGCCAATTACGTGCATTTCCATGCGCACGAGGCCGTCGGTGAGGCCACAATTGACCAGGCCGGCTTGGATGTCGTCGCGGTATTCTTCGCTGGAAATTGCTTTGTCGATGTCGAGGAAGCCTGTCGGCATGGTGATGCCAGTGAACCCGCATTCATTTGCGGCGAATTTGTGGAAATCGGCTGCCGTTGCGAAGCCTCCGGGTTGTTCCACCAAAAGGCAGTGGGGTTGGACGTTAAGGAAACATAGGCGTGTTTTCATGGTTGGTTGGTTGGTGGTTTGGTTGTTGGTGTTTACCCTGACAATAAGTCGAAATACACGTCTGCCACACGGCAGAAATGGTTTCCTCTTGTCAAAGTACTTAATTTAGAGTTTACCTAAAAAATAAAAAAAGTCAATCCAAATTAAGTTTTAGGAGTTTTTTTGTCTAAAAATAATCCGCAGATTTTTTTGAAAAGCCAAGCAAGGTCAACAAAAAGAATTAAATAAAGCACGGTGGCAAGCCATCCTGGTAAATATTTATAAATAAAGTCGTAGCGGTAGAGAATGGGCCAGTGAAGCAAATAAATTTCGTAAGAATAAATGCCAAACAGATACAAAAGCCTAAACTCTATTTTTTTAATTGAAAACAGCCAAACTATTGCCAGCATTGTAATTATGCTTACAAGTTGCGTTGCATTTGCGGTTTTTTGGGCACCGTAAAAATAAGCAAAGTAGCCGGTAAATAATATAAGAAATAAAACTAATGCATAATAGCCGGCTTTTGAAAAATATTTGTTGAGCCAGCCTGAAACGTTTTTTGCAACAAGGGCGGTTTTTGGGGAGGCATAAAATAGCCAAGCGCAGAAAACTCCAAGCGGGAAGGCAAGAATGTGCCTGCTATAAAAAAATGAAACCCAGTATAGCGCGGGAAAATTAAGCGCAAGAACCATGTAAGTGACGCCGTAAATTAAAAATGCCGAAAGCCACGGGCGTTTTTTGCTGAATAAAATTGGAAACAACAAATAGTAAAATACAATTAAAGTAAAATACCAAAGCGGGGAATTAATGTCTTTATAAAGGTCTGCAGTAGTGAAAATTCCAAAAGTGGCTTTTGTTAAAAATTGCCATGAGTAAGTAATTTTTAAAACATAAAAGTCTAGTGCCAAAAACGAAACTAAGGCCAGCCAAAATGGAACATAAAGTTTTAAAAGATTTTTTTTGTAAAATTGCAGAGCCGGCAATTTATTTTTGAGTATGCTGGCGGTTAGTCCCAAACCTGAAAGAAATAAAAATAAGTCGACTCCCACGCCTGCCATAATTGAAAGGGGAAATAAAAATTTGTGATTTGTTACTAAAAAATAACCAATGTGCGAGAAAACTATAAGTAAAATTGCCAAGCCTTTAAGCTCTTGGCTTTGGTAAACAGGGAAAAATTGAGGGTCTTTCTTTCTGCGCGTAAAAAATAATAACGCCACCGCTAAAATGACTTCAAAAATTGTTGTTGATAAAACTGGGTTGTTAATTGAAATTAGCATAAATTATGTTTGCCCAAACAGCATAGCCTTTTGCCGATGGGTGAAATAAATCTCTTGAATAATATGTGTCTGACTTTGTAAATTCTTCTTGCGTGGCAGAAGAAATGTTGATATATTTTAAATTATATTTCTGTGCTAAATTTTTAATAATTTTATTAAATTCTTTCGTTTTTGAGTTAAAATAATAATTATAGGGCGGTAAAATTAAGTTTGCCGAGCCAATGTAGGGAATGCTTATTAAATAAATTTTGGCCTTGGTGTTTGTGGTGAGGCTTTGTAAAATTTGTTCGTAATTTTGGGAAAATTTTTGTGCGGAAACATTATTGTGAATGTCGTTGACGCCAATTAATAAAGTTATAATGTTGGGGTTGTCTGTAATTGCGGTGGGCAAGAGTACATTTTTTAAATCTTCTGTTTTGTAGCCAAGTTGAGAACGGTTTTTTAATGTAACATTATTTTCTGTGCCTAATTTCTGAGCAACTAAATAAGGGTATGATTGTTGCGCGTTTTCAACGCCGGCGCCGGCAGTTAGGCTGTCGCCTAGAGCAACATAGGTTAAGGTTTTATTATTTTTGTTATCGCTAAGCATATAAATTTCATTTGTGTTGGGGTTTGTTAAATTTCCATTATGAATTTCATTGTAAATGAAAGCATAAGCGCGGTTTAAATAAATTCCGCCGACAATAACAATTATTAAAATAATAATTAGATAAAACTTTTTCATAACTATTTTATATATGATATCACAAATAAAAAAAATCCGATAAGCCTAAGAGAACTTAGCGGACATGGGATTCTGCTTTTATAGCGTTAGCTATTTTGGTTACTTCCTTGCGATAGCAAGGGTCGCAAACTGGGTTGCCATTGGGTTTGCGCAAGGCAACAGGACGAAGATGCCCGCATTCGGAGCAATTTTCATGTTTGGATTTGTCGCGGCGGCGACGCTTGGCGTAGCAGTTTACACAAAGTGGTTTTTTGTTTGCTGTGCGTGCGTGCACGGGCTTGCGCCTTTTGCAATCTACGCACCTCTGGTGTTTGAGCTTGTTTTGTTTGCGGAGCTTTGAAAGACAGCCGTCGCAAATGAGCATGCCCATTTCTTTGTTTTTGTGAACCGTCTTTGCAGGCAACGAAAGCGTGCAGATATTGCACGTTCTGGTTTCTTCGCAAGTTTTCATGTTGTTAAGGAGCTTGGGGACCTTGGGTGGGTGAACAGACTTTTCTTGACGTGTATTATATTACGAAAAAGATGTATAGTCCATTAAAAACACGGACTAATTTTGGGGTTTTTGTAAACGATGAGTCTAATGGTGTATCCACTGACTACAAGAATGCCCCATGGATGTGGTGCGAGGCTTTCCCATTTTTGGTGTTGCATGAGCGACGCAACACCGCCGTCATGAATGAAAATTTTGTTGCCGATTGCAAATACGATGCCGCCACATGGGTGGGCGCACCAGCAATCGCATTCCATTTGAAGGCAAATGAAACCTTGATTGTTAAGCCAAAATGCACCGCTGTGCAGGCCGACGAAGTTGGGGGGATTCCAACAATCGGTGGATCTCTCGATAATGATTTGGCCAGCATGGCCGAACTTTGCTGCCGGTTTGTTTATGATGCATTCCGGCCGAACGTCATCTTCACTCCAGGCATATTCTTGCGTGGTGACTTTGTTGTTTAAGAACCGTATGCCATTGATGCGTTCAACAACTGCGCCGCTAGGGTGCGGCAAGAAGTAATTGAATGGCTCTTTGGCGGTTATGGTAACAGAGTCACCTGTGTTCCCCTGTATTATGTCGCGCAGAATCTTTTTCTGCGCATGGAGACGAAACTCTAAGGCCGTCGGCATTAGTGGTGCTTGTGGTTGCGGTAGTGGTTTCATTTGGTTAGTTTGGTTTTGGCGCGGTTTTCACGCAATGGCAGTTGCCGTTGTGGCAGGCACCATTTCTGATTTTCATTTCCTTTTCATTGAATCTGGGGCAGGGAAGTTTTCCTCTCCCATGAGGGAGGGCTCTGATTTTTTCGATGTTTGGGCAAACGCCTCTTTTCAAAATTTGAGACAGAAGCGGGTGCGCGGGGTCATCGTGAGGTGTTTTGTCGTGCGGCCTCCATGTGCGTTTTTTTGGGCGTGACATATGGGTGTTCCTTTCTTCCGGATTTGGATTGTCAAAGAACAATCCGGTAAATATAAATTTACGGTATTTTGCGAGAAAAGTCAAGGTAAAAAAAGGCCACGTTGTTACGTGGCGAGCTGATGCCCGAGGCGGGCGACAACTTTGGCTAATCACTTTGTAAGTCGAGCAGATATCTGCAAATATCTTCTTGACTCCAGTGTGAGTTGATGTGCGTCCCTGAAGAGAAGCTTGTAATTCTGTTCCTCTTGCAGAACGCAACAAGCCTTTGTTCGTAGCCGGAAAGTCGATGATCGTGCGCGGAAATGGAGCTGATGACATCCGGGTTGACGGCGATTGAGCCGTCTTTGCGGTACATAAAGAGATTTGGCTTTTTTGTCGGCGGTCGGTAGTTGTATGCGACCATCAGAAAGATGCTGCCGAGCAGGCCAATTAGCGACCATTTTGGTGCTGATTGGAGTGCATTTTTGAGCGCATCCGGCACGACGGATGCTGGGAGCATTGCTACAACTAGTCCAACAGTACATGAGACTGCTAAGCAGGTAATTGCGGTTAAGATTAGCGCAATAAGCAAACGCTCGATGCTGGCCCGTTTTGGTTCGGCAGTTCCGCCGGGATTCCTTCCGAATGTTCGGTATGTCTCGTTCATTGGTTTGGTTTTTCTATTGTTTCGAGTTGATAAATTTTGGAATTAGCAACAACCCAAGCCAGACGAGGAATAAAGCAATTCCACTCTGCAAGAGAATTTTCTGCCAGAAAGTTCCACCCATGGGGTTAATAAACCCAATCTCCGCACACAGCAGAGATGCTAGTAGCACAATCCACGTGTGTCTTTTCATTGGTTTCTCCTTTCAAAAAAAGATTTCAACGAGCTGATAATTTTTGGCTTATATTTATTTAATGCTAGCCCTTTTAAAAAGTTTGTCAATTTTTCGACCAGCTAAGTTTGTCTTTTAGTTTAAGAAAATAGGCTTCAAAATATTTTCTTGAAAGTCCGGCAATTAAAACAGCAATTCCGCCGGCAATTAAAAACCGCAACATTAAACCACTAATGGTTTGGTGAAGAGTGTCGTTTAGCGCCGGTGAAAAATAATTTATTATTTTGTCGAATTCGTAAAAAACCAGTAAATTTATTAAATAAAGCCCATAACTTATGTAGCCAAAATATTTTAGCCATTTTAGCATTATAATGTCTTTAAATTTGCTTGTGCCAATTATTAGCATTAGCAAAACAATGCCCGAAAATAAAAAATTCCACGGTAATATTTGAAAGGTGGCACCAATTATATTTGTGCGGTGCATTATTCCAAATGGCAGGCCAACTAGAAGTGTTGCGGCACCCACGGCAACAAGGGCAACGCCAATTTTTTTAACTTTTTGACGTGTGGCATTTTTTGTGCGCAAATAAATTGCAATTAGTGCGCCGTAAGCAAGGCCGTCGGCAACAAACCAAGTGTAGTGGTAAAGGTCTTGCGCGGGGAATTTTAAAAAAGCAATTAACCGTAAAATTGGAGTTGCAACAATAATAAAAATTGCTAAAACGGTGGTTGCCTTTAAAGAAAGTCTTTTTACAGCCTGTGGCCACAATAAATAAAATTGCTCTTCAACGGCAAGCGTCCAAAGTGGTGCGTATTGTAAAACAACGCCAAACAAAACAGAAATGTTGGAAACAAATAAAATGCAGGTGAGAATAAATGGCGGGCGGGCAATGCCTAAAATTAACAGCAAACACAAAAGGGCAAAATAGGCCGGCAAAATTCTTAAAGCTCGGCGAAAATAAAACCTTTTGTAAAAATCTGGGCGTTGTTTGGTGTCTAATAGAATGCCGGTAATTAGAAGCCCAGAAAGAACAAAAAATAATTGCACGCCCAGCCAACCGCCTTGAATTACCGAAATTACTATTTTGCCTAGCCCGTGAAATTGGTAAAGGCTGGACTGGTTGGCAGTCCAGAAAAAAGCATGAAACAAAACCACCATAATTACCGCCACGCCACGAAGAAGGTCGAGCTCGGGCATGTTGGGGCGTAAAAGTTTTGTATTATTTTCTGAAGGTGGCATAAAATTTATGTTGCGTTAAATTATTCCATTCTACCGCGTTAGTAAAAAGCCTACAAGAGTTTGCGTGGAAATAAAAACCCGGCATTTGATTGCCGGATTTTAATTTACTCTTAGAAACATAAATTATGAAGCTGTTTCTTCTGTTGGTGTTGCTTCAGGGGTCGACTCCACAGGAGCTGACTCGGTTGTTTCTGGAGTTGCTGCTTCAACTTCAACTAATGTTGAGTTGTCTGTTGGGCAGGTTCCTGCTGTTTCGCTTGTGTATTCACATGCTGGACATTTAAACATATTTTTTTGGCCCCTTTGCGATTACATAAACCACTTGGATTTGCTAAACCACAAAGAAACTGATTAATTTGTTAATTTTTTTTGTTGCGCGACCTTTAACTTTTTTACTTTAACATAATTTTTTAAAAATTGCAAATGTAATAAAAGAGCCAGTCCGAAGAATTATGTTTTTATTTATTATAATAATCTGATATAATTAGCTATTAAAATTAATTTTATAAATATATGTATATTGTAATTAAGAAATTTCACAGCAGTTCTATAGATGAAACCATAGAAAATGCTAAAAATGAATTTTTGCCTATGATTTCTAAGTTGCCGGGCTTTGTAAGTTATAATATTATAAAAGCGGCAGAAGATATGGTTGTTTCAATATTATCTTTTGCCTCTGAAGCTGAAGGAAAAGCATCAACTGTAACAGCGTTTGCTTGGGTAAAAGAAAATGGTTTTGATGCGCTGTATCAAGTGCAAGAGGTTATTGAAGGCGAAGTTGTTGTTGAGGGGTAAAATTTTATATCAAAAAATCCCCATTCAGGGGATTTTTTATTTGCTCCGGTGCCTGGACTCGAACCAAGAACCCACTCCTTAACAGGGAGTTGCTCTACCATTGAGCTACACCGGAATAGTAATTTTTATATTACTAAATAAAATAAAATAATTCAATAGTTTGCGTTTGTTTAAAAATAGTGTTACTATAAAAAAAGAAAAAAGGTCGTGCATTAAAAAATAATTAGTTTCTTTGTGGT
>CAIYRH010000006.1 GCA_903928565.1 Candidatus Staskawiczbacteria bacterium
ATATTATCTATGTCGTCTGTTGAGACTTCTTGTTTTGTCTCTGGTCTTGGAGCACGTCCGCCTTCTGGTTCCTCAATTTTGAGGTTAACTCTGGCGTGGTTCTTTAATCCGACGATTCGGACCAAGTTCCTGATTGCCTTGGCTGTTGATCCTTCTCTTCCAATGATTTGACCCATATCTGCTGGGTTTACTTTCAATGAAAGTAATACTCCCATTTCGTCAACTTTTCTTTCTACTTTGACGTCTTTAGGATTATCAACTAACTCCTTGACAATGTACTCAAGAAACTCTTTGTCATTATCTTTTGCCATTGTTCTTTCTTTTAAACTAATATTCATTCTGCGACCTTTAAGTATTTTAATTCTATTCCTTTTTTATAATATGTCAACTCCATTTTTCAAACCACTACTCTTCATTCTGAAATTCTATTATCTAAATCTGTTTTCTAATAGTCAGCGATTCTAATGATTTGAAAAATGGAGGGGAGGCGACGAGTTGCCGCGCTCCCCCTTTCTGAGCCGGTCCCCTTCGGGTTATCCGGCCTGGACGGTGCTTGGTGCGGGCTGGCGCGCCCAGCGTCGCTCGATTACGAGCATTCCGAACACCAACGCGGCAGCGAAAGTGCAGAAGGCTGCGAGGATTACGCCCTCCCATTCGCTGAGATACCAGTTGATGGGAATATTAGGGGCGAAGGCTACCCACAACGATCCTCCGGCAATCGCCAGAAAGAGGATAGCAGTGAGGATACACGCCGCGATGAATACAGGTCGTCGATTCATTTTTTTTGGTTGCCAACCGCCGTCATTAACGGTTGTAGCCAAAAATTTTCACGTTAATAAAAACTTATGGCTACAACCATATTATTGTAAAGAGCTTGATTTCAATCATTTCTGGGCGCTTGGGAGATCTCTCTTGTCCGAAACTTGCGAAAAATTACAAGAATTTTCCATTGCCGAACTTTATATCTCGAGTTTCGCAGCCTGAGCCACAAAGTCGGTCAATAAAGAGAAATCTCCTAAGCGTCCAATATATTTTAATTATAGCATTTTTAAAGTGCCTTGTCAAGCCCAAACAACTACAAACAAAAAACTCCGCTAAAAGAGTTTTTTTATATTCTAAAATTATTCTTTTGGCTCTTCCGGTACTGTTTCTTCCGGTGTAACTTCTACTACTGGCTCTGCTGGCTTCTCGGCCTCTGCTTTCTCTGCTGCCACCTTATCTTCGGCTTCTTTCTCTGCTTTAGCTTTTGCGGCCTCTTCTGCTGCAACTTTGGCGTCGGCAGTTGTTTTCATTTTTTCTTTTGCCTTTTTACTTAATTTTGAAACATGAACTTTTTCTGCTTCAATAATCTTTTCAGAAACCAAAAGGTTATGCATTGTAGCACTTGCTTGTGCTCCTTTAGACAACCAATATTTAATTCTATCGGCGTTTAGGCTCTTTCTTTTTTTCAAAGGGTCAACATAACCCAAATCTTCAACGGCTCTTCCGCCTCTTGTTGAACTTCTTTTATCAATAACAACCACTCTAAAAAATGGCTGATTCTTTTTTCCTTTTCTTGTTAAACGTATTGTTAGCATGCTTCTAATTTTTAATTTTTAATTTTTAATTATTCCCCCATTTTTTTACTCCAAGTGCAAGCTCAGCTGCAGCAGACTCGGCTTCACGCTTTGAAAGCCCCCTGCCCTCTGCAACTAATTCGTCATTTAAATATACTCCAACCACAAAACTTTTTTCGTGGTCTGGGCCAGATTCACTTAATACTTTATAATTTGGCGTTATAGAAACTCTTTCCTGCGCCTCTTCCTGAAATTTTGACTTAGCATCTTTATAAGAACCGTCTCTTATTATTTCTGCTAAATTTTTCAATAAATTTTTCTTTATAAACTCATCGCAAACATCAAACCCCGAATCTAAGTAATATGCTCCTAAAAATGCCTCAAATGTGTTGGCTAAAATGTAATCTCGGGCCTTGCCCATTTCTTTTGACTCTCCTTTTGAAAGCAACAAATATTCATTAAAACCCAATTCCTTTGCAACGCTAGTTAACATTTTTGCGTTAACCAGGGCGGCTCTCCAATTTGTTAAGTCGCCTTCTGCTTTTTCTGGGTACTCTTTGTAAAGATGCTCTGTAACAATTAATTCCATAACGGCATCTCCTAAAAATTCCAACCTTTCATTGTGCTCTAATTTTAATTCTGGGTTTTCATTTAAATAAGACCTGTGCGTGAAGGCATGCTTTAATAAATTTTTATTCTTAAATTTAATCCCTAATTTTTTTTCTAAAACTTCGAAATCATTCACTTTAGTTTGTAGTTTGTAGTTTTTAGTGAATAGTAGATAAAATTATTAATCTACCAACTACCCACTACCAACTACTCACTAGTTTCTAGTTGTTTATATACTGTTCCCAAAACTCCATTAATAAATTTTCCCGAAGTTGGCCCAGAAAATGTTTTTGCCAATTCAATGGCTTCATTTATGGCAACCTTGGGTGGCACCTCTGTTTTATCTGAATATAAAAGTTCTAACAACCCAATTCTCAAAACATTTCTATCAATAACTGCAATTTGAGCAATGGGCCATTCTGGTGCTGCTTTTTCAATAATTTTATCAAGTTCTACCAAATGCTTTTCAATTCCGTCTATTAAGCTCCAAATAAAATTCAGTTCTTCCAATCCAGGCCCAAAATCTTTTATATTTCTTTCGGTAATGGTTCTTAAATTATGTTTCTTGTCATAAAAATCCCACTCGTAAAGTGATTGCAAAACAATTGAACGCGATAAATGACGACTCGCCATAATTTATTTTTTGGACAAATTGTCCATTGTTAATGGAGCCTCTTGCTTTGTTTCTTTCTCTACTGACTTTATTTCTTTCTCTCTTGTTTTTTTATCTTTTTTTGTCAACTTGCCTAAAACGTTAATAACTTCCGCTCCTTTGTAATAACCACAATTTAAACAAACCGTATGTGACAAAATAGGTTTTTTACATTTTGGGCAAACATTTAACTGCACATTTTTTATGTATTTGTGCATTCGGCTCCTGCCCACCTTGCCTCTCGTATGACTATGTCTTGGAACTGCCATTTTTTCTTAATTTTTAATTTTTAATTTTAAATTTTAAATTACTTTGTATTGTATAACAAATGTTGGAAAGTTGCAAGCCCCCACATCTTTTTATTAATATTTACTTACCGGCCAAAAACTCTTTCTATGAATTAGACAGGGGCCGTATTTTTCTAGCATTTGCATATGAAAAGCCGTGCCATAGCCTTTATGTTTATCAAATCCATAGTGCGGGTATTTCTTATGATATTTCTGCATTAATTTATCTCGCGTAACTTTGGCAATTATGCTGGCCATGGCAATTGAAATAACCTCTTGATCGCCCTTAATTACCGCTCTTTGCGGCACGGAGCTATTAATAGAAAAATTTCCATCAATCAGCAAATAATCTGCTGCCAACTTATTTAGGGCCTTTTGCATGGCTAACTTTGTAGCTTGTAAAATGTTTATTTTGTCAATTACTTTTTCAGAAACAATTCCAACCCCCCACCTGATTTCCAAACAATTTATAATTTTTTTATAAACATCCTCTCGCTGCTTTGCCGTCATTTGTTTAGAATCCCTAACATCTAAATCCGAAATCCGAAGCACGAAATCCGAAACACGTTTTTGATTTTGAGTTTTGATAATTCTAAATTGTTTCGAGTTTCGATATTCGAATTTCGAGTTTATTATTACTGCTGCTGCCACTACAGGCCCTGCCAATGGTCCACGCCCAGCTTCGTCTAATCCAACAACGCATTTAAAACCCTTTTTCCACAACTTTTTTTCTTCCAAAAAATTTGGTTTGTTCATGGCTTGATTTTACCACCACAAAAGGTAAAATGGTATATTAAGTTAATTATGGCGAAATTCACACACTTACACGTTCACAGTCATTACAGCCTTCTAGACGGTTTACCTAAAATCGACGAGCTTTTAGATTGCGTAAAAGAACTTGGCATGGAATCTGTTGCGCTTACAGACCATGGCGTTATGTATGGCGCAATTGAATTTTACAAAAAGGCAAAGGCAAAAGGAATCAAACCAATTATCGGATGCGAAGTTTATGTTGCTTTTGAAAAACTTACAGATAAAAGACCAAACATAGATTCTAAAAGAAACCACTTAATTTTACTTGCGAAAAATGAACAAGGTTATAAAAATTTAATTAAATTAGTAACAATTGCTCACTTAGATGGTTTTTATTACAAACCAAGAATTGACGAAGAAGTTTTAGAAAAATATGCCGAAGGTTTAATTGGAACGTCGGCTTGTTTGGCAGGAAAAATTCCCAGGCTACTTTTAGCAAACAAATTAGACGAGGCCGAAGAAACCGCCAGAAAATATGAAGGGTTTTTTGGAAAGGGAAATTTTTATTTAGAATTGCAACATCACGCAAACATCCCCGAGCAGGTTAGTGTTAATAAAAAACTTGTTGAACTTTCAAAAAAAACCGGCATTGATTTAATTGCCACAAATGACATCCACTATTTAAGAAAAGACGATGCCGAAGCTCAAGATATTTTAATGTTAATAAACACGGGTGCCGATATAAATGACACCGAAAGGTTGTCTATGACGCATGACGACTTTTCAATGAAAAGCCCCGAGCAAATGGCAGAAGAGTTTAAAGATTACCCCGAAGCAATTGCAAATACGCAAAAAATAGTTGACGCCTGCAATGTGAAAATAGAACTTGGAAAAACAAAACTTCCAACATTCCCCTTGCCCGAAGGAAAAACAGCCGAACAATTTTTAGAAGAACTTTGTCACGCTGGCTTAACAAGCCGATATGGCGAAAACCCCGAAGCAAAAGTAATTGAAAGATTAAAATATGAAATTTCTGTAATTGAAAAAACCGGCTTTGCAGGATATTTTTTAATTGTTCAAGATTTTGTAAACTGGTCTAAGCAAAACCGCATAATTGTGGGGCCGGGCCGTGGTAGCGCCGGTGGTTCTATTGTTGCCTACTTAACTGGCATTACAAACGTTGACCCTTTAAAACACGATTTACTTTTTGAAAGATTCCTAAACCCCGAAAGAATTTCCATGCCCGACATTGATTTAGATTTTGCCGACCGCAGAAGAGATGAAGTTATAAAATATGTTGGCGAAAAGTATGGCCACGACCACGTTGCTCAAATAATAACTTTTGGAACAATGGCCGCCCGCGCCGTTCTGCGCGACGTTGGCCGGGCTTTGCAATATACTTATTCTTACTGCGATCAAATGGCAAAAATGGTTCCACTTGGCATGGACTTAGCCGAAACTTTAGAAAAAGTTGATGAATTTAAGGAAAAATATGAAACTGATCCACTTGCCACAAGACTTATTAATTTAGGAAAAAAACTTGAGGGTGTTGCCCGCCATGCTTCAACTCACGCTTGTGGTGTTGTTATTTCGGCCGCTCCTCTAACTGACACCGTGCCATTGCAACGCCCACCAAAAGAAGGCGACGAAGGAATTATAACGCAATATGAAATGCACGGAATTGAAGATTTAGGACTTTTAAAAATGGACTTTTTAGGGCTAAAAAACCTTACTATAATAGAAGACACCTTAGCGCGTATTTATGTTTTGCACGACAAACTTTCCATTGATTTAGATAAAATTCCCTACGACGACGACAAAACTTTTCAACTTTTGAGAGACGCGCTAACAACCTCTGTGTTTCAATTGGAATCAGACGGAATGAAAAGATATTTAAAAGAATTAAAACCAAATAAATTTGACGACATTACCGCCATGGTTGCGCTATATCGCCCCGGCCCCATGCAATTTATTCCAGATTATATTGAAAGAAAATTTGGAAAACAAAAAATTGAATATTTACATCCAAAACTGGAGCCAATCTTAAAAGATACATACGGCATTTGTATTTACCAAGAACAGTTAATGAAAATTGCTCAAGAAATTTCTGGTTTTACTTTAGGCGAAGCCGATGTTTTAAGAAAAGCGGTTGGTAAAAAAATTAAAGACTTACTTGATGCTCAAGAAACAAAATTTGTTGATGGAGCAATTAAAAATGGCGTTTCAAAAAAGGTTGCTAAAGAATTATGGCAATGGGTTTTGCCGTTTGCCAGCTATGGCTTTAACAAATCGCATTCTGCAGCTTACGCCACAATTGCCTACCAAACAGCCTATTTAAAAGCCCACTACCCGGTGGAATTTATGGCATCTGTTTTAACCTCTGAAAGAAACGATGTTGAAAGAATTTCTTTCTTAATTGATGAATGCAAAAAAATGGAGGTTGAAGTTTTGCCACCAAACATAAACGAAAGTTTAAAAAACTTTACCGTTGTTGATGGCAAAAACCAAATTAGGTTTGGAATGCTAGCAATTAAAAATGTGGGCGTAAACATAATTGACGCGGTTGTTGAAGAAAGAAAAAACAACGGGCCATTTAAATCCATTGGCGACTTTATTCACCGCGTTAAATCTAAAGATTTAAATAAAAAATCTATGGAAGCCTTAATTAAAGCTGGCGCCTTTGATGAATTTGCCGAAAGAAACCAACTTCTAAGCAACCTAGAAAAAATGCTAGAAATTGCTCGTGAAAATAACAAAAATAAAAATACAAATCAAATGGGGCTTTTTGCCAGCGTGACAACTAGTACTAACGAAATAAAGCTTGAACCCGCGAAGGCAGCAACAAATTTTGAAAAATTAGGCTGGGAAAAAGAACTTTTAGGACTTTATGTAAGTTCGCACCCATTAAACGGTTTTAAAAAACTTTTTGACAGTCGAACAACCGCCATTGCAAAAATTGATGCAACTTTTGTTGATAAGAAATTAGTGGTGGGCGGATTAATTTCTAATGTAAAAAAAATTATCACAAAAAAAGGCCAGCCAATGCTGTTTATGAAACTTGAAGATTTAACCGGCAAAACAGAAGTTGTAATATTCCCCAACCTACTTGAAAGAAACCCAGGCGCCTTACAAGAAAATAAAATTGTTTTTGTTGCCGGCCGTGTAGACGACCGCAACGGCGAAATAAAAATCGTCGCCGACGATGTCCAAGAGATCCTCGTCAACCGCGAAGCATAATCTCAGCCTCCACGACCCACTTCAGCACACCCCAAATCAACGCATCTACTATCAATAAAATCCTCTTACGACTTTTTCACGCCACGTGAAAAAACATACTTATAAAAACATATTAGATAAATTACTTACAAAAAAAATGGGCAGTCTTGCGACTGCCCTTAAGAAAACTTGACGATTGGCGGGACTATTCCCGCTGTTCCGTCGCCTGTGGCGACGCTTTCTTTTGCTCACCACCGATGTGACCACTCGCCCAAAAGGCTATGGTGGCCAAGCCAATGACGATGACGGTGATGACGAACATCTCGACCCACCCGATACGCTTGCTTCTTCCTTCAGTTGCACTCACGACTTTTGTTTTTCTATAATGTTTTTCCTCTTGGTTGGTTGTTCCACCTCGCGTAACGCGAGCGCAGAATTAACCTCTTAAGAGCTAGCCTCTTTATAACAAGTAAAATCTACGTTGTCAATACTTTCCCGCCCCGCCCAAAGATGGTAAGATTATTGAATATACAAAAATTAACCTAAACACAATGGAAAACGTAGACCTACCTGCCGGCAGGCAGGCAAAATTAAGACATTCGTTAGCTCACATTATGGCTTCGGCTGTTTTGGAGTTTTGGCCAAAAACAAAGCTGGGCATTGGGCCGGCCGTTGAAAATGGCTTTTATTACGACATGCAATTGCCAAAGCCTTTAGAAGAGGCCGACTTACAAAAAATTGAAAAACGAATGAAAGAGCTAGTTGCCCAAAAAATAAAATTTGAGAAAAAGAATATTGCCAAACGCCAGGCAAAGAAACTTTTTGCAATTCAACCATATAAATTGGAACTCATAAAAGAATTACCCGGCGACAGTGTTTCCATTTACACCAGTGGAGAATTTGTAGATTTGTGCAAAGGACCCCACGTAAAATCTACAAAAGATATTGCACCAAACAGTTTCAAACTTTCAAAAATTGCCGGTGCCTACTGGAAGGGCGATGAAAAAAATAAAATGTTAACTCGCATTTACGGCTTGGCTTTTGAAACTGAAAAAGAATTAGCCGAACATTTGGCAATGTTGGCGGAAGCCGAAAAACGCGACCACCGAAAACTTGGGGAGTCTTTAGATTTAATGGTTTTTTCTGAATTAGTTGGCCCAGGGCTTCCACTATATACACCAAAGGGCGCCACAATTTTACGAGAAATTAAAAACTATTCAAACGAATTGCAAAAAGCCATAGGTTACCAAGAAGTGCAAACGCCCAACATGAACCGCGCCGAGCTTTTTAAAGTTTCTGGCCACTACGATAAATATAAAGACGATATGTTCCGCGTTGTGTCGCATTACACCAAAGAAGACTACTATTTAAAACCAATGAACTGCCCGCAACACACACAAATATTTGCCTCAAAACCACGAAGCTATAAAGACATGCCAATTCGCATGGCAGATTTTGCACAATTATACAGAGACGAAAAAACAGGAGAATTGGCCGGACTAACAAGACTGCGAGGTTTTTCGCAAGATGACGGCCACTGTTTTTGCAGAGAAGACCAAATAAAAGAAGAATTCAAATCTGTTTTAATGGCAGTTGAAAAAGCAATGAAAACTTATGGAATGAATTATAAAATAAGACTTTCATTGTGGGACCCAAAAACACCAGAGAAATATTTGGGCGATGCAAAAACATGGAAAAAGTCTCAAGCGGTATTAGAAGAAATTTTAAAAGAAAATAAAATTGAATATTTTAAGTCAGTTGGTGAAGCCGCAATTTATGGGCCCAAAATGGACTTAATTTCTAAAGATTCTCTTGGCAGAGAATGGCAAATTTCAACTATACAACTAGACTTTATAATGCCCGAAAGGTTTAAATTAAAATACATTGATTCCGATGGCAAAGAAAAAACACCAGTTATGATTCACCGCGCGCTTGTGGGCTCACCAGAAAGATTCATGGGAATATTAATAGAGCACTATGCTGGAGCCTTCCCACTTTGGATGGCCCCCGTTCAAATTGCTGTATTGCCCATTGGCGAAAAACATGCAGAATATGCAAAAAAAGTTAGCAACGCTTTGCTGGAAAATAATTTTAGAGTTCAAGTATGGCAAGATGACACTTTAGGTAAAAAAATAAGAGAGGCGGAAATGCAAAAAATTCCAATTCTAATAATTATTGGTGACCGAGAAATTGAAGCAAACGCCGTAAGCGTAAGAGAGCGTGGCGTTGGCGACAAGGGGCAAGTTTCATTAGAAAAATTTATTTCCGAAATTAAAGAAAAAATTATTAACAAAAAATAATTTTAAAATTCTATGAATGAACCTTCCGAAGCAACAAAAAAATTAATATCGCAATATAAATTTTCTCAACAACAAAACCTTCCAAAACAAGGCATTACTACCATTCACGTTGATGAAGTTGCAAAAAGAGTTGCCGAATTTTACGAACACATTAGAACAATTGTAGATTGGAAAGAAGAACATCTAATGCGCAGGGCTGCCATTATTAGAAAACTAAAAAGAAAGTTTTTTGATTTAGAATTAAACAATTTTACAGAAACCCAAAGCGCTGCAGAATCTTTAGTTTTAGAATTAATAAGAGGAGGGCACTTTCCTAATGACAAAATTGAGGAATCTAAAATTAATGATGTTCAAAAAATAATAGACAAATATGTTTTTATTTTAAAAAATAACCCTGAAAATATTGCCGGAAAGGCCGGCCTTAGTTTTTATAATTGGTTAATAGAAGTTTCGGCCTGTGAAATTGAAGAAACGCTTTCGCCTTCAATTAAAGAAATGGCGCTTATAGACTACATGTTTGGTTCAATGAAGGAAAAAATTAAAGTTTCCGATAAACTTTTTGAAGCCGGACTTTTAAAGAAAGAAGACATAAACACTCAAATTTATATTGCCGTTTGCGTTACGCTTTTTAAATTAGACAAGCCAATGATTGTTTATAATTTGTTACGCTATAAATACCCCGGCTGGCAAAAAGCCGACCAACAATTAATTATACAAATATCTAAAAATGCCTTTAAAATATGGCAAGAGATAGAAACTAACCTAACAAGCCCACTAGCTAATAAATTTCATGCAATTTGCGAACGATATGACACACCCTATTTGTTAATGGGCGACATTTTATCCGAACTTGAAAGTTTTCCAAACGCACAAGGAATTGCAAAAGAAATTTCCGACCCATCAATTTTAGAAAGTCTCATAAAAAGTGCTTATTCAAAAAGATTGTCCACTTTAAAATCTAGAATTTCCAGAGCGGCAATTTACTCAACCATTTCAATTTTCGTAACAAAAGTTTTGACGTTAGTTCTTCTTGAAGTTTTAATAGAAAGGGCCCTGGGAGGTAAAATTGATTTGTTTTTGCTTGCAATGGATGTGTTAATTCCAACGCTTTTAATGTTTTTAATTGTAATTAGTATTAAAAAACCTTCTAAGAAAAACTTAAACATTGTTACCATGGAGGTAATGAAAATTGCATACAGAAAAGAAGCGCCGGACACTTACGAAATAAAAATGAGCAGGAAAAAAGGAGCTACCGTAAAAATTATTTTGTCACTTGTGTATGTTTTGTCCGCTTTTATAACTTTTGGGGCAATTTCGTGGACTTTATATCATTTTCATTTCTCAATTCTTTCAATAATTATAGATATAATATTTATTGCCCTAATTTTGTTTGCCGGAACTGCCGTTGCCAAAAGAGCTCAAGAACTTACCATGGAACAAGAAAAAGAAGGGTTTTTTAGTTTTTTATCAGACATTTTTTTCCTACCAGTTCAAGGTTTGGGCAGATGGCTAAGCAATAAATGGAAAAGGTATAACTTCATTACTTCCTTCTTTAACGCCCTAATAGACATGCCGTTTTCGGCTTTTGTTGAATTCATAGAAAAATGGCGCTACTTTATTAAAGAAAGGAAAGAAGATATTAGGTAAACAAAAGCCCCCGACAAGGGGGCTTTTAAATTATTCTACGGTTACAGACTTGGCAAGATTTTTTGGTTTATCAACGTCAAAACCCCTTAGGTCGGCAATGTAATATGCTAAAAGTTGAAGTGGAATGGCACTTATTATGGGCATTAATTCCTCTCTGCATTTTGGAACTACAATTACATTCTTAGTTAAATTTAAAATGTCACTATTGGCCTCGTTAACCACCGCTATTATTTGGCCACCTCTAGCACGAACTTCTTCCATATTACTTAAAATTTTAGCGTAAGTATGGTCATTCATTGCAAAAAAAACAGAAACCAGCTCGGGGTCAACCAAAGCAATTGGGCCGTGTTTCATTTCAGCTGCAGGATAACCTTCGGCGTGGATATAAGACGTTTCTTTTAATTTTAATGCACCCTCTAGCGCGCTTGGAAAATTCACACCTCTGCCAAGAAAAAAGAAATTTTTTGTATCTTTAAATTTTTTAGCTAATAATAATATATCTTGCGACTTATCTAAAATTTCTTGAATTTTTTCGGGCAAGGAATTTAATTCTTCTAGAAGTTCTTTGTCAGCATCCTTCCCATTTGCTTGAGCCAAAAATAAAGAAAATAATATTAATCCTGTAAGCATGCAAGGAAAAGATTTTGTTGCCGCTACTGCAATTTCTGGGCCCGCATGTAAATAAATTCCAGAATCAACTTCCCTACCAATTGTAGAACCAACCACATTGATAATTCCAAGGGTTTTGGCACCTTTTAATTTGGCTTCTCTTAGTGCTGCCAGCGTATCTGCCGTTTCCCCCGATTGTGAAATTGCAATCACCAAATCCCCCTCTCTAACAATTGGGTTTCTGTACCTGAATTCAGAAGCATAATCAACATCTGTTGGAATGCCGGCTATTTTTTCAATTAAATATTTTCCAATTAGCCCCGCGTGCCACGCTGTTCCGCAAGCAACAATTGTTATTCTTTTAATTGATTTTAAATCTATGTTGTCTATGCTCAATTTTATGTTCAAGTTTTCATCAATTCGGCCACGCAATGTATTTTCAATTGAAGCTGGTTGTTCAAAAATTTCCTTCAACATAAAATGTTTAAAACCCTTTTTCTCAATTTCCGCAGCCGTCCATTTTATTTCATCAATTTCTTTTTCAACTATTTGCCCATCAAAATTCTTAATTTCATATTTGTTGTCTGTTAAAACAACCATTTCGTTATCGTTTAAATAAATAACTTTTTTTGTGAAAGGCAAAACAGCCACCGCGTCTGAAGCAATAATATTCTCGCCCTCACCCACTCCTAAAACAATTGGCGAGCCTCGTCTGGCAACAACAATTTTGTTTTCTTTTTTGCAGACCACAGCAATACCAAAAGTTCCCACTACTAATTCTAAAGCTTTGGTTACTGCCTCTTCTAAATTATTATTATAAAATTTTTCAATTAAATGGCTTAAAACTTCCGTGTCGGTTTTTGAAATAAATTTGTGACCCTCTTTCTCAAGAATTTCTTTTAATGTTGTATAATTTTCAATAATTCCATTATGGACAACTGCAATTTCATTTTTACAATCAAAATGCGGGTGGGCATTTACTTCGCTTGGCTCGCCGTGTGTGGCCCACCTTGTATGAGCAATTCCAATATTAGAATGTTTTAAATTTAAAGCCAATTTTTCTAATTCAGAAACCCTGCCTTTAACTTTTGCCATAAAAAGCTCGCCGTTGTTTAACAGGCATACGCCGGCCGAATCATAGCCCCTGTATTCAAGCCTTTTTAACCCATCAATTAAAATGGGCGCTACATCTTTTTTACCAAAATAAGCAATTATTCCACACATAAATTTAATTTAATTAAGTATATAACGCTATTTTAAACCCAGCGCGCCAAATAAGCAATGCTTTCCAAAGCACTAAAAATGTTGTAGAATTATGCCTATGAAATACTATTTAGCTGTTTATGGTTGCCAAATGAACATCAGTGACGCCGAAAGGGCGGCGGCGGTTTTAGAACAAATAGGATATAAAAAAACGCTCAACATGAATGAGGCTGATTTAATTTTGGTTACAATGTGTTCAATTCGGCAATCGGCGGTAGATCGCATACATGGCCTTGTCGACAAATTTGAGATAATTAAAAAAGAAAGAGAACAAACCCTGCCTGCCGGCAGGCAGGTACAAACTATCTTAACCGGTTGCGTTTTAAAGAGAGACAAAAAAATATTTGTTGATGGGTTTGATTATGTTTTAGACATAAAAGATATTAAAAGAATTCCGCAACTTTTGGGAGCCAAGACAAAAATTAAAAATCAAACTGACTATTTAGACATTACGCCAAAATACGAAAACAAATTTTCTGCAAACGTGCCCATAATGACCGGCTGTAATAATTTTTGCGCATATTGTGTTGTGCCTTATGTTAGGGGTCGTGAAATCTCGAGACCAGCTAAAGAAATTGTGTTGGAGATAAAGAAGTTAATAAACCCCACTTCGCCAAGGCTTCGCGGGGCGAAGGAAATTTGGCTTTTGGGCCAAAACGTCAACAGCTATTCTAATGTTCTCAAGAACAATAGAATAGTTAAATTCCCAAAACTTTTAGAAATGGTAAACAGCATACCGGGCAACTTTTGGATAAGGTTTACTTCAAGCCACCCAAAAGATTTTTCAGATGAATTAATAAATGCCATGGCAACCTGCGAAAAAGTAAAACCGTATTTAAATTTGCCCATACAGTCTGGCGACGACAAAATTTTGAGAGCAATGAAAAGATTTTATACCGTTGAGGGCTATAAAAATAAAATAAAAAAATTAAGGAAAAGCGTCCCCGACATTGCTCTCTCTACGGATATAATTGTTGGCTTCCCGGGAGAAACAAAAACCCAATTTAATAACACTGTTAAACTTTTTAAAGAAATAGAATACGATTTAGGCTACATTAGCAAATATTCTCAAAGAGCGGGCACTGCTGCCGCTAAACTAAAAGACGATGTTTCTACAGAAGAAAAAAAGAGAAGAGAAAAAGTTCTAACAGATGTTTTAAAACAAACCGCTCTTGAACATAATAAAAAATTAGTAGGCACCACAACAACTGTTTTAATAAACGAACCCAAAAATGATTTTTGGCTAGGCAAAGACGAACACTACAGGACAATAAAAGTTTACCCCAATAAAACTGCCAGCCAAATTAAAATAGGCCAATTTGTAAAAGCAAAAATAACTTCAGTTACCCCTTTTACACTTACAGCTGAAGTAATATAAAAAAAGAGGCACTTAAAAGTGCCCACCAAAGAACGCGCAGTGCATTACCAATCTTTCCAATACTCTACTTTATATCTTGAGGACCCATCAGATCTAATAAGATATAAAAAAAATATCAGAAAATATTTCAATGTTATCATGGACAGCGTCGGCAAAAAGGCAAGTAGGTTCCAAATTGACCTTTGGCCGAATTGCATATACAAAAATCTCCTCTCTCGCTTAAGCGACCATTCAACAGGCTCTTCACCCTCAATCGTAATAATAAATTTCTTGGGTAATTTCCGGCTACGCACCAAGCTGACCATTTGAGGAATCAATTTTTTAAAGATCATTATACGAGTTAACTCATACAGCAAGATATAAGTTACCGAACAAACCATCGTTTCTACTATCAGTTTCATATCTTCTCCCTTCAACTAATGAATATATCATACAAAAATAATAATGTCCATCAAAGCAAAACACGAGAAAAATAATAAATTAGTTGCAATCTTAGGCCCCACGGCTTCGGGAAAAACCGATTTGTCTGTTAAGTTGGCAAAAAAATTTGGTGGCGAAATAATTTCTGCCGATTCTCGACAAGTTTACAAAGGCTTAGATGTTGGCTCTGGCAAAATAACCAAGAAAGAAATGCGGGGCATTCCCCATTATTTACTTAGCGTGGCCAATCCAAAAAAAAGATTTTCTGTTGTGCAATATCAAAAACTAGCGCTAAAAGCCATTAAAAACATACAAAAGCATGGCAAGTTACCCATGCTAGTTGGCGGAACCGGCTTTTACATACAATCTATAGTTGATGGCACCGTTATTCCAGAAGTTAAGCCCAACTGGGCTCTAAGGGCAAAACTGGAGAAAATAGCCCTCCCCAAGCTATTTAAACGGCTCCAGAAGCTCGACCCCGTTAGAGCCGGTAATATAGACCAAAACAACCCCAGGCGCGTTGTAAGAGCTTTAGAGGTTGTTACGGCACTAAGGGGGCCCGTGCCAACTGCCAGCGCAAATATACCCCCTTGGGATGCCCTCCAAATTGGCATTTCGAAAACCCCAAACCAGCTTAAAAAATTGATCAAAAAAAGGCTTATTAAAAAAATAAAGCCCACAATTGCCGAGGTTAAAAAGCTTCATAAACTTGGCCTTTCGTGGAGCCGGTTAGAAGAATTTGGATTGGAATATCGTTTTGTCGCACAATACATTCAAGGAGAACTTTCCTACCAAGAAATGATAGACGCCATACAAATCGAATCCCAACATTATGCCAAGCGCCAAATGACGTGGTTTAAGCGCGACAAAAGAATACATTGGGTTAAAAATTATAAAACAGCCGAAAAATTAATAAAAAACTACTGATTAACTCAGTAGTTTTTTTAACAGCTCTATAACTTTTTCTGGGTTAGCAGTGCCCCTAGTTTCTTTCATTACTTGCCCGGCCATAAACTGTAAAGAATTTTGTTTGCCCGCCTTATAATCTTCAACCGCCTTAGAATTTTTTTCTATAATTTCTTTTATTATTTTTTCTAGCCCGGCATCGTCATCCATTTGTTTCCAATTATTTTTTTCAATAATGTCTGAAGGGTCATTTCCCGTGTTAAACATTTCCACCAAAACCATTTTAGCAACCTTACTGGAAATATCGCCTTTGTAAATCATTTTAACAAATTCTGCAAAATTTTCTGGAGTGATTTTCCAATCATCTGCCATAGAAAATTCTTTACCCTGCAACAACCCCTGCATGTCGGAAATTAAATAATTTGCCACCAATTTATACAGCTTGTCGCTATCTTTTATTTTTTCCACGCTTAACCATTCTTTAAATTCCGAAACCACTTTTTCATAATATTCGCTTAAGTTTTTGTTATCTACAAAAAACTCTACAGAAATTTCATCTAATTTAAATTCTTTTTGAAACCTAATTCTTTTTTGTTGTGGCAACTCGGGCATTGTGGCTTTTATTGCTTCAACAAAATCCTTGCTAAAATGCATTGGCGGCAAATCGGGCTCGGGGAAATAGCGGTAGTCGTGCGCCTCTTCTTTTTCTCTTTGCGAAAATGTAATTTCTTTCTTGTCGTGCCAACCCCGGGTTTCTTGCACAACCTTATCACCCGCTTCCAAAACTTCTTCTTGCCTTTTTATTTCAAAGTCGGCTGCTTTTTCAACAACCTTGAAAGAATTTAAATTTTTAATTTCAACTTTTGTGCCTAATGTTTTGCCCTTGCTTACACTTATGTTTAGCTCAACTCTCATTTGCCCTTTTTCCATTTCGGCATCAGAAACGCCTAAATATCTAAAAATTCTTTGCAATTCTTCGGCAAATTCTCGGGCTTGCTTGCCCGAGGTAATGTCGGGCTCGGTTACCAGTTCCATTAATGGCACGCCTGCCCTGTTTAAGTTAACCAATGAATAATCGGCACCTTCGGGGTGCACCAAACTTCCCGTATCTTCTTCTAAGTGAATTCTCGTAATTCTTATTTTTTGAATTTCGGATTTCGGATTTCGAATTTCAAGCCAGCCACCGCTGGCGAGGGGTTGGTCGTACTGCGAAATTTGGTAACCTTTTGGCAAATCGGGGTAAAAATAATTCTTTCTATCAAATTTGGAATCTTCTGCAATTTTACAATTTAAAGCCAAGCCGGTTTTTATAACCTTTTTAATTGCCTCTTCGTTGGCAACAGGTAAAGTTCCCGGTTGGGCTGTGCAAACGGGGCAAATATTATAATTTGGTTTTTTTTCGTCTGGGTCGTTTTTACAACCGCAAAACATTTTCGAATTTGTTTTAAGCTCGGCGTGTATCTCTAACCCAATTGTTGGTTTATATGCCATATTTATATATAACCTAATCTTTTGAATAATTCCATAGAAGGTGGCGTTAGTTTGTAATTTTTTAAATCTTTTATTTCTCTCCAAGCATATTTTTTCAAATCATCGCTCAATACAACCTTAACATCCTCTGCTAGCTGATTATAAAGGTCTATTTTATAAACATTAAACTCCATATTACACAAAACTTTTTCTCCCGTATCTTTCAAAACCTTTTCTGTTTTGCCAGCGCCCTTATTATCTACAAGCTCTATTTTATATGGATTTAAATCTATTCCTGTTTCTTCTTTTACTTCTCTTGCTAGAGCTTCTTCGTTCGTCTCGTTGCTATCCACCCCACCACCAGGCAAATGCCAACAATCGGCGTATACTCCCCCGCCATGCTCATCTTTCATGCCTTGAAATAATTTTCCGTCTTTGGAAAAAATTAATGCTGAAACTATTTTTCTATTGATTTCTCTCATGTTTTTTACTTATCATTTTTTTTATCTTTAAAAAACCACTCGTAAATGCCATAGGCCCAAGTGAAAACATAAATTACACTACATAAGAAAACTCCCCATTGATTATTGATATACGAAGTAAAAAGCCAAAATGGCTGTGCCGATAAACCCACAACAAAACCCCATTTGTTTTTTCTAGCAACCAAAATAATAGCGGAGATGCTCAATATCGATAATGCAATTTGCGAAATTTGGTCTAGCGTCATTTTATTCTTTCTAATATTACAAATGAATAATCGTGTGCGTTTTTGTCATCGGCCTTGAAATCTTGCCTGCTTACCTCTTTCCATTCTGCCATATTAATTTCGGGGAAAAAAGTGTCGCCTTCGGGGCTGGCGTGCACTTCTGTAATATATAATTTATGTGCTAATGGCAAAAATTGTTTATAAACCGAAGCGCCCCCACACACCATAAGCTCTGCATCTGCTTCTGCCATTTTTACCGCTTCTTCAATTGAATGCGCTACAAAACAGCCTTCCGGTGGAACATAATTTAAATCATTATTTAAAATAATGTGCTTTCTGCCGGGCAACGGCTTCTCGCCAATAGATTTAAAAGTGTTTAAGCCAAGCACTATTGTTTTGCCCAAAGTTGATTCTTTAAAATATTTAAAGTCGGCGGGCATGTGCCACGGCAAAGCATTTTTATTTCCTATTACCCTATTTTCGGCAACCGCCGATATCATTGAAATTATCATATATTTTTTATATTATTTTTTGTTGATAACATTGCTCGCAATAAATTATTTCTGGCCTTTCGAGCGAATAATTTGTTTTAATGTCTTTGTTACACTTAGCGCATTGCCTGTCATAAATATTCATTGGCCCGCGCTTTTTTAAGCGGTCGGCATGCCTGCAAAAAAAACATTTACGGGGCAATGGCAAAGACATTTTTTTATAAAATGCCAATTCTGCCGGTATCAATTTATAATTCCTCTCGCAAGCAGTACACGCAAAAATTTCCTTTAAAATAGATTCTTCTACATCTTTAATATGGTCTGGAATTTCTTCGGTTTTAATTGTTTCTTTTCCTTTGGTCATTTGAAGATTATCTTGCCACCTAAAACCAAGCTTTAAGGCCTCTTCTTTGGTTAGCGGAAAGTTATCTTGGCCAACTGTTTCATTATAAGCAAATGGGGCAATTGATGGTGGAAAATATAGTCCAAAAAGATTTTTTTCTTTAAGCTCGGAAATAATTTTTTCTGTTATTTTTTCGTATTCTTCTTTAGTATATTGTTTGTTTAAAATGCTATAACTTCCATTTCTTAAACTATCACAACCAAAACAATTTTCAGCAGACCGCAAACCGAAACAATAAAAAATGTCGTGAGATGTAGTCGTATACCATGAGCCAATAATGTTCCTAGAATTACCCACCGCAACGTTGTTAAATAATAATTCACTTTGACGACCGTGACCTAATAAATCACAGCAGTCCTTCGCAATTTTTACTGAAAAAAGGTAACGAGAATTTTCACCAAAAGAAACCTCAAAAGAATCCTTACAATTATTAGATTCAAAAATATATTCTCCAGAAGATTGTGGGCTTTTCAAATTATTATTTTCTCTATGTGGCGCTTCAAGAACTATTTTCTCAAAATCTTTTTTAAAAGCCTCCATTTTGGCATGACTGCCTTTTACCTCCTTTATTTTCTTTTCATATTCTTCTTTAGTGAGTGGCTGATTTAAAAAATGATAAGATTTGTGTCGTAAATTTACACATCCAAAACAATTTTGACATCCCGAACTACTGTACATAAACCAGCAATCTACGCAGTCATTCGTATTTTGCACATAAGCAACACCCGCACAGCTATGCGCGTTAACCATTTCATAACCGCCCTCAATTTTATCATTATAGTAACTATCAAAAACATCTCGGCAATATCCCAGCCCTCTTGAATAAGCACAATTTTCTATGTGTGGGCTGGAATTAAAAACTAAATAACAGTCTTTTAGGCTTCCACCAAAATTAACATATTCACTATTTATATTTGGCCCAAGATCTGAGTCAACAAAAGTTCCTACCTTGGGAACTTTTATTAATAGCTCCCCCATTTGCTCAAAAAACGGCCGCTTGGCATCATAATCTTGGGCATAATTAGTTGGATCCCATTTGTCTGAGGACCAACAATCCCTACAATAAACTGTATAAGAAGATTCTGGATGGTACATCGCCATAATAGACCTATCGCACAAAGCGCATTTTCTGTTATAGAGATACATCTCATTTCGCCACAATGCTCGCCATTGAAAACGGCACAAAGGACAGTTTACAGGAGCTGGTACTTTCATTTTTTCATAAAACGAAAAATCATCGGGCTCTATGGTAAAGTCTTTTTGACAGTTTTGACATTTGCAAACTTGAGCTTCCATAGATTAAACAGCCATTGGGGCTTTAATTGTTGGATGATATTTATAATCAATTAACTTTATATCTTCCATTTTAAAATCGAAAATGTTTTTAATTTCTGGGTTAAGCCAAATTTTTGGCAAAGGATAAGGTTCGCGAGCCATTTGCTCTTTTACTTGTTCAAAATGGTTTAAATAAATATGAGTGTCGCCTAAAATGTGCACAAATTCCCAAGGTTCTAGGCCTGTTACTTGAGCCACCATATGCAAAAGCAAAGAATATGAAGCAATATTAAATGGCACACCTAAAAATGTGTCGCAACTGCGTTGATACATCAACAAAGATAGTTTGCCATCTACCGAGAAAAAATGAAAAAACATGTGGCATGGTGGAAGCGCCATCATATCTAGTTCGGCAGGGTTCCAAGCTGTTACAATAATTCTTCGGTCTTGCGGATTTTTTTTCAACTGCTCTATGGCGTTTGTTATTTGGTCAATTGGCACATCTGTGTAGGGCGATTTCCAACTGCGCCATTGCACGCCGTAAACTCTGCCTAAGTCACCTTCAAACTTTGCTTTTGGCTTCCAATAATCAGCCTCGGCGTTGCCATCCCAAATATGGCAACCCATTTGTTGTAAAATTTTATTGTCCGAACTGCCCGATAAAAACCATAACAATTCGGCCTTCATTGTTTCAAAAGCCAATTTTTTTGTTGTTATTGCGGGAAACCCGTCTTTCATATCAAACCTTAATTGTTGGCCAAAAATTGCCCGCGAACCAACGCCGGTTCTATCGGGACGGTCTGTGCCCTCATCCATTATTTTTTTCAATAAATTTAAATATTGCTTCATAATAATTTATTTACTTCTTTTTTAACTTCTTCAAAAACTTCGGCTATTGGTTTTTCTCCATTTATCATAACAATATTTTCAAACATTTGGGGTAACTTTTGATAGGTTTCATTAACCTTTATCAATTTTTTCTCTCTTTCAAAAAGTTCCACCGCTTGACCTCTTTTTTTGATTCTTTCAATGCATTCTTTGGGTGAAACATCTATAACTACAGTTAAATCGGGCAGTAAAAAATTTTCATTCATTTTAACAAGCAAATCTATGTTCAGTCCATCTGAATGCCCGTAAGCTATTGTAGAAAAAACATAACGGCTAACCACCACAAATTTTCCTTCTTTCAAGGCCGGAATAATTTTATGCTCTAAGTGCTCTTTTCTGTCTTGAACAAAAAGTTCTTGCCTTTCCATGGGCTGAGCTTTAATTTCTCCTTTTAAAATTTTTCTTATTTTAATTCCTGCCTCAGACTCAGTGGTGGGCTCATTTTTTAAAATAAAATCTTTTCCTTTTTCTTTTAAAAATTCTGCAATTAAATCAACCTGCGCCGACTTTCCCGAACCGTCTAGCCCTTCTATTACAATAAATTTTCCCGAATAAATATTTTTTATCATAATAAAATTTTTTCTAATTCTTTTACGTTATGAACCAAATAATCTGGGTTCAATGCTTTTAATCTTTCTTCTGTAGAAAACCCCCAAGTAACAGCGATTGTTTTAATTCCCGCCAGTTTGCCAACTTCAACCTCGTGATTTGAATCTCCAATAAAAACTGTTTGATCCTTATTAAGATTATTTTTTTCAATTATTTCTCTAATTTTATCGGTTTTATCGTGAACTTCATAATAAAATCCACTAAAAATATCTTCCAGGCCATATTCTTTGAGTTCAGGCAAGATTGTTTTACTGGAATCTCCGCTAACAACCCATAAAACCCTTTTATCTTTTTTTAACTTTAAAATAATGTCTATCATGCCTGGGAAAGACCCAGATTCTGGGACGCCTTTTGTCGTGATTAAGTCTGTGTAAACTTTTTGTTCTTCTTCCAAAGAAATTCCAGGGATGTATTTATCATAAAATTCAATAAATGGCTGAACCCAAGCGTTCTGAAATTCTTCAACCGTTATTTTATCTACTCCATATCTACTAAATATTTCATTTACAACCCAAACTTGCGTAGGTAACGCATTTTTTACAACTCCCGACCAGTCGAAAATTATGTTTTTAAATTTCATTTTTGCTTAAGTATTCTTCGTAAATTATTGGTGCCCAGCCTTCTGTGCCCACTACTTTTTCACCTAATTCTTGTAAACTAAACATTTCGCCCTTCATTTTTTCCGTTTCCTTTACAGAAATATTTGGGCTGTCACCTTTATACAAATAAACTAGCCCCAAATGTACTGCCTCAACGGGGCGCCTGTCGTCATTTAAAATGCCAACTAACTTTTTTTCTAAGTTACCGTTGTAACTAATTTCTTCATCCCATTCCCTATCGCGCCCAGCCTCCAACACATCTTTCTTCGGCTCGCCGGAGCCTTCGGCGAAGGCGGCAACATCGTCTTTATTAATATGTCCTCCAACACCAATAATATAGTCGTTTCTTAACCTTTGTTCGCCAGCCTGTTTTAAATAATTATAAAGAAAAAATTTACCGCCAGAAGAAAAAATAATATATGGAATTATTTGTTGCCACGAAGGGTCATTTTCCATGTCTCCCCTTCTCTTAAATTCGCAATTATTTTTTATTAAATCAACGTAATAATCTAAATTATCAGTCTTTAAACCTTGCCATTTACCTTTGGAAAAAAGCGTTTCCGCTTTTACCACTAAAATTTGCTCGTCGTCTTTATTGTTTGGCATATTGCATTATACTATCATCAATAATATCAACCTTCACTCCGCATTTTTCTAACATATCAATTGATTTTTGCCCTGCATGATATTTTTTTTGCGAAACAACTCTCTTTATGCCAACTCTAATTATCCTCATTGCACAATTATAACAAGGCGACATTCTCATATACATTGTACCGCCTTCAATTTTTACACCATCTTTGGCGCATTGCAAAATAGCATTTTCTTCGCCATGGATTGTTCGTACACAATGCTGAGACTGAGTGCCGTCTTCGTGGATTACAGTATTCATCATATGACCGGCCTCATCACAGTGAGGCATTCCGGGAGGTGACCCCGCATAACCTGTTGCAATTATTGTATGACCAGGGCTCACTATAATAGCAGATTGACTCCCCCTATCACAACTTCCTCTCTTACTAAGCGGTTCAAGCAAACCCAAAAAATAATCATCCCATGATGGCCGAGATTTTTTTTCTTCAACTACATTTGTTGGCTTAATATCTTGTGGCGTTTGTTTTACTTCTTCCATATATTGTATTTTAGAATTTTATTATTAATGTTTTATAATTCTACCATTTTGCCAAAACAAAAATCAACCCCGTTTAAAAGGTTGATTTTTAAAATTCCTGTAACTTAGTTTATGACTTCAACTCCCAT
>CAIYRH010000007.1 GCA_903928565.1 Candidatus Staskawiczbacteria bacterium
ATTTATTCATTAATAATACACCCATTCAAACTAACGAGTCAAATTTACTTAAAATATTTTAACAGCTCTGCCACCGGTTGTGTATTTATTATGTCGGCAGGCTCTGCCCAACCCCTGCGCGCCTGGGCTACCCCATATTCCATTATATTTAATTGATGTTTGTGGTGACTATCTGTATTTATTATCATTTTTACGCCCTCAACTTTTGCTCGCCTTATATAAAAATCTCTTAAGTCCAACCTTGAAGAGGCGTTAATTTCTAAAATTGTTTTCGTTTCTTTGGCCATTTTTAATATTTTATCAAAATCAACTTGATACTCGTCCCTTTGCCCAACAATTCTTCCGGTTGGATGTGCAATAATATCTATATTTTTGTTTCGCATTGCTTTTTCAATACGTGCAGTCATTTCTTTCTTTTCCATTTTTAGCATTGAATGCACGCCTGCAATAACATAATCTAATTTTTCTAAAACTTCGTCACTAATGTCTACTGAACCATCGGCTAAAATATTCGTTTCACAACCACTTAAAATTTGAAATTTGAAATTTGAAATTTGAAATTTTTTGTTAATCTTTTTAATTTCCTCTATTTGTTTTAACAGCTGTTTTTCGTCTAAACTTTTTTCAATTTTTAAAAATTTAGTGTGGTCGGAAATTCCAATATATTCATAACCCATTTTCATTGCTTCGTTTGCCATTTCTTCAATTGAGTTTTCGCCTCCGTCCCAATTTGAATGACAATGCAAGTCGCCCTTTATTTGGCTAAGTTCAACTAATTTTGGTAATTTTCCCGCTAGGGCTGCCTCAATTTCTCCTTCATTTTCTCGTAATTCTGGTTCTATGAAGGGCAGGCCAATTGCCTTATAAACATCCACTTCTGCCCTGCCGGCAATTTGCTTTTTGCCCTTAAAAACGCCATATTCAGACAGTTTCAAACCTTTCTCAAGGGCAATTTTTCTAGTAACAATATTGTGATCTTTAGAACCTGTAAAATATTGCAAAGCCGAGCCGTAGCTTTCTTTTGGTAGTACTCTTAGATCCATGTCAAAACCCTCGCGCATTCTGACAGATGACTTGGTGCCCCCTTGTGCCCAAATTTTTTCTACACCATTTAGCCTTACAAAGAAATCCATAACTTTAGACGGCTTTTTAGAGACAACTAAAATGTCTACGTCTCCAATGGTTTCTTTTCTTCTGCGAGCCGAACCAGCCAAACTAATTTCATCAACCTCTTTTAAGTTTTTTAATTTTTCTATGATATCTCTGGCCACAGGTAAAATATCGTGTATTAGAAATCTTCCCTTGTCTCTTTTCAAAAATTCCAAACCCTGTAAAATATTTTTTTCTGTTTTTTCGCCAAACCCAAAAAGCGGAGAGACTTTGTGAGCCTTTGCAACTTTTTCTAAGTCTTTTAAATTTTTAACCCCCAGTTCTTGATAAAGAATTTTTATTTTCTTGGGTCCCAAACTTTCAACTCTTAATAAGTCGTCCACTTTTACAGGTAATTTTTTCTTAAGTTCTTGAAAGTGCCTTATTTTCCCACTCTTTAAATATTCTTCAATTGCCAAGGCTATTCCCTTTCCTACTCCAGGAATTTTATAAAGGGCTTTAACTCCTCCGCTTCTGTAAATTTCGCCAACGTCATCTTTAAAGTTTTCTAGTGACATTGCTACTTTCCTATAAGCAAACGGCTTAAAACTTACTCCTTCAATATCAAGATAATTTGCTATCTCAAAAAATATTTTAGATAATTCCTGATTTTTCATAACAAAAAGCCCTCAACGAGGGCAAAATATTATTTTTTCTTTTTATGAAATTCTTTCTCAATTTGACCCATAAATTTTAAGAGTACTGGGTCATCGTGCAGTTCATCTGCTTGCAACCAATAAGGCTCTTGAGGAACTGTTTTGTTGTCTCGCCAATATTCTGCTGCTTGCAAAAAACCTTCCATTCTGTCGGCATGTCTAAAGAATTTACCTTCTCGGCTTTTCCCCTTTTCGTAATCTAGCCACAAAGACATCATTTCATCTTTTAATTTAGCTGGCAAATTTTTAGTTAACTTTTCTAAACCCGCTTTTTCTTTTTTATATTTCTTTTCGGCCAATCTCTTTTTCTCTTTTTCTGTAAATCTTGGCCAGGTTTTTAACAATGCTGCTCTTTTTTTCTTGTCTTTTGGAAGAATTGAATCGTAGAGAGTTGTATCTCCTGCATAAATTTCGCACAAATCATGAACTAATGCCATTTTCAAAAGTTTTGCCATATTCATTTTCTTGTCCTTTTGATCGGCTAAAACCCAAGCCATTATAGTTGCTCTAAATGTATGCTCGGCAATAGTTTCAGGGTTTTTTACATCTCTTATAACCCAACCTCGCCTTGGCATTCTTTTCAATTTCCCTATTTCAATGAAAAATTTAATTATTTCGTCCATTTAGTTAATTTCGTATTTAATGTTCCTAATTTTATAAGGAGTTTTTAAAAATGAAGAGATAACAACATCGTCACCAATTTTATGTCCCATTAATGCCTTCCCCACTGGAGACTCATTACTAATTTTTCCCAGGGCGGGATTGGCTTCTAATGTGCCCACAATTAAAAATTCATCTTTTTGCCCGCCAACATCTATTTTAACTTTAGATCCCAACCCCACAATGCTTTGAAGATTTTTGGGTGGCGCCTTAATAAGCTCGCAATTATCTAATATATTTTTCAATTCATCAATTCTAGACCTCAAAAAACCAATATCTTCTTGAAAGCTTACAAATTCTGGATTTAAATCTTCCGATTCAAATATTTTTGGCATGTCATGACTTAAAGCGGTTTTACGCTCAAAATCAAGCAGTTCTTCATACTCCTTCTTTATTTCCTGAAGCTTTGCCTTGGTTATGTAAAAAGTTTTGGAGTCCATATTGATTACCTTATTGATTGTATCATATTATTCTGCCACGTTTAAAATGTCAACAGGGCTCGGTATGCTTAATACGAATAATGCACCAAAAAAGACCCCTTTAGCCAGAAATAATTTTTATTTTGCCATAAACCCCATCATAACCGGGTTTAATAGCAACTTTTCCCTGGCGCATTTTTATGACGGCCCTGCCAATTTTAGGAAGCGAATTTTTGCTTATATCTTCCTCGGCTGAATCTAGCAATATGTCTAATTCAGATCCCAAATTTTTGGTCAAATTATTGTAATACTGTGCAACTTTTTTAGATGCAACAGAAACGCCCAGCGATTCTGCAATTATTTCATTTAACGGTATTAAGCTTTTAAATGGAATAGCATTTTTTGGCACAAAACCTTCTGGCCTATCGGCCAATTCTTCAACTCTGTTTAAAACGCCAATTATCAACGGTTTTTTACATTTGGGACATATATTATTATAGCTCTTTGATTGCCTTGGATTTAAACTTACGTTACATGCGCGGTGGCCATCGTAATGGTATTTTCCTGCTTCTGGGAAAAATTCAATTGTATAAAGTAATTTGTTCTTACTGGTTTTATCTTTAGTTTTCAGGGCTTTGGCAATGCCATTGTAACTTAACTCGGCTTCAAAAACATTAGCCTCTCTGCCAATTTTAGGCAATGAGTGAGAATCACTATTAGAAATTAAATTAATTTTATCTAATTGAGAAAGCCTCCAATTCATGATGGGGTTTGAGCTTAATCCTGTTTCAATGGCATAAATATATTTGGTATATTCTTCAAAACATTCTTCCAAAGAATCAAAACCTGACTTAGAACCAAAAACCGAAAACCAAGGCGTCCAAGCATGAGCCGGAATAATTAAACAATTTTTATCTATTTCCAAAACAATCCTTGTTAGTTCTTTGGCGTCCAGACCCAATATTGGCCGGCCGTCTGAATGCAAATTTCCTATTTTTCTTAATTCAGAATTTATTTTTTCTACTGTTTCTAATGTTGGAGCAAAAACAATTATATGAACTTTTCTTACTTTTCCTAATTTTTTGTAAATACAACTGATTTCTGTAGTCAGAAGAAACCTGGTCCCGGAATTTGATCCACTTAACTCAAAAAGCCCCTGCTCGGCGGGGCTTAATTTGCTTTTTATTTCTTCAAACCATTTTGGGTGAGTAAAATCTCCCGTGCCCATTACCTTAATTCCCTTTATTTTTGCCCATTTATCAAGGTTCTCTAAATTCATAAGGGGAGATACTGCCCTGGAATATTTTGAATGTATATGTAAATCTGCTACAAATTTCATCAAATTAAACTAATTTTGTTTTTTAGATACATACTCTATAATTTTGTCCCAATCTAAATTATTTTTCGTATAAAATACTTTTACAATATCTTTCGTCATTTCATTTATTTTTTCTATATACAAATTTTTAAAAATTTCGTCTCTTTTTTTTGCCTCCTTATCTAGCGGCCGAATTATTTTTTTATAGAGTTGATCGTCACCAGATATTAATTCCCAAAATGCTTGACCACATATTTTATAATAACTAAGGTCTGGATCTTTATTCACTTTGTGGGGAACATTATCTTTTCCATAGATGCAGCCATTAATTGACACTAAATCTTTCTTGCCCGATGCAGACCTAATCATTTGCTTTGCCTTCTTAAAATTTCTCTTCATTATATTAATCTGATCACTGTTTCCCCAATTCGGACCTGACTTAATGCCAACTATATAAGTTTTGCTGTTTCTTTCAAAAATTAAATCTATACTATGATATTTGCCCTGTTCTGCTTTGATTCCCCCAAAGACTTGGTGGCAAACATGAATAGCTAAGTCTTCCATTAGATCTCCAAAAATCGTTTCTTCCTGAGAAGACAAGAACGCATCAAGTACGGCTTTAGCAAAATCTCCTGCTGTTTCAATATTTTTCGCTTTAAAAAGATAAGGATTTTTTCTTTTTGATATATTAGCTAATTTAGCGGACTCCAACCTATCTAATCTTATTTTATAAAATGGCTGAATAACATCAGACGATATAAATCTATTTAATTTTTCATAATTTAACTTCTTCATATGGTTTTATTTATCTCTTGATTTATATTTTTAATTGCAAGATCATAATAATCTTTTTTTATCTCTATGCCCATTGAGTTACGATCAAGAGAGATGGCAACAATAGATGTCGTGCCCGAGCCCAAAAATGGATCCAAAACAGTATCTCCTTCTTTTGTAAAAAGCTTGATAAACCATGCTGGCAATTCTTTCGGAAATACGGCACTGTGTTGTTTATTCGATGATTCGGTTGCCATTGCTAGAACATTCGTCGGATAGGCCTTTTCCCTACCGACCCATTTTGAAACATTTTTTCCAAATCCGCTTCCGACCCTTGAATTATCCCGTTTCATATCGGTAGCACTCAAATTTTTTAAACGAGTTTTGGCCCAATCACCCATTGGCACCATCACCGCTTCTTGATACATATTAAATTTTTTTTGCTTATTGAATTGTAGCAATCTTTCCCAAGAATCGCGAAAACGATTTGGCCATTTACCCGGAAAGCAATTTTTTTTACTCCAAATAAATTCCTCTGTCCAAAGCCATCCCTGTTTTCTCATATTTAATATTAAATCAATAACATAAGTATGCCTTTCTCCGTCAACTGTTTTTTCTTTTATATTTAAAATAAATGACCCAGTTGGTTTCAGAACTCTCAGTAATTCATTAGTTATTGGCAAAAACCAATCAACATATTTATCAGGGTGCACCCCACCATAAGTATCTTTTCTTTGATCGGCATATGGCGGAGACGTGACTATTAAATCTATACTATTGTCTTCTAATTGTTTTAAGATATCAAAACAATCCCCCAGTATTACATCAGATTTTATCTTGGCTGTCTGACTAAACAAATTAGTTTTTTTTATTGTTTGTACATTCATAATGTAGCTTAAATTAGCCCTCCGTGATATTCAAATTTATAAATACTTTTATTATTGATGAAAAGCTCTTCTTGCCCAGCAAAATTTTCTAATGTGCCCGTGCCCACATCTTTATATTTATTTTCCCTTTTTTCATATTCACAATTTTGCCCCAACCTGCATTTTTCTGATAATTTTAACAATGCTTCTTTTAAAAAATTTGTTTCTATTTTACCAAGCACCGTGCCTGTATAATTCATGCCCCAAACCGGCTTTTCATTTTGATAAATAATTTCTTGCCCAATAAATTTCTTGTTGCCAGTAAAACAAATATCTCTGTAAAAATAGCTGGCTTTTTGAAACTCCATTTGTGTAGATTCTAAAAGCCTGGGGTTGTCTACCCCGCTAGAACCGCCCGCATAAGTATTTTGGCGTGCCAAACATAAAAAATCTTTTAAGTTTTCTAAATTGATGGTGCTCTTTTTCTCAAAATCAATTTCTTTAAAACTGAGTGGCTTTTTGTCTTTTAGTGCAGCCAGGGTTGCATCGCCTAAATCGTTTACGTTTATTAAAAATTTAGAATATTTATTCTTTTCTTTAACGTTTTGCGACGACTCAAAGCGTAACAAGTTTTTACCATTGGAGTTTTTTACAACGTCAGCAATGTCAACAAACTGCACTGAAGGCACCACCCAAATGTAGTCATCAATTTTTTGTGAAACTTCGTTAAAATAGGCAAACAATAAATAAAAATTCTTTCCTGTCTTGAATTCTGCTTGCGAAAAATCCTTAGTAAAATTAACACTCTTTGCAGGCAAAAGAAGGCTGTTCACCTGAAAATATATTTTATCCTCTTTATATTTGCCCCTTCTTTCAATAACCAAATAATCTTCTAAGCCTTTTTTATCTGGCTTAAAAATTATTAACCGGCCCGCAACACTTAAATTAATGCAATCTATAACCTTGTCTTTTATTTCTTCTTTTATATTTTCTGTCATTTCTAAATTATTTAAACTTTATAAACCTTATAGCCCTCGTGAACTTTTTCTTCAACCTTAATTCCCACCGACTGCCCCTTTTTACCGGTTTTAACTTCTTTATGTTCAATTTGAATAGACTTAATTTTTTGGTCAAAATCCGTTTCTTGGCCCCCCACTACTCTTACTTTATCGCCAACTTTTAATGGAGAAACTAAACTAATAACCGCCACCTCTATGTTAGAAAAGTAATGAGTTATTCTGCCAATTAATTTTTCCTTTTTTGCTTTTACCATAAGTTTAGAATTTTAATTTTATACTGCTCCTGCAACTTTATATTAACATTTCAAACAAAAAACACCAGTTTCTACTGGTGGCTTCTGGGGAGGGGGTAAATAACTTGCAACGACGTTGGTTTTTGCCTCGAGCCTGAATTCGGACAATGAACTCAGTTATATATTTTTGACCTACTTCGTTACAAACTATTATGTCCTCGAAAATAAATTTCGCACCCCCTCATAACTATCTATTCTATTATAAAACGACCTAAAGTCAATACATTAATATCCACCGAACAAACGATTTATTTTGCTCTTGAAAATCGGGTAAAGCCCGAGCAAGGAACAATTTCAATTCCTTGTTTTTCTAGCTCGTCCATTAATAAATTAACACCAATAGAATCTGAAGACATGTGCCCAGCAATTACAATGTTAATGTGAGCTGCTTCGGCTTCTTTTCTGTGCTCTTCTGAAGTATGCATGGCAATTACTGTTCCAATGCCAGCTTGCGACATTTTTTCATACATTTTTACAGAACCTTCTGTGCCTCCGGTAATTTCAGAAACAGCAATTTTTCCCACTCTATTTTCTGGGCTACCCACAAATATTTTTGGCCCCACTCCAATTTTCATTGCTTCTTTATATTCTGGTAATTCTTTTAACAAAGAAATAATTTCTCCAACAGTTTCTGGTTTTCTCTCATCTATTAAATTTTTTAAAAACCTGGCCACCAGGTTATCGCAAGGTGTATGAGAATTCATAAAATTAATTCCCAAAATTCTGGCCATATCAACGGCCCTTTGGTGATTAATTGCGTTGACTCCTCTGGCCACTTCAGAAATACGAATTCTCATTAAAGATTCTGCAATATTAATTGGTACTCCATATTGGCTTAAAACATCGGCTTGGAGGTGCATTACGTCTGCCAATTGTGCTAAACCTTTCCCTTCAGGGTGATGAGCAATAACCAAATCAATATTTCCCAATTGTTTGGCCAACAAAATTTCTGCAGGTTCAATATCAATTCCAACCAAAACGCGCTTAACTTCTTTGTCATCAGAAACATTTAAAACTATCGAATCCATATAGGGGTTAACCAACGCTTCTTGGTCAAAATCTGCTTGATCTTTCGCCGAAAGATTATCAAATGCTTCTTTTTTTCTCTTTAATAATTTTTCTACCCCTTCCCTTCCTCTAAAATCGGCATCTGTGCCCATTTTTAAAGCTAACTGAAAAATATCTTGTGTTTTCATGTTTTTATTTACTTAATAATATTACTTTTAAGGGCATTTCTGGCAATTTGCCTATCGTCCCATGGGATTTTTTGCCCATTTTTTAGGCACATCCATGGCTCAGAACCCTTCCCTGTTATTATAACCACTTCTCCTGTTTTAGCAAGCTTAATAGCAGTTTCTATAGCTTCTTTTCTGTCTAAAATTCTTTGCGCCCCGGGGCCTGCACTTTCTGCCACTTCATTTATAATTTCCATTGGATCTTCGTCATAAGGGTCTTCGTTGGTAATTATTATTTGATTGCAATATTTTTTGGCAATTTCTCCTAAAACCGGCCTTTTCCATTTGTCGCGCCCACCTCCGCAAGAACCCAAAACGCAAACCATCTTTCCAGCTATAAATGTTTTGTAAACCGCCTCTAATTGTTCTGGAGTATGGGCATAATCAACGATAACTTTAACTGGACTTTCGGCTATAACTTCCATTCTTCCTGGGATTGTTTTAGCTTCCTCTAGAGCTTTTTTACAAATTTCAAAACTTACTCCATATTCTTTAGCAACTAAAATTGCGGCAAGAGCATTTAAAATATTGAAGTCTCCAATTAAAGATAAATTAAAACCAGGGCTTCTTGTGTCTTCTAATCCAAATGTAATTTTTTTAATTGCAGGAATATCTAAAAAGTTTTTTGAATTTTTGTCGTCCCTGTTTATAACGTGAATATTTTTTGTTGCTCTAAATAATTTTAATTTTTCATTTTTATAATTCTCGAAACTTCCATGGCTCTCAATGTGTTCGGGCGTTAAGTTAGTAAAAACAGCACAATCAAAATTTATAAATTTATGACGGAATTGTCTTATGCCCTCCGATGTAACTTCCAAAACAACATACTTACAGCCAGCATTAACCGCCTGCCTTAAAAACCTTTGAATTACAAAACGCCCAGGCATAGACATTTTATATTTATTTTCCCACTCTTTATCGCCCACTTTAAATCTTATGGTTGAAATTGAGGCAACTTTATTTTGGGCATCTTCCAAAATTCTTGTTATAAAATCAACCGTCGTAGATTTCCCGCTGGTTCCCGTTACCCCAATTATTTTTAAGCTCCCGCCTCCTTCGCCAAGGCTTCGGCGACCAAGGCCTGGAAACCCAAAAACTACCGCACCCAACAGGGCCCAGCAAAAAAAATAAAAATCTAGCAAAAACTTGGGTATATATTTTTTAATTGTTTCTTTAATAGCCATTACTTTTTAGGTGGTTTCTTTTTATCAAAAAGGTTATCTATTTTATTTATTGTTGGCGTGCCAAAAATAGTTTTAATATCTAACATTTGCAAAACATTTCTTATTGTTCCGCTCGTTTTGAGTTCGGCCATGTAGCGGTGAGTGGCCATGTTTGTGTTTATATATTTATCAAGGTCATCTGCATCTTGAAACCCTTCAAGAACATTGGCCCCCGTGGCTTCTTTTATTTTCCTTACGTCTCTTAGGGCTTCTGCCCACGCCTTGCGTTCTAGTTGCGACGATATTTCTGCTTCCCTTTTTGTGTCACCAATGTCTTGGGCCTGGCGTAATTCAGCAGGGTTTTCTCTTGAATGGCCAACTTCATGCAATAATGCCACAATGTCTTGCAAAGAAGTTATTTTACCAACTGAAATAAATTTATCTCCGCATTGCCAAATGCCCTGCACTTCTTGTCTAAATTTTGTAGGGTCTGTTTTAAAATCAAAAGGAGCGTCTGCGGATGATTCGTCTAAATTTATCCAATGCTCGGGAGTAGTAAATTTGTACCCTTCTGGCAATAAATCTTTAAAATTAAAAACTTCTTTGCCGTCTTTTATTATACCAAAATTAGCCTCGCCCTTATTTTCAGAGGCCGCAAAAGTTTCGCCGGTTGAAAATTGCCCGTTAAAACGTAATTTCTCTCTACCTTCTCTGAAACCTCGGTCTTTTTTACTTAAACCGCTAAAATCTACCCCCTCTTCTTTGGCTCTATCTCTTATATATTCTTGTTGATGGTCGGCACCGTCTGGCATATTTTTTTAATTTAATTTATCTTTATAAAGTTTTATAGCATTGGGAACTTGTGAATGCAACGGTGTTGGCAAATTATTCATTTTAAACCAGCCTATTTCGTCAAACTTGTGGGGTTCGCCGTTTTTTACTTTTTCTCTATCAACCAATACTTTATAATCTAATGCTATCCAGTGCGTTTTCACTCCATTGTGCTCACGATGCACATCCATAAACCCTAAAAAATCGCTATCTATCACATCTGTGCAATACTCTTCTTTAATTTCTTTCTTTAAAGCCTCTTCCACTGTTTCATCAAATTCTAAAGCACCATCACCACAATCCCATTTATCTTGTTCGTCTCTGCAGTTTTTATTTCTTTTATTAAATAAAAAATTACCATTCCCGTCATGGCAAAAATAAGTTACGCACACTCCAATAAAATCTTCCCCTTTTTTCATTTTACTTGCCTAAATTTTTTAATGCTAACTTTATGCGCTCTTCGGAGTTTTTAACAGAGGCTGGCACATGGCTTAGCGCATCTTTAGCTTGCTGTTTTGTAAAACCAAGTTGAGCTAAGGCGCTTTCCGCTTCGTCGCCACCACTCTTTTTTTGGCCGAGTATATTTATTTTTCCGGTTAATTCCAAAATTATTGTCATTGCTTTTTTTGAACCAATTCCTGGAATGCCCTCAAATATTTTTTCGTCTTGTTTTAAAATTCTATCTTTTATTTTGTCTAAAGAACCAAGAGCGGCAATGTCTAAAGCCGATTTTGGACCCACGCCCCTAATGTCCATTAACGTTTCAAAAAATTCCAACTCTTCAAAATTTAGAAAACCATACAAATCAGACTTGTCTTCTTTAATATCATGGTATATAAAGAGTTTTACGTAGTTGTTTTCTGGCTTGCCCGCCATAGCTTCAGCGGAGGCGGGTAATTTGAACACGGTTTGGGCAGAAACAAAAACCTTGTAGCCCACACCGGCCACTTCAATAATTACAAATTTATCCTTTTTTAATATAATTTTACCCTCCAAAAATGCTATCATATACGTATTAAAGTAATTCTATATGAAATTTGAACTAAAATCAAAATTTAAACCCACCGGCGACCAGCCCCGCGCCATAAAACAACTGGCTGAAGGGTTACAAAATGGAATAAAAGACCAGGTTCTTTTGGGTGTTACGGGCTCAGGCAAAACATTTACGCTGGCCAATGTTATTCAAAAAGTACAAAAACCGACTTTAGTTATTTGCCCAAACAAGACTTTAGCAGCCCAGCTTTACCAAGAGTTCAAAGAATTTTTTCCAAACAACGCTGTACACTATTTTGTTTCTTACTACGACTATTACCAGCCCGAAGCATACATTCCGCACTCTGACACTTACATAGAAAAAGACGCAAAAATTAACGAAGAAATAGACAGGTTAAGGCACGCAGCGGTTCAAGATGTCACCGGACGCAGAGACGTAATTGTTGTTGCCTCGGTTTCTTGTATTTACAATATTGGTTCGCCCGAAAATTACGGCAGCACTTCATTAGAAATAAAACTTGGCCAAAAAATTTCCAGAAAAGATTTTTTACTTTTATTAAACAGTTTGCAATACCAAAGAAACGACATTGATTTTAAACCCGCAACTTTTAGGGTTAGAGGAGATATCGTCGAGATTTTTGTAGTAACCGGCGAGGAGATTATTAGAATAGAATTTGAAAATGATACTATAGCAAAAATCTCAGAGGCAAAACCCGGTTTAAACGCAAACTACAAACTACAAACTACAAACTACAAACTTTTTCCTGCTACTTTTTGGGTTGCCCCTCAAGATAAATTGAAAATTGCAATTGGCAATATAAAAGAAGAATTAGAAGAACAATTAATAAAATTAAAAAAATTAGGTAAAAACTTAGAAGCTGAAAGACTCGAGCAAAGAACAAATTACGACTTAGAAATGCTCACCGAAACTGGCCGATGCCAGGGTATAGAAAACTATTCCAGCCATATGGAATTTCGCGCACCAGGCTCGCCCCCATTTTCTTTGGTGGACTATTTTAATTACTTTAATCCACAAGGGTCTTTGATGTTTATAGATGAATCACACATTTCAGTTTCGCAAATTCGCGCAATGTCTGTGCAAGACAAAATTAGAAAACAAACGCTAATTGATTTTGGGTTTAGGTTGCCCTCGGCAATAGATAACCGGCCGTTGAATTTTAAAGAATTTGAAGAACGGCAAAAACAAACAATTTATGTGTCGGCCACCCCTGCCCTATTTGAAAAACAAAAAGCAGGAAAAAATATTGCCGAACAAATTATACGGCCAACCGGACTTTTAGAACCTTCAATTGAAATTAAAAAAACCGAAAACCAAATTAAAGATTTAATTGAAGAGGTAAAAAAACAAATTGATAAAAAACACCGCACATTGGTGGTTACCTTAACCAAAAAACTGGCCGAAGAAATTTCAGACTATTTAACCGAAAGAGGAATTAAAACCCAGTATTTGCATTCTGAAATTAAAACAATGGAACGGCCCGAAATTTTAAAAAAACTTAGAGAGGGTAAATTTGATGTGTTAGTTGGAATTAATTTGTTAAGAGAAGGAATAGACTTGCCCGAAGTTTCGCTAGTAGCAATTTTAGACGCCGACAAAGAAGGTTTTTTAAGAAACGAAACTACATTAATTCAAACAATGGGACGAGCTGCCCGCCACATAAATGGACGCGTAATTTTGTATGCAGACAAAGAAACATTTTCGATGAAAAACGCCATTGCCGAAATAAACAGGAGAAGGAGAATTCAGATAGCGTATAACAAAAAAAATAAAATAAACCCAACAACTATTATTTCCGACATTAGAGATTGGGGCTTTTCGAAAAAAGAAGACGTGGCCGAAGAGTTTTGGGTTGTTAACGACAAAAAGCTTTTAGAAAAAGAAATGAAAATTGCCGCCAAGAATTTAGACTTTGAGAGAGCAGCTGAACTTCGCGACTTAATAGAAAAACAAAAGTCCAAAGAGTAGGACTATTGCAAAAATAATAATTGTATGGTATCTTTATTCTATACAAAAAAACAATATGGCAATAACAAAATCAGCTAAAAAAGCTATTAGACAATCTGCAAGAAGAAATGAGCACAATGTTGTCTACAAAAATAAAATAAAGGCAGTAATAAAGGAAGCCCGCAGTTTGGTTGCTAAGAAAAAAATGGCTGAAGCAAAAAAACTTCTTCCAGAAATTTACAAAGCACTAGACAAAGCTGCCAAAGTTGGAATTATTAAGAAAAATAATGCCTCCCGAAGAAAATCCCGACTGACAAGACTAATAGACCTGCCTGCCGGCAGGCAGGTAAAAACTGCTTAAATTTCGGCAAGCAATAGATCTATTGCTGTTTCTGGATCAATTTTTCCAGTTTTAATATCTGAATCTACCTGAAAAATCTTCTGGTAGATTTTTTTTAGTTCGGGCATTGAAAATTGATTGCACAAGTAACTACTTTTTTGCACAACAAAAGGGTGCAACCCGGAGCTTCTAGGAGATTCTTTAATAATTAAGAGATTTCTAAACTGATAAGCAATCATTGAAAGCAAATATAGGGGGGCGTCGCCATCGTCTAGGTGTTTGTGCAACAAAGATAAAGCTAGCTTTTTATTTTTAGAAGCTAAAGCATCTATGGTTTTGAAAATGTCATTTTCGGTGTTAGGTTTTACTAGTAATTCAACGTCGGCTTTTTCAACAAGTGACCCTTTTTTATAATTAGATAATTTTTCTATTTCATTTGCCATTCTCCATAGGTCCCCTCCAATGAAATTAACCAACAATTCTGTGGCCTCTGAATTTATTTTTGACTTCTTATTAGCAAATTCAACGACAATCCATTTTTTCAAATCGTTAGGCGAAAGACTATCAAAACTTTGGCACTTCGCATGCTTCTGTAATGCCTTAAATAATTTGGTTCTTTGGTCGGGAGCAGAATCTTCATAAACAACCACAATGTCTTGTATTTCTTCTAAATTTTTTATGGCTTCAAGAAAATCTTCTTGAAATTTTTTGTTAATGAAGACGTTCTTTAAAATTATTAACTTTTTCTCTGCAAACATCGAATTAATTTTTAAATTGCTATAAAAATCGCTAAAACTATTGGCAGACACGTCTATATAAATTAAGTTTAATCCAGATTTATGTTTTTCTTTGTAACTTAAAACTATCTCTTCTAGTTTCCTTTTTGACCTATATGAATCTTGTCCGAATAAAAAAATTATCATTTTTGGCATTTGGGGCAAAAGAATGCACTTCTGCCACCAAACTTTATTCTTTTAATTTTTTCTCCACACCTTATACACTTTTGATTTTCTCTTTTATAAACCCGCCTTTCGGTATCAAAGTCTCCCTTAGAACCATCGGGTTTGCGGTAGTCAGAAAAGCTTTCTCCGCCCAATTTAACACCCATAACCAAAACCTTATTTATGGCTTTGTAAATCAACTCTAACTCTTTTGCCGTTAAATTTGCAACACTTTTTTCGGGATGGACTTTTGCCTGCCATAAAATTTCTGAAGAATAAATATTCCCAATGCCCGCAATTATTTCAGGCACCATTAAAACTTGTTTTACCTTGCCTTTTTTGTTTTTTAATACTTCTTTAAATTTTTCTAAAGTAAAACTTCTTTCAAGGGGTTCGGGCCCTAAATTTTTAAACTCATTTGAATTTAACAATTCTTTTGTATTCCACAATTCAATTTTGGCAAATTTTCTGGCATCGGAAAGAGCCATCATTTCTCCATTATTTAAAAAGAATATTATATGCAAGAATCTGTTATAGGGGTCATTAAGTGGCCCTTTTTTAATTGGTTTCCAGGTGTTATTATTCAGCGCCCACTTCCCAACCAGCAAGTGCCCTGTCATTTTTTGGTGCACTAAAAGCGATGCTTCGCCAGACAATTCAAAAATAATATTTTTAGCTCGGCGCCAAATTTTTTTTATTTTTTTATTTTTTATTTCTTTTTCAAACTGTTTAAAGTCTTTTGGTTTTTTAACTGTTTTTTTCCAATCTGACCACACACCAACAAAGGTCCTGTTAAGGACCTTTGCATTTAAACCTTTTACTGTTGTTTCCACTTCGGGCAATTCTGGCATATATAAAACGATTTTTTAAACTGTTTCTTTTTTTGCTTTTATTTTATCAATTTCACTTTTAATATCAGTGGCTTCTGCAACTCTTTCTTGCGCCTGCCCCTGCAATTTTGCCGCCTCCTGCATAAGTTTTTCAATTTCAATTGTTCTGTTTTTAACTTTTTGCTCTAGGGCATTTATTGTTTCTTGTAAATCTTGCGTTTTTGCTTTAACTTTTATTCCAACAGACTTTTCCGAGTTTGCGGCATTGGCTCTGCTGGTTTCTAGGTCGTCTGCTATTTTGTTAAAAATTTGAGCAAGCTCTCCAAATTCGTCTTTTGTTTCTAAATAAAATCTGGTTTTTAAATCTCCGTTGCTTAAATTTATTGCTCTTTTTAATATTTTTTGTACCGGAGCCGAAACCGTTTGCCCCACATGCAAACCATAAAAGAATATAAACACAGATAATAAAAATAAAATTATATAAAAACTTGGGTCTAAACCTTCGGGGTTTAAAGCTAAAAATACAACAACTGCAAACATTCCTGCCAAGATTACCGGTAGAGCTACTTTAAATGATATTTTCTCCATATTTTAGAATAAATTTATTGTTAACATTAATTAATTAATTATAACCCAGTTGTGGTATGCGGTCAACGAGACTATAAAACTCCAAACTATTAAAAACTTCCGCCAATTTTTTTGCATCAAATTTGCCAAATTTACAATCTTCAATTACAAAATCTATTTCAACATTAGACTTCATTTGAGCTAAGTCGCGTGACATTAAGGCCGACTCTTTGTTTTGTTTTAATGCCTCTTTTACTTTTGGTTTTAAAATGGCGGTATCTGTAGCAAGTTCTTCGTAAAGATTTTTTATATTGCCATATTTTTGAATAATTTCCGCTGCCGTTTTTTTGCCAATGCCCGCAACTCCGGGGATATTGTCAGAAGCGTCGCCGGTTAAAGCTTTAAAATCTACCATTTGTTCGGGCTCCACTCCAAACCTTTCACGTACTTTTGCCGTGTCATAAATTACGGTGTCTTTTATTCCTTTGCCCAAAGTATAAACTTTAATTTTTTCGTTGACAAGCTGAGTGTTGTCCATGTCTCCCGAAACAATAAAAATATCCAAATTAGGTGTTTTAGCACAAATGGTAGCAATTAAGTCGTCGGCCTCTACGCCTTCTTTTGCAAAAATAGGAATTTGCAAGGCTTCTACAACTGTTTTTGTAACAGGAATTTGTGAAACAATTCCACTAGGTGTTACAGGGCGTTGTGCCTTATAATCTTTATACATTTCGTGCCTAAAAGTTGGCATTTTTGTGTCGAAACAAGCTACAACATACTCTGGCTTCAGATCGTTAATAGCCTTAAACAAAGTAAGCAAATACCCGTAAACCGCCCCAGTCTCCTGCCCCGCTTTTGTCATTAGCGGTGGCAAGGCATGAAACGACCTGTGCAACAACGCATTCGAATCAATAATAATTAACCTTTTATTTTCCATTGCTAATTATATCACGCTTTTAATTTTATTTCCCTTTTGTTTTCTGTGAGTGTTTTGAAATTTATTTTGATGATATTTTTAGGGAGGGCTTTTTTTATTCGTTCGGGCCATTCAATTGCCACAATGTTTTTTGGGTTAGAAATAATTTCTTTCCAGCCTAATTCCAAAACGTCTTTCTCGTCTTTTAGTCTGTAACAATCAAAATGGTAAAAGATATTAAAATGCTTCATAACTACATAAGTAGGGCTTAAGACTTTTTCTTTAATGCCCAAGCCTATGGCAAACCCCTGCAAAAATGTAGTTTTACCTGCCCCCAAATTACCGCGCAACGCCAAAACCGTAGCCTTCGGTTCGCCGAAGCCACGCGCGGAGGCGACAGTTTTTTGTGAAGTCCGACTTAACAAAATTTCTTTGGCCAGGTTCTCACCCAATTTTTGTGTGTCTTTTGCGCTTTTTGTTATGTGAGTTATTAACATTGACTTATATAGCTAAATTTTATAGGGTATATTAACCTTTAAATATATGGAAAATCAAGAAACAAAAAATTTAATTAATGACTCTAAAAATATTTATTTAATAACGTCTCAGGAGCCCGAAGCCATAGCTTCAACGCTGGCTCTTTTTTATACTTTAAAAGATTTAGGCAAAAATGTAAACTTGCTCATTGACGAATTGCTCGAAAATTTGAAGTTTTTGTCCCCCTCTATAGATTTTATTTCTTACCCAAAGAATTTTGTAATGTCCATTCCAAACAGCGTAGCTCAAATTTCTCAAATTTATTACGAAAAAAATGACGAAGCATTAAAAGTTCATCTAACACTCAACGGCGGGATTATAAAAAAAGATAATATTTCTTTTTATTTTGCCGAGGCAAAACCCGATTTAATTATAACAGTTGGCATTAAAGATTATCAAAAAGAGCTGGCAGAAAAGTTAAATTCATATGGCTTTTTATTAGATTCGCCAGTTGTGGATATCGATAATAGCCAAGAGAACCAAAAATTTGGTAAAATTAACTTAATAAAAGACTGCTCACTTGCAGAGATAGTTGTTGGTTTAACTGAAAACCTTACAAAAGAGTCGGCGCAATGCTTATTAACGGGTTTAGTAATTTATACAGACAATTTTAAAAAAAATCTTACTGCAGAAATTTTTGAGCTGTCTGCAAAATTAATGAAAAATGGAGCCGATTTAAAAATAATAACAGAAAATATAAAATAATTATGGAAGAAAATAAAAAACTGCTTGGTTCGGTAACAATTTCGCCAAAAATTATTGAAGAAGTTAAAGCCCAAGTTAAAGACATTGGCGGTTTTAAGAAAAAAATTGAAGAATATTTAGTGGCCAGCATCACTGATTTATTAGATGTTATTTTATATGGCGCCATTACTTTAGATGTTTCCGACATCCACTTAGAGCCTCAAGAAAAAGAGGCCCGACTGCGAATTAGGCTAGATGGTATTTTACAAGATGTTGTTTTTTTTGATCATGCTGCCTACAAACACTTAATTTCAAGGTTAAAACTGCTTTCAAAACTTAAACTAAACATTACCGACAAACCACAAGACGGAAGATATACAATTGAGGTTGATGAATTGTTAATTGAAGTTAGAACTTCCAGCTTGCCCGCCGAATATGGAGAATCTATTGTTATGAGAATTTTAAATCCAAAAAGTTTAATTTCTTTAGACGACTTGGGTTTAAGAGAAGACCTTTATAAAACTTTTCAAAAAGAAATTGATAAACCAAACGGAATGATTATTGTTACAGGTCCTACGGGCGCGGGAAAAACAACAACTCTTTATGCTTTTTTGAAAAAAATTCAAAACCCCGAAATTAAAATTATTACCATTGAAGATCCAATTGAATATCACCTAACCGGAGTTTCACAAACGCAAGTTGCACCAGAAAAAGGCTATGACTTTTCCGATGGCTTAAGATCTATTGTAAGGCAAGACCCAGATGTTATCTTGGTTGGAGAAATTAGAGACTTAGAAACCGCTAAAATAGCCCTGCAAGCCGCCCTTACCGGTCACCTGGTACTTTCTACATTACACACTAACGATGCAGCTGGAACCATTCCACGACTTGTAGACCTTGGCGTAGAACCAGCAACCATTGCTTCTGGCCTAAAAATGGCAGTTGCCCAAAGACTTACCAGAAAAGTTTGCAAAAAATGTTCCACGCTTGTTGCCCCAGATGCTGGAATTTTGGCCAGTTTAAAAAAGGGGTTAAAAAATTTGCCAAAAGAAATCAAAATTCCCGAATTAGATAAAGTGCAAATTGCAAAAGCCAAAGAAGGCGGATGCAAAGATTGTAACTTCACGGGATATAAAGGAAGGCAGGGTTTATTTGAAGCATTTTTGGTAGATTCAGAAATGGAAAGATTTATTTTAACCAATCCCCCAGTTTCTGAGGTTAGAAACTTAGCAATTAAAAAGGGCATGGTAACTATGTGGCAATCGGGGTTAATAGATGTTGCAGAAGGCAGAACAACAATGGATGAAGTTTTGCGCGTTGTTGAAGAAGATGAAAATAAAATAATAGATCAATAATTTATGCCAAAAGAACCAGGCGAAAAATTCCCAGAACACGACCCTGAGGCCAAACATGAAACGTCTGTTGTGGCCTTAAATGCGCTTAGAGGGTTTTATGTTTCCATGGCAGATGTTGAGGGGTTTGGCGCTGATAAGGTAGACTTAAACAGAATTGCCTTTAACGGTGATTATGGGAATATGAAACAAAGAGATATTTTAGCAGAAACATTAGAGGCAGTTGAGGAACATATAATTGACCTTCGTGGCGACTTAAGAGATGCGGCAGATGAATTAATTAGAAAAGCTAGAATATATTTATTAGACTATGACGCCAGAAACGAACCCGATACCTGGGGAAAAGCTGAAAAATAACAAAAAAAAGCGGCCTTAGAGCTGGAGGTGTTCTTATGTCTGGGACATAAACAAAGATTTGCCTGAGGAATAATCGAGCCGGAGCAAGATTATCCGAAACTGAGGTAAATCCAAATAAATACCTCCAACTCTAGAGCCGCTTATTGGTGTCAGTTCAATATCTTCAATTGTAGCATTTTTTAATATATATGTCAACCCCTTTACCTAAACTTGATGAACAAACTTTAGACTCGGCTTTAAGGCCGAGTTCTTGGGCTGACTACGTTGGCCAAGACAAAATTAAAGAAAACATACAGGTAATTATTACCGCCGCCAAACAAAGGAGCCAAAGCCCCGACCATTTGTTGTTTTATGGCAATTCGGGCTTGGGCAAAACCACTCTTGCCTACTTAGTTGCAAACGAAATGGGTAAAAAAATAAAATCTACTTCGGGGCCAGCTCTTGAAAGAGCGGGAGATTTAGCTGCAATTTTAACAAATTTATCTGAAGGTGACGTTTTATTTTTAGATGAAATTCACAGAATTAACAAAACAATAGAAGAATATTTATATCCTGCACTTGAAGAATATAAATTAAATTTAATTTTGGGCAAAGGGCCAATGGCGCGCACCATGGAACTAAAATTACCAAAATTTACTTTAATTGGTGCCACCACTCGCCCTGGTTTATTATCCGCTCCCCTCCGCAACAGGTTTGGCGCAACATTTCAGCTTAACTTTTATAATTTAGAAGATATCAAAAAAATTATTGAACGCTCGGGCAGACTTTTAAATATTAAGATGGAACCCGAAGCCGTAAAAGCAATTGCTGAACGCTCGCGCTTTACGCCAAGAGTTGCCAACCGCCTAGTAAAAAGAGTGCGAGATTTTGCCCAAGTGCAAAATGCAGAAATTATTACAGAAAAAATTGCCAAGCACGCGCTAGACTCTTTAGAGGTTGACTTAATGGGGCTAGAACCAAGCGACCGAAATATTTTATTGGCCTTAATTGAAAAGTTTAATGGCGGGCCGGTTGGGTTGCAATCGTTAGCGGCGGCTGCCATGGAAGAAGAGGAAACAATTTTAGATATTTACGAACCCTATTTAATGCAATGCGGTTTGCTTGAGCGCACTCCAAAAGGCCGAGTTGCCACCGCCTTAGCTTATAACCACCTGGGCCTTGGCCACCTTCGCAAACAATCTGGCTTATTCTAAACAACCCAATAAAAAACCGCCCCTCGGCGGTTTTTTTATTTTCCCTTATTCCATTTTACGTTTTTTAGGAATGGAGAATAGATATCTTCGTTAATGCTAATTAGCAAGGGGTCTTTTTTGTAGGTTTTAGTCTCAAATTTAATGTCGCCCGCGTCTTCAATAACGGCAATTGGGGTTTGCTCGGCGCCCTCGCCCATTTCATAAACTGCAGCCGAAGCCAAAGAATCAACTATATTTGTTTGCGACATTTTTAATTTTCTACCAAAAATATCTTTTTTACCGCGGTAATCTCGCAAAGGGTTAAAACCATAATATGCTAAACCAAAACCCACAATACCCGTTCTTAAAGGAGTTGTGTGACTGTCGGAAATTATTACTCCAAAATTCTTTAACTTAAACTCTTTTTTAGTAAAGTTATATATTTCTTTAGCGTCGGCAAAAGGATTTTTTGGCCACATAACATAATATCCGTTAGAATTGCTTTCATCTATGCCTGCTGTAGGAATTAAAATGTTATCTTTCATAGTCAGCATTACGTTGTATTTTGGGTGAGTGCTTTTTAAGTAAAAATCAGCCTCTTTTTTTATTAGGCTATCTTTATCTGTTTTCTTATCTATCTTTATGCAATCTCCGCGCCAGATAGACACCACCTTAGAGGTAACAATTACTACAGACTTCTCTTTTGGCTTATATTTTAAAAAACTGTGCTTTAAAACAGAAAGCAAATCATCTTGTGGAGGAACTAGAGGCCTGGTTTTAATTACTTTTACTTGCATTGAATAAAAGCTCTGGCTTAACAAGCGGTTTTAATGCCGAGGCAAATTTAAGGTTTGTAAGTTTATCTAAAGCAAAATTAAAGGCCAAACAACTTGCCCAAATTCCCACTGTAAAAACACCTCTTTCAATAAACACAACTGGAATTAAACTTATCCAAATTGCGGGAGTTAAGCCAAATGTGTAAAGAAATATTACCGAACCAACTGCGTGGGCTGTAAAAGTTGCACCCAAACTATTTAAAATTAACTTTTTCTTAAAGAAGGTGGCTACAAATGGAATTAACCAAATTAAAGAATACTCCCACGCCTGCCTACCAATTGGGTTTAATAAAAATAATAAAATACAAATTTGAAAAATAATTGCAGTAGATTTTTGTTTTAGTCCAAAATAAACAGCTGCTAACATTGCCGGCAAAAACCTAATTATAGTTAGCAAGTCTAATTTTTGATGCAAAAATATTACGTTTAAGGCCCTTACAACAAAAGCCGAAACCCCGCCCAAAATTGGCCCCAAAAACATTCCCCCAATTGGCCCCAGTAATTCAAACAAAGTAAAACTTTGCCCAGAACCAACAATTTTGTTCACTGAAACTTGAAAGGCCAGAAGTCCCAAAACGGTAAATATTATTGAAAATAAGATTTTCCTATTCATATGTTTCTTTTATACTCCTTTTATTATAAAATACAATAATAAACTACATCTATGAAAAAGCTTATATTTATATTCTATTTTATATTTATATTATCCCCTGCTTTTGCCTGCCTGCCGTTAGGCACGGTTTTAGCTGCGGACACAATTGATATTAACACTGCAACATTGTCGCAATTAGACGAATTAACGGGAATTGGGCCAGCAAAAGCTCAGGCAATAATTAACGCAAGGCCATTTTCGTTAGTTGATGAATTAGACAGGGTAAAAGGCATTGGCCCCAAAATATTGCAGGAAATTAAGAGTCAGGGAGTCGCTTGCGTAAACTGTGCCACCTCCGTCACAACTTCGGCGAGCCAAGCAGACAATAAACCGCCAACACCCGTGCCAACTCAAGATCCTACTCCCACAATAGTTTACCCCACTGGAATATTTATTAATGAAATTTTACCAAATCCTTCTGGAGCAGATGAAACTAACGAATGGGTAGAATTATATAATTCTAATTCTACCGACGTAGATTTATCGGGCTGGCAAATTCAAGATACCGGTGGCACACCCACAACTTTTACAATAACTCAAGGACTAAAAATTTTAGCAAATGGATTTTTAATATTCAAAAGACCCGATACAAAAATAATGTTGAACAATAATTCCGATGGCATAAACCTTTTGACACCCGACAAGAAAATCGTAGATTCGGCAACTTATTCAACTGCACCCCTGGGCCAATCTTATAACAAAACTTCTTCTGGATGGACTTTTAGCACTACCGCAACGCCTGGGGCAGAAAACATTATTACAACAAAAGCCCATTCGACAAGCTCAGGGCCTAAGGGCTTGTCAAAAGCAAAAAATTCTGCTAATAATGACTTAGCAACCCAAGGCTTGGCCGATATAAGCCAAAGCCTAGACCAAAATAACCTTCAAAAAAATAATCCTTGGTATTTATTTTTTACAGTTTTAGTAACAACAGTTGTTTTGGCAACAATTATATTATTTATTAAATTAAGATTTTCTAAAAAAACAATATGAGCGGACATAGTCATGCAAAAACAGTTATGGCCACAAAAATGGCCAACGATGCAAAAAAGGGCAAAGTTTATTCTAAATATGGCCGGCTAATTACTATTGCCGTAAAAGACGGTGGCGGTTCTGGTGACCCACTAAAAAATTCTAAACTAAAAGCAATAATAGAGCAAGCAAAAAATGCCAATATGCCTAAGGAAAATATTGAAAGGGCCATTAAAAAGGGCACCGGAGAATTGGCGGGCGAAAGTTTAGAAGAAGTTTCTTTTGAGGGTTTTGGACCAGGAGGAATTGCCTTAATAATTAATGGCATTACGGACAACACCAACCGAACCTTGGGTGAAATAAGATCAATTTTAAACCAGAACAATGGTAAAATTGCTGGTGAGGGAGCTGTTAGGTGGATGTTTGAAAGAAAGGGAGCTATAACTGTTAAGACCGAAGGCAAATCAAAAGAAGAAATAGAGTTGTTGGCCATAGAATTGGGTGCCGATGACGTTTCATCTAACGGCGACACAATTGATATTTATACTCAGCCTGAAAATTTAGACAATTTAAAAAAGGCACTGGACGAAAAACAGATTATAATTGAATCTTCATCAATTGATTTTGTTGCAAAAGAAGAAGTAACTCTTTCTGAGCGCGAAAAAGAGCAAGCTGAAAAACTTTTTGAGTCACTAGACGACAACGACGCAGTAAACGATATTTACTCAAATATCAAAAACTAATCTCAATGATAATATTAGGAATTGACCCGGGCTCTGTAATTACCGGGTATTCTATTCTCAAAAAAAATAAGGGCAATTCCCCCACCGAGCAATTTGAAGTGATAGATTTTGGGTGCATAATAACAGATAAATTTTCAACAACAGGAGACGGCCTTAAGCAAATTTATAAAGAAATTACCAAACTCATAGAAAAATATAAACCAAATGTAATGTCTGTTGAAAGACTTTTTTTCTTTAAAAATGTAAAAACAGTAATGCCCGTAAGCCAAACCAAAGGTGTTATTTTACTGGCTGCTGCTGAAAAAAAATTGCCCGTTTATGAATTTACTCCCCTACAAATGAAGATGGCCATTGCTGGTTATGGCAGAGCAGAAAAAAAACAGGTTCAGAAGATGATTAAGAAAACGGTGAATATTGAACACTTTGACTTAACTAAAAATAATAGAAAAAAGGACGATGCTTTTGACGCCATTGGCATAGCAATTTGTGCCGCACTAAAAACATATTAGCATGTGTGGAGAAAGAACGCTTGACAATAGTTGTTTAAAAAATATAATGGATTAAATATAATTAAAAATATTATAAAAAAATGGAAGAGGAATTTTTAACAAAGCTTATAAACGAAGATGACGACCTAGAAGACACCAACTGGGACGACGGTGCCACAGATGACGACAAAGATGACGATGACGACGACACCGATGACGACACCGATGACGTTGAAGATCCAGAAGAGGAAGAAGAATAAAAAATGTTAAAAAATTTCCGCCGTTTAGGGCGGATTTTTTGTTTGTGTTTTCCTTTCAAAAAATGTCCTTTTAGAGTATAATGTATCAATATTTAAAAAACCATGAAAAAGTTTAATTTTTTAAACAAAATAAAAAATAAGAAAGTTTGGTCTTACATTATAAAGAATTTAGTCTTTTTATTTTTAGGGTGTTGCGCCTTTATTCTGGCGCTGTTTGTTTATTACACCTGGAATTTACCACAACCAGAAAAGTTTATAGAAACGCCATTTATACAGTCTACAAAAATTTATGACAACACAGGAAAGGTTTTGCTTTACGATATTTATGGAGAAGAGAAAAGAGAAATAGTCTCTTTTGATAAAATTTCCGACAATCTAAAACATGCCGTGCTTGCATCGGAAGATTCTAGATTTTACCAACATGGAGGAATTGATATTATTGGAATATTAAGGGCAGTTTGGATTGATGTCACCCATCAATCTAAAAGCCAGGGCGGGTCTACCCTAACCCAACAATTAATACGGTCTGTATACCTTACAAACCAAAAAAGTGTTTCCAGAAAAATTAAGGAAATTGTTTTGAGCGTAGAATTAGATAATAAATATTCTAAAGACCAAATATTTGATTGGTACTTAAACGAAATTCCTTTTGGAGAAAATGCTTATGGTGCCGAATCGGCCAGCCAAACTTATTTTAGTATACCAGCCTCGGATTTGTCAGCGGCACAAGCGGCCACTTTAACGGCAATGATTACTGGCCCAAGTTATTATTCTCCTTACGGCGCAAACAAAGCAGAACTCTTGCAACGGAAAGACATCATTTTAGATAAAATGCAAAAACTAGGCTTTATAACAAACCAACAATTAATAAGTGCTAAAAACGAAAAAATTACTTTTACTCAAAATACAAAAGCCATAAAGGCACCAGACTTTGTAATGTATGTTAAAAAATATTTAGACAATAAATATGGTGAAGATTATTTAAAAGAAAAAGGATTGCGTGTTTACACCTCTTTAAATTGGGACATTCAAGAATATGCCGAACAAGTAATTAAAGACGCTGAGAAGACTAGTATAAGCAAAGGGGCATATAATGCCGCCATGGTTGTTTTAGACCCTAAGACCGGGCAAATTTTAGCACTGATAGGGTCAAGAGATTACTTTGCGCCGTCATACCCTGAAGGTTGCGACGAAAAGGGTCCGGGAAATTGTTTATTTGAACCAAAATACGATGTAGCAACAATGGGTCAAAGACAACCAGGTTCGTCTTTTAAACCAATTGTTTATGCAACCGCTTTTAAAAAAGGTTACACGCCAAGCACAGTTTTATGGGATGTTAAAACCGAATTTAATCCCGCTTGTGATGCCAGTGGAGATGCAACAACCGGTTCAGATGGAAGTAGGTGTTATAATCCACAAGATTATGACAACCTAAACCGCGGACCAATGACTTTGCGCACCGCACTTGATTGTTCGTTAAACATTCCTGCGGTAAAAGTTTTATATTTGGCTGGAATTAAAGATTCTCTGCAAACTGCAAAAGACCTTGGCATTTCAACGCTCACCGATGTTAATAATTATGGATTATCTTTAGTGTTGGGCGGAGGAGATGTAAATTTATTAGAGTTAACTTCGGCATATGGAGTATTTGCAACAGAAGGAAATTATATTCCACCAATAAGTATTCTAAAAATAACCGATGCCAATGGAAATATTATTGAGCAAAGCAATGAACAACCAACAAAAGTTTTAGACACTCAAGTGGCGCGACAAATTAACGATGTTTTATCTGATAATAATGCAAGGGCTCCAATTTTTGGACTTAATTCCCCCTTGCATGTGGCTGGTTACCAAGTAGCTGCTAAAACTGGTACAACTCAACGATATGTAGACGGTTGGACAATGGGTTACACCCCTTTTGTTGTTATAGGTTCTTGGACAGGAAATAATAATAATGTGCCCACAAAAGATGAAGGTATTGGAGTTACGGCTCCCATGTGGAATAAAGTTATGCAAAAAATAGTTAGCTCTCACCCCGTTGAAAACTTTACACCGCCAAATCCAATAACAGAAAGAAGCCCCGTATTATTAGGGCAATTACCTGCGGGTGACACAAACACAATTTTATATTATGTTGATAAAAATAATCCCACGGGTCCTGCGCCACAAAATCCTTCGGCCGATCCAGAATACTATTTATGGCAAACTGGAATTAACAGCTGGTTGTCGAATAATATTACTACCGATTTGCCTCCCGGAAGTTAATCTAAACAAAAAACACCTCATTTACGAGGTGTTTTTAATTAGACTAAACCTGTGTAGATTTAATTGGCATTACCACATAAATGTAACTAGCGTCTCCAACTGGCTTTAAAATGCATGGCCCATCTTCCTTGCTAAGATCAAACATCACCTCAGAACTTTTAATGTTTAACAGGCCTTCAGACAAAAATTTAAAGTTAAACGACGCCTCAATGCTTTCTCCTTCAACTTTAGATTCTATACTAGATCTGCTCTCACCCACATCTGGATCTTGTGCATATATTTCAACTTCTTTTTTTTCTGCATCAACTTTTATTTTTATTTCATTAATTTTTCCAGAAAAAAGTGATGCAGCCTTAATTTGATTTAAAAATTCATCTCTTTTAATAACAACGTGAGTTTTAAATTTTTTAGGAATAATTTCTTCATAGTTTGGGTATTCGCCCTCAATTAATCTAGAAATTATTTGAATTTGGGGCCTGGGCGCATCTTTCATGGGAGACTCAAACATTACCTGGCTAGTGGAAAAATATATTTTTGTTTTACCTTCTTTTTCGCCCAGAATATTAATAATTTCTTTAGCGGGCTTTTGAGGCAAAATAAATGTTACTTCTTTTTTAATTGGCTCTTCTGGCGTTAAGTTTTTTTCTGCTAATCTAAAGCTGTCCGTAGCAACAATTTTTATTGAGTTTTTTGAAAAAATAAAATAAATTCCAGAGATTTCTGGCCTAGACTGAGATGGCGAGGCGACATCAACAATTTGAGCGAGCCCTTGGCAAAATTTTCTGTTATCAACTTCTATAAATTCTAAATTTTTAAATTCTGGAATTAGCGGAAATTCTTCTGGACTAAACCCTTGAATTTGGTTTTTAAAACTATTGCACTCAATATACAACCCTTGCTTTTTCTCTTCTAAAATAATTTTTTCGTTAGGCAATAATGAAACAAAGTTGGAAAAAAATCTGGCGGGCACAACTGCTTTTCCTTTTTTAATTATTTTAGTTAATATCCACAACTTTACAGCAGTTTCAAGATCTGTAGAGCTTAAACTTAAAAAACTGTCTTCTGTGTCAATTAATACATTGTCTAAAATTGGCAATGAAGGGTTTTTGCCCACAATCTTTTCAACAATACTTAATCCGTTTTTTAAATTTTCTTTTAATATTTCTACTTTCATAATTAATTATGATTAATATATTATTAATCTTATTGTTATTATGTGGAAAATTTTTTAAGTTTTTTAAAAAATAAATAGTCTTAAATATATTTTATTTCCCTAGTAATTTTTTTGTGGAAAAGTTGTGGAAAGCTTATATAAATAGAATGTGTAAATTGTATTGTCTGTTTTGGCTATGTAAATTATTAGATTATTTAACACCAGTTATCCACTATATATTCTCTGTTTTATTAAGTTTAATTCTTCGGTTAATTTGTTGTTTTCTTCGTTTTCTTGCAGTATTTTTTTGTAGGCATAAATGGCGGTGGTGTGATCTTTGCCTCCAAATTTTCTTGCTATGGCAGGAAAAGAATACTTTAATTCTTTTCGTAGTAGAAACATAGCAATTTGTCTTGGCTTAACAATTTCCTTTCTTCTTGTTGGGTCAAATAAGTTTTTTTCTTCTAAATTGTAGAATTTTGCAACCGTTTCAATAATTTTTTTATAATTAGCTACATCAAATGGTGAAAAAACAAAGCCACGTAATAGTTTTTTTGTTGTTTCAACATTGAGGTTTGGGTTTATTTTGCCATGAATTAAAATTTTGTTTAGGGCGCCTTCTAATTCTCTAATATTTTTTTTAACATTGGCTGCAATATAATCTAACACCTCTTCTGGCAAGTCGGCGTTTTTTTCTTGAAGCTTGGTTTTTAAAATAACAAGCCTTGTTTCGTAGTCTGGCAAGCTTACGTCGGCTATCATTCCCCCCTCAAATCTTGATCTTAGTCTGTCTTCTAGTTCGGCAATAGCATTTGGTGGCCTGTCTGAAGAAAGAATAATTTGTTTATTTTTTTCGTAAAGAGAATTAAATATGTGAAAAAATTCTTCTTGGCTTTTATTTTTTCCGGCTATAAACTGGATGTCGTCTAAAATTAAAATATCAATTGGAGCTAGGCTTGCCTTAAAAGCTTCCATGGTGTTTGTTCTAATAGCAGAAACTATGCTGGAAACAAATTTTTCTGAAGAAATATATTTTATCTTTTTCTTTTTTGCCTCATCATTTATTTTGTTTCCAATGGCCTGAATTAAATGTGTTTTGCCTAAACCCGTCCCGCCATAAATAAATAAGGGGTTGTAAGTATAGCCCGGGTTGTCGGCTACGGCCATGGCGGCAGCATGTGCCAACTCATTAAAAGAACCCACAACAAAGCTGGCAAAAGTGTATCGTGGATTTAAGTTGGTATCTTTATTTATTTTAAATTCTTCAAATTTTAATTGAATTTCTTCTTGTTCTTCTCTGCCGGTGGGCGTTTTGAGAACGGCATTCTTTATGGGTTGCGGTTTTATAACAAATTCCAACTCCCTTATGGTGTCATCAATATCGTGAAGAGTCTTTAATATTAATTTGTTATATTTATTGCTCAGCCACTCTTTAGAAAAAGCATTTGGTACAGAAATGATTATCTTTTCATTGTCTTTAGAGATAATTTCGGTATTTTGGAACCAAGTAGCAAAATTAGCTCTAGAGATGTGAAATTGCATCTGGGCCAAGACTGATTGCCATAATTCAACGTTATTCATAATTGTATTTTTCCCTTTTATTAACCCTTTGTCAACACATAGGGAAGACAAAGAAGGCTGTTATTAACATGTGGATAACTTGTGAGATTGGAATATACAGAGACGCACAATAACAAATCTTGTAAAAGTAAGTCTTTTGGGCTATAATGGCTATATTATATATTAACTAAAAAAAGATACAATGAGCAAGACATATCAGCCGAAAAAGAAGAAACGTGCAAACACCCACGGTTTCCTAAGAAGAAAGAAAACAAAAACCGGTAAACAGGTTATGCAAAAAAGAAGAAGAAAAGGCAGAGCTAAAATAACTGTTTAATTTTTTAATGCTACCCAAAGTAAACAGAATAAGAAAGAAAAAAGATTTTGAGGCAATTTTTAAAAATTCTAAGAGCTTTAAAAACAACCTCTTTATTTTTAAAATTGCAAAAAACAACTTAGGCATTAACAGATTTGGATTTGTTGTTAGCCAGAAGGTTTCTAAAAAAGCAGTTGTTAGAAATAAGATTAGAAGAAGGTTGTCGGAAATAATAAAGGCAAAATTTCATACTATAAAGAATGGCACAGACATTGTTATAATTGCACTGCCAGGAATTGATAAAAGAGAATTTTCTGAAATGAACGAAGGGGTGGAAAAAACAATTATTAAATTAGGACTTATTTTAAAATAAAAAATGTTTCAATCTATAGTAAATTTTTTTTATATTATATTATACCAGCCATTATTTAATTTATTGGTATGGCTGTATAATTCTACGCCCGGGCACGATTTTGGCATTGCAATAATTCTTTTAACAATTATTATTAGGGTTGTGCTCTACCCCACTTCCGTGAAGGCTGTAAAATCGCAAAAAGGTTTGCAAAAGTTGCAACCTTTAATGAAAGAAATTCAAGAAAAATATAAAGACGATAAAGAAAAGCAGGCAAAAGAAATGTTGGCTCTTTATAAAAGAGAAAAAATAAATCCCTTTTCTGGATTACTTCTCACGTTTATACAAATACCAATCTTAATAGCGCTTTACCGAGTTTTTTGGGACGGGCTTAACCAGAAAAAATTAACCGTTTTATATAGCTTTGTAGCTAATCCAATTCAAATAAACCCTCTATTTTTACATTTGGTAAATTTATCTAAGCCAAACATAATTCTTGCTATATTGGCAGGAATAACCCAGTATTTCCAGACAAAAATGTTGCTTCCTAAACACCAAATTGACCCGGCCAAGAAGAGCAAAGAAGTTGATGTTTCACAAATGATGCAAAAACAGATGGTTTATTTTATGCCAGTTATTACCGTTATAATTCTTTTAGGATTGCCTTCTGCACTAGGATTATATTGGACAGTAAGCGGAATATTTTCTGTAATTCAACAGTACTTTATATTTAAGAAGAAAAAACCAGAATTAGCAAAAATTTAAAACATGGAAGATCAAGAAAAAAAAATAAAAGAAGCGGTTTCAGAATTTTTTGAAAAAATGACAATGCCGGTTTTAGATGTGGCCGTTGAATTTTCTTTTGTTGAAAAAGGCGAGGAGAAAACTGAAGTTATTAGTTTGGACATAAAAATAGACGATCCGCCTGTTTTGATTGGTCAGCAGGGGCAAACACTTTTTGAAATTCAGCGTATTTTGAGAATGGTTTTGAATAAAAAATTAGGGAAAACATTTTATTTAAATTTAGATATAGACGGTTATAAGAAAAAGAAAATAGAATATTTGAAATATTTAGTTAAAGATTATGCCGACAGTGTTGCAATGACTGGAAAAGAAAAAGAGCTTTTACCAATGTCTGCCTACGAAAGAAGAATTGTTCATGCAGAGTTGTCCCAACGAACAGATGTAAAAACGGAAAGCCGTGGCGAAGGGTCAGAAAGGCACATAGTAATAACGCCAAAGTAAATTTAAATTAAAACTGCCCCAATAAAGGGCAGTTTTTTGATGAAATTATTTAATTGGAGTAATAACCGGTGCTAACGATTGCGGCGCGGCTAGGGGTGGTTTTATGGGAATAATGGCTACGGCGTTGGGTACTCTGCTTGAACTGTTTCTAATAAGTTCCCATTTTATTTGACGTGGGCCTATTCTATTTACGTCGTTGGTTGTTGGAAATTCCTGGCAAAAAGACCATGGTCCACCATCATCAGATTGGGCAGTTTCTTCTGGTGAAACATAAACAAGCAAAACAAGATAATTACCGTCTATTATTATGGAAGAAATGTTTTCCCCTGCCAGAGTTGGCGGGGTTCTTGCCCCAGGTTCGCACCTTCCCTCTTTATCATATTTTGTGCACTCTTGTTCGGTTTCATCAACCCCTTCAAAGGTTAAATCATCAAGGTTGGCTACATAAATGCCGTTTATTGCATCATTTTTAACTTCGTAATAGCCGCCCATTGATTTTGAAGTTGGTTGGGGTACATTGCCATTTGCATCGGGCGGGCCTGTTGGGTTTTTAACATCGCCGCTTTTATTACTGCAATGTTCAATTAAGTCTTTGACTTTGTTATAGTAAGGTTTGTCATTTAAGCAGGGTTTGCGGAAGAAATAAACGCCTTCTCCATTTGGGTTGGGGTCATATTCATAAATGGAGGCAGAAGACACGAAGTTGCCAGTTTCGGCACATTTTTTTTTACCATTAAAATATTGGCATTTACCCCAAAAATTTGGATTTTCATAGGTAATTGTAAAAAAGGAATGGCCGTTTGCCGTGTCTGCTACTACGTCAACTTTTTTAAGGTTGTTCTTTTTTAGTTTTGTTCCCAAATCTTCAATATTTGAAACGAATGGAGTTGCAGAGTTGTCGTCGCAATTGTCTGCATTATAAAAATAAACGCCTGGTAGTTTTTGCGCGGCAACAGGCTGTAGAGAAACATCTTGTAATTTATCTATGTTAAAAATGTTTAATTGGGGATTTATGGTGGTAATAATTAAATATGTCAAAACCAAAATAAGCAAACCAGAAATGGCGCTAAAAATTCTGTCTTTAGCTTCTCTTTGAAGTTCGGGCTTTGCAGCAGACAAAAAATACATTATTCCTGCAATAACCAGGCCAAATAAAACGGCAATAAAGCCAATGGTCATTCCGGCGCTAAACATATATTTTATGTAACTTGGAAGATCGGTGACAGTTGCCGCATTTTGTCCTGCTATATTTGGAAGTGTTGGATATTGAACTTCTAGGTTGGCAACGGCCAAAATTTTATTTATCATCGAAATTGTATTTATTGGATAATGGGAATGATGTGGATTGTTGTCATTTCATTTGTGCCAGCCGCCACAAACGGGTCTGTATTTAAGTTTGCAACGCTGTTTGTAAATGTTTCGCAATATGAACCGGTAGTTGAACCACCACCGCTACCAGATGAATAAATGGCAACTAGGTCATCTCCTACTATATCTATTGAGCCCGGGCAAGATCCAAAATCTACGCATTCCACATCTTTATATTCGTCCGGCACATTAACGCCGGTATAATCAAACTTCATACTGCTTGGTGTTTCAGTGTGTTTGGCATCGGTAATTTTATCTGCAGTAACAGGGTAAAAACCCGCTCTTGCCCCTTTGGCTCCTCCATATGGCCTGCCATAGAAGGTTACGGCTGGAGTATCTGTGCCCGAGCCCGCATCTGGATTTATTCTAAAAACATCTATGGCGCCATTCATGCTATTGGTTGGTTGGCAATCTGTTTTGTCTGTTACGGGTTCGCCACAACCGCCCCCTTTTTCAAGGCCCTCTACCTGATGCAAAATATAACCAAAAGTATTTGTCTCGTCATTTACAATTTTAATACCTTTAATGTCGGCGCCTATTTTGTCTGCGCTTTGGGTGGTCATTCCTGCGCCCGTGTCACAACTTTCATCTGAATAAAAATAAACTCCAGGTGCGGGGGCCGTGGGATTTAATTCAACATTATTTAAAGGATTTAAAGTTGGGTTAATAAGGTTTGGGTTAATGGTGTTTAAAATTATATATGATGCCCCTAAAAGTAATATGCCCAATATTGACCCCCTCATTCGGTCTTTTCCGCTTGATGCTAATTCGGTGTTGTCGGCAGAGGCCATTAACGTAACGGCGCCAACCACAAAAGAAATTGCAGCAACAACAGCGGCAATTCCAATTCCCCACTGAAAATAATGTACCGCGCAAGTTGCAATGCTATTATCACTGGCGCAGGGGCCACCTGGCACTTCTACATTATTAGCGGCATAAATAAAGTTGGCACTGCTAAAGAATGAAATTGATGAAGCAAAGAAAATTAATATTTTTTTATTCATAGTTTTAAAAAACTTTTTAATAGTTTTTATTTTTTATGTTGTATATGGGGTTATTATTTTCTACTTGCTTGTCATTCCATTCATGGCAACACATCCAGTCATCGGTTAAATCTTTGCCAGCAGCATTTCCTAAATTTTTTCCATAACAATAGCCAGTGTAATCTTTACCGCCAAAGTTTAATTTGTCTTGATTAATTGGAGGTAATAGTTCGTCTTCAGCGCGCGAACAACTTAACAGTCGAGTATCTGCTCCGCCAACAATTGTATTGTTCACGCTACAGGTATTTGCCTGTTGTCTGGAATAAGTTAATTGTTTTAATATGTCGCTTCTGGGTTCTTTAATTATATTAACATCAAAACTCATGTAATCTGTTTTTAGTTTTTTGTATGCATTCCACAGTTGAGAATTATAATCTACAACTTGTTGGCATGGACTGCCCTTGCATGGCACTAAGTCGCAACTTCCTAATTCGGCCTGTTCGGTGCCAGTTTGCACTTGTCCTGGCGGGCAACCATTTTCAGCTAATACAAAAGGATTATGATTGTTTATGTCAAAGTGTTGGATATCAGAAATAATTTTATTGTTTGCCGATGTGCCCAGTAAGCTGGCGGTTATATTTTTAGAAGAATTATTATAAGGGAAAGTGGGAGCAGGATTATAAGTAGGAAGGTTCCAATTAAATGGACTTGGGATGCAAGGGGCAATATAGCTTCCTTGATTTCCGCATGAGTCAAACCAATATAGGTTGCCCCAATATATACTGCCCGCTGGTACGCAGTTTTGATAATTGTTTGGTATGCAACCAGGATCGGAGGGAGTGGTGGGTGGGGTGTCAGGAGTGTCGGGAGGCGCAGGCGCACAAATTGGCACTTGAGATTGAGATTGAGAGTATTTGCAATCGGTATTGCAAATTGGTTCGCCATTTCCATATTGTGCAGAGCACGTGCAGTAATTTTTTACGGGTTCGGTGTCTTTTGCTTTTCCAATTTTTGTCATTTGGTCAAGAACTAATTGGGCATCTTTAGCCATAAGTTCAACATTAGCAAATACATTGTTAGCCCAGGCTAAAGCATTATCTACCGTTTGGCCAATAGGAATATCTCCGCCCTTGTCGCAAGTTTTTTCTTTGCCTACTGGTGTGGCAGGGTTGGCAGTGCCCTCTTTTTGTGGATCGGCCCACCAGTTATCTTGGCAATAAAAAGTAAGCGGGTCGTCATTGTAAGAATAGGTATTACATTGTGGGCCCACCATTTGATAAATGGCTATATTGGGAGTTTCTGTGCCAGATTTTTCATTACCAGCATTGGTTACGCAAACATTTTTTGTTGGAGAGCAGGTTTCTCCTTCTTCAACGCAATCCGAATCGTCTGTGCAAGGTATGGCATTTTTCCCACTGCTCATACAAATATTTTCTACGCAAACCTGATCTTGAAAACATTCATCATCTGTTTGACATCTTGCTCCTGTAATTGTACATGCATTTAAACCATTGGCAGGGGCTGAGCCCGTTGGAACTGATGTAGCCCCGGGGGCAGCAGTTGAGGGAGAATCTGTTGAGCAAAGTTCTCCAGCAATAGATTGGCTGGTGGCGGAGGGCTGGCCGGGAGTTGAGGGTTGAGTAGAGTTTTGGTTAATAGGGCAATCGGCATTTGATGAACAATCTTTTTTGCTAATTGCAGTGCTTCTGTCTGGAACATAAAAGGTAATAGGCTTATCTATTTTATCACAGGGGCAAGCTGCGCAGTCTGAAGCAGTTGGGCATTTTGAGGTTTCGGGGCAAACTTCTTGGCAGGTAGCGTCTGGGTTTGAACTGCTTGTACATTTGCCACTAGTGGCGGGCACGCCCGAGGCGGTGCATTTTTGAACGCTTTTTTTCTGCCACAAAAATGATGCAGAATAATCTTGTGAACATGTTCCTGTTTGCCATTTGCATTTACTTGAACCATTGCAACTAGATGGGTCGCCAAAAGTTGCACAAGTTGAAGACACGGTGCAATTTGCTGGTTGCCATGCGCATTGGTCTGTCGTATCGTTGGTGCAACTGGTTTGGTCTAGGCCCGTACAGGCGGCAGCTCCCGCACATTGTGCTTGTTTCCATTCACAGCTTCCGGTGCAAGAAGCTTGGTTTTTAGCTTTATTGCAGACTGCGCTTGAACTTTTATTTACACAAATGTCGGGGTTCCAAACGCAACCGCCCCAAAGGCCGTTCCCTATTCCGTTGGCACTAGAACACTGAAGAGAATTGTTGTAAGAAGCGCAATTTAAACTTAATGGAGTATTTACACAATCTTTATAGCCAGCAAATTCGTCGGAACCATTTTTACAAGAGTAGGCATTATTTATACAAAAATTTATATTTCCCTTATCTGTAGAGTCTAATTTAGCACAATTTGCGAAATTTTTTGCACCTTGGGTATCAAATAAGCATTTGCCCAAATTATTTAAAACGCATTGGCCGTTATCGCCTGCCCATTGATAACAATTATTGTATTCTGGCGAGCACGACGGGTAGTTGCGCGCACAAACTTCTTTTAAGGAGCTTTGGCAAGCAGTAATGCATTCACTAAAAGTTGCGGAATCGCCGGTTCCTTTTGTGCAAGGCCTTGTTTTATAAGCATTTTGAACACAACTTGCCACCTGGTCGCCACTGCCACCGCTTGTACTGCCGCTGTCGCAGTCTCCGTATGCTTGTATGGCGCCATCGCCGGTGTCTGGGCAGTCGTCATTGCAGTGTTTTAAACAAGTAGAATTATTATAATTAAATCCTGTGCAATATTGCGAAGCGTTTACCGCTTGCCCAGTAGTAAAATCTTGGTAAGCAGAAGTTTGCCGTAAAACAACGCGGTCTTTTTGTGGGGCAACTTTGTAGGCACTTATCAAGTCTGCATATGGCATTGCTAAATAGCATTTAGCTAATTGTGCACGGGCTGCTTGTAAATTATCTGCATCTTCTTTAAAACCTTGTCCTTGTGCCCACATAGGAAGTATCTCGGAATAAAATTTAATTTGTTGCCACAAATTAATTCCTCTCCATTTTATTGGGTCTATGACCATTACCCCTTGTGCACCATAATCTTGTCCATTGGGGGCAACTATTTTTTTTATGTTAGAACATTGCTCGTCTGCGCTCTGCGAAGCATTAGTAGCCAGTGGTACACGGTCTTCTCCTGCTTGTTGTCCGGGTTCGGGTGTTGTGTTGGGGCACCTAAATTCGTCTAACCCATTATATCTTCTGGCACAAGTGTGAGTGGAGAGGTCGCAACCTTCCACCTTAATAATCTTAGACCCGCCGCCGGCTACAGAAAAGGTTGCTGTAGCCTTACAGTCGCCATCTGTATTGCAAACCTGTTCGCAGGGCTTTCCGTTTACGTCCTTGTCGCTGGGGGTAGCACCACTAGTATCTTGTTTGCAATTTACGTGAACATAAATGGGGCCGTGTTCAATTTGGTCTTTAACTGACCAAGGGTCGCCATTTGATTCTTTAAGCGGTTGGCCGGTTTTTAAATCTTTTAACGGTTGGCCGCCTGAAAGGGCTACGCTTGGGCAACAATCTTTTGTGTCTGGAGGTTGTTTACACGCACCGCCAACGCAACTTCCTCCGCACGAGCCATTTTGTTGCAACTGACAACCACCATTGGCGGGGTCGCAAACGGGACTGCATTTTGAAGAGCCATCGGGGTTTGCACAAGAACAGGTGTCCATTAGTTTTGTTATTTCAGCACCCAACAATGCAGCAACGTTGGCTTTTTTCTGCATGCCTTCAACGAATTGTCTTAAACAAGCAACTCTATCTTGGTTAACAAAATCTTTAGAAGTGGGCTGTCTGTTTGAACCGGTTTCTTCAAACGGACTGGGCGTTGCGTAGTCTCCATATTTATCAAAATCAGTGCAAACGCTAGTTCTAGTTAATAAGTTTTCGGTTAAAATTCCTATTGGAATTTCATTATATGTGGCAACAATTACGCCCGGTGGAACAGCTGTGTCGTTGCTAGAAAAAGGATTTAAATTAAGTTGTGGCAGAAAATCAATTTTACAACTGCCAATGTTGGGGTTTATTGTATATAAAATTAAAGATGAGCAAACAATAATTAATAACCCCAATATTCCCGCTTTTACCCAGGCCTTGCCTTCGTCTGTAAATTTTCCTTGGCCATAGGAAATTAAATAGTAAATTCCTCCAACAACAATTGTGGTAACAGCAATTGTTATGGCTAAAATAAGGCCCGCATTAAATAAATAACAAACAAAGTCTCCAATTGTAGAATTGTTATTTAAAGATTTACCAAGAAAATCTGGGTATTTAACTTCTAAAGTTACCGCAGAAATAAAACTGGCGCGTAGCAAAAAAGCACTTAGCGCGAAAAAGTATAAAGCAAATTTTTTACGAAATAATGCCACGTATTATTTTGGTTTTTAAAAACTTTAATTTTGAGCCGACTCTAAATTTTTCTTTGCTTCTCTGTTTTGTAAAACTTCTTGCGGGTTTGTTGTAATTATTTGAGTTTCTGTTTGGCTGGCAACTACAGAAAGGAAAACGTGTTTTTTGCCTGCAAAAAATAACCCCTCACCCACCGCAGCTCCCAGCAATAAATATTTTTCTTGTTCTGTAAGTTGAAAAGTTTTTTGCACAGAATCAATGTCGGCGGTTGATTGCTTCATTAAAAGTTGCAAAGAAGAGTTTGTAATAATTGCTTTTCCGTAATCAGACTTCATAAAGTCTGCAACGTCTTGAGTAATTGTTGTAACACCCAGCCAATATTTTCTTCCTCTTTTAACAATTCCAAATAAGAAAGAGGCGCCATCGGGTGACTGCATAAGCCACCAGGCCTCATCAATAACCAAAAGTCTTTTTTTCAATTTTTGGCGCACAATATTCCAAATGTAACGCATAATAATGTACAAAGCAATTGGCCTTAAAGATTCTTCCATGTCTCTTATGCCAAAAACAACCAAGCTTTTATCCATGGAAATATTTGATTGCTGGTTAAAGAAATCGGCAAAAGTTCCTTTTGTAAATTTTCCAATACGTTTTACTAAAGAATCTGTGCCAGTCATGCTTTGTAAAATTTCTTCAAAGTCAGACATTAAGGGAATGTTGTTTACCCAAGTTTGTGGGTCTGAATCTACGGTAATGTCTCTTACGGCATAAGTTTGCGTTAAAGCTTCATCTAAAATGCTGTCTTCTTCTGGAGTTAGCCCGCCCAACATAATGCGTAAAAGCCCAACCAAGTTTATAACGTTAGACCTTAAAATATCTGCTGGGTTGTCGTCTGGCCCAGGAATTGGTAAGTCAAACGGATTTACATGATTTGGTGAAGTTAAAGAAATTTTTAAGAATGCTCCGCCAACTGCGTCGGCTAAAAATTCATATTCATTTTCTGGGTCAACAATTATGCAGTCTATGCCTTGCATTAAATATCTTAAAATTTCCAGTTTAATGGCAAAAGATTTTCCCGAACCAGATTTTGCAAAAACCACCATGTTGGCATTTTCCAAACTAAACCTGTCAAACAAAACCAAAGAATTATTGTGACGGTTTATGCCATATAAAATTCCTTCGTTAGAACTTAGGTCAAAACAAATAAATGGGAAACAAGTTGAAAGTGGAGCGGTGTCCATTGGCGTGTGCACGTTAATTAAGTCCATCCCATACGGATTGCAAGAAATAAAACCTTCTTTTTGTTTAAACAATGCCGGCTTTATATAAATTAACCTAGACTCAAAAATTGAACGCAAAGTTAATTCGGTGTCGCGCAGTTCTTTTTCTGATGTTTCATAAATTGTAATATACAAACCCAGCCTAAACATTTTTTCTTGGGCAGTCATTAAATTATCTCTTAAGGATTCAATGTCTTTGTAGGCGGTTTCAAGTGCAGGGTCTCTAATTAAGCCCTTCTCTTCCCTTTCCAATAATTCTGAAGAAACTTCTGTAACTTTTTTTCTTAACTTTTTTAAAATTAATTCACTGCTTACCGGATGAATGAAAAAAGAAATATCCATTGGAGTGTTTAAATCTATAACAGGTGAAAACCAACCGGTATTTAAATAACGGGGATAAGAAAAAACGAAAAAAGATTTGGCCAACCTTTCGCCAAGTTTTATGTGGTCTTGTAAAACCCCAATATATGGTGGAGCAATAATGTCTTTTACATCAAAAGACTCTTCTTTAAAAATTTGCCCAGTTAGGTCTTTTTCTTTTTTCCCCAATATATTATCTAAAAGTTTCATAACTTTGAAATTACTCTAATTTATTTTAGTAATTCTGGTAGTATTTCTGGATAGTAGCCAATTTCGGCTTGGTCTGGGTGGTGAATAGACCAGAAAAGTTCTATGAGTTCGGGCGTTGTAAGTGGCACAGCTTCCAGCCCGCACCTGCGCAACCCCATGGAAACATATTCCATTCTTTGCCAAAGTTGCGTTTTGCACCTTTGGAATTCTTCTTCGCTAATTGGTTTGCTGTTTTTCCCACTTCCGGGCGCATCACCAAAGTTCAATTTTTTTTGTGTTCCTTTTAATCCAAAAATTTCCATTAAGTTGTATGGAATTACAATGTAAAAACTTTTTGTCATAACCACATCCCCCACCACCATTTCTTTTATAAATTCTCTGTAAGAAGAAGTTTGTTTTTTTAACAAAGCGTTTGTTTGTTTTTCTTCTAAATCTTTTAAGCTATCTAAATATGGCGTTATGTTTATGTTTCTTGATTGAATAACAATTTGGCAGAAAAAATCTAAAGAGTTTAAAAAGTTTTGAAAAGCAAAAATTGTGGCAGTTTGTTCTTCCTCGGATTTTAGTGCAAAATTTATTGAAGAGGTCATTAAAATTCCTCTAATAGAATTATTTTTCAAAAGCAAAACACCCTCTCTAATATCTTGTACTTCTAAAAATGCTTGTGTTGCTGATTCGGCCATAGCGTTGGGTAAGTTTTAATTTCTAATTTTTAATTTATATTAAAGTTATATTTAGTTAAGTTTAATTTTATTATCAAGCGTGTTTGTTGCTTTTTGGAAGATAAGATGGAATTCATGTGCTTCTTGCCATAACTTCATTATTTTTTCTTTATGTTCGGGGTGATAATTTGATAATAATCTTAACCAATATTTTGTTTCATTCGCCTCTTTTTTAGAAATGTAAATTTTATTTCTAAAATCTTTTTTTGAGCTGGACGCATTTGCTTCATAGTAATTTGCTCCTATTGATGTGGCTGCTCTAGCCAACTGACCGACTAAATTTTTATTAATATCATCTATTCTAAGTTTTTTTATAAAGTCTAAAATATCTTCTGAAAACTTCGCAGTTCTCTCTTCTAGGTTATATGTTTTATTATTTATAACTTCGTTCATTTTAAAATTTAATAGAAATTAGAAATTGAAAATTAGAAATTCACTTCGTCTTCAGGTCTATTAACGTTTTTGTTCTTTTTAATTGGCTTGTTTGCGCTTGTAAAACAGGACCCTGATCTATTTTTTTAATTTTAGTGCGGGAAATTGGTTTAAACGGATAAGGCGATTCTTTTTTCTTCCATGTGTAATTTTTACCTCCCATTGAAAACCCAATTGAGCCCAAAATAACATTTAAAATTGGCGTGCCATTTATTGTTCCAAATGCCAAAATTGCAGAAATAATAAAAAGTATTACAGACACTATATAAAAAACCGGTTTTGGTAAAAGGTAATATAAAAAGAAAGAAAGAATCCCCGCCCCCACCAAATAAAAGAATTGCCTAAATGATATAAAGAAAGCAATTTTACTTTCGGACTCAATAAATTGTGGAATAGGATATTGCTCCATGATTGTTGAATTAAGAGTTTTGAATTTTGAATTTCGATTAAAATTTGAATTTCTAATTTTAAAAATTTATTTCATAGATGAGATGATTTTTCCGAATATAAAAGTAAGTTCTTGAGTTTCGCGCCATAAAACTTCAGCTTCATTTTTTCTGCCAGGTTCGCATTCTGTTATCATCTTTAACCAATGCATTGTTTCTTGAGCTTCTTTTTTGCAAATAAATATTTTATTTTTGAAATCTTTTCTAGAACTTGCGGCATTTGCCTCCATGTAGTTTGCCCCAATACTCGTTGCAGATCTAACTAACTGGTTTATTAGCGGCCTACTTATGTTGTCTTCCATAATGGTCCTACAAAATTTGATAGTGTTTCCGCCAAATCTCGAAGTTCTCTCTTCTAGGTCGTATTTATTGTTCATAAAATTTCGAAATTAAGTCATTTAAAATTTATTCGAAATTCGAAAATCAGAATTCAACATTATTTTATTATACCATAATAATTATTAGTAGATACAAGCGTTATTCACATGTGCAATGCGCAGGGCCAAAGTATTGACAAGGTGCCAATAATATGATATAGTAATGGCATCAATGAACCTTGTCAAATACAGCTTTAGAAGGTTTGGGGTGTACCCAACCGGCTGTCATTTGATTGTTTTGAATAGTAGCAACAGAAAGGAAAAACAGAGATGAAAATCATGAAATGGGTTACGCTTGGCGTCGTGTTGTTGAACTTTGTCTTCGCTCTCGCTTGGCTCTATGCCACCAAAGCCAGTTTCGTCTGGTGGGTGGTGTACGGCACAGCGATTGTCATTGCACTTGGCATCTGGTGGTTTGTAAAATCACCGGCCACGGCGCGATGCGCGATAAAGGCACTGTTCACGGGCACGCGGCGAGCGGCAACGGCAACATGTGGAGTAGGTGCTCCTCTGCTGGCCCGACTAGTGGCGAAGGCAAAGACTGTCGGCAAAATCCTTTTTTGGATTCTGTTGGTAATCATTTTCGCCTTTGTCTTCAAAGTCCTCTACGGTGGCAATGCCAGCTTTGGACAGTGGCTGGTCTACTACCTCGCTCTGGCATGGGTGTTTGGTGGTTTAAGGACCATCGGCACCGCTGAGGTCGCACTTCAAAGCCGTTTTGGTAGCATCAAGAAAAAGATCTACCGGAGCGGTCTCACGTGGGTCCCCCCATTCCCAGGGATAAGCCTCTACCGGATCACGACCGAGCCGATAACATTCAAGTTCGAGGGAGTAGAATCACACAGCTTGCGGTGTAAAGATCGCTTGCTGGTGTTTGCCGACATTGTTGGGAACATACGGTTCCCCTATGATGAAATTGACTCTCTCATCTTGATGATCAAGTCGAAAGTCCCGCTCGATGAGGCAGGGCTTCAGAATAAGGTCGAGGAAGAGGTGGTTAGTGGCATGAGGGGAATTGTGGCCAAGTTCTCCCTTGAGGAAGCCTTGGCAAAGGATAACCTCGAGGAGATTAGAAAAGCAGCTCAGACGTTCTTGCTCAGAAAAACCGGCTACTTCGCAAAGGCCGGGATTTGTGGCAATAACGGTAAAAACTTCACGCCAGGTACTGGTGAGGTTATCGTGCGAATTGAACAAATTCGTACGACTCCAGGGTTGGAAGCGGCTCTGCAAAAACCCGCGATTGCCAAACTTGAGGCCGAAGCCGCGAAATCAACACAGGAACGGGACGCAGCTCTTATAGCCGGTCCGTTCCATGTTGCGATGGCTGAGTGGGTCACCGCTCAGTTGCCCGCAGATAAGAGCAAGTCCCCCGAGCAGGTAATGGCAGAACTCGTTGAGAGCGGTGCCTACTCCGCACATGCAACGGTCGTAAAAGACCTAATGCTAGCTAATAGCGGGCATCTCCAAGTCGCCAAAATGGAAATTGGTGGGCCGGGGGGTAAATCGCTCCCCGACAGTCTCCAGTATTTGTCATTAGGCGGTGGCGGAGGCGCAGGCCTCATGCTACCTGGCGGGCGTCGTCAACCTCGCCAAGTGGGCGGCGGAAAACCAAACCCGTCGGCAGAACGATCAGCGTTCTTCGAGAAGAATTACGGCATTAAGCCGACCCCCGAAGACATTGCTGACGATGACGATAGTGGCTACTAGCTTAACGGGTGGGTCCAATCCCCACAAAACAATCATGCGGGCGTAATTCCCGCGAAACAAACAAGGGGCGGTTGCAATCGACGTAATGTCGAAAGCACCCGCCCCCCTTTTTTTATACCTTTATTTTTTTCTATTCTATTGGCTCTCTGTAGGCGTCTGGGCCTTGGTTCTGTTGAACAACCGGTGGAGCTATATTTTCTAAAGGTTTTTTAATTCTAGGCTTCCTGACAACAGGAATTTTAGGATTTATTTCACTTGCCGCTAATTTTTCTGCAATAGGCACAAGTTTACTTATAATTTCCGCATAAATGGTGCTTGCAGTTAATGCTGGTATGTTTAGTTCTGTTGCTAAAAAAGTGCATATGTCTTTTTCGACAGCGCCATCTACTACAATTTTTTCAACAGCACTAATAATAATTTGCCCTTGCAAGGGTTTGTTGTTAGATAATTTCTCTAAAATATCTTCATTAGATTCTTCTATTTTGTTATCTTGAAGAATTTTTGTAATTATAGGAAACGTATCTTCTTTGAAATTTATTTTTTCCATAGTATTTTTTTAATATATACTTTTATCTTCTTGGATGGTTTCTCTCAAAATCGGCTCCTGGCGGAATTATTATTCTTGGGCCTTCTGGCGCCGGTGTGGCATTGCCGCCACCTCCTCCTTCGCCTCGTGTGTCGTCGTTTTTTCTTACTCTTCTCGTCGCTTCTTTCATGGCGTTAAAGCGTTCAACAGCTTTTTCTTGAGCTACGGCGTCACCATGCTGGAGCTCTCTTAGGTGGTCATTAAAAGCATTTGTAAATGCAGCCACTTTTTCATCATTTCCATTTCTAAGCAAGTTTGTCATTTGGTTGGTGCCAGCGTATTTAGCAAATGTAGGCATAGCTTCTTTTGGTAATTCCAAAACTTTATCCGTTGGCATTTTCTTAATGGCTTTTTCAATTCTTTCCTCACCCAACTTTTCTTTTCTCTTTATAATGTCTTCAGATTTAATGTTATTTCCAAAAGTGACAATTTGTTTTGCCACAGCTTCTTTAGACATACCCGAAGTCGCCAGCCTTTCTTCTTCTTTATCCATTATGCTTCTCTTCGCCTCGGCATCGGAAACTGGGGCAGTTATTCCTAGGGCGCCCTCTATAGTTCTTCGGTGTCTTATCGTTCGGCTAGCATTTTCCATGTCGGTAGCTGTAACTCCTTCCCCTTTCATAGAATGTTTAGCTATTTTGATTGCTCCTTTTTCAGATATGCCTTCTCCAACCTTTTTATCGATGCGTTCTTTCAATATATGTGTCATTATTTCTTCCTTTGATGGAGTAGCTCCTGCTGTTGGGCTGGCTTTTCCTAATAATTCTTTTGAAACACCAAATGATTTAGCATAAGCAATAGCTTCTTCTCGTTTTGTTGAATCAATGGCGCTAAGAGCATTCCTCTTGGCTAATATTTGCACTGCCGAGGCTTTTTCTGCTGCTTTTGCGGCGGTTAATGGTTTCTGTGCAGCAATTTTACCAAGCACTTCGTTGTCTTGAATTGCGTCTAATTTAGCCAAAGGATCTTTCATTCGGGCAGCCTGGTTAGAAGCAGTTGTGCCTTGCGGGACAATACGAATTCCTGTTGCCATACCAAATTTTTCTGCTGCATTAGTAGCAAAATCTTTTACTTTTTGTCCGCCCCTTTGTGCGGCTCCGGCTACCCCTGTTAATTTTGCAGCTCCCGTGAGCCCCCCCATTGCTAACATTGCTCCGCCAGAAACTAGCCCAATGGCAGCGGTGCTCGCCATTTTTGCAATGCCGGTTTTTTGTGAAGTCATTTTAAACCCTACAACTAAAAATCCTAATACAATAACAACTTGAGTTATTAACTGTCCGGCATTTGGCGTTGTGGTAGACGGCGAAGATAAAGTAGCAATTGGCTGATTCAAAAGGCTTTGTGTAGTCATTACAGTGGCGGCAAGCCACAAAACAAACGAACCAATTACGCCAATGAAGACCCATTTTAAAAAGTGGCCCCACCACTCTGTCCATAAATGTCTTGAAGCCGGGAAAACCCAAAAAGTAAATGCCAAGGGCGACAAAATATATAACATTATTAAAATTACATATCTTGCCAATAAAATAAAAAGTAAATAAAAATAAGTAAAAGCAATTCCCAAATAAACCACTCCGAACATAGCACACAAGGTTACATAATTAAAAATACCCGATGCTGCGAGATCATTAGTAAGTAAAGTTTTTGTGGCAATTTGTAGGCGGAATAAAAGAATGGCCGGGCCACCAATTACTGGTATTGTGGCAGCTGCTGTCTGTCCTGCTCCTTGTAGCCCCATTCCAGAAAAGGAACTTGTTATTAAATTTGCTGCATCTATTAGCAACCCGCAGAATAACCCAGAAAAATTAATTGCTAAAGCAACTAATATTAAGGGCAGTAAAAGTTTTTTTGCTTCATACTCTCTAAGTCTTAAAGCAGTAGCAATGCCAACTACAACAAAACCCAAAACAATAAGCATGTTGCCCAAATTTCTTACTTGCGCCCAAGCTTTGGTAAAATCTGCACCACCGTTGGAACTTTGGTCTGTTGTTATTGGTGCACTTAAATAGTTAATTAAAATAAAGTTAAGTGAAGACATGGCTGAGCTGGCTATCATATATGGGCCATCAACTAAAACATCACCAATTAAACCGCCAAGCCATTTAAACCCTATGCCCTCGTCAAATGGTGGGTCTTGGAGCCTTGTGTTTTCAGCCGTACTTTCATAGGCCTTTTGTGCAGCAGCGGTTCCAGTGCCAGGCCCACAAAAAGACATAATCCATTCCTGAGCATTGGCGACGGTATTTCTACTATTGAATATTTTTCCCACTGCTAATGAAAGGTCTACAAAACCACGGGCTACCGAACTTCCAGCTGCATTGAGCATGCCCTGATTATTCCATTGCGTGCACCAAGGAGCTAACCCGTGTGCTACAACTGGAGATAAAAATCCTATAGATAGCGCAAGTAAAAAGGTAAAAGCAGTTAGTTTCTTATGTGCTAAAAATTTAGAGAATAAATTCATATTAGTTTGTAGTGAGTAGTATTAAATTGTTTTATTTTACACCATCTAAACTTTTAAAGGTAGTCAAGTTATTCACACATTTACTAGTTTGTAGTTTGTAGTTGGTAGTGAGTAGACGAAAAGCTAATCTCGCTAATTAATCTTTTAGTTCGTGAGTCAATTTATTTAACATGCGCATTATCTCAGATAATAAGTTTTCAATTTTTTGATAATCTTCGGCTTTCCCAAATTTCAGTCGTTTTGCAATTTCTATTTGAGTTTCTAATTCCGCGCCAGATCCATAAGCAGTTAAAAGGAAGTTTCTAAAATCTTTTCTTGAACTGCGTCGGCTTCCCTCGGCGATATTAGAAGGGATAGAAACCGAGGCTCTACACATTTGAGAAGTTAATCCATAAATTTCTTCTTTTGGGAAATTTCCAGTTAATTTATAAACTAGAACAACTAAATCCATTGCCTTTTGCCACACAATTAGATTTCCATAAGATTCTATTCCCATATATTTGATTTTAATATTTTCTACAAACTACTCACTCTTTCTACAAACTATTATCCTTTCTACAAACTACAAACTACTCACTACAAACTATCTGTAAGGTTTTTCCAGTCTTCAATGCTCAATGTTTGGGCGCGTTGGGTTGGTTGAATATTATTTTTTAGAAGCCATTCTTCAACTTTTGTTTTTTCTAGTTTTAATATTTTTGATAAATTCCCCCCAAGCTGTTTTCTTGGTTGTGAAAAACCAGCTTTAACTATTTTAAAGAATTTATCGGGAGAAGTCAGACCTCCTGTCGGGCGAAAGGTTTGACTTCGGGGAGTAATTTTTATTATTGCAGAATCAATTTTTGGTGCTGGCCAAAAACAATTTTTTGAAACATAACTTATAATTTTTGGCGTTGCATAAAATTGCACAGAAACGGCCAACAAGTTCATGTCCCCCACCGTTGCACAAATTCTTTGTGCCACTTCTTTTTGAATCATTAAAATTATTTCTTGCGGTGGATTGGGGTGCCCTTCGGGCCGTTCTAAAAATTTTCTAATTAACGGTGAAGTTAAATAATAAGGAATGTTTGCTATTAGTTTGTAGTTTGTAGTGAGTAGTGGGTAGTCTGCAAGATTAATTTTTAAAATCCTTAATAGTTTCTTTTAAAATTGTTTGCATTGCCGAACTTTTTTCAACAGCAATAATTTTTTTTGCACGGCTTGCTAATTCTTTTGTTAAAACTCCAATGCCCGGCCCCACTTCTAAAATTGTGTCTGTTTTTTTTATGTCGCCCGCTTCAACTATTTTTCTTAAAACATTTTCATCTATTAAGAAATTTTGCCCCAAACCTTTTGAAGCGCGTGTTTCATATTTTTTGAGAAGCTCTTTTATTATTGTTGGAGAAGTTAAATTCATTTATATATTGTATCATAGATTGTAATTTGTGATACAATTAATAAACATAAAAAATTAAATAAAAGAATATGAATAAAGAACAAATAGTCAAAATAAAATTATGGCTTGCCAAAAACAAGCTATTGATATTGTTTTCTGTTTTTGTGATAGCAACATACGCTTTCATTGGAGGGCACATTGTAGAAAATCAACAAGCCTCTCTTTCAACCGCCCTGCAATCTTCAAACTATGTAATTTCCCCTATGAATTCTGCCACGGGCATGGGCATTGTCACAAAGTTAGATAATGTTTGTAATTATGGTCCAGCTGTTGACCAAATTAATAAAATTATCAATTCAATTGATTACCAGTCCCAACTGGCAATTAAAGCATACAAAACATCTAGTTGTGCAAATGGAAATAAAAGTACAACTCAACCCTGCATCCAAATAGAAGACACCTTATCAAATCTTTTTATCTCTCGAGCTTCGTATTCGCAAGAATTAGACAGAATAAATTATCAGGCAAATCAAAATCATTGCGGGACGCCTGTTGCATATAATAATAAAACAGATAAGAAATTTAATATATTAAACAATTCCTTAGGTGCTCTGGCGAATATTGTATTAGCTGTGACAAACAGTTCAACTTTACATGCAAATTGTACTGTGCCAAGTAACAACATAACGGTTGGTATGTCAGTTGTTTACAGGGCTTCGGTATCTGGTGGAAGTGGAAATTATTCATATACCTGGGCAAATAGTTGGTCTGGACCAAGTGCAAATGGAAGCACAATGTCTAAAACATTCACAGCTCCAGGCATTTATACAGCATCTGTAATAGTATATTCTGGAGCAACATCTGCTACAGCTTCATGCCCCAGTATAACAGTGGCGCAAACATCAGGAACAGGAACAAACACCGGCATAGGTACCAATACAGGATCCGGCACGAACACTCCATTAAGTGCAACTTGTTCAACAAGCTCATCATCAACAATATTAAGCAGGGCTGTAACTTATTCTGCTTCGGCATCCGGGGGGAATGGAATATATTCATATAGTTGGTCGGGGCCTTTGGGCAATACGGCCAGTGTATCAAGAATATTTCCATCTGCAGGTACATACTCTGGGTCTGTTACCGTCAGTTCTGGTGGGCAAACCGCTACAGCACTTTGCCCAACAGTAACGGTTACATCAACAACTGGAGGAGGTTCGGGCGCGGGATCGGGGACGGGCACAGAAACTGGCACAGGAACTGGCAATATAAATTTACCGGCAACTAATAACGTAATTCGTCCCGTTAACGATCCTGTAGGATTATCACTTAATATCGTGGAATCTGCTTTGAGTTTAGGTGCGAATGGAGGAACAGACTTTGGTTGGTTAATTCAACAAACAACAGATAGTAAATTTAATACTGCCATTTCTGGTGGATTTACATACACACCAACTAATCAGACGATGAGGGCATTGGTTGTTTCGTGGTTAAATTCAAGAATAAATAGTTTTAATACTTCATTGCCAAGCGTGCCGGTGCCGCCTTCGTCCGATGTTCTTGTGGATATTTTAATGTATCCTGGAAATATCAATAACAAGTTAGGTGTTGGAGCAACTGATCCGTCATCCTTCATAAATTCTACAGATGGCACAATTTTCTCTCTTAATAAATATGCCACAGTTGCCACTTCTGCAATCTCAAAATTAAATTCTATACAGCAAACTGCCACGTCGTATGGCTTCTCCGATGTTGCTTCACTCGTTCAACAGCTAATTACCAAAACACAATTAATTATTGACCTTAATCTTTACGGGCAAAATTCTCCGGGCACTTTAAATCAAGGGGGTCAATTAAAACTTAATATAAAGACAACGGATCAACTTAATTCTTTTATTGATGGAATCAGTTTTTCAAATAATAATAGCAAAGAAATCGTCAGACAGAATTTAGAAAATAATATTAAAGTGCCCAGCAATATCATTACTGTGTATTTTGATACTGCAAATAATCCACGAGATGATAAATACAATTCAAAGATAGGAAGATATCAAGATTATTATGTGGAGGACGAAGTGATTGTAAATACTCCGATGTGTGCGAGAGAAATATTGGCCGATGAACAAAATGTGGTTCAGAACGATCCCCTACCTGAAGATTCTTTTTTGGGAGACAATAAAGATGGAATATGTTCCATACTTTCTGCAGCAAAATCTCTAGAAGATGATTTGTCGTTTAATGACGGCTCTTATCCTGGATATCCTAATCCCACACTAAACTCAAATTCCGATACCCTCCCCAGGAATACAAAAGTTTGGAGTTGCCCATTTCTAGAAAAAATAACTCAGGTTGCCGGAGTGCCCTCTGGCCCCAGTGCCGTACAACGGCTAGATTTTTATACAAAAAATTTAACTAAGGCAACCAAGGTTAACCAATATTTTTTCCCGCCCAATCTTAATGAGGAGTTTATTAAATGGTTTAAAAAAAATGATGGCAGAAATTGTACATTTAATTCCTACATAAAAGTTGATGACCAATTCTTTGGTCACTCGAGTCATATAGTAGACATTAAACAGGAAAATGGTAAATATAATGTTGTGATTGATAATATGCTTGATCAAGGAGAAAAGCAGAGTGTGTTGGGCGCCGATGGAAAAGTTAAAAAAATTAATTGGTATGTTAATGCACCAGTAGATCCGGGGCAAACAACTTTGCAAATAGACTTTGCAGATAATAAAACTTTGACATGGGTGAAGGACAGTAAAAATGTGCGGGGTGATGCGGGAAATTTTTGGAGAAATATTAAGCTAACTAGTTGGATAATTGATTGTGTTGTTCCTGAATACCCGGGTAAAACCCCACTGCTCCCACCCCAGGATGTAAGCGATTTTTAATTATCAAAAATTTTCCGGCATTGAAGAAAAAGTAGGTGTCTATATATGTCATCAAATAGCTTGACAAACATCATATCTGTATAGCATAATAAAGCCAGACTATTGGGATTATGGCAAGTGCCACAAAAGGCCTTTGTCATAGTTCCAATATTGAAAATTTTCAATTCCAAACCAACAATCAACCCCCACAACCAACCCCATGAAAACAACAACCGCCGTCGCCGCAAAGGCGATTTCCATGAAGAAGATGGTTATAGGCGCCGTGTTGGCGCTTATGGCCTCAATTGCGATTTTCGTTGCCAACCAGGCGGAGCCGACGAAGGCGCGGGTGTACCCCACGCAAGCGACGGTGGCAGCGTTTCACCAAAACGCTCCATTGGTCCCAATGTCCAGAAGCGACACGGGGCATTCAGTCTCACGAACCGCCGTCGACAATAGTGCCGATTACACCGCTCCGCTGAAGAGCGGAGTGTCCACGTTCAACCAAAACCAGCCCTCAACCAAGACGCTGGTGAACTCCAGGTCGGGCGGAGCATTCTACGTCTTCCCCACCACCGTGGTCTCATCCGCCCCGAAGACAGTCAATCTCTCAAGAAGTGGTGCCGGTAACTATCGTGCGACTTCGTCGACGAACGGCAACTACGGTAGTGGGTACTATCCCTCTTTGGGGGGTGGCGACTACCTCAACTTCGGCTACCCTGGTGGTGGCGGAGGTGGCGGTGGGTCTATTGGAAATCCCGATAACGGGAACCAGACCCACCCGCAACTGCCGTTTAACGGGTACGGAGGCACGCCGGGTGGAAACGGCCAAGACACCACACTGTGGGTTGGCCTTACATGCTCCAATGATGGAGTATATGTTTTCGCCTGTGGCAAAGGCCGAATGATTTCTGTGTCTGACGACGGCGGAACAACGTGGAAAGCGTGCGGAGAAATCCGTAACTACTCGGGTATCTCCGTTTCTGGCACGGGCCAGTATGGCATAGCTACCGTTTTCCACGGTGGCGTGTACGCCACCAAAGACTTCGGTCAAACATGGAAAGCTGAGCCAGGCCTGAAAGACGCGGATTATTCGGCCTGTGCCATCTCTAAAGATGGCCTCGTCCGGACTCTAACCGTTTCGGGCGGAAATATTTTCACGTCAAAAGACGGCGGAAAAAACTACCGCTTGGTTGCGAGCCCTCGCGATTGGCGTGGGGTTACGTTGTCGGTCTACGGCGAGCTTCAGGTTGCGGTGGACGCAAAGGGTTATCCCAATTTCTCAGTCAACAGCGGTGTTGACTGGAAGCCGGTTGGCTCCTTAGTCAGCAGCTGGTCTGCTGTGACAATGTCCATCGATAGCATGTTCGGTCTCTATGCCGACGGCAAGGCATTGTACAGATGGGAGAAATTTGACCTAACTCCCATTCTGGCCTTAAACGTCGCGGCAATTGCCGTGGCTACCGACCGGTACGGGCTGAACAGCCTTGTTACCGATGGCAAAGCTCTTTACGAGTCATTTGACTACAGCCACAAGTGGAGGACGATTGTCGCCCCCACCAGAACTTGGGCTGTTATTGCTATGGCTGCGGAGGTGCCACAACGCATCTACGTTGCCGAGCAGAACGGTGCAGTGTGGAGCTCTTACGAGTTCGATAAGGTGACGGGCAACCGTATCTGGCATCAAGGTGTCACAAATGCTGACGCCCCTTATCCAGATGTTGCTCCGGCCCCAACGAGTCCCCCGGGATTCTTCGGCTCGGAGTTCTGAGAACATTTTTAGCAAAAGCGCCTAGCGGTCTTCGGACTGCTTCGCGCTTCTTTTTTTGCATAAAAAAGTGTGTATAACTATTTGACCTAGGGTCTTAAAAATGGTAAGTTAGAACTAAGTTGTTAAAAATAATTAACAAATTATTAATAAGGATAAAAAAACTCAAAATTAAGGGATTATCAAAAAATCCTTTGTTTTTTTTCGGTTTAATTTCTGTCTTTCTATTTATAAGTATATATATGTCCTGCGACGGCTCTAGTCTTGTGCCAAACCATTTGGCATTTTTTAATTCATCATTTGATAATACAAACGGCAGTGCTTTGTTCTCTAGCCAATCAACTGCCATTCCTTTAGAAACTCCCGATTTAAAAATATTGCAAAACAATACGCTTTGCGCCATGGCTACTCCGTGCGCTGTTTCGGGGAAAGTTTTGGGAGATGTTTTTGGTGGAAGCCCGCAAAATAAAGATGTTACCGATTATACAGTACAACCGGGCGATACTTTTCAATCAATTGCAAACTCTTACAACATTTCTGTAGATACCATTCTTTGGGCAAATGAATTATCTTCTTCTTCAAAAATCAAAAATGGCGAAATTTTAACAATTTTACCGGTAGACGGCGTTTTACACATTGTGCAATCTGGCGATACAATGACGGCCATTGCTGCAAAATACAAGGCTAAAGCCGACGACATTATTTCTTTCAACGATTTGGCAAACCAAGACGACATTTATGTTGGAGATATTTTAGTAATTCCTGGTGGAGTAATGCCTAAAAAATCAACCGCCAAACCAGTGCCCATTTCCAATCACCAAGTACCTCTAGCCCACAACTATTTTATATCTCCAGTTTTGCAGGGGCACATTACGCAAGGCTTACATTATTTCAATGGCATTGACATTGCCAACCCATGCGGAACGCCAATTTATGCTGCAGCTTCCGGCATTGTACAAAGGGTTTACAGCGACGGTGGTTGGCACCAAGGTGGAGGAAATTTTGTTACAATTTTGCATCCTAATGGAACGTCAACTTACTACGGACACTTCGAAACGGTTTATGTTGTGTCTGGCCAGCATGTTACAGTTGGTGATAGGTTGGGCCTTACTGGAAGAACGGGAAAAGCAACTGGTTGCCACGTGCACTTTGAAGTTATTGGAGCGTGGAATTTTATGTCGCAATACCCTGTTGGTGCGCACATTAAATGCGACGCAGCCGGGTGTCATATTACAAAATAGACATGTACATTTTTGACCCAGTGCAGTTTAAAGAATATGGTCATCGCTTTATTCAGGGCGATGATTTTTGGTATAGATGCCAATTAACCAAAAAGCTTTTCTGGAAAAGCATCTATATCCCCTTTGGGCCCGCTTGCCAAACAGAAAAAGGTTTTGAAAATTTTATAAAACAAATTGAAACAACAAGGCTGGCAAAAGTTACAATTGATTTGCCAATGATTTATAACAATAAAATTGCACAAGATGTTATAAAAAAACTTGAAGAAAAAAATTATAAAAAAGTGCCCTATGTTTTTCAAGACGAAGAAACACTTTTATTGTTTAAAGATAAATTTAAATTTGATAGCCAAAAAAGAAACAGTATAAACAATGGTTATAAAGCGACAAATGTTGTAGTAAAAAGCAAACTTTCGGAAAAAGAAATTAACGACATTTATAAAATATATTTAGAATCTGGCCAACGAATTGGTTACAGCCCAAAACCAAAAGATGTGTTTTTAAAATTGTCTGAAAACTGTTTGGCGGCATTAGCACTGGGGAAAGAAACTGGCGAAGTAGAGGGTTATGCCTTTGGTTATTTTATGGATTATGGAAAGACTAATTTTTCAGAAAAAGAAAATAACAAAATATTTTTGAATATGTTTACAGGGGTGAATGCCGAAGGCAGAGCACATAAAATAGGCCACGCCTTGCACTACGAATTATTTAAAAGCGCCTTTGAAAATGGGGCCGACATTGTTGATTTGCGTGGAGCCAGCCGAACAAAAAAAAGAAGCTATATCCACTTTAAGCACGACTTTTCAAATGATTTTTTTGACTTGCCGGGAAGTTTCACAAAAATATACTTATAGTTTTTTTGCAACTAAAAATCCGAGGCAAACCTCGGATTTTTTTTACAAACTACTCACTACCAACTACAAACTATTTGTCGCACTTCAAGCAAGTTTTTGCCTCGGGGCAAGCAAGCAATCTTTCTTCGTCTATTTTTTTTCCGCAGTTTTCGCAAACGCCATAAGTCCCTTTTTCTATTTTTTCTAAAGCACTAACTACGTCTTTTAATTTTGATTCCAAGCTATATTCTAAAGATAATTTATTGTTGTATTCTTGGACTTCATCGGCTTCTTCGTCTTTGTCGCCCTCTTCCCTATTTGGGTATTTGGTATCCCAGTTATTTTTTAAGTTGGGGTCTTCTTTTGCAAAACTTTCTAGCTCACCTTGAATAGATTTTTTTTGTTCTTCAAGTTTTTCTTTTAATTCATCTAATAACTTTTTTTCCATTATCTTATTTTTTATTATTTAATATTACTTTGTTTTTGACCCCCGCCCGATTGCACACCCTTATCTACGTCTTGTAAAAACTTTTTTCGGGCCTCTTCTTCATCCGCAAAAGATTTTACGGGTTTTTTTGTTGGCACGGGCATTGTAAGTGAGGCTGTTTTTCTGGGCACCGCTATTGGCGTGTTTTTCCATTGTTGCCTTTGCATTTTTTCATTTTCTGCGGCTCTAACCTTGGCCAAGGCCTCGCGCTTGGCAACTTGTTCGGCGGCAAGCCCCTTTCGCTTTTCTTCTTCTCTGGCCATTATAACAGAATAAATTTCTCTTAACGATTTATCCGCTCCTAAAACTTTTTCACGCAGACCATTTTTTTCTAATACCATGTTTTCAGAAGACTTATCAATTTCTGTAACTTTGGCAGTTGTTTCTTGAATGTCTTTTTCTGCTACCCACCTTCTTTTTTCCACTTCTTTTATTTTTTCATCTAAATCCCAGCGCGATTGTTCTAGCCCTTTCCGCTCTTCTGGAATGGTGGTTGTTTTTTCTTTTTCAACAATAAATTTTTGTTCGTCTTCAAACTTTTTTTCTTCGGCTAAAATTGCATTTAACTTTTCTTGTTGTGTGCGTTTTTGTAATAATAAATTATTTTTTTCTAATTTTAAAGCTGGGTCTTTTACTTTATCAATGTCGTCAATTTGTTTTTCAAAGCCAAGCCTTTGCGACTCTAACAAAAATATTTGTTGGCGTTCTTGCTCGGTGGCATAATTTTTTAAATCTTTTTCGGCAACTCTTTCTTGGCCTTCATTTTTTGTTAATACTTCGTCTCTGCCAATTTTTTCTACAACTTTTTTTGCGCCTGCTAATTCATTGGCCTTTTGTCTTTCTGTAAGTTGTTCTTCTAAAGTTTTTAACTTAACAATTTTATCTCTTTCTCTAAGAGCATCGGTTTCGCGAAGGGCCATTAGGTCTTTTTTCATTGTACGAATTTCGGCCCTCTTTAAAAATTCTTTTGCTTGTAGTTCTTCTGCTTGTGTTGGCATAATTTTATAAGTTTTAATTTATTGGCATTGTTCTTCCCATGTGCGTAAACATTTTTGTTTTACTTCGCACCAAGTATAACCGGCCGAGCCAATGCAACCATGAGAATCTCTGTCGTCACCTACAACTATGGGTGCTGGGTTTGCAGATCCAGTTAACTTAAAAGTAGATATAATTTTGTTAAATGTATCTTTTGTTAAAAATGTTGCTTCATCTGGAAATTGTACAGCCCCAAAGACAACATATGACGTGTCACCTATTGGAAAATAAGCTTGAAAGTCATTTGTTTGAACCCCGCTTTTGATAGGGTTATAATAAAATTCTTTACCATTTATGCCATTGACGGATATATTTTCTACGGTAAAATTGCTACCTTCTTTTTTTATTTGTGCGATATAGTCATCCATTATTTGTCTAAAAGTTACGGTTTTGCCATAAATTTCATCGGGATAAGTTCTAACATCAAAGTAATCTCCCAAACTAACTATGACACTCCATGCATGTGTTTCTTCTTTTAGCGCGTCCCATTGTTGTGAGTTGGGATAATTAAATTCAAATCCATATTGTGCATTTTTGAATGTTTTCCAATTGGCTGTTAAGTCGGCGGGTTTCTGAGTTTGTGTTTGCGTTGTGGGTGCTTTAAACCAGCTCATTATATTCCAGTTCCAACTGAATGGGTTCCACCACGCGGCCAGCGCAACCGAAGGTACAACTAAAACAGCAATAAATAATATTAATAAAAATTTAAAATATTTGTGTTGCATATTTTTAAATTATAAATTATAAGATTTTGCATTATTTGCAATCTTGAGGACAATTGCATTTATTTTCCATGCTGGCACACTTTCCATCACCGCATTTGATACACGTACCAATATCGCCAGGAGGCGGAGTTTTGTTTATGGAACAATCGTTATTATATTCATGACCTGTTATTGCTTTTAGGCCGGTACAGCATTGCGCGGGGAATCCCGCGCCTGAAGGGCGCATTTTTTCACTTTCTTTGGCGCATACAACGGGCGTTGTAAATTTAAAAGTGGAAATAATTTGGTTGGCAACTTTGGCGGCATTTACGTTATTATTATCAAAGCCATAGCCAACGCTTAATTCTTCCCCATTATTTAATTCAAAAATTATTCTCACGGAATTTAGTTTTGTCGGACTACCTATTTCATGTTCGCCCAAAATAGTTGTTTTTATCCCTTTTACGCCGTTAATAACAACGTTTTCTTTTTTTATGAAATCGGAACTTGATGACCTTTCTTTTGATATCGGCGGAACTTTCCAAAACATCCAAGATATTAAAGTATAATCTGGCGGAGCATACATTCCATCTTTTTCTAAATAATTTGAGATTGAGGTATCGCCACCGATATAGTCTTTGTTGGGCCCACGAGGTGTAAGGTCAAGATTAGAATATTGTGTGTTTATATACCAATTTGTAGGATATTTTATAGAATATCCATATTTAGTATTTGTGTATGTTTTCCAGTCAGTAGTTGCGTCGGTGGGTTTTTGAGTTTGTTGTTGTGTCGTTGATGGTCTTGAGAACCACGTTATAATATTCCAATTCCAACTGAATGGGTTCCACCACGCGGCCAAGGCAACCGAAGGTATAACTAAAACAGCAACCAACAATAAGAGAATATAATATTTTGTTGATTGCTGTTTCATATTTTTACTTTTTAATTTGTTTAATGCTTTTCGTTTTTCGGAGTGGGTTTGAAGCCTGCATCAATTGCCGATAAGTTTATTCTGCCCAGCTCGTCAACCGCCATTACTTTTACTGGAATTATTTGCCCCTCTTTTACAACTTCGCTGACACTATTTATTCTTTCTTTTACAAACTTTGAAATATGCACCATGCCGTCTGTGCCGGGGAATAATTCCACAAATGCTCCAAAGTCCATAATTTTTACAACTTTTCCTTGGAATGTTTCGCCAACTTCAACGTCTCTAACAATTCCTTTAATCCAAGCTACGGCTTTATCAACATCTTCTTGGTTTTGGCCAGTAACAGAAACAAATCCAGAATCTTCAATGTCTATTGCCACTCCCCCACAAGCCTCAATTATTTTATTTATTACGCTTCCTTTTGGTCCAACTACTTCTCCAATTTTTGCAGGATTAATTTTAAGTGTAGAAATTTTAGGAGCGTATGGTGATAATTGTTTTCTTGGTTCTGAAATCTCTTTCTTTATTATATCAAGTATTTTAAATCTTGCATCTTTTGCACGCGTTAAAGCCTCTTCCATAATGTTTTTATCAATGCCATCTATTTTAATATCCATTTGAATTGCGGTAATTCCGTTGCGAGTGCCTGCAACTTTAAAGTCCATGTCGCCATAGTGATCTTCTGGGCCCTGAATGTCGGTAAGCACTTTATATTTTCCGGTTTCTTCGTCTTTGGCTAAACCAACAGAAATTCCAGCCACCGGTTCTTTAATTGGCACGCCCGCATCCATTAAGGCAATGCAAGCTGCGCAAGTTGAAGCTTGCGAAGTAGAACCATTTGAAGAAACAACTTCAGAAACAATTCTTATTGTGTAAGGGAATTGTTCTACGTCTGGCAAAATTGGCAATAAGGCTTTTTCAACCAAGGCGCCATGCCCAATTTCTCTTCTTTTTGGCCCACGCATTGGGGCTGTTTCACCCGAAGAAAATGGAGGAAAATTATAGTGGTGCATAAACCTTTTCTTTCCAACAATTTCCATTCCTTCTAAAATTTGCTGGTCGCCAGGGCCACCCAAAGTTAAAATAGAAAGCACTCTTGTAAGCCCTCTAAAAAACACTGCGCTTCCGTGGGCCCTAGGCAAAACAGCAACTTCACAAGACAGCGCCCTAATATCAACAGACTTTCTTCCATCTGGGCGGTAGTCTTTTTCAATAATATTCTTTATAATTATTCTTTCAATTTCTTTCTCAAAGAAAGATAATACTTGTTTTTCTTTTCCTTCGCCAGGGTGTTTTTCTGCCAAATATTTAATTAATTCGGCTTTTAAAATTTCGGTTGCCCCAAGATTTTTTTCTCCTTTTGGCGCATTATTAATTGCCTTTTCTAATTTGTCACCCAGCCAATCTTTAATTTCATTTGCAATGTCTAATTCAACTGCTGGTTCAAAAACATCTTTTTCTTTCCCAATTTTTTTAACAGCTGTAACCTGAGCTTCAATAATTTTTTTCAATTCTTTTTTGGCAACCTCGTAGGCTTCTAAAACGTCTTTTTCTGAAACTTCTTTGGCTCCCATTTCTATCATATTAACCAAAATGTCGCCGTCTTTTTCAATGGCAGACAAAGTTAAATCCATACTGCAATCTTTTCTTTGTTCATAATTGGAATTAAAAATCCATTCAGAACCGGCAGCAGGGTTTTTGGTAACTCTTATTGCTCCCAATGGGCCATTCCAAGGAATTTGCGAAGTGGCCAATGCAAATGAAGCACCAATCATTCCTAAAATGTCTGGGTCATTTTCGCCGTCCCAAGACAAGCAAGTAACAATAACCTGAACTTCTTTCATGAAATCTTTTGGGAATAACGGCCTTATTGCCCTATCAATCATTCTGGCGGTTAAAATTGCTTCTTCGCTTGGCCTGCTCTCTCTTTTCATAAAGCGTGAACCATAAATTTTACCGGCTGCGTAAAACCTTTCTTCGTACTCAACCGTTAGCGGAAAATAATCCATGCCTTCTCTTGTGTGTGGCGACAAAACTGCGGTTACCAAAACTTTTGTTTCTCCGCACGAAACCAAACAACTGCCCGAGGCTTGCTCGGTCCAATTTGTAGTTTCAATTATGACTGGCTTTTCGCCAACCTTTATCTCAAACGTATCTTTTACTGCCATTTATTTTTGCAGTGGAAGATGAGTTGTACGAATATGTGAAAAAGTTGAATCTCAACGCTTTCATATAGCCGCACACTTCTTCCTTCCCCCTGCGATTATCTATTATTTTTCATTATTTTTTTAGTAAGAATTTTTCAACGCCGGTATCTAAATCAATAAACTCGTCAGCGGCTTCTTTTAATTTGCCAGAAGTTGACCTACCAAAGGCAGCCACCTCCACTCTTTTGCCCATATTTTTTAAATATTCCACTAGCGCAATAAAGTCGCCATCGCCAGAAACCAACACAACAACATCAATGCCGGGAGCCGTGCGAATAGCATCAATTACAATTCCTACATCCCAGTCGGCTTTTTTGGCTCCGCCGTAAAATTCTTGTAAATCTTTTACTCTTGTTTCAATGCCAATTTTACTCAAAGCATCAAAAAATGGCGTTTCTTCGCCAGTTTTTGTGCGCACAACGTACCCAAAAGCTCTAATAAACTTTCTGCCTGCTACTGCTTGTTTTAAAACTTCCTGAAAATTAACTTTTGAGTGGTAGAGATTTTTTGCCGAATAGTATAAGTTTTGTACATCTATTAGCACCTCTACTCTCTGTTCTTTTGGTTTTGGTTGCATCACCTTCTATATATATGTTATTTCTTGAGTCCTATTTTCTTTATAATTACTGCGTATCTTTTTTCCGATGTCTTTTTTAAATAGGCTAACAATTTTTTTCTTTTTATGACCATTGTTATTAAACCTTTTTTAGAGTGGATGTCTTGAGGATGCTTTTTCAAATGCAAAACAAGCTTGTCTATTGCTTTTGACAATAAGCCAATCTGAACTTCCGAAGACCCTGTGTCTTTTTCATTTATCCCAACTTCTTTTACGATTTTTGTTTTTTCTTTGGTGTTTAATGCCATTTTATAGTGTAAAAGCGCTTCCGCCTGCCTGCCGGCAGGCAGGGCGCCTTAGTTAATTTATATAGATAGTATAAGCTATTTTCTCGGTTTTGTAAAGTGCCCCTACTCAGAATCGGACTGAGATTGACTGCTTAAGAGGCAGCTACTTTACCATTAAGTTATAGGGGCATGATATTATGCAAAAACTCTTTGCCGAAGCCACTTTTAAAATACTTCTCTCTTTTTCTGGCTTCTGCTCTGTTTTTACAAGCTTCTTTATATATTATTTTAAATGGTCTTCTGTATTTTGTGGATTTTGTCATTCCAGAGTTATGCCCGATTAATCTTTTTTCGGGATTTTCAGAAATGCCTATATACAGATGTTTATCTTTTATGCTTTGTAGGGCGTAAGTATACCACATAAATCTCAAATTAAAATAGAACTGCTCCCTGCCTGCCGGCAGGCAGGTACCAATTGAGCTACGGGGGCATAAAATTGGGGCTATAAATAATTGCCTGTCCACCCAACCGCACCCAGGGCAAAGTTTACGATTGCTTTTGTGGCAAAAGCTAACACAAGTCCAATAACTGCCGCATAAAAAACTTTTTTACCAATGCCCATTCTCCCAGGGTCTCCCGCAGAAGTCATCATTAAGACGCCTCCTATAATAATGGCTACTACAGCCAAGGGTGCCGCTATTTTGGTAACAAGAAAGTCGTAAATATTATTTGCCGTTGTGAAAACGTCGTTTAGTGCACAGTTGTCCGTGCAGGAAACTAACCCATTATTTTGTGCTTTTGCCAAAACCGGAACAAAAATTATTGATAATAAGCACAACGTAAGAATTGCGAATAATATTTTTTTCATGTTTTAAAGTGCCCTCGCCAGGACTCGCCCAGTCATTCGACTGGGCGTCGGGTTGTATAACCCGACGAACCCCTGTTGTTGTGGAAACGTTTGTGCCCCTAGGAAGATTCGAACTCCCAACGTTTGGTTCGAAGCCAAATATGATATCCATTTCACCATAGGGGCAGACATTTTCACCACGAGGGCAAAATTAGCTTATTATTATTTTAACCTAAAAGGGCCCAAAAAACAATTCTACAAAATGTTTTTAAGCTCGGCTATGCTTTTGTGTATTTTTTCTGAATGTTCGGCATCTTTTGAATATGGTCCTTTCACTAAAAAAATTTTAGCATTTTCCCCAATTGCCTTTTGCATTGCCAAAGATTGGTCAGCTCTGTCATTTATAATAAGAACCTCTTCATTTGAGTTGGCCAACTCTTTTAGAAAATCATTTTGCGTTTTGTCTTTTTCTTCGCAAATAATTTTTTCAAAGTATTTTTTTATGCACGAGCTGTCAATTTTTGGTTGTTGCATTTGGGGGTCGCCAAATGTCATTAACACCATTTTGTATCCCCTACCCTTTAAATAGGCCAAGGTGTCTTCTGCCCCTGGGAATAAATAGTTGTCTGTATTTTTTACTAATTTTTCAAATTCTTCTTTTATTTTATTTTCCTCTTCGTTATTTTTTATGTGACCGGAATCTTTTAAAAATTTTATGTGTTTAAACGGGTTGTAACCAACTCCATGTTTTTTAAAAAGCTCTTGGCCGTGAGCTTCGTTTTCTTCAAAAGTCAATTTAAAAACTTTGCTTTTGTCAGCTTTAAATCTTTCAATGTCTAACAGCGTGTGGTCTAAATCAAAAAGTAAAATCATTAGTTATATATTATAAATTATTTTCGCCAGTTTATCTGAGTCGTGCCGAATTACAGATCTTTCGGCAGCCAGTACGTCGTTTTTATCAATTTTCGGAGTTTTGTGGCTCAACAGTTTTTTGCCAATAAAATTAATACCGTTAATTTTTTTATAATCCCCCGGTACAACCAGCCCTTCCCCATGTTGAGTATATTTTTTTAATAATTTAGCCTCGGGGACTTCAGTATTAAAAATAACATATTTAATAATTCCTTTTCCTAAATATTTTTCAACACTATTTATGTATTCGCCTAAACTAAAGTTGTCGGTTTGGCCGGGCTTTGTCATTAAATTAACAACAAATATAACTTTTGCCTTTGATTTGGCTATTTCTTCGCGCAATCCCCTAACTAAAAAGTTTGGAATTAAGCTTGAATAAAGGTCGCCGGGGTTTATTACAATTTTATCTGCTTTTTTTATTGCTGGAATTATTTTGGGGTTAAGTTGCGCGGCTGGTTTTAAATATAATTTTTTTAAATTACAAAAGTCGCCCTTATTGCAATAAATATTTTTTTCTCCAAAAACTTCTTTGCCATTATTTAATACCGCAACTAGTCTGGTGCTTTTTAAGGTAACGGGTAAAACATAACCTTTTATTCTTAAGATTCTGCTGGCTTCTATTAAAGCTGTATCAAACCCGCCGGTAATTTTTTCTAATGTAGATATAAAAATATTTCCAAAACTGTGCCCGTTAAGCCCACCGGCTCCATATCTGTAATTAAATAGGTCCCGTAAAGTTTTGCTGGAATATGACAAGGCTACTAAGCATTGCCTAACGTCGCCGGGAGGTAAAACGCCCATTTCGTCGCGCAACATTCCAGTAGAACCGCCGTCGTCGGTCATGGTAACCACCGCCGACAAATCAACAGGATATTTTTTTAACCCGGTTAAAACCATAAAGCTTCCCGAGCCTCCGCCAATGGTTACAATTTTTTGTTTTCTCTTACTCGTTTTCATTTAGGTACATTTTAAATTCTATGCCAAAATTTTTAAAACCGGCTTTTTCATATATTTTATGCACAATTTGTCTTTCGTGCCTGCTAGTGGCTACAAGTTTATAACATTTTTGATTTTTTGCTTCTGCAATAACCATATTTAAAAGTTCTGTGCCAATTCCTTGTCCACGCAAGCTTTCGTCAACAAACAAATCTTCTAAAAGTCCAAAAGGTTCTTTGTGCAAATCGTTGTTCATTATATATAAAAAAGCACGGGCAACTTCTCTCCCCTCTTCTTCAATAAAAAATTTAATTCCCTCTGCTTTTATAGCTTTCTTATTTATTTCTAAATTCATGTTTATTAGGCATATTTTACATAAAAAATTGAAAAAAAGCAACATTTGGGCTAAGATATATAAACTATTATGATTATTCCAAAAGAGGTAAAAAATATAATTGGAAAGTTGGAAAAAGCTGGGTTTAAGGCATATATTGTGGGCGGGTGCGTGCGCGATTTTTTGCTTGCCCAGCGAAGCCTTGGCGAAGTTGGGCTGGCTCCACAAGATTGGGATGTTACAACTAACGCTAAACCAGAAGAAATTCAAAAAGTCTTTCCAGACAGCTTTTACGAGAACAATTTTTTAACAGTTACTGCGCGTACAGGTTCAAAAGACCCAAAATTGGCAGAAATAGAAATTACAACTTATAGGTTTGAAGCAAAATATTCCGACAAGCGGCACCCCGACGAGGTAAAATATGCAGACAAACTAGAAGAAGATTTAAGTCGTCGCGACTTTACTGTAAACGCCATTGCTATGGACGGGAAGAAGAAAATCATTGATTTGTTTGAAGGCCAAAAAGATTTAGATAATAAAATTATTAGAACTGTTGGCAATGCAGATGAAAGGTTTAACGAAGACGCCTTAAGAATGTTGCGAGCCGTGCGGTTTGCTACAACTTTAGATTTTAAAATAGAAGAAAATACTGCAAAAGCAATTAAAAAAAATAGTATTTGGTTAGAGGCGGTTTCAAAAGAAAGAATTAGAGATGAATTTGTGAAAATAATTATGGCAGACAAAGCAGCTGATGGCATTGAATTGCTAAGAGAATTGGGTTTATTAAAATTTATTATTCCCGAGCTTTTAGAAAATTATGGAGTGGCTCAAAATAAACATCATATTTACGACTGCTATATGCACGCCATAAAAGCACTGGAATTTACGGCCAAGAAAAAATTGAATATGTATGTTAGAATTGCTTCCCTACTGCATGATGTTGGCAAGCCACGTTCTAAAGCTGGCGAAGGTGAAAGTGCAACTTTTTATAATCACGAAATTATTGGTGCCCGAATGACCTTTCAAATTTTAAATAATTTAAAGTTTTCAAAAAAAGAAGTTGAAAAAATTACAAAGTTGGTTAGGTTTCACCTCTTCTATTATAATGTAGATGAAGTTGGTGAGGCTTCAGTGCGCAGACTTGTTAAAAATGTTGGGCCGGAAAATATGGAAGAATTATTGCAAGTGCGCCAGGCCGACAGAATTGGCAGCGGCGTGCCAAAAGCCGAACCTTATAAACTGAGGCACTTAAAATATCTGGTTGAAAAGGTTTCAAAAGATCCAATTTCTGTTAAAATGATAAAGATAAATGGGAATGACTTAATGACGGTTTTGGGGGTAAAGCCTGGGCCAAAAATTGGGCAAATTTTAGACATCCTATTGGGGTATGTTTTAGATGACCCTAAAAAAAATACAAAAGTATTTTTAGAAAAAGAAGCAAAAAAATTAGCTAACTTGTCAGAAATTGAATTACAAAAATTAGCCGAAAAATCTAAAGAAGAAAAGTTTGAAGTTCAAAATAAAGCCGACGAATCAGTAAAGCAGAAATATTGGGTGAAATAAAAATTACGGCGCATCGTATAGTGGTAGTATGCAGACTTCGGGAGTCTGCGGTCTCAGTTCGATTCTGAGTGCGCCGAATTTATTGAAAATTAAAAATTGAAAATTTAAAATTCCACTTTTGCAAAAGCAAAATGTGGCTTGGGCCTGTAGTAAAGTGGTATTACGCCTCGTTCGCAACGAGGAAGCGGCAGTCCGATTCTGCCCAGGTCCACTATTCAATTTTTAAAGTAATTTTAATGATTGATAAGTATAATTAATTAAAAATTAAGAATGGCAATTGTTGAAATAAAAAATTTAGTGAAAAGATTTGATAAATTCGTTGCGGTTAACGATGTGTCTTTTGAAATACAGGAGGGCGAAACGCTGGGTCTTTTAGGGCCAAATGGGGCTGGCAAAACTACAACTATTCAGGCACTGCTTGATTTGGTTACGCCAACCAGTGGATCAATTAAAATTTTTGGTAAAGAGATTAGTGAAAATCGTTCTGAAATATTGGGGCAAATTAATTTCTCGTCACCTTATGTGGCGCTCCCGGGTAATTTGAAAGTTTGGGAAAATCTTTCAATTTTTGCCGGGTTATATGGCATTAAAAACCCCAAACAAAAAATAGAAGAACTGGCTGAAATTTTTAAAATTAAAGATTTGTTGCCCAAAATGACTTCTAACCTTTCTACTGGTCAAATGACTCGGCTTAACTTAACCAAGGCTATGTTAAACGATCCCAAATTATTATTATTAGACGAGCCAACTTCATCTTTAGATCCCGACATTGCCGACAAATACAGAAAACTTCTTAAAAAAATTCAAAAAGAAAGAAATCTAACTATTCTTTATACGTCACACAATATGTTAGAAATTGAAGAAATTTGCGACAGAGTAATATTTTTAAATAAGGGTAAAATTACAGATAATGGAACGCCACAACAATTAATAAAAAAATATGGTCGAAAAGATTTAAATGATGTTTTTTTGGCAATTGCCAGAGAGACATAAAAATATATGAAATGGCATCGCATTAAAGCGTTAATGACTAGGCATTTGTATTTATACCAAAGAAGTATTCCAAGACTTATGGATATTTTCTTTTGGCCCACAATGACTCTACTTTTGTGGGGCTTTGTGAGTGAATATTTACAGCAATCTAATTTCTCAGGAAGCGTAAACATTGTAACAGTGCTGTTGGGGGCAATAATTTTGTGGGAAATTTTATCTGAAGGGCAGCATTCTTTATCGGTGGCATTTTTAGAAGATATTTGGGAAAGAAATTTATTAAATATTTTTGTAACGCCATTAAAAATCAGCGAATTCCTTGCTTCCACTGCCCTACTAGGGGTTATAAGAGTTTTCCTGGTTGGAATTGTAATGGGCGTTGTTGCGCTTTTTGCATATTCATTTAATTTATTTTCGCTTGGATTTTACATTATTCCATTTGCGTTTAACTTAATCTTTTTTGGGTGGATTCTTGGGCTTATAATAACTGCCGTAATTTTGCGGTTTGGAACTTCGGCTCAAGTTCTGGCATTTGGTATAATGTTTTTAGTCCAACCATTTACAGCAGTATTTTACCCCGTTTCTATTCTGCCAAAATACATCCAGTATATTTCGTATGCCCTCCCCTCCACTTATGTTTTTGAGGGCCTAAGGGCAGTAGTAAATACGGGGCACTTTCTAAATTCCTATTTTTTAATTTCCGTGGGATTAAATATAATTTATTTAGCGCTGGCGTTGTGGTTTTTTTATCGAATGTTTGCTAGAGTTAAGAAAAATGGCATGCTAACTAAATTAGATTCTTAATTGTCTAAAATAGCGCATCTCAATTAAAAGAGTATAATTAAATAAAGCTATGAAAATAAAAAATATTCTAGGAATTATTTTGGTTGTTTTAGGAGTTGTTCTTGCCGTTTTGTCTATATTTGCCCCCATTGGAGAAGGCACGGGCTATTTAATGATTTGGTTTGCAATTCCATTGTTCATTCTTGGGCTTTTGCTTTTAGTGAGCATTGTGGGTGCTGGTATATTTTTATCCGGTGAAATAGTATTACTTTTAACTATTTTGACTCAGCCCACTTTCAATAAATCTACCGTCGATTTAGTAACTAGTCTGATATTTATTTCTTATGGCTTATTTGTTGCGGGCATTCTTTACGGAATAGTTGAGGGCATAATTAAGTTAATTAAAATTATTAAAAAGTAAAATTATGGACAATCAAAACATTAGCGTAGAGCCAAAAAGAAATATTCCACGAGATTTATTTTTACATCTTTTGGCAATTGTCACTCTTTATTGGTCGGCAATTAGTTTTGTTGCACTGCTCTGGCAATTTATTAATTATTATTTTCCCAATGTGCTAGCTTCTTATTATTCTGTAAGTTATTCATTGGGGCTAATTCGTTTTGAGGTTTCTTCTTTATTTATTGTATTTCCCCTATTTGTAATTGTGTCTTGGTATTTAAATAAAATTTACAGAAGAGAAGCCGTTGTTAGAGAATCTAAAATTAGAAAATGGCTTTTATATTTAACTCTTTTTGTTGCGGCCTTAGTTGTTGTTGGCGACTTAGTGGCTGTAATAAATAATCTTTTAGGTGGCGACACAACTGCACGCTTTATTTTAAAAGCCTTGTCTGTATTACTGGTTGCCGGTTTTGTTTTTGGTTATTATTTTGACGACGTCAGACGCGAGACCCCTTCAAAACTTGGCAAGCCCTTTGCTTGGGTTGCTGGAGTTTTGGTGTTGGTGGTAATTGTCTGGTCGTTTTTTATAATTGGCTCACCCAATTCGGCAAGGTTAATTCAGTACGACCAACAAAGAGTGTCAGATTTACAGGGCATTCAATCTCAAATTGTTAACTACTGGCAAAGTAAAGGTGCTCTTCCCCCAACCTTGGTCAATTTAAGTGATACAATTTCTGGTTACAACGCGCCGGTTGATCCGCAATCTAAGGTTAATTATGAATACAATATAAAAGACGTTACAAATTTATCTTTTGAATTGTGCGCCACATTTAGTAAGCCAACACAAAAAGACACAACAAGGGCTTTGTATCCTGTTGGAGCAGGCATTGACCAAAATTGGGACCACTCTGCCGGCACAGTTTGTTTTGCACGAACAATTGATAAACAACTTTACCCAATTTTTAGCAAAGTGAAGTAAGTGTGTGTAACTCTGTGAATAAAGATGGCAGAAGCTGTTGAAATTACTAGTGAAAAATATCCTAAAATTTTAAAAGTAGCACTTAAAGAGCTTCAGTTAAGTTTGGGTCCTAAAAAATTATATTACAGAGGAAATTGGGATGAAAAAATATTTGAAAACTGCTTAGCGGTGGTGGGCTCGCGCCGTTTAACCTATTATGGCAGAAAAGCAACCGAGCAAATAGTGACTCAAGCGGCTGCTTCAGGCATTACAATTGTTTCGGGTTTTATGTATGGTGGAGATGAGGCCGCTCATTCTGCGGCAGTAAAATGCGGTGGCAAAACCATTGCCGTTATGCCGTGCGGAATTGATTTAATACACCCACCAAGTCAAAAAAAATTATACCGAGAAATTTTAGACACAGGCGGGTTAATAATTTCTGAATACCCTGGCTTTACTCAACCACAAACTTTTACTTATATTCAACGCGACAGAATTGTAGCCGGACTTTCAAAAGCGGTTTTAGTTACAGAAGCTGCTTTAGAGTCTGGCTCTTTAATTACTGCAAGTTACGCCAAAAAGTTTGGCAGAAAAATCTTTGCAATTCCTGGCCCTATTACCAGTGAAGTTTCACAAGGCACAATGAAACTTATAAAAGAAGGAGCTGAGCCAATTGCTGATGCAAAAGACATTTTAGATTTTTTTAAAATTACTCTAAAATTTTCCAAAAAAACCGCGCTTCCCGCCTCCGCCCTTTCGGAGCTTCGGCGAGGCAAGTGTTTCACTTTGGAAGAAAAAATTATTGACCAGCTGAAGCGCGAGCCGTTAAAAGCCGATGAAATGGCCAGACTTTTTGCGGTTCCCGTTGCTCAGCTTGGCACTGCCCTATCGCTAATGCAACTCAAGGGTTTTATAAATCAAGACAACGGAAAATATTATATCAACTAAATTAATTGTGATATAATTCAGAAATAAATTAAGTTATGAATAAAGAATTAAAAAACTGTCAGAACTGTAAAAACGAGTTTGTAATAGAGCCCGACGATTTTGATTTCTACGAAAAAGTAAAAGTGCCAGCACCAACATTTTGCCCGCAATGCAGATTGCAAAGAAGGTGGGCTTGGCGTAATGAATGGAGACTTCTCAGAAAAAAAGATGTTCATGGAAAAGAAATTTTTTCTATTTTTCATGAAGACTCGCCAACTAAAATAATGGATGTGGCAGAATGGTATTCCGACTCTTGGGATCCATTAAGTTATGGCAAAGATTACAATTTTTCAAAACCATTTTTTGAGCAATTTGAAGAACTCATGCATGAAGTTCCTGTTATGTCTAGGTCGCTTTCCAGGCCAGTGAATAGCGACTATTGTGCTAATGCCACGCAACCTAAAGATTGCTACTTAACATTTGGTTTGTCGTATGTAGAAAATTCAGCATATTCTATTTGGGGAGCAAAATCTAAAGATATTTTTGATTGCCACATGTATAACGATTCAGAACTTTGTTATGATTCTGTTAATATTACTAAGTGCTATAAGGCATTATATTCGGTAGACTGCGAAGATTGCAATGACGTTATGTTTTGTAAAAATTGCGTTGGTTGTAACAATTGTTTTGGGTGCGCAAATTTAAAAAATAAATCTTATTATATTTTTAATCAGGCATGCACTAAAGAAGAATATAATAATAAATTAAAAGAATTAAAAACAAACTTAAGAACTAACGTTGAGGCACTTCGTGAACAAAGTGCCAAACACTGGGCGCAATTTCCAAATAAATTTATGCACGGTCGGCACAATACAGACGTTTCTGGCGACTACATTCAAAACTCAAAAAATGCTAAAAATAGTTGGAGAATTGTAGAGGGTGAAAATGTAAAATACTGTCAAAATTTTACTTTAGGGCCTGCTAAGGATTCATACGACCATAGTAATTTTGGCGACAAAACCGAATTAATTTATGAATCGCTTGTTGTGGGTGATGGTGCATATAATGTTGCATTTTCTTCACAGTGTTACCCTTCTGTCTCTAATTTACGCTACTGTTATTTTTGCCAAAATTCTTCATACTTATTTGGCTGTATTAGTTTGCGTAACAAACAGTATTGTATTTTTAATAAACAATACACAAAAGAAGAATATGAAGAGTTGATTCCTAAAATTATTGAGCACATGAAGACAACCAGAGAATACGGAGAATTTTTCCCAATGAATATAAGCCCCCTGGCCTATAACGAATCTTATGCTTATGAGCATTTTTCTTTAAAAAAAGAAGAAGCAGAAAAGTTAGGATTGGTTTGGCGAGACTTTTCAGAAAAGCATTTTAATATAACAATGAATGGTAGCAATTTGCCCGATGATATTAAAGATGTTGCCGAAACCATTACAAAAGAAATTGTAGGCTGTGCTCATGCAGGAAATTGCGCGCATGAATGTGCCGGTGTTTTTAAAATTACAAAACAAGAATTACAATTTTATAAATTGCTAAATATTCCACTACCACGCATATGTCAAAATTGCAGGCACTACGCCAGATTTGCTTGGCGAAACCCCGCCCAACTTTGGCCAAGAAAATGTATGAAGCCCGGTTGCCAAAATGAATTTGAAACTTCTTACTCCCCCACTCGCGAAGAAATTATTTATTGCGAAAGTTGTTACAACGCTGAAGTAGCATAAAAAATTATTTTAAAATATAATTAATATATAACCGCTTAGGCGGTAGCGCTTAAGCGGTATGTAAAAAATATGCTTATTAAAGTGCCAAGTGTGGTGAATTTAGGTTTAGAAACAATAAAGGTTGATATTGAAATTAACCTAGCCAATAAGGGTTTGCCCGGGTTTGAAATTGTGGGGCTGGCGGGCAAGGCGGTAGACGAAAGCAAAGAAAGAGTGCGAACAGCCATTTTAAGTAGCGACGTTGATTTCCCACAAAAGAAAATTACGGTGAACATGGCCCCCGCCGACGTGCCCAAAGAGGGCTCAATGTACGACCTGCCAATTGCCCTTGGAATTTTAAGCAGTGTATTAGAATTTAAAATTCCAGAAAAATCTTTATTCTTAGGTGAACTGTCATTTGACGGTAGCTTGCGCCACACAAAGGGCGCTTTTTTAGCGGCACTTTTTGCAAAAGAATCGGGTTACACAAATTTATATGTTCCAAAAGATTCGGCCAATGAAGCCGCCGCCATTAAGGGAGTTAAAGTTTTTCCGGTTGAAGATATTGCTCAACTTTGTAGACATTTTTTGGGATTTCAAAAAGATGTTCCAGAAATTTTTCCCATTGTTTATAAACAATCTAAAAATGAAAACAATGTAGTTGTTGAATTTGATATGAAAGAAGTTTTGGGCCAAGAACAAGCCAAAAGAGCAACAGAAATTGCCGCTGCCGGTGGGCATAATATTATAATGATTGGCTCGCCAGGTTCGGGTAAAACAATGTTGGCGCGCGCGTTGCCTGGAATTTTGCCGCCGTTAAATGAGGCAGAAAGTTTGGAAGTAACAAAAATATTTTCGGCCTCGGGTGGAATTCCACCGGGTGGAAGTTTAATAACAACCCGTCAGTTTCGCTCGCCACATCATACGGCTTCACTTGCGGGTTTGGTTGGTGGTGGTAGTAAACCACAGCCAGGTGAAATTAGTTTGGCTCACCGCGGAGTTTTATTTTTAGATGAATTTAATGAATTCCCGCGCGCAATTATGGAGGCACTCCGCCAACCATTAGAAGACGGTTATTTAACAATTTCGCGAAGTAGGCAACGCATAACTTACCCGGCCGATTTTATGTTGGTGGCCAGTGCCAACCCCTGCCCTTGCGGGTATGCCTTGCACCCAAAAAGGAGTTGCAACTGTAGCCAAAATCAAATTCAAAAGTATCAGAAAAGAATTTCTGGGCCAATTTTAGACAGAATTGATTTGCATATTTCTGTTATGCCTGTTGACGCAACAGAGTTTGAAGACAACCAAAAAAATTCAGAATTTTTGGAGCCCTCAGATAAAATACGGCAAAGAGTAATGCAGGCGCGGGCAAAACAAGAAGCTCGTTTTGGCGCAGAAACAATTTGCTCAAACAGCCAAATGAAAAATAGCCATATTAAAAAATATTGCAAACTAGCAAAAGATGTTGAGGCAATTTTACGGCAGGCAAGTTTAAAATTTAATTTGTCGGCTAGAAGCTACATGAAAATGATAAAGGTGGCGCGCACTATTGCCGACTTAGCTGGAGAAGCAGAAATTTCTGTAAACCACATGGCCGAGGCTTTGCAATATTCACCAAAAAATTTCGAAACAGCATAATCACTCAGGTATTTGCTTCAGAAACACAGCGTCGTTTGAAATCGCATTTTAAATTTATACAATTTCAAACGCGCTTGTAACTCAGCGCCCACAACGGGGCGCTTCCGTTACCGTTTCTTTCGCAAAAACCTTCGCTATTTATAAGTAAACAAAAAAGGGGTTAGGCCCCTTTTTTTGTTTCTTCGGTTTCTGAGAAGTTTCCATCTTCAAACCTAATCCCCTCTTGTGACTCGCCAAAAGGCGGGTCTTTTTTTGGCGCGTGAAGTTGCTTTTGAAGATAATTAATTTGAGACACTAACAACTGTTTTGTATTTCTTGCGTCGCCAATTACCTTTTCTATTATGCCCTGCATAAATTTTTCTCTTTCTATTAGTTCGTTATCTTTGGCCTTATAGTCGCCAAGCAGGGACTCGTATTTTTTAATCCAATCCTTTTTCTCGGCCCGGTCTTCTTTTAAGAGTTCTAAAAACTCTCGGTCAATGGCTACCTGATTATCCGCTAAGGCAGATTCGCTTAGGCGGTTAAGTTCGGCTTGCGAGGGTGCTTCTGGCGGGACCGCATAAGCGGTACCGCTTAAGCGGTCTGGGGTACCGCTTAAGCGGTTTTGGCTGTTTTCGTCGGACCGCTTAAGCGGTTCCGCATAAGCGGTTTCTTTGGCCACGGCGTCCAGTTCTTTTACCCAAAAATCTTCTTTCAAAAGAATGATATTTCCAACCCCTTTGTCGTGCCTTTCGCTTAAATTCCCCTCTAATTTTTGGGGTTCTACCAGTTTATACTTTCGAATTCTTCTTCTAATTCTAATGTCGGCAACATCATATTTTTGAATAAATTCTTGTATGGTTAGGAAGTCATTATTGTTCATTTTTTTGTTTTTTTTAGAGACCGCTTAAGCGGTACCGCTTAAGCGGTGGGGGTACCGCTTAAGCGCTTTTGGTGACCGCTTAAGCGGTATCGCTTAAGCGGTTGTTATTAACTAATTCTATCAATGCCAGCAACCCCTGTCAACCATTATCTGTATCCCCTTGACCACTCTCTATGACAATATGATATAATAAACTCAGGTTAACATTATGTTAACCTGAAAATATAATGAGCAAAATATATATAGAAAGTAAAATACAAATAGAGAAAAATTTTTATACGATAATTGAATTGGCAAAAATATTGAAGATTAGCAGAATATCTGTTTTCAAAAGAGTGAGGCAGGGCTCGATTGTGGGTCAAAAGCTTGGCCGTAATTTTGTTATTATGAAAAAAGATATCGATTTAAAGAAGTTAATGGAAATAGTAAAACATAATTAGCCGGCGCAGCCCAGGTTAACATAATGTTAACCTGGGGTCGAGACTAGGTAAATGAATTTAATTTTATGGAAAGAAAAATAAACACTTTTATATTTGATTGCTTTGGCGTTGTATGTGACTCTGTGTTGAGCAATTGGTATAAAGACAAAATAGTTAAGCGCGGGCTGAAAGACGAAAATTTAAAAAACGTTTTTGAACAGTTTGATTTGGGGAAATTAACAGAAGAAGACATTATTACTTATTTTTTAAAATATGAGGGAATCAATTCAACTAGGGAAGAGCTTCGAGAAGAAATAGACAGCTATTTAAAATTAGATGAAGTCTTAGCAGACGCAATTATGAAATTAAAGGAAAAAGGCTTTAAAACAGTGCTTTTATCTAATGCGAATGCCGCATTTTTTCATAGGAAAATTTATACAACTTACCCCTAATTTAAAAGTCTTTTTAATAATATTATTATTTCCTCTGAAGTTGGAATGACAAAGCCAGGAAAAGGCATATATGTGCATGCACTTGATAAAGTTGGTTCGACGCCGGAGGAATCTTTATTTATTGATGACAGCCAAGCAAATGTTGACGGCGCAGTAGCAGTCGGCATGGTGGGGTTTCTGTATACCGATGTTGCATCTTTTTTAAATTATTTAAAAACTTTAGGAATTAATTTAGATAATTAATTTTTATGGCGGAGCATAATTATGTGGGAAAAGTTGGGGAGGAGCTGGCTAAAAAATATTTGGAGGGGGAGGGGTATAAAATTTTAGAACAAAATTACCGGACAAAATATGCCGAGATTGATTTGGTGTGCGAGTCCGCCCAAGGCGGATTGCTCTTTGGTAAAAAAGCTAAGACACTTGTGTTTGTGGAGGTGCGCACAAAAGTTGGTGAAAATTTTGGAAGCCCCGAAGATACAATAAATAAAGCGAAGTTGTGGAAAGTTTTGCAAAATGCAAAAAGCTATACTGGGTTTAAGAGGTGGGATGGGCCTTGTAGGATTGATGCAATATGCATTGTTTTAAGAGGCGACTATTCTGTTGTACGTCTAACGCATCACGAAAATATTGTCACGTAGTTATAACTGCTTGACACGGGTTCTTATAAATGAGACAATGAAGGTGAGGCGGGACACAGTGATGCAGGGTGCATCGTGATGCAAATGCATCAACCGTTCCAATTGGAACAACCCCACCTCAACCGCACCTTCCCAAACTGCTTTCCGCTTCCCCTTAGGCAACATCGTTGCCACCCCACACCCACCACCATTCTTCACCCACTCACTCAATCAAACCCACCCAAAACATTCTTCTCCCATGCGTCTCTCACCAGACGCTTTTTCCCTATATGGCCCCGCAATATTGACAGCGGGTTTTTATTTTGCTAAGATAATATAAAGATAAGAAAGATATTTTGTCCGTCTGACCACGGGCTTTTATTTTTAAAAAAATTAAAAACAAAAACATGGATATAAAATCATTCAAAGGAGCTTTGGCTCAAATTGCAGAAGAAAGAGGAATTTCACCAGAAAGAGTAATAGAAACAATTGAAGCTGCAATTGCAACAGCTTACAAAAAAGACTATGGCCAAAAAGGACAAAAAATTAAGGCCAAATTTAACCCTTCATCCGGGGATGTTAAGTTTTGGCAAATAAAATTGGTGGTGGACAATGATATGCTTTACACCGATGAAGAACTTGAAGAAATGCAAGAAAGAAAAGAAATTCCTCAAGATGAAGCGCGAGCTGGCGAAGAGCCACCAAAAAAATATGTATTCAACCCCGAAAAACATATAATGATTGACGAGGCCAAAAAAGATTATCCTAAAATAAAAGTTGGAGAAGAAATTGAAATTGCTTTGGTTTCTAAACAAGATTACGGAAGAATTGCTGCTCAAACAGCAAAGCAAGTTATTTTGCAAAAAATTAGAGAAGCCGAAAAAGAAACTGTTTCTGCAGAATATAGAAGTAAAGAAGGAGAAATTATTTCTGGAATTGTGCAGCGCATTGAAGGCCACACAATTTACATTGATATTGGAAAAACCTTGGGAATTTTAAATAGAGAAGAGCAAATTCCCGGAGAATTTTACAGACCTGGGCAACGCCTAAAACTTTACATTTCAAAAGTGGAAGAAACGCCAAAAGGTAGCGTGGTGATACTTTCAAGGGCATACCCAAAATTAGTTTCAAGACTGTTTGAATTAGAAGTGCCCGAGGTTGCTGCCGGCACAGTTGTAATAAAAGCAATTGCGCGTGAGCCTGGTTTTAGAACAAAAATTGCAGTGGAATCTAATGAAGAGGGTGTTGACCCAATTGGAGCTTGCGTTGGACAGCGTGGAACCAGAATTATGGCGGTAATAAATGAATTGGGTGGAGAAAAAATTGACGTTATAACTTTTGATGAAAAACCTGAAAAATTTATTGCTAACAGTTTGTCACCCGCAAAAATTATTGGTGTGAAAGTTGAAGATAAAAATACGGCAACTGTTTTTGTGCCAGAAGACCAGCTTTCTTTGGCAATTGGAAAAGATGGCAGAAATGTAAGGTTGGCTGCACAATTAACTGGCTGGAAAATAGATATTAAGCCAACAGAAGTTGAGCCAGAACCCGCCGACGCCGAAGGCTCCGGCGAGGCGAAGGAAGAAGGGGCCGAAGTCGAAGGAAAAAAGGCAAAGAAAACAAAGAAACCCGCCACCGCAAAAGCTAAGAAGGCTAAAAAAGTTGTTGAGGATGAAGAAGCCGAAAATGATGAAGCCGATGTTGAAAATGCCGATGAAGTTGACGCAGCCGATGAAGAAAAACCCGAGCCAGTTGAAGGAGTTACAGAAGAATAAATTTAAAATTATGGGAGAACTTCCAAGACCAGAAGATTTGCCAGCACAGCTCGATGTTTTAAAAGCGGAGCATTTAGCTGAGGGCGTAAAACCAATTATGGGTTGCGTTGGAACGCGTGAAGAATTTAAATATGATGTAGACAAGCTTGAAGACTTAGAGCAAATTGGCCATAATGTTGAATGGGCGGCTTCGCAAGATAAATTAGATAAACAAGACTTTAAGAATGCTGGCAGGGAGACTTATGCTATTTCCACAGTTGACTCTAAACCAAAATTTACAAAAAAATTATACAAATGTACGAGTCTTGCAGTTGTGGGCGTTGACGCAACCACCGGCAAAGAAATATCTATTTTAACGCACCAAGACCCACAGAAATTTCTTGGAGAAGACAGCGAATTATTTAAAGACGATTTGGAAGCACGCGTTGGTGAAATGAAAAAAAGATGTTTGCCTGGCACAATTGATGCAGTTATTGCAGGAGGGCAATATGACGGAGAGAAAGATAAATCTAGCGATTACGAAGATTCTTTAAAAATGTTAAATGGCGTTGTTAAAAATATTCTTGGATTTGAAGCGGTTGTAATTGCTGGGCCCAAAGTATTAAATAGTGACGACGTATATTTAGACACGGCAAATAGAAGGATGTTTGTTATTAGGCCAGATGTAAAAAATGAAGACCTAGCTTTATTTGATGGAGGCTTTAAGCCAAGCCAAACGGATGAAATGAAAGAAAAATGGAATAAACAAATTAAAGATTTAGACAGCCAAAAATAAAATAAAAAATTAACTGAGTTTGGTGATAGCAAGCTCAAAAATTAAGTATGCAGTTAATATATTTTCCGATAATTGTATCGGTGTTTGCAATTGCGTTTGTGTGGTTTCTTGTTACTCAAATTAAGAAGGCACCAGTTGCGGGTGGAAAAGCGTTAGAAATAACAGCCGCCGTGCAAGAGGGCGCAATGTCTTATTTAAAAAGACAGTACAAAACAATTGCAATTGTAGGGTTGGTTTTATTTATTGCTTTGTTGTTTATGGGCTGGAAAATTGCAGTTGGGTTTTTAATTGGAGCAGTTTTAAGTGGAGTTTCCGGTTTTATTGGAATGATAGTTTCTACTCAAGCTAACACCCGAGTTGCCGAAGCCGCAAAAAAGGGTTTAGCAAGGGCATTAGACATCTCATTTAAAGGAGGTTTAATTACAGGTTTAATGGTGGTTTCATTGGGTTTATTGTCTGTGGCAGGATTTTACGCCTGGACACACAACATTCAAGCTTTAATTGGTTTGGGCTTTGGAGCTTCATTAATTTCAGTATTTGCCCGAGTTGGTGGAGGAATTTACACAAAAGCCGCCGATGTTGGTGCCGACTTAGTTGGAAAAGTTGAAAAAGGAATTCCAGAAGACGACCCAAGGAACCCAGCAGTTATTGCCGACCAAGTTGGCGACAACGTTGGAGATTGCGCCGGCATGGCAGCTGATATTTTTGAAACATATGCGGTAACAACAGTTGCCACAATGATTTTGGGAAGCTTGTTGTACCCCAGCGCACCGCAATTTATTATATTGCCTTTAGTTTTAGGAAGCGTAGCAATTTTAACTTCAATTATTGGAAGCTTCTTTGTGAGACTAGGAAAAAATAAATCTATAATGGGTTCTATGTATAAAGGAGTTGCTGCAACAGTTGTTTTAACAGCAATTGCTTTTTATCCTGTAATTGCAAAGTTAATGGCAGGGCAGGCAATTACAGTAAATAAGTTATACCTTTCAACAATTGTTGGCTTGGTAATTGCCGCGGGGATGTTTGTTATTACAGAATATTACACTTCAACAAAATACAGCCCGGTAAAATCAATTGCTAAGGCAAGCGAAACAGGGCACGCCACAAACATAATTAGAGGTTTGGGTTTGGGTATGCAATCTACTGCATTTCCTGTTTTGTTAATTGCTTTTGGAACAATTATTAGTTTTTGGTTGGCAGGAATTTATGGCGTAGCGCTTGCTGTAATGGCAATGCTTTCAATTTCGGGAATTGTTGTTGGAGTTGATGCTTATGGCCCAATTACAGACAACGCCGGAGGAATTGCTGAAATGTCTGGAATGCCAGAAAGCGTAAGAGAAATTACAGATGCCTTAGACGCTGTTGGAAACACAACAAAAGCAGTTACCAAAGGTTATGCAATTGCCAGCGCGGGATTAGCTGCATTAGTTTTGTTTTCTGCTTATGTTGAAAAAGTTTCGGGAAGCGGAGCAACATTTTCTTTAACAAACCCACAAGTAATTGCAGGCTTATTAATTGGAGGATTGCTTCCATATTTGTTTGCTTCGTTTTTAATGGGAGCTGTTGGAAAAACTGCAGGAAAGGTTGTTGAAGAAGTTAGAAGACAATTTAAAAATATTGCAGGTTTAATGGAGGGCACAGGCAAACCAGAATATGGAAAGTGCGTAGACATTGTAACCGCCGCCGCAATTAAAGAAATGTTATTGCCCGCCTTAATTCCGGTTGTTGCCCCAATTTTAGTTGGTTGGTTTTTAGGAGTGCAAGCTTTGGGCGGAATGTTAATTGGAGCAATTGTTACAGGATTATTTATTGGAATTTCAATGACAAGCGGAGGTGCTGCATGGGACAATGCCAAAAAGTATATTGAAGGTGGCGCGCATGGAGGCAAGGGTGGTGAAGCCCACAAAGCCGCCGTTACCGGCGACACCGTTGGTGACCCCTACAAAGACACGGCTGGCCCCGCCATTAACCCAATGATTAAAGTGCTCAACATCGTAGCACTCCTCATAGTAGCATTCTTGGTCTAGTTTGTAGTTGGTAGTGAGTAGTTGGTAGAAATCAAAAACCGTCCCGATTTAATCGCGGACGGTTTTTTAGTTTGATATTTCGCCAAATTAGCGATAGACTTAAAATAATAATTATATAGATTTAATTTATGGCGCAAAATGTTTTTATATTTCATGGGACCGAAGGTTATCCTCAAGAGAATTGGTTTCCATGGTTGAAAGAAAAGTTAGAAGCAGAAGGGTGCAAGGTTTTTGTGCCTCAATTTCCCACGCCCCCAATTGTTCCGGCAAAAATAGCGGAGTGGTTTGATGTGCTTAAGAATTATGAAAATAATATAGATGAAAATACAATTTTAATTGGGCATAGCTTGGGCTCTATTTTTACGTTAAGAGTTCTTGAGAAATTAAACTATGCAATAAAAGCGGCGGTTTTCGTTGGCGCACCAATTGGCGAAAGGCCAATTATTAATTATGATAGAGACGAAGCTTTTAGTGGGTTTAATTTTGATTGGGAAAACATAAAAACTAAATCCAAGAATTTTGTAGTTTATCATTCAGACAATGACCCTTATGTAGGTATTGCCAATGGAGAAAAATTAGCAAAAAGCTTGGGCGTTGAATTAACTTTTGTGCCGAATGCAGGGCATTTTAACAAAAGCGCCGGCTATACAGAATTCCCCGATTTACTAGAAAAAATAAAATCAATTATAAAAAAATTAAAAGATTGAGTCGCGCAGGTTATCACGTGATAACCTAAAAAATATTAGTTACTATAATTTTATAGTGGATAGGGCAACTATTCGGGAATACCGAATAATTGGATACCCAGCATGTTCCATTTTAGAACAGGTTAAAATGGAACGGCTGATTTTCAAAGAAAAATTGATTAAAATAATAACAAATCTTTTAATATTATAATTATATGGAAATTAGAAAAAAAGTTTGGCCGGAATTGTTTGAGAAAGTGAGCTCGGGCGAGAAGCAGTTTGAATTAAGGGTTAACGATTTTGACATAAAAGAAGGCGACACTTTAATTTTGGAAGAGTGGGATCCTAAAACTAAAGAATATACGGGCAGAAAGGTTGAGAAAAAGGTTGGCTATATTTTGAAATTTAAGCTGGATGATTTTGGTCAGGAAAAAGATATTGAAGAAAAAGGATTACAAATAATTCAATTTGAAAAATAAAATATTATTTAAATAAAATTTTATGGAAAAAGAATTTTTAAAAAATAGTTTGGGGTGGGGAGTGGGGTTGTGGTTTACTGGATATGTTTTGGGAATAATTGCCTTTATGGTAGTGCCCTCTAATTTAATTGGCTGGGTTGTTTCACCGATTGGAATTTTAATAACACTTTGGGTTTTGATTAAGAAAGTGCACGCAGAACAAATAGTTTACTATTTAAAAATTGCTTTGGCATGGACTGTAATTGCAATTGTTTTTGATTATTTATTTTTGGTGCTAATGTTTAAGCTGGCCGATAGTTATTACAAATTAGATGTTTATGTTTACTATATTACTACTTTTGTTTTGCCCTTAATTGTGGGGTATTTAAAAAATAAAAAATAAATTTATGGAAGAAATAGAAAAAATTATTGAAAAAGGGGCATTGGTTATTGATGTTCGAACACCAGCAGAATTTGAAGAGGGGCATATTCAGGGCAGTCTAAATATTCCATTAAATGAAATTGATGGAGCGGTAGAGTGGTTGCAAAAAGATGTTCCCGCGGTTTTAGTTTGTGCTTCGGGAAGCAGAAGTGCGGTTGCAGTGCAAATTTTAAAAGCAAATGGTTTTGAAAAAGTTTATAACGGCGGTGGCTGGAATAGCCTTGGGAACATAAAAGCAGGAGGTTGCCCGGTTAAATAAGCCCCAGCTTGTTAAATTGTAAAAAAATGTTAATGTAAGGGTGGACCTTTAACAAGGAAGGACATGAAGACTATGAAAACCATGATTGGTATGTTAGACATGTGGCATCCGACATGGATGCCCGTACTTGCGATAGTAGCTAGCGGAGTTGCGATTGTCTGGATTATTTGGCGACAGGCGGCTCAGCGAAGGATGGAAAACCCAATTGACGTTGAGCAGAGCCCAGACGTTGAAAAGGCTTTCATCGAGTGGGTTGTCAAGCGCGAGACAAGGGGCGGAGTGTACCGTTGTGTAGAACTTGCTGCGGTGCAGAATTACGATTCCATGAATAGGGATTACTATCTTGGAAAAATTTTCACCCGTTGGGCCAAGAAATTTTCCAGAAGTGGAGGAACCTTTTTCACGGTCCAATACAAGTATCTTCACGTATTAGCTGGAAAGATTTTGGAAGCGGTGAGGGCGCATTTCGACACAAGGCCTGCGCAACTAGACGCCAATAAGAAAAAAAGCGCGGTAGTCGCATGAACAAAAACGTAAGACGGCGAGTTAAAAAGCCAATAAGGCTCAATTTGGGCGGTTTGTGCCTGATTGTGGCGCTGGTTGTTTTGGCGGGCTTAATAGCCATTTGCATTTTGCATGACTGGATGCACGTTATACCCTGAGATAACTTCAAAATGGGTTCTTTTTTTGCCTGCCCTGAGCGGAGTCGAAGGGTTGATTATTTGCAAAAAAAATGTTAAATTAGACCATATTATTCATAAAAATTAAGAAATTTAAATATGGAAGTTAAACAAAAAAAATTACCAAACAGTCAAATAGAATTAGAGTTTGAAGTAACAGCTGAGGAATTTAAAGAACATACGGCTCACGCGCTAGAGCATTTAAAACAGCACGTAAAAGTTGATGGCTTTCGCGAAGGAAAAGCTCCTGCCGCCATGGTGGAAGACAAAATAAAACCCGAGGCTTTGTTAATGGAAGCTGGCGACCATGCTGTACAGCATATTTATTTTGACTACGTTAAGGAAAATAAATTAGAACCCGTTGGCCAACCCGAAGTTTCAATTGTAAAAATTTCACAGGGTGGCGAGTTTGTTTTTAAAGCAGTTTTAACAGTTTTGCCCGAGGTTGAATTGCCCGACTACAAAGAAATTGCTAAGAAAGTGAAGGGGCAAAAAATTGAAGTTACAGAGCAAGAAATTCAAGATTCAATTGCTTACATGCAAAAGACCAGAGCAAAATTTACAGCGCATAATAACCCCGCTGCTAAAAAAGACTTTGTAGAAATTAAATATCAAAACCCCGAAATTAATAGTGGCAAAGAAGTAGATGACAAATTTATTTTGGGAGAAGGGGGTTTTATGAAAGGTTTTGAAGAGGCCATTGAAGGCATGAAGGCTGGCGAAGAAAAAGATGTAACAGTAACATTTCCAGAAAATTCTCCCAGCAAAAATTTGGCAGGTAAAGAAGGAGTTTTTAAAATAAAAATTATGTCTGTGCAAAAAATGGAATTGCCGGAAATTAACGACGACTTTGCAAAACAGCTTGGAGCTTTTGACAGCTTGGTGGCCTTACAGGCAAGCATGAAAGAGGGCATTACAATGGAAAAAACAGAAGCCGAAAAGCAAAGAGTGCGTGGTGAAATTTTAGAATTAATTGCACAAAAAGCAAAATTTGAAATGCCCGTTGCCATGGTTGAATATGAACAACAAAGATTGCTTGAAGATTTAAAAAACAGAATTACAAGCAGTATTAAAATTACATTTGAAGAATATTTGGCCAGCATTAAAAAAACAGAGGCCGAAATAAAAGAAACTTACCAAAAAGAATCTGAAAAGCGACTGCGAGGGTTTTTAGTTTTAAGAGCACTGGGCAAAAAAGAGGGGGTTGAAGTAACAGATAAAGAGGTGGAAGATGAGATGGCAAAGAGCGTGCAAAGCTATTCAAAAGAGCAATTAGCTCAAATTGACATAAACGAATTAAGAGAGTATACTAAGGGTGTGATAAACAATGAGAAAATTTTCAATATTCTTGAAGGTTTATCAAAATAATTATTAAAAAATAAGAATAATAAATGCCAATAGTGCCAACTATTGTTGAAAGAACACAGCGCGGTGAGCGCGCATACGATATATTTTCAAGGCTTTTAGAAGAGCGTATAATTTTTTTGGCTGGTCCGGTAACCGACATGAACGCAAACGTGGTTATTGCCCAGATGCTTTATTTGGCATCTAAAGACTCAAAAAGAGATATTAAGCTTTATATAAATAGCCCAGGAGGTTCGGTTACAGCAGGATTAGCTATTTACGATACAATGCAGTTTTTAAAATGCCCGGTCTCAACCATTTGCATAGGCTTAACAGCCTCAATGGCGGCCGTTATTTTGGCGGCAGGCACAAAAGGCAAACGGTTTGCCTTGCCTAATGCCGAAATACTTTTGCACCAAGTTGCAGGAGGCATGCAGGGGCAAGCAACAGACATAGAAATTACTGCAAAACAAATTGTAATGATGAAAGGTAAATTAAATAAAATTTTGTCTTCACATACAGGGCAAAGTCTTTCAAAGGTGGAAAAAGATACCGACCGCGATTTTTATTTAACTGCCGAAGAAGCTAAAAAATACGGTCTAATTGACGAAGTGATAGGGGGAAAGTAATCCTTCGACTTCGCTCAGGACCTTCGGGTAACAAAAATATATTTTATGCAAGCTCACTGAGTAAGTGAGTTTTATTCTTTTAATATCGCTCGGCAATAAACATTTTTTCGCTCGGGCATTTGCTTCAGAAACACAGCGTCGCTTGAAATTGCCTTTAAATTTATGCAATTTCAAACGCGCTTGTAACTCAACCCCGACAACGCGGGGTCTCCGTTGCCGCTTCTTTCGCAAACGCCTTCGCTCTAAGCTTGTTGCTTCGCTTAAAAAATATGGATCAAATTATATTGGTAGTTGTAGCGGCGGTTGTGGCGCTAATTTTGGGTGGCGTTATTGGGTATTACATTAGGCAAAATTTGGCTAAAAAAAGAGCAGGTTCTTTAGAAGCCAGATTGCAAAAAAGAGTTGCCGATGTAAAAGAAGAAACAGCAAGATTAATTAAAGATGCTGACAAGAAATCTTCTGAGCTTTTAGAAAAAACTCAAAAAGAAATTGATGAGAGAAGAAAAGAGTTTTTAAAAGCCCAACAGCTTTTGTTAGACCGTGAAACTTTGCTTAACGAAAGATTAGTTTCTTTTGATACCAAAGAAAAAGAAGTTGTAGATAAGGTGGAAAAGCTAAAAGTTTTAAAAGAAAATTTAGAGCAATTAAGGCAAGAAGCCGAGGGCAAATTAGAAAAAGTTGCTTCGCTTTCGCGTGAAGATGCCAAAAAAGAATTGTTGGCTTTGGTTGAGTTAGAAAATGAAAAAGAAATTTTAGACAGAATGAAAAAATTAGAAGAAGGAAACCAAGAAAAGTTACAAAACAGAGCAAAAGACATTGTAGCCTTGGCCATTCAAAAATGCGCAGTTCCTCAAACTCAAGAAATGACAACAACTACTCTTATTTTAACTAATGAAGAATTAAAGGGCAGAATTATTGGTAAAGAAGGCAGAAACATTAGGGCATTTGAAAAATTGACTGGTGTTGAACTTATTGTAGACGAAACGCCAGAATCGGTGGTTATTTCGGGTTTTAACCCAATTAGAAGGCAAATTGCCAAGCTTACTTTAGATAAATTAATTGCCGACGGCCGAATTCAACCCGCCAAAATTGAAGAAAAATATGAAGAAGCAAAGAATGAAATTGCAGTAAAAATTAAAGAAGCCGGAGACAAAGCAGCCTACGACGTTGGAGTAATTGGACTCAATGAAAAGTTAATTCAAATTTTGGGAAGGCTTTATTACAGAACAAGTTATGGCCAAAATGTTTTGCTGCACTCAATGGAGGTGGCTTTAATTGCAGAAACAATTGCCGAAGAATTAGGCGCTAACAGCCAAGTTGCAAAACGGGGTGGTTTGTTGCATGACATTGGAAAGGCTATAGATCAACAAATTCAAGGCTCACACATTGAAATTGGAATTAAAATTTTAGAGAAATTTGGGGAATCAGAAGCTATTATTAAAGCAATGAGGAGTCATCACGGTGACTACCCAACAGAAACATTGGAGGCTGCCATAGTAACAGTTGCCGATGCAATTTCAAGTTCTAGACCGGGCGCCAGAAAAGATACTTTAGAAAATTATTTGCAAAGATTAAAAGAACTTGAAGATATTGCTAATAAATTTGAAGGCGTTGAAAAAACTTATGCCATTCAAGCCGGTAGAGAAATTAGAGTGTTTGTGAAGTCTGATAGGGTGGACGACCTGCAGGCCGCTAAAATTGCCAAAGCAATTGCCGCAGAAATTGAAGAAGAATTGAAATACCCTGGCGAAATTAAAGTTGTGGTTATCCGCGAAAACCGCGTCATTGAATTCGCCAGATAGTTTGTAGTTGGTAGTGCGTAGTTTGTAGCAACAAAAAACCGCCTTCTCGAGCGGTTTTTTGTTGATTAAATGAAGCGGGTGATGATGAAGATGAATAGGGTGCCTAAAATGGTTAGGGCCATTAGTTTGTAAGAGCTTTCTTTGGCGTGGGCTTCGGGCAAAATGTCGGAGGCGCCAATGTAAAGTAAAAAGCCCGCAAAAAATCCTAAGTACAAGGTTAAAAAATAATCAGGGAGGCTAAACAATAAAGTTGAAGCGGCGCCCAGTACCGGAGCCACGGCAACCAACAGTAAAAATAGTTTAGATTTTCTGTCGCTGTTTTTGTGGTTTAGCATAAAGCTTACAGTGTTCATGCCATCGGTAAAGTCGTGCGAAATTACGGCTATGGCTACTAAAAGGCCAACAATGGGGCTAACTTGGAAGCCTAGGCCAATGCCAACGCCATCTAAAAAGCTATGCCCGGCTAAAGCAATTGCCGAGGCAACGCCAATGTCGGGGTGCTTATGGTGGGTAAAACACTCCTCGTCGTGGCAGTGCTGAATTAGTATACTTTTTTCTAATATATGAAAAATTAAAAACCCCGCCACCAAGGCCAACATGATTCCAACTGAATTAAAGTTGTGAATTTTAATTTCTTCAATTATTTCTGGTAAAATATCAAACGCCACAACGCCAAGCAATACTCCGGCGGCAAAAGCCATAATAAAGTGCAGCTTGTCTTTGAATTTAATAGCAAAAAGCCCACCCAGTAGGGTAGAGACAAACGTTGCCACAGCAAGTAATATAATTATTGATATCATGTTTATATATTTAATCTTACCACTTCGCCTATTCGTCGGCAACCATAGAGTCTAGCATATTTTTGAGCATTTTAACCTCTTTGGCGGTAATATCTTTTGGTACTATTATGGTGGATTTTATGTTGTCCCTAAGAGCCAGTTCAATCTTATGCACAGGGGTGTTAGTATAGTCAGATAGGGCTGTCTGGGAGTTATCTTGATTTTTATCTGATTTATCTTCTTTTGTTGTTTTGCGCTCTGCCGGACGATTTGCCTTGGCATCCCACCCCTGTATTTTGCTGGGATTTACGCCATATCTTTGATAGTCTTTAATAACTTTTAAAATACGCGCCTTATAAGTGTTTAAGGAGCCTATGCTTTTGTCTTTGTTTTTACCAACAACGCTTACAAAAATTTCTTCTATGTTGTCTTCAATTAAATCTATAGAGGCCAACTCGTCTATGTTGAGTTCTTTTTCAAAAATTTTTAAAGCCGACTTTAAGCCGTTTGCTGTATTTTCCGGGTACTTTCTGTTGCCCTTAGCAAAGTCTATAAAGTCGTATAAATCTAAATATTTGTTCATAAATTACTTATTAGTTTTATAATAAGTAATTCTACCGCTCTTTGTTGTCTTAATCAAGATAGAAGTTGAGATAGATAAAAAAACACAAAAAGATAAACAAAAAACCGCCCCTTAGGCGGCTAATCGTTTATCTTGTTTATATTGTTTCTATTGTCACGGTTTTTGAGTCGTATACGCAGACTATTTGTTCTCCCGATTTTAAGTTTCCATTTGCCAGTAATGTTTTTTTGGCCTCGTTTATTGGATTCTTACTTTTTGTGAGCAAAGTATTCACACCCCATACAAGAGCTAACAACTGTGCCACTTCTGGTTTGCTTGTGGTGGCAATTATAGGAGTGCAAGACCTAAAGTGAGAAATGGCTGTAGGCAGGGTTTCGTTTAAAGCATTAACAACTATTGCTTTAACTTCTGGATTTGTTGCCATTTCGGCGGCTGATTTTGCAATTAATAAATCGTGGTGTGCGTGAACTTTTTTATTTATATTATCGCACGAAGAATTGGGGTTGTTGTCTGTAGCAGATAAAATTTTATTCATCATTTCCACCGATTCTAATGGATATTGCCCCGAAGCTGTTTCTCCCGAAAGCATAACAGCGTCAGTTGAGTCAAACACCGCATTAGCCACATCGGAAACTTCGGCTCTTGTGGGGACAGAATTTCTTATCATTGAATCTAGCATTTGGGTGGCCACAATTACGGGTTTTGTTTCTTTTCTTACAGATTCAATAATTTCTTTTTGCCTTATTGGTAATTCCCACAATGGAGTTTCAATTCCCAAGTCGCCCCTAGCAATCATAATGGCATCGGCTTCATTTATAATTTCAGCTAAATTTGAAAGGGCTTCTGGGCGTTCAATTTTGGCAATTATTTTCATTTTTGATTTTCCCAGAAATTTTTTAACGCCCTTAATGTCATTGGCAGTTCTTATAAATGAAATGGCAATATAATTTGCCTTTGCTTTTACTGCAAATTCAATGTCGGCACGGTCTTTGGCGTTTAAAATAGAAGAATTATTATCTAAATCGGGTACGTTTACGCCTTTTTTGGGATATAAAATACCACCGCGAGTTACAACGGCCTTAAAAATTCCACCATATTTACTGGTAATTTTAAGTTGCAAATTTCCATCGTCTAATAAAACATGGTGGCCTTCTTTTGTGCCATCGCGAAACATTAGTGACGGCAAGGGAATGCGGCCGTCGTAGAATTCTCTGGTGCCGGTGTCTATAGAAACTTCTTGTCCAATTTTTAATTCAACGCCGGTTGTTGGCAGGTTCCCAATTCTTATTTTTGGGCCCTGAATATCGGCAATTATGGCAATGTTTCTATTATATTTTTTTTCGATCTTTCTGATTAATTTAATTCTGTTGCCTTGTTCTTGGTGGCTACCGTGTGAGAAATTTAAACGCGCGCAATCTATGCCCGCGGCTATTATTTTTTCTAATGTTTTTTCTTGTTCGGAAGATGGTCCAATGGTGGCAATAATTTTCGTCTTTTTGTTTGGAATCATGAGCAGGTAAGGGGAGTCGGACCCCTCTCATTTGCTTGGAAAGCAAAGGTAATACCGATATACGATACCTGCATGGTGCCCTCGGTTGGAATCGAACCAACATCTAAACCTTAGAAGGGTTCTATTCTGTCCATTGAACTACGAGGGCACGAACACTATTGTTTAATTCCCATATTATCATAAAAATTTACCTTTGACAATATGGAGTTTTTGAGATATTATTCATTATATATCGGGGCATCGTATAATGGTAGTACGTGCGCTTTGGGAGCGTACAGCTTGAGTTCGATTCTCAATGCCCCGACACAAAAGATTGACTTGCATGTTTGTGGTTGAGGAGTATGCATTTGCAATTGTGCTAGTCACAATTGTGTGATATAATTGAAATATGAATTGGAGTTATATAGCGGGGTTCTTTGATGGTGAAGGATCTCTAACACATAATGGAATTGGTTTTAGAATAACTATTCCTCAAACCAATGAGGAGGTGCTTAATGAAATAAGGGATTTCACAAAAATAGGAAATGTTATAAAACTTCATAAAAGAAAATCCCATTGGAAAGATGCCTGGTTGTACTATATATCAAGCAAGAAAGATGTGTGCATATTCCTAAAAAAAATAGTACCATACTTAGAAATCAAAAAGATATCTGCACAAAATGCAATCCCTAATTTAGAAAAGCAATTAGTGGAAATGAAGAACAAAAAAATGCTTTATGAGAAAAGAAAGAGAAGAGCAAAACGATTGAGATTAAAAGGCTTAGATTATCGTACAATTGGAAAAGCACTTGGTATTGATTGGGGTTACGCAAGAAGGTTAGCATTGGATTTAGTATAAAACATGGCGGGTATAGCTTAATGGTAAAGCTCCGGTCTGTGGCACCGGCGATGGGAGTCCGATTCTCCTTACTCGCCCAATATAAAAAACCACCTTTTAATTAAGGTGCTTTTTTGTTATGATAATTAAATATGGAAAATAATGATCAAGAGCCATTGTTTGTTGCAGAGGGAAGCGATGCGCCACGTGCGGAGCTTCCTTTTGTTGAGCGCGAAGCAATTACCGCGATAGTTTTTGACCCAAAAACAAAAAAATATCTTGGGTTAAAATGGAAACAGGTAGACTGGGAAACGTTTATTACGGGCGGAGTAGAAGTGGGGCAAACGCCAGAAGAAGCCGCCAGAGCAGAAGTTTTAGAAGAGACGGGTTATAGAAATTTGAAGTTGGTTGCCGAATTGCCAAAATTTCATTCTAAATTTTATCACGCACCAAAAGGAGTTAACCGCTTTGCACATTTTCACTCATTTTTATTTGAATTAGTAAATGATGAGCGAGTTGAAATTGCGGCCGATGAATTAGTTAAACACGAGTGCGTGTGGCTCTCTGAAGAAGAGCTTAAAAACTTCCGACTTCCTTCTGGCCACCGCTTTTTACTTAAGCACTTACCAAAAAATAAATAATATTAATAAATAAAAAAATAATAAAATTATGGCAAAG
>CAIYRH010000008.1 GCA_903928565.1 Candidatus Staskawiczbacteria bacterium
TGTGGTTGCCCATAGATGAGGCCATTAAAAAAACAACCTTCAAAAATTCTAAAAAATTGCTAAAAGATGCCAATGAATTTGTAAATAAAAACCCGGCCTAGCGGCCGGGTTTTTGCTTGTTCTGAGTTTGTTGAAGAATTATTTACTTTTTACTTCTTCTACCAATTTTATAAATACTTCTGGGTACTCGTTTGCTAATTCAGATAAAACTTTTCTATCTATTTCTATATTTTTTAGTTTTAATCCGTTAATAAATCTGCTGTAGGTAATACCATTTTCTCTGGCCAAGGCATTAATTTGTAAATTCCATAAGCCCCTAAATGTCCTCTTTTTTACCTTTCTGTCTCTGTATGCATAAGTCCAAGCATGCCTTAAGGCGTCTTTGGCTAATTTGAATTTTGATTTTCTTCCGTACGAAAAACCTTTGGCATGCTTCATTAAATGCTTTCTGTGCTTGCGGGCTTGTACGGCTCTTTTTATTCGTGACATGGTACTTTATTTTATTTAGTTAAATATTTTTTTAAATGTTGTGCTTCAACCTTTGAAAGGGGAATCCATTTTCTACCCTTTCTTTTTTGCTCTCCAGTTTTTTTAGAGCGGTAGTGGTTTTGCCCGGTTGTTCTTCGTAAAATTTTACCATTTTTGGTAATTTTGAACCTTTTTACCAAGGCCTTTTTTGTTTTGTTCATTTTTTTATTACTGTTTAGAGACTATCATGGTGAATCCTCTTGGTTCACGCTTCAACTCCCTCTCAGTTTTAATTGGTATTAACAAATTTAATTTTTCTAAAAATAATTTTACTTTATCTGTGGCAAATTGTCCCATTGCTTTTTCTCTTCCTCTCAGTGACATATTTATTTTCACTTTATCTCCTTCTTCTAAAAATTTCTTAGCTTGCGTTGCTCTTGTTTCCATGTCGTGTGGGGAAATGTTAAAAGTTAATCTAATTTCTTTTAATTCGCCTCCACGGGGTTTAGAAACTTTCTTTTCTTTCTTTTGTTGTTGGTAAAGATATTTCCCGTAATTGGCAATTCTGCAAACGGGTGGTTCAACTTTTTCGGTAACTTGAATTAAGTCTAAATTTTTAGATTTTGCTAAATCAATTGCAGAGAATATGTTCATTACTCCAAGTTGCTCACCGGTTTCGGAAATTACTCGAACCTCTTTAGCCCTTATGAAATTGTTCGTTAAAATTTTGTCCAATGTGTTTTGATTAGTGGAGATGGCGGTGTTGAAACCGCGTCCAAATACCTATATAAAATAATTCTACAAATTTATCTTGTTTTAAGTTTTGGATATTAAATAAAGAACAAGAAAAATCTTTAATACCCTGATTCTCGTGTATCTCGGCAATTTCCCGAGAAATAAAACTGCCTATCCTGATAATATAACACCTTTATTCACCTATCAGGAGTAAATGGTAAAGATGCCGCCTTAAGCGAAAGCTAAAGCGGGTTGCTTATTAAATAAATTAGCAATTATGTTTTTCCTGAAAGTTTAGCCAGGTTTCAGAATACTGGATTTGCATATTTTATAGAGAGCACTTGTCGAAACAAGCATCCCCGTACTATTCGGATAACTCTCGGCGAACTTCCATATCGACATCTCTTTTCTTTATTTTCTCTTTTTTGTCGAATTTCTTCTTTCCCTTCGCTAATCCGAATTCGAGTTTTATTCTACCATTCTTCTCGTAAACTTTCAAGGGTATGAGCGAAAACCCCTTAGTTTTGGTCTTTCCCATTAAATAATCTATCTCTTTTTTGTTTAAAAGTATTTTTTTGGGGCGCTCGTCGTTATAGTCGGCTCCTGCGTTATTTGGTTGGTAGGGTGGTACTTTCACCCCCACTAAAAATGGTTCACTACGATTGAAAGATACATAAGAGGCCGATAAATTAATATGACCGGTTTTTATTGATTTTACCTCTTGGCCAAACAAAACCAGCCCTGCCTCAAACTTTTCCAGGATTTCATAGTCAAAACCAGCCTTTTTATTTTCCGAATAAATCTTCATGTTTTTATAGTATCATATTAACACAAAATATTACTATTGACAATAGGGTAATAATATGATATAGATAAACCGCTCTTTGAAATATAATTCCTTGGTTAATCTCGTTGTCACGAGGTAGGGATTATAACAACTCGAACTACATTGATAGAAAGGTCGTCACTATGTATCAGCAAAAAGGTCTTCGCGCACTTAGGGGGGAGTTGATAAATACGCTTTCTGAAGAGGAACAAGCTCGCTTGGCCCAATCACTTGGAAGAAGATTCGCATTTCCTAATGTTGAGGGTGTGGACAGCCTAAGGACAATGAATGCCAAAAAGCTGTTTGATTTTTTGTATTTCCAGATTTTTGGCCGTCATCCCATGTCTTGTTGGTATGGGCATAGGGTTTTGGAAAACATAGAAAAAGTCCGGAAGTTTATACACGGGCTGCCTCCAATAAAACCATTAACCAGCGTGACGGACACAACTGGAATGCAGCCTGGATTATCTGTTAATAATGTCCGTACCGGGAGCGTTTCAGTGGAGGAGCATGCCTGGGAAAGATTCATAGAAAGATATCCAGGGGACCTAGCATCTTTTTCAGCCGAGGAGATTGGCAAGAAACTCAAGGCTGCCTTTTTAGAGGCTATTTCTACCAGCTTGAAGAAACATCATCTTGTGAAACGCATCATCCAGAATGATTTTCAAGCGGCGGAATATTACTACTGCCGGCGGCTTCGTCTCCGTTTCGTCGTTGTTGTCGAAAATGGTCGCAGAATCTTGCGTACCGTTGAGAAACCCTACTAACCAAAAAAATTATGGCAAAGAACGTCAGATTATCGATGGATATGAATGAGGCAACAGCCGCTGTGCTCGAAGAACTTGTTGAGCAATCGGGTGCTACCACCAAATCTGAGGTTGTGAGGCAAGCTCTGCGCCTCTACAAGCTCATTCTAGAAGCCAAAGGACAGAAGATAACCATTGCCTTCAGGGATGGCCTCTTTCTAGTCGCAGAGTAAACAATCGTCGTGCCCTTGTGAAAACTCGGGCTTTTTTTTGCATGAAAACTTTATTTTTTCGCTAAAACGGGGTAAACTAATAGATAATATGGATAATAATACTATTATAATATCTTTGGGCGGGTCGTTGGTGGCGCCAAACGAAATTGATTTGGGGTTTTTAAAACTTTTTAAGAGGTGTTTGCAGAAATATTTGGGTACGAAACAATTTATAATTTTGGTTGGTGGAGGCAAAATTGCCAGAAATTATCAAAAAGCTTTGCTTGAAATTGGAGCCAAAAGCAACACCAGGGACTGGATTGGAATAAATGTTACCAAATTAAATGCCGAACTTGTAAAAGAATTATTTTTAAAAGATGCTTACGAAAAAATTATTACCGACCCAAATAAAAAAGTAAAAACCAGTAAAAAAATTATAGTTGGAGCCGGTTGGAAGCCGGGCTGGTCTACCGATTACTGCGCAGTTTTAATGGCTAAAACTTATAATATAAAAACAATAGTTAATTTAAGCAACATAGACTACGTTTGCGACAGAAACCCCTGCGATTTTCCCGCTGCAACTGTTCTAAAAGATATTGATTGGAAAAGTTTTAGAAGAATTGTGGGTGATGTTTGGAGTCCCGGCCTTTCAATGCCGTTTGACCCGCGGGCATCTAAACTAGCCGCAACTCTAAAACTTAAGGTGGCAATTATGAACGGAAAAAACTTAGAACGCCTTGAAGATTTTTTAAACGATAAGCCGTTTATTGGTACGGTTATACAATGAAGCTAAAGATAAAAAAAATTATTGAAGCTGTAGTTGGGAAGGACGTTCCTAATTTTTCAGTTGAAATTCCCGGAGATAAAAATAACGGTGATTACTCAACGAATGTTGCTTTAATTTTGGGAAAACAATCAGGCAAAAATCCAAGAGAAATTGCAGAGTCTATAAAAGAAAAGATAGAAAAAAATAGTTTGTTTGAAAAAATAGAAGTTGCTGGCCCAGGCTTTATTAATTTTTTTGTTGCAGATAAAGTTTTTATAGATATTTTAAAAAGTGTAGATAAAAATTATGGGCGGGCTGAAAGTTTTAAGAAAAGTCGAAGGATTATTATTGATTACACCGACCCCAACCCATTTAAAGAGTTTCACATTGGGCACTTAATGAGTAACGCAATTGGAGAGTCTCTGTCGAGAATTTTTGAATTTCAAGGTGGAGAAGTAAAAAGAGCTTGTTATCAGGGTGATGTTGGCATGCACGTTGCAAAAGCAATTTGGGGAAAAATAAATGGTGCAGAAAATTTAGAATGGGGGACGGCTTATGCATATGGGGCGAAAATGTTTGAAGAGAATGAAGAAAAGAAAAAAGAAATTATTGAACTTAATAAGAAAATATTTGAGAAGTCAGATGCAAAAATAAATAGATTATACGACGAGGGAAAAAAATTGAGTTTAAAGCACTTCAGTGAAATTTATAATAAATTAGATACTAAGTTTGATTATTTTATTTTTGAAAGCCAGGTTATGGAAATTGGAAAAAAGATTGTTGAAGCTGGCTTAAAAAATGGTGTTTTTGAAAATGGTGAGAATGGCGCAATAATTTTTAAAGGAGAAGAATTTGGTTTGCACACAAGAGTATTTATTAATTCAGAAGGTCTGCCAACTTACGAGGCAAAAGATTTAGGATTGGCTGAAGTTAAATATAAAAAATATAAATATGACAAGTCTATAGTTGTAACTGCAAATGAGCAAAACGATTATTTTAAAGTTATGCTTTGTGCAATGGATAAAGTTTTGCCAAAATTAGCAGAAAAAACAATGCATGTTAGCCATGGAATGTTGCGGCTTCCCGAAGGCAAAATGTCTTCACGAACAGGGAAGGTTATCACCGGCGAAGCGTTAATAGAAAAAGTTGAAGAGCTGGTAAAAGAAAAAATTAAAGATAGAAATTTGTCCGAAAACGAAAGTAAAGAAATTATTGAAGGAGTTGCAATAGGAGCTATAAGATATTCTGTGCTAAAGCAATCAGCTGGTTCTGATATTATTTATGACTTTGATAAATCAATTTCTTTTGAAGGGGACTCTGGGCCATATTTGCAATATGCATATACCCGCGCACAATCGGTGTTAAGAAAAGCAAAAGAAGAAGGCATAAAATTGAGCTTTAGAAAAGTGACAGATAAAATTACTCAACTAGAAAAAATAATAAGTCGTTTCCCCGAAGCCATATTAAGAGCAGAACAAAATTACGAACCACATTTTATTTCACTTTATTTAGCCGAACTCGCTGGAATTTTCAATACTTATTATGCAGAAAACAAAATTGTAGATAAAGCAGACGAATTCTCGCCCTACAGGGTTGCACTTGCAAATGCGTTTTCATTGGTTATGAAAAATGGGTTGTGGTTGCTTGGAATAAAAACTTTAGAAAAAATGTAATGAAATTAAAAAATAAATACTACATAATGCGGCATGGTCAGGCTAAGTCTAATGTTAGGGCGGTTTGTTCGTGTTGGCCTGAAAAGTTTAATAATCCACTTACAGCTAAGGGGAAGCAAACAATTAAAGATTCAATAAAAAAATTCAAAGCCAAGGGTAAAACTGTTGATTTAATTTTTGCTTCGCCTTTATTGCGGACTCAGCAAACGGCCGAAATTGTTGAAAAAATGTTTGGTATAAAGCATAAAACCGACAAAAGATTAAGAGAAATTGGTTTTGGAGAGTTTAACAATAAAAAACTTGAATCAATGTGGAAGTCATTTAAAACTGAAAAAGAAAGAATTAACACTCGAAAAGATGGAGAAGAAACGTACATGGAGATTATAAAAAGAATGATGGGATTTCTTCGGGCCACAGATAAAAAATATAAGAGCAAAAACATAATGGTAATAAGCCATGAAGGCCCATTGGGTTTGTTGCAGGCAAAAGTTACTGGGCTTGCATTGGAGGAATTTATTAAAATTCCTTTAGAAAGAAGAATTCATAAAGCAGAAATAAGAGAATTAAATTAGTAATATGGCGTATAATTTTTCTGAAGAAGAAAATAAAATACTGAAATTTTGGGAAGAGAATAAAATCTTCGAAAAGTCTTTAGAGCAAACAAAAAATAAAAAACCGTTTGTGTTTTACGATGGCCCTCCATTTGCCACGGGCACTCCTCATTATGGTCATTTATTGCAAAGCGTAATTAAAGATGCAATTCCCCGATATAAAACCATGAACGGTTATTATGTAGAAAGGCAATGGGGCTGGGATTGCCACGGTTTGCCAATTGAAAATATTGTTGAAAAGGAATTAGGCATAAAATCAAAGAAAGAAATTGTTGCAATGGGAGTTAAGAAATTTAACGATCTTTGCCGTGCCAGAATTTTTACTTTTATGCACGAATGGGAAATAATAATTCCTCGTTTTGGCAGGTGGGCAGATATGAAAAACCCATACCGCACAATGGATTTTGAATACATGCAGTCAGAGTGGTGGGCATTTAAAGAGTTGTATAAAAAAGGCCTAATTTACGAAGATTATAGATCTATGCACATTTGCCCAAGATGTGAAACAACTCTAAGCCAAGGAGAAGTTGCCGAGGGTTACAAAGATATTAAAGATTTGTCGGCAACGGTAAAGCTGAAAATTAAAGGTGAACAAAACATTTCTTTGCTAGCGTGGACTACAACGCCGTGGACTTTAATTGGTAACGCGGCTTTAGCGGTTGGGGCCGAAATAAATTATGTTAAAGTCAAAATAAATAATGACGTTTTTATATTGGCAAAAAATAGATTAGCCGAAGTAGTAAAGGATAAACCATACGAAATTTTAGAAACATTAAAAGGAAAAAAATTAGTTGGCCTAGAATATGAGCCGTTGTTTGATTTTTATTCTACCGATAATAATCTTAAAAATAAAAATAATGGTTGGAAAGTTTATTCAGCCGACTTTGTAAACATAGATGACGGTACAGGCATTGTGCACATAGCCCCTGCTTTTGGTACAGATGATATGCTTTTAGGCAGAAAAGAAAGTTTGCCATTTTTACAGCATGTAAAAATGGATGGAATGTTTACAGAAAAATTGGGACAGTTTTCTGGTTTAGATTTAAAGCCACGCGCAAAAGATAAGCCCGAAGAAATTCGCGAGGCAGACTTAACAATTGTAAAATATTTAGAACAAAAAGGTTTATTATTTTCCTCTGAAAAATATGAGCACTCTTATCCGCATTGCTGGAGGTGCGACACTGCGTTATTAAATTATGCCACCGGTTCGTGGTTTGTTGCTGTTGAAAAAATAAAATCTAAGTTATTAAAAACAGCTAAAAAAATAAATTGGTCGCCTGCTCATGTAAAAGAGGGAAGGTTTGGGCAATGGCTTTTGGGTGCTAGAGACTGGTCCATTTCACGTCAGCGTTTTTGGGCTAATACAATTCCAGTTTGGAGGTGCAATAAGTGCAAAAATGAATTGGTTTTTGCTTCGGCAAATGAATTGGAAAAAGCCAGCGGAATAAAAGTTTCAGATTTGCATAAAGAAATAGTTGACGAGGTAAAATTTGCGTGCGCTTGTGGCGGACAAATGAATAGAGTGCCCGATGTCTTAGACACTTGGTTCGATTCTGGCTCGGTGCCATTTGCCACAAAACGCCCAATTCCTGCTGACTACATTGGTGAAGCTCAAGACCACACCAGAGCCTGGTTTTATTATATGCACATTCTTGCGGGCGCCTTGTTTGGGAAAGAGGCATTTAAAAATTGTACAGTAACCGGAATGATTTTAGCCGAAGACGGCAAAAAAATGTCTAAAAAATTGAAAAACTATCCTGATCCTGCGGAAGTTATGGAAAAATATGGTGCCGATGCAATGCGGTTTTATATGTTAAGTTCTCCTGTTGTACAAGGGGAAAGCCTTTTTTTCTCTGAGAAAGGTGTAGACGAAATAGCCAAGAAAAATATTAGTCGGTTGTACAATGTTTTGTCATTTTACGAGCTTTATGCAAATGAAACGTCAGCTAGCAATAAAAGCAAATATATTTTAGATGTATGGATTTTAGCTAGGCTTGACGAACTTGTAAAAACTTCTACGTTTGGTTTTGAAAATTATCAGGTTGATGTGGCAACTCGGCCAGTTGTAGATTTTATAGATGATTTTTCAACTTGGTATTTACGCAGAAGTAGAGAAAGATTCAAAGAAGAAAATGCAGATAAAAAAGATGCTTTAGCCACTTTGCGCTATGTTTTGCATGTGACGTCAAAAGTTATAGCCCCGTCTATGCCATTTTTTGCAGAATATATTTTTCAAAAAACACGGGAAGTTAGTGATGTAGAAAGTGTCCATTTATCATCGTGGCCAAAGTCACCAAAAAAAATAGATTCAGAAACATTGGTGGAAATGGCAGAAGCCCGCGAATTAGTAAATTTGGCATTAGCAAAAAGAATTGAGGCCGGGATCAAGGTAAAACAACCTCTTGCATTACTTAAGGTTAAAAATATAAAGTCTGCTCTTAAAAATAATAAAGAATTATTAGAAGTAATTAAGGCTGAAATAAATGTTAAGGAAATTATTTTTTCTGCCCACGCCGAGGCAACCGCGGGTTGGGAAGTGGAATTAGATACACATATTACTCTAGAATTGGAAGAGGAGTGGTTGGTGCGAGAAATTATAAGAGCAGTTCAGGCAGAAAGAAAAGAACAAAAATTAGTACCGCAAGATAAAGTCTCTGTTAAGTTGCTAGTTCCAGCAAAAGAAAAAACAATAATAGAAAAAAACAAAGAACTGTTATTAAGGGAATTTAGAGCAACGGAAATTTTTGTAGAAGAAAAAATAGAGGCTACGAGTCAAGCGTATTCAATAAAAATTAATCGAGTTCAATAATGTCTTTTGATTTATCTTTATTAAATAACGTTAATTTTACCAGTAAAGATAGTCTTTGGTTTCTAGCTGTATTTTTTATTATAATTGTTATTATGTTCGCAATTTTAGCTGTAGTGATAATAAAGGTAATAAAAATATTTAAAACCTTAATAAAAAAAATATTTGGTATAAATGAAAAAAAAGCAAAAGTAGAAAATAATCAGAACCAAAAAGCTAAGAGTATTCAAGAAGAGCAATCAGCTACTGTTAACGCACCCGTGCAAAAACCTGCTGGAGATGTTAACTTTAAAATAGGAGAAAAAACGGTTGAAGGCAAGTCAGATGCAAGGGAAACCTTCAAAGAAAAAGAAGGCAAAAGTATTGCAGAACACCTTAACAAATTGCAAACAGATAAAGATGGCAATAAAGAAACCCTAGAATCAAAAATGCCCTCTAGAACGGGAGAAAAAAAAGAAGAAGGTTTTAGTCTTGGTGGAATAAAAATAGCAAAAAAGAAAGTTTTTCCAACTGCTGAAATTCAGGCTGACGGCCCGGTTAAAGAAGCTAAAAATAGCGCTACTTCCACAAATGAAATAAGGCCCGATGGCTTGGTGGGTGGAACAGGTAAAAAAGATATTTTTGGAAATGAATTAAGCAAAAAGGCGAAAGCAAATGCCAAGGCAAGAGCAAATGCATCCCCATTTACAACTGCACCAACTAATGTGGCGGCAGCCGAAAATGCCCAAATAAACACCTCAAACGATAGCCAAAGTCAAAATAATACCCCCGCCACAACAAAAAAAGCTGGTAAAAATTTAGGAGCCAAAGATACATCTATATTTGAGGGTCAAAAAGAAGTTTCTAGAATAAAGTTAAGGCATAAATTACGGTACGACCCCAAAATTTATCAGGCTCAAAAAGATGCGGGTTTATATAACTTAGATAGAGCTGCCCGCGAAAGATTAGAAAAAGAAGTTTTTGCACCGGTTTATGGAAGAAATATTTCTAAAACCGATTTAAATTTAAGTTTAAAAAAACTTGGCCGAAAGTTGTTGGACGCAAAAGATCCTGCCGAGCATGCAAAAATTAGAAAGGAAATAAAATTTTTCAGAAAAATTGGCGGTATAAAGAATTAGCAATATGGCAATTAAATATAAAAGCAAAGCTTTTGTGTATAAGAAAAGCAACGTAAACGAAGCCGATAAAATATTTTCTGTTTTTACAGATAACTTTGGTAGGTTAGATATTTTTGCCAAAGCAATACGAAAAATTAATTCTAAATTAAGGGGAGGAATAGATATTTTTTCTTTGTCGGAAATAGAATTTATACAAGGTAAAAGCAGAAAAACCTTAACGGACGCCAATATTATAAAAAGGTTTGCGGCCGAACCATACAGCTTAGAAAAAAATGAAACCGCATACAAAATTGCAGAAGTTGTAGATAAATATATAAAAGGGCAGGAAAAAGATAGTGGTTTGTTTAATTTGTTAAAAGAATCTTTTCTTAAGTTAGACGGTGAGGAGTTGAAAGATAAAAAGCTTGTTTTAGTTTATTATTATTTTTTGTGGAATGCACTTTCACTTTTAGGGTACCGCTCAGAAGTTAACGAATGTGCCAGATGTAGTAAAAAATTAATGCCAAGCCAGCTTTATTTTTCTGGCAAACATGGAGGAGTAATCTGTGGCGAATGTGCAGACAAAGAAAAAAATGAGCCAGAGCATTGCCAAAAAATAAATGCAGACATTGTTAAAATATTAAGAATTATATTGTTAAAGGACTGGGCAACTTTATCAAAATTAAAAATTGAAGATTCTACGCAAAAAAGTCTGCTTGAAGTTTCAGAAAACGCCATGCATTCTTTTTCTCCAAATTATTCTTAAAATTAAATTAAAATTTTTAAAAAAATGAAAAATAATAATTTCATCCGCATGGTGTTATTGGTGGCGTGTGCTTTGTTTCTAAAATTTGGCATTGAAGGTTTTTTGCAAGAAGGTAATGCATTTTCTCTTAGAATAGTAAGTGCGGTTGTAATAATTGTAATTGGAGCATTTTTTGTTCTAAAAGGAACGGCCAACATTATAGAGGAAACAACGGGTGTTTTAAGTAAAAGAACAAAAATTGCTAGTGGAGTTTTGCAGTCTATTGGAACAGCTTTTCCAGACATGGTTATGGGAATTGTGTCGGCAGTAATAAGTTTAAGTTTAATAAAAGATAATTATGGACTGGCAATAAGCTTTGCTATTATTGCGGCCTCTACAACTTTTGGTTCAAACATTTATAATATTGCACATGCAGCATGGTGCGTTTTTAGACAAAATATTGCAAATATGAAGGGCGTATTAGTGCCAATGCTTCCAGGGGTTAAGGCCATGGGAATGGTTGTGCCTATGAAAGATCACAAAAAAAAGCCTTCGTTAAAAGAAATTGATACCTCGCTTGATGTTTTAAATATCTTAACTATTTTAACTGCAGTTGTTGTTGTGTCTATGGTGGTTTTTGGTCAGGTTAAGAATCCGCCAGATAATATGTCTGGAGACATTTATCAATTAATTAAACCGGTAGGATTTGTTATTTTGCTATTGTGTATTTTTGTTATGTACAGGTTCAGAAACACAAAAAGAGACACTATAACAAGCGAGGAAGAGGAAGAAGAAGAAAAATATTTTAATAAAAAATCTACGCCAACCGTATTGTTTTATTTAATAATTTCAGGGGTTGCAATTTTATTTGCAGCCGAAAGCATGGTTAATGCAGTACAGGTTTTTTGTTCAATTACGGGCATGCCACTTGTGGTGGCGGGTGTTTTGGCTGGAATTATTGGATGCACCGGAGAGATGATTGTGGTTCACAATTTTACGGTAAACCCCAAAGGAAGAATTGGTGACGCTTTAATGGGTGTGGCCATGGATAATATTGTAACTACAATGGGGGCAGCAATTGTGGCAGTAATGGGTGGAATATTTTTGGGAGGAAATTCTTTAATTCTTATATTTGTAATTATACTTATGTTTAATTCTGTTTTAATTTGGCAAATTTCAAAAATGAAAAACTATTTTTTAAAATTAAATTAAATATAAATAGATGATGAAAAAAACACTTATTGTTTTATTTATAATAATTATTTTAATTCTAGTCGGATTTTTATTTTACAGGGAAGAGCTGTTTTCAAAAGAAATTTTAAAAATAGATATTTTGGGACCCACTTCTGCAAAAATTGGCGACGTAATAGAATATACTGTGTTGTATAAAAATAATGGAAATTTTGATTTACAAAATGTAAAGTTAATTTTTGAATTGCCAGATAATTCTTTAACAGAAGATGGAAAAACCATTTTTACGCAAAAATTAAACGACATTTACCCGGGAGACCAAGAAATGGTGAAATTTAGGGCTAGGCTTTTTGGTAAAGACGGTGACCTAAAAACCGCTAAAGCCGCTTTAACTTATGTACCCAAAAATATAACAGCTAATTATGAATCGGACACGTCTTTTGTTACAAAAATAGATGCCAGCTCCCTTTTTCTAAACCTAATTGTGCCTGTGCAAGCGCAACAAGACAGTGTTTTTCAATATTCTGTAGATTACTCTTCCAATGTAAATTATCCCCTAGAAAATTTGAGCATAAAAGTAGACCCCGTTCCAGGTTTTAATATTACTACTGCAGATCCAAAATCTTTAGATAATACCGAATGGAAATTGCCAACTTTAACTAATGGACAAAGCGGTAAAATTTTTTTAACTGGTAATATTGCCGCAGCCGACAACCAGCAAAACCTAACATTTTCTGCTTCATTGGGCCTGTGGCAAAATGGAGATTTTATTGTTATAAAACAGACTAGTGCCACGGTTCAAGTTGTCCCGCCACAAATTCCGCCTACAATTTCGTCTCCGCCTCAAGACCAAACCTTATTGCCGCAAGATTAGGCCAATATAAGCCGCCCTATAGGCGGCTTTTTGGTTGACAAAAAGGCAAATGTGACTAAAGTTAAGTTACGATTGAGACGAGAGAATGAGTTGCTCGTTGAAAATCAAAGAAGGAAACATTATGAACAGGAAAAATCTTGCAGTGCCAGTTTCGGGGACAGGGTCCCTTTTGGAAGCAATGATTCGTGATAAATTGGATATTGCTTTGGTGTTGGCCGATCGTCCTTGTCGTGGGTTGGAAATAGCTGAAAAAGCTAAAATCCCCACAATGCTAATTGAGCGCACAGATTTCACAAAATCTTTTGATCGCGAAAAATATACGCTAGAGATCGTCAAAATGCTTGAAGACTGGTTTATTGATCTGGTCGCGATGGCCGGATTCATGACCGTTTTTCATAGGGTAATCTTTGAGCGCGGATTTCGTGGCAGGATACTCAATATCCACCCTGCTTTGTTGCCTGCTTTTAAAGGGCCCCACGTTGTACGCGATGCCTTAGAATTTGGGGTAAAAATCACTGGCACCAGTGTGCATGTTGCGACTGAAGAACTAGATGCGGGCGAGATTCTTGCCCAAGAAGCGGTTCGCGTTTTACCGGGTGATACCGAAGCAACGCTTCACGAGCGAATCAAGGTAGTCGAGCGCGAACTTTACCCTCGCGCCATCCGCGCATTCTTGAAAACTTTGTAGAAAGGGAGGACAAGATGCCGCAACGCAAAAGAGGGAATAAAGCGGTGCTGTGCTTTGAAGATGAAGAACCGGAAGATTGGCAAAGGTTTGTTGCATATTACAAGGAGCACGGCGATTTTGTACCACGCAATTTTGCTTGGGATAAAGCCCCACAGTGGTTGTTTCGCGAGTATCACAAATGGAGGGAAAAACCATAGCCCCTGGGCAATATGCTCTCGGGTTCTTTTTTTGCAAAAATTAGGAGATATATTGAAATTACATAGTTAAAAGAGTAAGATAAATTAAATTAAGAATATATAATATGGCAGATAAAAATATAGAATCATTAGACAAAATTGTATCTTTGTGTAAAAGGAGGGGTTTTGTGTTCCCTGGTTCTGAAATTTATGGAGGTTTGGCCAACAGTTATGATTATGGTCCTCTGGGTGCAGAACTTTTTAATAATATCGAAAACTTGTGGTGGAAAAAATTTGTGCACGAGCGCGGTGATATCGTAGGCGTTAGAGGTCCAATTATTATGAATCCAAAAGTTTGGGAGGCTTCCGGACATATTAAAAACTTTACTGACCCTTTGGTTGAATGTAAAATTTGCCATGCAAGATTGCGCCTAGATAAAGAAGAAGAAATAAAGGCGCACGAGAAAACACACAAGGAAAAAGTTGAGTGGACAGAACCTAAAAATTTTAATTTGCTTTTTAAAACTTTCATTGGACCCATAGAAGACCAAACATCTACGGTCTATTTGCGTGGCGAAACAGCGCAAACCATGTTTGTTGATTTTAAATTAATAATGGATGCAATGCGGCAAAAACTCCCATTTGGTATTGCACAAGTTGGCCGATGTTTTCGTAATGAAATTACAACAGGTAATTTTATATTTAGAACAAAAGAGTTCACAATTGCCGAGTTTGAATATTTTGTAAAACCCAGTGAAGACGAAAATGCGTTTTCCGAATTGTTAGCTTATCAACAGAAATTTTTTACAGAAGATTTGGGAGTTTCTAAAAAAAATATAAAAGAAGTTGAGCTGGATAAAAATGAATTGGCTCATTATTCTAAAAGAACAGTAGATACATATTATAATTTCCCTTTTGGTTGGGATGAAATAGGTGGCATTGCTAACCGTACAGACTACGATCTTAACAATCATATAAAGTTATCTGGAGCCCCTCTTAGATATAAAAATGAAGAGACGGGAGAAGATTTTGTGCCTTTTGTCATAGAGCCCACATTTGGTTTAGACAGGACATTTCTTGCTGTAATTGCAGACGCTTTCACAGAGGAGCCAGAAAGGGTTGTTTTAAAATTAAAACCTAGTTTGGCGCCGTATAAAGTTGCGGTTTTCCCGCTTTTGAAAAATAAACCCGAATTAGTTGAAAAAGCAAAAGAAGTTTTTGATATGTTAATAAAACAATTCACCGTTGCTTTTGATGACAGGGGAAACATTGGCAAACGTTATTACAGCCAAGATGAAATTGGCACACCATTTTGCGTAACAATAGATTTTGATACTTTAGAAAATAACGAGGTAACTGTTAGAGACCGCGACACGATGAAGCAAGAAAGAATAAAAATAAAAGAATTAACAAATTATATAAATGGAAAATTATAAAAAAACAATTTTAGACAACGGATTAAGAATAATTACCGTTCCCGCAGAAAGTGCCAACTCGGTAACTGTTTTAATTTTGGTGGGCACGGGCTCTAAATATGAAACAAAAGAAATAAATGGAATTTCGCATTTTTTAGAGCATATGTTTTTTAAAGGAACAATAAAAAGGCCAACTACATTAAGCATTTCCGAAACATTGGACTCGGTGGGTGGCGAATACAATGCTTTCACTTCAAAAGAGGTAACAGGTTTTTGGGCAAAAGTAGATAAAAGACATGCCGATGTTGCCTTAGATTGGATTTCCGATATATTTTTGAATTCGCAGTTTGATGAAAAAGAAATGCAGCGTGAAAAAGGTGTAATTATTGAAGAGGTTAACATGTACTTAGACACCCCAACAGCCTACATTGGCGATTTGTGGGAGGGTTTATTATATGGCGACCAGCCAGCTGGTTGGCGAGTAATTGGAGAAAAAGAAAACATATTAAGCTTTACCAAAGAACAAGTTATTAATTATTATAAGTCGCACTATTCTTCTTCTAATGTAATCATTTGTATTGCAGGGGGCTTAAAAGCCGAAGAAATGGAGGAAAAGGTAAAAAGTTATTTTGCTAAAATAGAAAAAAGTGCCGAAGGCAAAAAATTAAAAGTCATAGAAAAACAAAACCAACCCGAAATTTTATTACACTACAAAAAAACAGATCAAACGCATTTTTGTTTGGGAGTTAGAGGTTACGATTTGTTTGATAAAAGAAGACAGGCGTTGTCTTTGTTGGCTGTAATTTTGGGTGGAAACATGAGTTCTAGGCTTTTTATAAAAGTACGCGAAAGAAATGGTTTAGCTTATTCAATTCATACCTCGGTGGACACCGCCACCGATGTTGGCTATTTAGTAACACAAGCTGGCATTGACCACAAGAATCTAGAAAAGTCTGTAGAATTAATTTTAGAAGAATATAAAGACTTAAGAGAAAATAAAATTACAGAAAAAGAATTGCAAAAAGCAAAAGACTATATAAAAGGAATTACTTCTTTGTCTTTAGACTCTTCGGACAACCAGGCGTCTTTTTACGGCATGCAAGAATTATTAGAAAAAAATATTTTAACGCCAGAAGAAAAATTTAAGAAAATTGATGCTGTTACAATTGAAGACATACAAAAAGTAGCTGAAGATATCTTTGTGCCAGAAAAGATAAACTTGGCAATTATTGGACCGTATGAAGAAGCCGAATCGTCAAAATTAAAAAAATTATTAAAGCTGTAAAAAATGGAAAGAGGACAAGTTCTAGATATTTCGTGGGGCACAATAGCTAAAATATTTACGTTAATTTTTGTTATGTATTTTATTTATTTGGCTAAGGAAATTGCGCTTTGGTTGTTTTCTGCGGTGGCGGTTTCTATTTTACTAGACCCAGCCATTAATTTTTTACGAAAGTTTCGCATACCAAATATTATAGCGGTATTCTTTATTTACATTTCAATTTTTGGTATTTTAGGGCTTTTAATTTACATAACAGCCCCAATATTCGTTTCTGAAATACACCAATTCTTGCAATATTTACCGGGTTATTTTGAACAAATAAGTCCCGTTTTAAGGCAATTTGGAATAGACACTGCCCAAAATTTCAACGAATTTACTATTGTTCTTTCTAATAATTTGCAACAAAGTTCGCAGAGTATTTTAAAGGCGTTAATGATATTTTTTGGAGGCTTGGCTGCCACAGCATCTATTTTAACCATGGCATTTTTTCTTTCTTTAGAAGGTAATGCAGTAGAGAAAATTCTATTACTAGTTTGTCCGCCAAAATTTGAAGAGCAGATTAAGAGTATTTTCGAGAGAGTGCAGGCAAAAGTTGCAGGTTGGTTTGGCGCCAGGTTATTAGCCTGCTTGTTTATTGGAATTGCTTCTTATGTGGTTTTTTATATGTTTGGCGTAAAATATGCATTTATTTTGGCATTAATATCTGGGTTTATGAATTTTATTCCTTACATTGGGCCTTGGATAACCAGCATTTTATTAATTGCCATTATTGCCGTATCTTCTGGCGATTGGTTAACAGTTTTGTATGTTTTAATTGCTGTCACTTTAATCCAAGAAATAGAGAACAAGCTTTTAACGCCTATATTAATGAAGAAAATGACCGATGTCCCGCCGGTTTTAGTTTTGGTTTCATTGTTATTGGGTGCTAAAATTTTTGGGTTTTTAGGAATAATTTTTGCAGTTCCAATTTTTGGCATTATCTACGAATTTATCAAAGAATTTTTAGAAAAAAGAAAACAAGAAAGTTTAGAATCTGCTTAATTTTTAAATATAATGTTTAAAAAAAATAAGACATTTTACATAACAACAAGCATTCCTTATACAAATGCTGCACCACACATTGGTTTTGCCTTAGAAATAATTCAGGCCGATGTTTTGGCCCGTTACCACAGGCAGTTGGGCGAGCAAGTATTTTTCTTAACCGGCACCGACGAACACGGCATAAAAACTTTGCGGGCAGCTAGAGAAGCAGGCAAAGGCGTTAACGATTTTGCTAATGAAGTTTCGGGCAAATTTAAAGACTTAACCAAAACTTTAAATATTTCTAATGATGATTTTATTAGAACAACAGACGAAATAAAACACAAACCAGCCGTTCAAAAACTTTGGCAACAACTTGTTAAAAGTGGAGATATTTACAAGAAAAAATATAAGGGTTACTACTGCCCGGGTTGCGAAGCTTTTAAAACAGAAAAAGAAGTTATTGACGGCAAGTGCTCTATACATTTAAAACCGTTAGAATTAGTTGAGGAAGAAAATTACTTTTTTAAACTTTCAAAATATACAAAAGAAATTACAAAAATTATTGAAAGCGGAAAGCTTAAAATTATTCCCGAGGGCAAGAAAAATGAAACTTTATCTATGTTGGCACAAGGATTAGAAGATGTCAGTTTTTCAAGAACAAAAGATAAATATTGGGGCATTGAGGTTCCTGGCGACCCAAATCAGGTGATGTATGTTTGGTGCGATGCTTTACCGAATTATATCTCGGCTATTGGTTACGATAAAAATACGGCGCAGTTTAAAAAACTTTGGCCTGCAAATGTTCACTGCATAGGAAAAGACATAATGAAGTTCCACACAATTTTTTGGCCCGCTATGCTTTTGTCGGCAAAATTAAAATTGCCAGAATCTGTTTTTGTGCATGGGTTTATAAATGTTGATGGCCAAAAAATGTCTAAATCTTTGGGTAATGTAATTGACCCATTTGAGTTGGTAAATAAATATGGTGTTGATGCAGTTAGATATTATTTGCTTCGCGAAATTGTTTCTACAGAAGACGGTGATTTTACTTACGAAAAATTTGAGCAAAGATATAATTCAGATTTAGCTGGTGGAATTGGAAACTTGGTAGCCCGTGTTTTAGGAATTGCCAAGTCTATAAATCATAAACTAAAAACAAAAATTCAGAATAAAAATTTAGAATTAAAAATAAAAGAAGTTAAGAAAAATTATAAACTGGAATTGGAAGAATTTAAGTTTAACGAGGCCCTGGCCTCGGTATGGGAAATTATTAGTGCTTGCGATAAATATATAAATGAGGAAAAATTATGGGAATCTAAAAATCCTCAAGTTATAAGCGACTTATTTATTGCCATAAAAGAAATCGGAGTTTTATTAGAACCATTCCTTCCCGAAACCGCAGAAAAAATTAAAGTTGCGGTTGAAAGTAAATCGTCAGCAAATTTATTCCCACGTTTGGTCAAATAGAATATATATTAATAATAATTAAAATTATAAGTATGAACATGGGATCAGCAGAACCAAGGTCGCGAGAGCAGATAGAACATCAAGGCCCAGATCTATCTTTGTTATTGGAATACGCCAAATATCAAGAAGAAGATGCGAGAAGAGGATTGAAAAGCGCGCCAGAACATTCAAAAGGCAGATTCCAAAGAGAAATAGACTCTGCTTCTGGGATTATTCAAACGCTGTCCATGTATACAAAAAGTACTTTAGGGGAGGCATTAAAAAGCGTGAAAGACACGCAAGATCTATTTACTTCAGCGGGGATGGAAAAGGGAAATGAAGTTGCTGTTACTGGAATGAAAGATACGGTGTCATTTTTAGAAAGAAATCACGGGCTTGATATCTTGCGTCCTGAAATGGCTGGTTTTAAAAATTGGTTAGAGAAACGGGTTAAAGAGCAAGCAGACGCAAAAGAAAGAATGGCTCAATTAGAATATATAGATGGGAAGTTTGTAAGAAAGGGAATAGTTCCAGAAAAACAAACAGAGCAAAATCACCAATTGGAAAAAGCGATGATAGAGCAAGAATTGCGAGAGGAGAGATTATTAATAGAGGTTTTAATAGATGGTGGCGCAGGCGCGGTGATCTCCTGGCCGGCAGAATACAATCCAAAAAAGTCGGGCGGTGGGTTTTACCCAATGACTGATGACAGATTAATCCCTCGTGGCACAGAAGATTCAATAGGTTATAATCCTTCAGATTCCACTGCTGAGTTTTTCATAATGAAAGATTGGAAAAAAGATAGAGAATTAAAACAACAATATGCCCAGGCAAACTGCAGGGAATTTGTTACTTTTTTACCGGTGACTACCGATGTATATGAAGATAAAGATGTGCCTGTGCAAGAAAAAATAATGGGAGGGCTATTTGGTTCAAAGACGGTGATACAAAAACAAAGTCAGAGAGTAGGTGAACGCCAGGTTATGCATAACGAAGTAGTCGCTGACGGGAAAAAAGAACAATTGGTGAAATTAATTTATATTGCTCAAAGCAAAGACTCACTTGATCAATTTGAAGATGATATTAACTTAAGATATCGTGACTACAGTGGACGGGACGGGAACATGCTTTCCATCGAAGTGTTACTGCCACAGTCAACAGCAACAAAAGTTGAACAGGAAGTCCGATCAAATCCTGCTTTTATTAGGAAAATCGCCGACGAAATGATGACAAAAAAATTTAAAGTTCCAGAAAATGCTTGGTTTAGCGGAGACAAGTATACAACAGCAAGATCGGCTGGGTCTGCCGTAACTGAAACGGAGAGTCTTCCATTGCGTCCACCATATGAAAAATGGGATGCAGTAGGTGAATCGCTCTATTTTAAAGAGCAAAATGGTAATCCGAAGGAAATAGGAGCAGTTTTTAACCCAGAAAGTGTGATACCGATTAAACCGGGCACAAAGTAAAATGATTATAGACACACATTCACATTTAAATTTTAAGGCATATGATGCCGATAGGGAAGAAGTTATAAAGCGAACGCAAGAAGCGGGCGTTGTTTGCATTGATGTTGGCACAAAGTACGAAACTTCAAAACAGGCCATTGAGCTGGCAGAAAATAATGAAGGCATTTATGCTGCCATTGGGTTGCACCCAATTCATATTAAAACCGATTTAATGAAATTGCACATGGATTTAGACGAGGGCGACTTTGCTCCACTTGGCGAGGTTTTTGATGCAAAAAAATATAGAGAATTGGCAAAATCAAATAGGGTGGTGGCAATTGGCGAAGTTGGACTAGATTATTATTACAAACCAAAAGGCACTACAAAAAAAGAAGAGTTTAAAGAAAATCAAAGGAAAATTTTTATACAGCAATTAGAATTAGCACAAGAATTAAGTTTGCCAGTTATTGTGCATTGCCGTATGGCGCACAGCGATGCTTTACAAATTTTAGCCCAACATAAAGTTGCGGGAACTATTCATTGTTTTACGGGAACTTGGGAAGAAGCAGAAAGTTATTTAAATTTAGGTTTTCATATTGGAATTAATGGAATAATTTTTAAATTTGATATTGATGAGATAATTAAAAAAATTTCTTTAGATAAAATTGTAGTTGAAACCGATTGCCCATATCTAACACCCTTGCCCGCCATAGCTTTAGCGAAGGAGGGGACCGACAATTATGTTAGGAACGAACCAATTTTTGTAAAATACGTTATTCAAAAAATCGCTGATTTAAAAGGTTTAAGTTTTGACGAAGTTGCCTCTGCAACTACCGCAAACGCCAAAAAGTTGTTCAAAATTTAAAAAAAGACCATTGAACAAGCAATGGTTAATTCAATGGTATGTGCCCAAGACGGGCCAACCTAGATAAATTAATGGTTCCCAAATAAAAGGGAGCCACCAATACCAATCGGGTAATGGGCCCCACCATCTCGGGTGCCAAGTAACCTTTTCTGGTTTGAAGTTTTTTAGTCCGTAGTTGGGGTTGAAGATAAACCAGAGAAAGTCTTCAATCTCCCAAACCGCCAGAATAAACCCAATAACTAGGCACTCGAGCCGCCAGCTCCAAGTCACAAACAGTAGTGGCGGAAATTGGAGCAACAGTAGCATCAAAACATTAATTAACACGTGATACCCGGTTATGGGTTTGTCGCCTATCAGCAGGCGGGTCCATTTGTTTTGTACTCTCCAGCAGGGCAGTGCAGCCGCCCATCCTTTGTTGCCCTCAATTTGGATTTCGAAAAGCGCAAAGACCGTGCTGTAAGCCAAAAGAAAAATCAAAAATCCTATCTCTTTCATGGTAGTATCCTTTTTTGTGAATGATCAGGTTGTACTGGTTGGTTTATGTTATATAAACAATAGAATATTATAAAATCTATGTCAAGATTTACCCTGGTGTTGAAATTTGCTATTATATACAAACATGGCAAAATATAATCCCAAAAAAATTGAAAAGAAGTGGCAAGATAAATGGCTTAGCCAGGGTGTTTTTAAGGCTAAAAATGGCTCTAAAAAGCGCAAATATTACCTTTTGGTGGAGTTTCCATACCCCTCGGGCGACGGGCTTCACGTGGGCCACTGCCGAAGCTTTACCGCTTTTGACATAATTGCCCGCAAGCGCAGAATGCAAGGCTATAATGTTTTGTACCCAATGGGCTGGGATGCTTTTGGCTTGCCAACAGAAAACTATGCCATTAAAAAAGGGGTGCATCCTTCGGTGGTCACCCAAAAAAATACAGATAATTTTAGAAGCCAAATGCAAAACTTGGGGCTGTCTTTTGATTGGAACCGTGAAATAAACACAACAGACCCAAAATATTATAAATGGACGCAATGGATTTTTATTAAATTATTTGAAAATGGACTGGCCTACAAAACAAAAACCTCCATTAATTGGTGCCCTAAAGATAAAATTGGTTTAGCCAACGAAGAAGTTGTAGATGGAAAATGCGAACGGTGCGGAACAAAAGTTGAAAAACGAGAAAAAGACCAATGGATGATAAAAATTACCAGTTATGCTGAACGATTAATTAAAGATTTAGACACAGTAAATTATTTAGAAAAAATAAAAATACAACAAAAAGATTGGATTGGCGAAAGTCACGGAGCGTTGGTTAAATTTTTTGTTGAAGGAGTTGAAGAGCACATAGACGTTTTTACAACCAGAATAGATACAATATTTTCTGGAACATTTCTAATTTTAGCACCTGGGCATGGCTTTATTGATAAATATAAAAACAAAATTGAAAACATTGAAGAGGTTTTAAAATATAGAGAAGATGCCAAAAATGTTTCCGACGCGGACCGCACAAACCAAGATAAAGAAATTACCGGCGTGCAATTGAAGGGGATTGTTGTACGCAACCCCGCCACCAATGAAGAAATGCCCGTTTGGGTTGCTGATTTTGTTTTAGAGCATTATGGAACTGGCGCCGTTTTTGCCGATGCCCACGACAAAAGAGATTTTAAAATGGCCAAAAAATATGGCATACCATTACGCACCTCAATTAGACCACCCGCCTCCGCCGAAGGCTCTGGCGAGGCAAAGGACGACGAATTGTTATGGCAAAAAGTAAAGAATTTAGAAGAATGTTTTGAAGAAGAAGGTACACTTTATAATTCTCAACAATTTGACGGCTTAAAGTCGGCTGAAGCTAAGCCACAAATTATTGCCTGGCTGTCTACCAAGGGTTTTGCGCAACCAAGAATTAGTTATAAATTGCGTGATTGGGTATTTTCGCGCCAGCATTATTGGGGCGAACCCATTCCAATGATCTTTTGTAAGAAATGTGGCTGGCAACCGGTTAAAGAAAAAGATTTACCTATAAAATTACCAAACATAAAAAAATATAAACCGGCTGAAACAGGAGAATCTCCGCTGTCTTTAATTAAAAAATGGGTTGAAACCGAATGCCCAAATTGTAAAGGGCCAGCTCGAAGAGAAACCGATACCATGCCAAACTGGGCAGGAAGTAATTGGTATTATTTAAGATATTTAGACCCAAAAAATAATAAAAAATTAGCAGATGACTCGGCAATTAGATATTGGATGCCGGTTGATTGGTATAATGGTGGCATGGAGCATACAACTTTGCATTTGTTGTATTCAAGATTTATTTTTAAATTCCTGTGGGATATTAAGGCGGTGCCTTCTGCAGTTGGCTCTGAGCCTTATAAAAAAAGAACTTCTCATGGAATGGTGCTGGGCGAGGGTGGAATTAAAATGTCAAAATCGCGCGGAAACGTTATAAACCCCGATACAATTATAAAACAATATGGCGCCGACACGTTGCGCATTTATGAAATGTTTATGGGTCCGTTTGAACAAATGATTCCCTGGGATACAAAAGGTGTAATTGGGTGTAGGAGGTTTATTGAGAAAATTTATAATTTAGCTACCCAAAAAAATGTTGTTGTAAAAACCGACGAGGCCTTAAGAAAAGTTTTACATAAAACAATTAGAAAAGTTGGCGAAGATGTTGAAAATTTAAAGTTTAACACGGCTGTTAGTTCTATGATGGAATTTGTTAATGCATGGTCTGCCTACGGCAGATCTCCCGAAGGGAGACAGGGATTAGACAAAAGGGATTTGGCAGACTTTTTAAGAATATTATCTCCCTTTGCGCCTCACATGGCAGAAGAGGTTTGGGCGCTGTCGGGTTTTAAAGAATTGTGTTGCCAACAAAAATGGCCAAAATACGACGAAAGATTAATTGAAGAAAAAAGCGCACTTTTAATTGTTCAAATAAACGGGAAGGTTAGAGACAAAGTTGAAATTAAAACCGGCATGACGCAAAAAGAAGTAGAAAAAATGGTTTTAAAATCGGAAAAAATGAAAGCATTAATTGGCGGTGCCGAAGTAAAAAAAATAGTTTTTGTCCCAAACAAATTAATTAACATAGTTATATAAAATGAAAAAAATATTGTTAGGAAATGAGGCAATAATTCAAGGATCTTTGGCGGCGGGGGTTTCTTATGTTTCTGGATATCCTGGTTGTCCTTCGGCAGAAATTGGCGACGACTTTGCCAAAATTGCCGCAAAATATGGAGTTTATGTAGAATGGGCAACAAACGAGAAAGTGGGGCTGGAATCGGCAATTGGTGCCAGTTTTTCTGGTCTAAAAACTTTAGTAAACATGAAGAGTTTTGGCATTAATGTTTGCTCTGATTCATTATTGCCCTTGGCTTATACCGGCACTAAGGGAGCCATGGTAATTGTTGTGGCTGACGACCCTTCTTGCTGGAGTTCAGCTCAAACAGAACAAAACTCAAGGGCTTATTCCCAATTTGGGCATATTCCAACATTAGAGCCAGCCGACCCGCAAGAATGTTACGATTTTACAAAACTGGCTTTTGAAATTTCAGAAAAATTTAAAACACCCGTTATTTTGCATACAACCACAAGGGTTAACCACCAAAAAATGCCGGTAATTTTTGAAGAAGTTAAAACTGGTAATCAGTTTAAAAAAGGAGAGTTTATAAAAAATCCGCATCAGTTTACTACAATGCCACCAAGGACATTGGAAATGAAAAAAGAACTTTTAGATAAGATTAAAAAAATTCAGGCCTTCACCGAAAAATCAAAAATAAATGAAATAGATTTAGGCAAAGGAAGTGTTGGAATTATAACATCGGGCGTTTCTTATTTGCATGTTAAAGAAGCTTTAAAAGTTTTAAAATTAGATTTACCAGTTCTAAAGCTAGGATTTTTTTACCCATTACCAGAAGAAAAAATTAAAAAGTTTATTAAACCGTTAAAAAAACTTTTAGTTGTTGAAGAGCTAGATAATTATTTTGAAAGAGAACTCAACGTTTTAACCAGAATCGCAAATGCAAAATTGCAAATTTTTGGTAAAAATGTTTTGCCCGTAATTGGAGAGTTAAATACAGAAAAAGTTTGTGTGGCATTAGCAAAAGTAATGGGCAAGAAATTTTTAGAGTTTAAAATTAGAAATTTAAAATTAGAAATTCCGCGCCGAACAGCGCGGTTATGTGAGGGCTGCCCCTACTGGTATGTCTTTCCTACATTAAAAAGAGTTGCTCCTAACGCTATTTTTACAGGAGATATTGGGTGCAATATGATAGCGGGAATGTCTCCACACAATATACAAGATACCCTTTTTTCTATGGGAGCCAGTTTGGGAATTGCCCATGGGGTTTCAAAATCTACCAACCAAAAAGTAATTTCTATAATGGGTGATGGAACGTTTTTTCATGCTGGAATTTCGCCGCTTCTAAATGCTGTTTATAATAAATCAAAACCATTGATGATTATTTTAGATAACAGAATAACTGCAATGACCGGCCATCAACAAAACCCAGGAATGGGTAAAACTTTAATGGGCGAAGATACAACAGAAGTAAACATAGAAGAAATCGCCGAAGCTTGTGGAGTCAAAAATATAAAAGTTTTAGATCCCATTAACATGAAAGAATTAGAAGGCACGGTAAAAGAATTTTTAGAAAAAGATGAAATTTCATTAATAATTTGTAAAAGAATCTGTGCGTTGTTAGAGCGCAGACAAAAAAAATCTTAATACCATGGAAAATTTTAATTTAATTTTAACGGGAGTTGGCGGGCAGGGAATAATTACTTTACTTCAAGTAATTGATGAGGCCGCAGCGGTTGAGGGCTACGATGTAAAGTCTTCAGAACTTCATGGGTTGTCACAAAGGGGCGGAAGTGTCGAGGCGCACATTAGATTTGGTAAAAAAGTTTTTTCGCCAATGGTTTCTAATGGGCAAGCAGATTTAATTTTTGCGTTAGAAGCAATGGAGGGGTTGCGTGAATCGGCTAAAGCAGGCAAGCAAGCAAGACTTTTAGTTAATGAATATACGTTGCCTTTAGTGGGAGCGCCAACAAAAGAAGAAATAATTAAACAATTGAAAGCTGGAAAAAATGCTTTATATATGGTGCCAGCCTCGGCCGATTGCAAAGAAAAGTTACAAAATGATATTGTTTGCACGTTGTATATGGTGGGCTATGCGGTTGCAAAAAAATTAATGCCAATAAAAAAAGAATCGGCACTTCAGGCAATAAAGAATGTGATTCCACAAAAATATTTAGAACTTAATATTAAAGCTTTTGAGCTAGGGCATGATAAATAAAGTTGTTGTAGCAGCGGCCGGCAGGGGCACCCGAATGTTAGAATTGTCGGAAGATAAGCCTAAACATTTAATTGAAGTTAACGGTAAATCGTTTTTAACTTATATTTTAGATAATTTATTATTGGCTGGTTTTAAAGATATTACTTTGGTTGTTGGTTATCAGAGCAATTTAATAGAAGACTTTTTGAAAAATAATAAATACAACGTAAAAATAATAAACCAGTTTGAATGTTTTAATTTTGAAGAAAAAAATGGAACAGCCGTGCCGTTGATGTGCATTAAGGATATAGCCGAACAATTCTTATATCTGGCGGGAGATAATTATTATTCAGTTGAAGACTTGAAAGCATTAAATACAGATGACAATTTTAGCTATGTTTCGGGAGTAGAAAATAGCCACCCGGAAAACTTTGGAGTATTGGTTTCCGAAGGAGAATATTTAAAAGAAATAGTTGAAAAGCCTAAGTTGCCCGTGGGCAACCTGGTTAACGCAAGTTTGTATAAATTTACCCCAGAAATATTTGATAAATTGGCCCAAATAGAAAAATCACCAAGGGGAGAATACGAAATTACAGACGCTGTTTCATTATTAGCTAAAGAGAAAAAAGTTAAAGTAAATAAAATTACGGGCTTCTGGATGGATTTTGGCAAGCCCGAAGATATAAAAAAATTAGAAGATTTTTTGAATGGAATTAATTAAAGAAGACAAAAAAAATATTGGCAAGGTTGTTTCTGCTCTTAAAAACGGAGCAGTTTTGGTTTTGCCTACAGACACGGTTTATGGTTTAGTCTGTGATGCTAGTAACAAAAAAGCGGTAGAAAAAATATTTAAAATTAAAAAACGCAGTAAATTAAAGCCATTGGGAATTTTTGTTAAAGACATAAAAAGCGCAAAGAAGTTAGTAGCAATAAATAAAGAAGCCGAAAATTATCTAAAAAATAATAAGGTCACAGTAATTTTAAAATATAAAAAGAAGACAATTGGGATTAGAATTCCAAAGTACAAATTTTTAAATTTAATTTTAGATAAATTTAAAAAACCAATTACTCAAACTTCGGCAAACATTTCTGGCAAACCTGCAACCGTAAAAATTAAAAATATTTTAAGGCAGTTTAAGAATGCCAACATTTTAGTTGTAGATGCGGGGGATTTGCCAAAAAATAAACCATCGGCCATAATAGACTTATCGGCGGGGAAAATTAAAACTTTACGAAAATGAAATTAAAAAATAAAGACCCACAAATTGCTAAATTAATTGAATTGGAAACTTTTAGGCAAAAAACCTCGCTAGAGATGATTCCTTCGGAAAACCATTGTACGCCGGCGGTTCAGGAAGCTTTAGGCTCAATTTTAACCGACAAATATGCTGAAGGTTACCCAGGGAAAAGATATTATTCGGGGTTAAAATATTACGATATTTTGGAAAATTTGTGCATTGATAGGGCTAAAAAGCTGTTTAAGGTGCCACATGCTAATGTTCAACCATATTCGGGTTCACCGGCTAACGCGGCCGTCCACCTGGCAGTTTGCGAGCCTGGTGACGTTACAATGGGTATGGCGCTTCCCATGGGAGGCCATTTAACGCATGGCTGGAAGGTAAATTTCTCGGCTAAATTTTTTAAGCCTGTGCAATATGGCGTTGATGAAAAAACAGGATTGCTTGATTACGAAGGTATGGAAAAATTAGCCAAAGAACACAAACCAAAATTAATATGGGTTGGTGCTACCGCTTATTCAAGAATTTTTGACTGGAAAAAGTTGGGAGAAATTGCCGATTCGGTGGGAGCTTATTTAGTTGCCGATATTTCGCATATTTCGGGGTTGGTTGCAGGTGGTGCACATCCTAGCCCTGTGCCCTATGTACATATTATTTCTACAACAACACATAAAACGTTACGCGGGCCAAGGGGTGGCATGATAATGGTTACTCAAAAAGGCTTAGACAAAGACCCCGATTTGGCAAAAAAAATAGACAAGGCAATATTCCCGGGCTTTCAAGGGGGTCCGCATATGCATCAAATTGCGGCAATTGCGGTTTGTTTAAAAGAAGCCTCAACGCCAGATTTTAAAAAGTACGCTCATCAAATTGTAAAAAATGCTAAAGCTTTGGCAGAAGAATTAAAAAAATATGATTTTACAATTGTTTCGGGTGGAACAGATAATCATTTACTTCTTATTGATTTACGAAATAAAAATATTTCGGGAGCTGATGCGGCCACCAGGTTGGAAGATGCAGGGATTACTGTAAATAAAAATACCATACCCTATGATCCGGCTCCGCCCTTTAAACCTTCGGGGATAAGAATAGGAACTCCGGCTGTAACAACGAGGGGCATGAAAGAAAAAGAAATGAAAAAAATTGCCGAATGGTATAACCGCGTAATTTCTGATGCAAAGACGGTAAAAAAAGTTTGCGAAGAAATTAAGAAGTTTTGTAAAAAATTTCCGCTACCGAAATAATCGCTCGGCAACAAACTTTTTTCGGCAAGCAGGAACTCGCTTTGCCTCTATGGGCAAGTCGACCTGGGCTTTCAAAAAGTTTATTGCCTCGCTCAATTTTATATTATGATGTCTGCGTTCAAAAACATAAATGGTTTTGCCGGCAAGTCAAAAGTTTTAGATACGTTTGCGGTTTTTTGTGCCATATATCTTTTGCCGTTAATGATTATTGGCTTGTTAATTTTTGGAGTGTTAAAACGCAATTTGGAAATGTTTTTTTACCCTTTGTTGGCAGGGCTTTTTTCGGCTTTTGTGGTAAGTAAAATAGTTTATATTTTTTATAAAGAAAAAAGACCAGCAAAGTTAAAAAATACAAACTTGCTAATTTCAATTCCAAAAAATCCATCTTTTCCTTCCCGCCACGCGTCGCTTGTGTTTGGGATGTCTTTTGCCCTGTTTTTTTATGGCCAATTTTTAGCAATAATTTTTTTAGTGTTGTCGTGTTTTGTGGGACTTGCCAGGGTTTTTTGTGGTGTGCATTGGTTGCGTGACATTTTGGGCGGAGTGGTGGCCGGACTTTTTTCTGCTATAATAATTTATTATTTATTAACCTATTTATAAATATGAAAGTAGTATTTTTAGGAAATGGTGAAGCGTTTGACGAAAGGTATCCAAATCATGCGCATTTAGTGTTTTCGGAAAAAACAGTATTAATGTTAGATTGCGGAGATTCTGCTGTTAGGCAACTTTGGAAATATACAAAAGACCATTCGTTAATTGACGCTTTATATATTACACATAGGCATTCAGACCATTTGTTTGGTGTGCCCGCGCTTTTAGGCAGGATGTTGGAAGAAGGCAGAAAAAAAGATTTAACAATAATTTGTACCGAGCAACTTAAAGCTGACATTGAAAGATTAACGGAGCACGCCTATTTTGGAATAAATAGTTATGGTTTTAATATTAATTTTTTAATTGCCGAAGATAAAGGGCAAATTAATTTTAATGATTTTAAATTAACTTTTGCAAAAACGGGACACACGGCTTATTGCCTGGCAATTAGAATTGACGACGGCAAAAGTATTGTTAGTTACAGTGGCGACGGCCCATTTGATGACGATACGGAAAGAATTTATAAAGACGCCGATATTTTAATGCATGAATGCTATATGTATGATGTACGCATTAACGGACATGTTGCCGCTGTAGATGTTTTTGAAATGGCAAAACGGCAAAATGTAAAATGCCTTGCCTTAGCGCATTTTAAACGTGCATTTAACGACGAAACAAGAGCGAAAGTAAAAGAAGCAATTCCCGCTACCGGATTAAAAGTAATTTTACCTCAGCCGTTAGAAGAATATAATACATAATAAAAACGCCCCATTGAAGGGGCGTTTTTTATGTGCCGAGGGAGGGACTTGAACCCTCAAGATCTTGCGATCGCGGGATTTTGAGTCCCGTGCGTTTGCCAATTTCGCCACCCCGGCTTATTTAAATACTTTTTATAAATTCTTTTTCCCGTGCGTTTGCCAATTTCCTGCCTGTCGGCAGGCAGGCGCCACAAGCATGATTTAATCGATTCTATCATATTTTACAAGATTTTCAAGGATGTTTTTATTCGGATGGGCGCTTTTGTAGTGCGCTTTTCGGATGCTATTCCCACGAAGCGTCTATTACTTTCTCGGGAAATTTTTCAAGAATTTTTTTTAGATGACTGCATGAAGTCCTATGCAAAACAGTGGCCCTATTTTTTGCAATATAGGCTTTTATTTTGTCTCCTGGTTGCGGATTGCAACATTTCGCCAAATGAATTAGCATCCCTTTTTCGCCGGCTATGGAAACATGTTTGAGTCCTTGTTTTTTAAACAATTCTTTTTGCTCTCTTTTTTTCTTAGAAGCTTCGGAAATTTCTGTAAGCTTTCTTCTTATGAAATTTGGTAATGGGAACTTAAAAGTATTTCCGTTTTGTTCGGTTAGTTTTTTTATATGAGACTTAGCCATAGACGTTTTAACAAAACGCAGCCAATCTTTTGAAGGTTTTTTATTTTTGTTTATAGCAATTTCAACAACATCCCCATTTTTTAGAATATGATTAAGCGGAACAATTTTATTGTCTACTTTTGCTAATTCACAATGGTTTCCAATGTCAGAATGCACAGCATAGGCAAAATCAATTGGGGTTGAGTTCTTTGGTAAAACAATAACATCTCCTCTTGGCGTAAAGGCAAAAACTTTATTGGTAAAAAAATCTATTTTAAAAGATTTCCAAAAATCGGGAATGTCTTTTGGCCATTCAAAATTATTGCCTTCTTTATGAAGATTTATTTTTTCTTTATACGCCCAGTGAGCACAAACACCATATTCGGCTTCTTTTTGCATTTCTTCAGTTTTTATTTGGATTTCTGTTATTTTGCCTTCGTGTGAAAAAACAGTGGTGTGCAAAGAGCGGTAGCCATTTGGTTTTGGCTTGGCGATGTAATCGTTTATTTCTTCAGAAATAGGCTTAAAGTGTTTGTGAAGCACGCCTAAAATTTTATAACAACTTTCAATATCGGGGGTAATTATTCTGAGGGCAAGTAAATCGTATACTTTATCAAAATTCATTTCATGTTTTACTAACTTATGGTAAGTACTCCAATATGATTTTGCCCTGTAATTTATATCTAAAATTTTAACCCTTTCTTTTTTAAATATTTTTTTAAATAAGGGAATGAGTTTTTTTAAATATTTTTCTCTTTCTTCATATTGTTCGTCTATATTTTCTTTAAGCCATTTAAATCTATCGGGGAATAAATAAGAAAACGCCACATCTTCAAGGCTTCTTCTAATTTCAGACAAACCTAACCTTCGGCAAACCGGCACAAAAATTTGTAATGTTTCTAAAGCAAATATTTTTTGTTTGTTTTCTGGTAAATAATTTAAGTAATTCAATTGGTCTAATCTTGAAACAAGGTTTACCAAAATTACTCTTAAGTCTCCCGCCAAGGCTAAAAACATTTTTCTTAGGTTTTCAATTTTATCTCTTGCGAAGCTTCTTTTTTCTTTTACGCCAATATATAAAGAATAGCGAATTTTTTCTAGCCTAGAAATTCTTTCAACTAAGTGGCTTAATTCTTTGCCAAACTTTTTTTCAATTTCTTTTAACTGAATTGCTTGCGCCGAACTGGGAATGTCGTCTAGTATATCGTAAAGAAGCCCCAGAGCAATTGTGGTTGGGTCTAAATTCATGTCATCTAACATGTTTGCCACCCTTATTGCGCGAGCAATATAGTTTTCGCCCGAAAGCCTAATTTTGTCTTTATAGGCATCAACAGTAAACTCAAAAACAGACTCAATCAACTTTGGGTCAGAACTTTTTTTTATTATTTTTTGAATATCTTTTGGCATTTATCTCTCTTTAGAATAATCGCATTCTTTATTAGAGCATTTAACGGTTTTTTTATTTTTTTCAATAAGTATTGAATCGCATTTGGGGCACAACTCATCTATAGGTTTATCCCATAAGGCAAAATCACACTTTGGATAACTGTTGCAGCCATAAAATATTTTGCCCTTTTTTGTTTTTCTGGCAATCAATTTTCCTGTTTTGTCTCCCTTCGAGAGATCTCGCGAAGCGTGACACTTTGGGCAAATAATATTTAAATTATTTTTGTCACCCTCTACAGATTCTGTGTGCTTGCATTCTGGGAATTTTGAGCAGGCATAGAATCTTCCAAATCTTCCAAGCCTTTCAATTAATGGCGCACCACATTTTGGGCAAATCTTATCTGTTTCTTTAACTAAATCTTTTTTCTCTACTTCTTTGTACTTTTCAGCCAAATTTTTAGCAAAAGGAGTATAAAAGTCTTTGCAAGCCTTAACCCATGTATCTTTGCCCTCTGCAACTCCATCTAATTCTTGTTCCATTTTGGCGGTAAAATCAACATCGACTACTTCAGGAAAGTTTTCAACTAAAACATCATTAACGATTATTCCCATTTCACTGGGCACAAATCTTTTTTGTTCATTCTCTGATACATAATTTCTGGCCTGTATAGTTGAAATTATTGGTGCATAAGTTGAAGGCCTTCCAATGCCATATTTTTCTAATGTTTTTACTAGGCTGGCTTCGGTGTATCTGGCGGACGGCTCGGTAAAATGCTGTATGGAATTTAACTTTGTAAGTTTTAAATTATCTTTTTCTTCTAAGTCTGGTAAAGTTGTCTCTTCAAATTTCGTTGAATAAACTTTTAGATAACCGTCAAATTTCAACGTTTGGCCATTCGCACGGAAAGTATAATTTTGGGCTTTAATGTCGGCAGAAACCGAGTCAAAAACCGCTGGCGCCATTTGTGAGGCAATAAATCTTTGCCAAATTAAAGTGTAAAGTTTTAACTGGCGTGGGTCAATGTTTTTTAAGGACTCTGGCGTTTTGTCTGGGTAGGCTGGTCTAATGGCTTCGTGGGCTTCTTGGGCACCGCTACTCTTTGTTTTATATCTTACCGGTTGGCCTGCCCAATAGTTTTGGCCATATTGCTGGCTTATAAAGTTTTTTGCAGCGCCCAAAGAGTCTTCAGAAAGGTTTAATGAGTCTGTGCGGTGATAAGTAATGTTTCCTTCTTCATAAAGGCGTTGCGCTAAAGACATAGTGGCCTTTGCTGAAAATTTAAATTTCTGCCATGCTGCTTGTTGCAATGTGCTGGTGGTAAATGGGGGAGAGGGGTTTTTTCTAGTTTCTTTTTTTTCAACAGAATTTACAATATATTCTGAATTATTTAAATCTTCCAAAATTTTATTTGCTTCTTCTGTATTTTTAATTTCCAGCTTGTCTAAAGCTTTGTCGTCTTTTTTTATTAAAAAGGCGGTGAATTCTTGGTTTTCTTTTTTAAGAAGAGCTTCTATGCCCCAATATTCTTGCGCAATAAATTTTTCTATTTCTCTTTCTCTTTCAACAATTAATCTAACCGCCACCGATTGCACTCGGCCTGCTGAAAGCCCTTTGGCAATTTTTTTCCACAAAAATGGAGAAATTTTATAACCCACTATTCTGTCTAAAATTCTTCTGGCTTGTTGGGCTTCAGCTAAATTCATGTCAATGTGCCGTGGAGTTTTTAAAGCTTTTTCAATGGCAGATTTGGTAATTTCGTGGAAAACAATTCTTTGAGGGTTTTTAAGTTTTAGAGCTTCTTGCAAGTGCCAGGCAATAGATTCGCCCTCGCGGTCTTCGTCGGTGGCAAGTATGGTGTTGTCGGCTTTTGCAGACTCTTTTTTGAGTTCGGCTATGACCTTTTTAGCTTTTGTTGGTATTACATATTTAGGCTTAAAATCGTTTTCAACGTCTACGCCCAATTCTTTTTTGGGTAAATCTCGCACATGGCCAAAAGACGACTTAATTACAAAGTCGCTACCCAAAAATTTCTGAATTGTTTTTGCTTTTGTAGGGCTTTCTACTATTACTAAACTCTTTGCCATTTGTTTTAAATTAAGTTGATATTAACTTATGATAACATAAAATAATAAATCTTTACTCTTTGAATTTTTCGATGGCTTCAGACATCATTTGAGAATATAAGTTTAAACCAATTTTGTTTATGGCGCCGGATTGTTCTTTACCCAAGATATTGCCCGCGCCACGTAATTCTAAGTCGCGAATTGCAATTCTGTAACCCGCACCAAGTTCTTGAGAGTCTTCTAATGCTTTTAAACGGTCTTGCACCAGTGGGGTTAGATTTTTTTGCTCATACATAAAATAAGCAAAACTTTTTGTGCCCGACCTTCCAACTCTTCCCCTTATTTGGTGTGCTTGTGACAGCCCTAATTTTGTTGCGTCTTCTACTATTATTGTATTTACGTTGGGAAAGTCTATTCCGTTTTCTATAATTGTGGTGGCTAATAAAACGTTAATCTTTTCTTTTTGAAACTCATCCATTATTTTTATAATATTTTTTTCTGGCATTCTACCATGGATAAAGCCAATTTTGGCAATTGGGCAAAGTTTTTTTAATTCGTGAGTTTTTGTTTCAATAGTTTGCACCCTGTTGTGCAAAAAATAAACTTGGCCCTTTCTTTTCAGTTCTTCGCTAATAATTTTTTTTATTGTTTTTGTGCTGTAAGGCAAAACTTCAGTTTTGATGGCTTGGCGACCAAGTGGTGGAGTTTGCATTAAACTAATATGTTTTAAAGAAGAAAGTGCTAAATAAATTGTGCGCGGAATGGGAGTTGCCGATAAACTTAAAATATCTAAACTACTTTTCATTTGTCGTAATTTTTCTTTTTGTTTTACGCCAAATTTTTGCTCGTCGTCTATAATTAGCAGTTGAAGATTTTTAAATTCAACATCGCCCGACAAAGGTCTGTGCGTGCCAATTAAAATATCAATATGGCCGTCTTTTAAATCTTTAATAATTTTCTTTTGTTCTGTTTTTGTTTGCAGGCCAGAAATTACAGCAATTTTTACAGGCAAATTTTCAAATCTTTTTTTAAATGAATTATAGTGTTGGTTGGCTAAAATGGCAGTGGGGCAAATTAAGGCGGCTTGCCTGTTATTGGCTACGGCTAACAAGGCGGTGCGCATGGCAACTTCGGTTTTACCAAAACCAACGTCGCCACAGACAATGCGGTCCATTGGTTTAGACTTTTGCATGTCATTTTTTATATCTTCTATAGTTTGCAGTTGATCGGGCGTTTCTTGAAACGCAAAAGTCGTTTTAAATTGAGATTCTAATTCTTTATCTTCTATATAGGGGGCCCGTTGTGAGGTTTCTTTTTGAGCATAAAGTTGCAATAAATCTTTAGCCAGTTTTTCCACATTTTCTTTTATTGCGCGTTTTGTTTTTTGCCAAATAGAAGAGCCTAATCTTGAAATTTTAGGGTCTTGAAAGCCAACATATCTTGAAAGTTTCCTTTCTAGGCCTAGGGGAATATACAATTTATCTTCTTTGTCGTATAGCAAAACGTAATATTCTTGGTCTGAAAACTTTTCAATTCCAATAAATTGGCCAATGCCGTGGTCTAAGTGCACTAAGTAGTCGCCAGGATTTAAACCTTTTAATTCGGAAAATATTTTTTGTGATTTTAATTTTTTCTTTAAAATTTCATGAGCCCTTTTTTCGTCAGAAATTTTTATGTCTAGGTTTTTTATGGAATCTACTTCGTTGCCCAGAAAATCAATTCTTACAGCTTGCAATCTGTTAATGGGGAATACATCAACTATTCCTCCTCTTTGAGAAAATTCGCCAGGGTCGGTTACTTTGAAAACTCGCTCATAACCCATTTCATCAAGTTTGCGTAAAAATTGTGAAAATTGGAAGCTTTTGTCTTTTTGTAAAAATATTACATTGTCTTCAAAAAAGTTTTGTGTGTGACGGGCGTCTAAAACTTGCTGAAGATTCTCTTCAAACCAAAAAGCCTGCTTTTCTAAAAAGTAGGGGGCAATGCCAACAATCAATAATTGGTTTAAATTTTTGTCATCCATTACTAAACCAATAATACAGCAATGCTCAGGGTAGGTCAAATTATAGACAATGTTGAATTATTGTGCTATACTAGGTTGAGTAAAAAAATTAGTTCTTTAAAATTTTAAATTATTTGCGTTATCATGGTCATAGCCAAAAGATACTGAGTTTTCGGTGTTTTCTGGCTATGACCGTTTTTGGTGGTCTGCGCCCCAGCCTCGGGTTTAGAGGAAACCAGTACGTTTGTTTTTTATGAAAAGTTTAAAAAAGAAGAAAGTGAGAATGAAATACCCGAAAGTCACGTGGAGTTATCTGCAGGATGTAATTTCTGCCGCTGGAGGATGGGCACGAATCAATATGCTGTTGCGAGGCCAAGTTATGGTAGTTTCTAGCGGCAAGAAGAAGCTATCGCGCGTGAAAGACTGGCATTGCAAAGAAATGAGGTTTCCCGCCCTGAGCATGGAGCTGTCGCAATCAATTTTGGATGCGTTAGGAGGATTGAAGGGCGCAAAGCGCATTCTCAACGGCAAAGCGATATTGAAGGCCAAGCCAAGGCAATTTCCAATATGGAAAACTTTCACTACAAAGTTGACTCGCCTTGAGAACTTTGTGGCGGCGAATAAGGCAAAGGAGTTTGGTATCTCTCATGATGCCCAGGCCATTTTGGAGGGTCCTCATTGCCAAACGGCAGCTGAAAAAGGTGTATTGGTTAACTTGGCCAAAATTTCCGTTGCAGACTTGGGTTTCCCCAAAGGCGAATCTCTTCCGGTGATCTTATCATATCTTGACGAATGTGGTGCGGCGCATTGCCATTGGTCTTTGGTATTGGACACTCGCGTTCTGTATAAAAACCAGGGCATAGATGAGCCGGCGGTGATTTATGCCGAGCCAATTGTAGTACCCGGACGTCCCAGCAATTGCAGAAGCCTCTTAAAGCTGACGCACAGTCCGGCCAGTGGCAGGCGGTGGATAGATGTTCACGAAGATGACTTGAATGAGCATTCTCATTTGAAGCCCTATGTGGAATTGATTATGGTGGTACCGAACGTGTCAGAGGCTGAACGCACCAAAAAATCACGTAAATAACAAAAACGCAAAAAGCCCCAGACGAAGTTCGTCTCGGGGCCTCTTTTTTTATATTTAGTTAAATTCGTTCATGGTTTTCTCTAAACCATTTTTGATGAGAGAATTGAGAGCTTCGGCGGTTTTTTCTATTGTTTTATCAATTATGATTTTTTCTGACGCAGAGAAGTTTTTTAAAACTACTTTCATCGCCTCAATTTTTTTATCAGAAGCAATTCCTATTCTAATTCTTATTAAGCCGTCGTTTCCAATGCTTTTTATAATTGATTCAACGCCCTTGTGCCCAGCCGAACCCCTTTCTTTTACAATTTTTATTTTTCCAACAGGCAAATCAATGTCATCGTGAATAACAATTAAGTTGGTAGTTTGTAGTTTGTAGTTTGTAGTTATGCTTCTTACGGCTTTGCCAGAATCATTCATAAAAGTCTGTGGTTTAACAAGAATTACGTTTTCTAGTCTTGAAATTAAAGCATTAGATTTCTTCTGCAATATAAACTCTGGGAAGTCATTTTTTCCTGCAAATTCATCAATTGCCATAAAACCCACATTATGGCGAGTATTTTTATATTGTTCGCCTGGGTTGCCCAGGCCAATTATTATTGTCATTTTAGTATTATTTTGATAATTATAGCATTTTATCTGGTACTTGCAATTACTTTAAAAATATGATACTGTAGGTCTATATAATATGGAAGAAACTAATCAGGAGCTAACCCAAAAACCAACAAAAAAATTCTTACCTTTCCTTTGGGAGCTTATTAAAATAGCCGTTGTGGCTTTTATTATTGTAGCTCCAATACGCTATTTTCTATTCCAGCCGTTCATTGTTAGCGGGGAATCAATGATGCCTAATTTTCAAAATGGAAATTACTTAATTGTTGATGAAATTTCTTACAGATTTTCAGCTCCACAAAGGGGAGATGTAATAGTTTTTGACGCCAGTTTTATAAAAGATTATAAGGGTGAACGTTTTATTAAAAGAGTTATTGGCGTGCCCGGCGATACCGTTGAAATTGCCGATGGCAAAGTAAAAATAATTGATAAAAGCAAAGCAGCCGTTTTAAATGAAAAATATTTGCCAGCAGACCTAAAAACCTATGGGCACGACACTTCAACTACATACGGGTTATCTTCGGCGCCAGAAAAAGTAGAATTAAAAACAAACGAATATTTTGTCTTAGGAGACAACAGAAATAATTCATACGATTCAAGATTTTGGGGCATTGTACCCGTAAAATATATAATTGGTAAAGCAGCCCTTAGAATTTTACCATTAACTTCTATGGCAGAAATTGCCAGACCAGTTTATTAAGTTATAAATAAAAAAATGTCAAAATTAAAATATCAGAATCTAACCGGAATGCACGACGTTTTGCCCGAAGATCAGGTTTATTTTAAGCGCGTCACTAAAGTTGTAGAATCGGTGGCAAACTATTACAGTTTTAATAAAATTGAAACTCCAATTTTGGAATTTGCCGAGGTTTTTCAAAAAGCAGTGGGAGACGACACCGATATTGTAGGAAAAGAAATGTACACCTTTAGAACAAAAGGCGGAGATTTGGTTTGCTTAAGGCCAGAAGGCACCGCCCCAGTAATGAGAAGTTATTTAGAGCACGGTATGCACAATTTGCCCCAGCCCGTAAAACTTTGGTATGTGGGGCCATTTTTTAGGTATGAAAGACCACAAGCAGGCAGATTTAGACAATTTCACCAGTTTGGATTTGAAGCAATTGGCGACGCCAATTCTTCAATTGACAGCCAAATTATTCAAATGAGTTACGACGTTTTAAAAGAGCTTGGTTTTAAGCACCTAACAATTGAAGTTAATTCAATTGGAGATTCAGAATGCAGGCCTTATTTTAAAAAGATTTTAGCCGGTTATTTTAAATCTAGGCGTTCTTCATTATGCACAGATTGTCAAAGAAGGCTAAAAGAAAACCCTTTAAGAATTTTAGATTGTAAAGAAGAAAAATGCCAAAGAGTAAAAGCCGGTGCTCCACAAATAATAGATCATTTGTGTGAAAAATGTCATGCGCACTTTAAACAAGTTTTGGAATTTTTAGATGAATTTGAATTGCCATATACATTAAACCCTTATTTGGTTCGTGGCTTAGATTATTATACAAAAACAGTTTTTGAAATTATTTCCGCACCAGGCGGGCCAGACTCTGGAGGGGAAAATGAAGCCGTTGGCACATTAATTGGTGGTGGAAGATATGACAACCTTTCAAAAGTTTTTGGAGGTAGAAACGCTCCAGGGTGTGGATCGGCAGCTGGAATTGAAAGAATTATTAGTTTAATGAAAACTCGTGAGATGAAAACTGGTGCCAAAACCGACGAGCCAAAAATATTTTTAGCTCAATTGGGAAAACTAGCGAAAAGAAAAGGAATGAAATTATTTGGAGAGTTTAGAGAAGCAAAAATACCTGTGGCAGAATCATTTTCAAAAGATTCGTTAAAGGCTCAATTGAGAATGGCCAATAAAATGAATATAAAATGGGTTTTAATTTTTGGACAGAAAGAAGCGTTGGAGGACTTTATCGTTCTGCGAGACATGGACACAGGAACTCAAAAAGAAATTCCCCTTAACAAGGTCGTAAGCGAAATGAAAGAAAAAATAAA
>CAIYRH010000009.1 GCA_903928565.1 Candidatus Staskawiczbacteria bacterium
AAGTAGGTTTTTTGCCTCGAGGCAAAAAACCTACTTTTTTTATAATATAGATTTATTGCGGCTTTTTAAAATCTTGACGTTATAGTTTAATTGTGATAAAAACAACTAATCTAGTTCGGCGGAAACACTTTCTGCCTTTCCCAAATTTCCGCCACAATGCGGAACATCCCAACCCCAACCCCAACCAAAATCACTGCCATGAAAAAATTAAAACGCTTCAGGCAATTCAAGGCTCCCCCGCGGAGGTTTAGAGTAATCTGCATCGGCTTTTACAGAGGCTTGCGATATTTAGTCGGCGACTACAAACATCGCCGAAGTGCAAGAAGGGCTGCCAAAAGAGAGTATAGAAAAACAGATAGCTGTTTCTATATTCACGATGACGCCGGAAATGAAATCGGCAAATTCATACAGCCAGCCCGACACAACAACCAACCGACCCCAAACTGAAACCAATCCCCATGACACCACAACTGCTTGCACAAAAGGAAAAAGAACTGCGGGAAAAATATCCCGCCATGTTTTCTCATCCAGAATTGAGAGCGGGCGAAGTCCAAATTGAAGATGCGCTCTATGAACTCAGTGGTCATCGCCGACAAACTTTAAAGAATATTGGCTTCCAAAGTGCCCGTTTCGGTTCAAGCCATGTGGAAAAAGTAGCCATCTTAATCGTCAATAATGACTCCAGCTTAACCCCAACTTCTACAAACCTTAGCTTTTTTCCCATATTTGTCAGCCTTGAAGAATACTTCAAGGTAGTAGAAGCGCACGAACCCCAACCAAAACCAAAGCAATGAACACAACAATCCGAATTCTGCTCTTTCTCGCTTTTTTAGCAGTTGGAGCATGGTTGCTTCGGGCGTGGCATAATAGCCAGCCACCCCCGCGCCACCACCAACCCATCGCCGCACCCACCCAAAGCGAACCGGCGAGGAAGTAAGTTGCAAAGCGCAACATCACAAAACCGCATGGTACGCCCAGCGGTTCTTTTATTGAAACGAGTCTTTGACTTAATCTGTTTTTTAGCGTATAATTATTGGTATTATCTAAGACAATAAATAATAAATGAAAAATATTAGAAACATCGCAATTATTGCTCACGTTGACCACGGAAAAACCACACTGGTGGACGCGCTTTTAAGGCAAAGTAAAACTGAAATGAAGAAAGAAGTTGCCGCCCAAGAAATGATAATGGACAGCAACGAACTTGAAAGAGAACGCGGAATTACTATTTTCTCAAAAAATGCTTCCGTAATGTACGGTGAAGTTAAAATAAATATAATTGACACACCCGGTCACGCCGATTTTGGCGGTGAAGTTGAAAGAGTTTTAAACATGGCCGATGGTTGTTTACTTTTAATCGACGCCAAGGAAGGCCCAATGCCCCAAACTCGTTTTGTTTTAAAAAAGGCGTTAGAAATGGGCCACAAAATTATTGTAGTTGTAAATAAAATAGACAAACCCGGCGCTTGCCCAGAATTTGCACTAGAAGCAACTTTTGAATTATTTTTAGAATTGGGCGCTGGCGACCACAGTTTAGATTTTCCTGTTTTGTATGCTTCGGGCCGCGATGGCAAAGCCGGCCTACAAGCCGACTTATCAAAAATGACAGACATTACTCCTGTTTTCGACGCCATTGTAGAACACATTCCCTCACCCATTGCAGACATTTCAAAACCTTTGCAAATGCTGGTAACCTCAATTGCTCCAGACGACTTTAAGGGCAGAATTGCCATTGGCAGAATTCACAACGGAGTTTTAAAAGCCGGCCAAGAAGTAGTTCATATAAACAGGCAGGGCGCTTCAGCAAAATGCAGAATAACTTCACTTATGACATTTGCAGGTTTGGGCAGGCTTGAAGCCGAAGAAATAAAAGCTGGTGACATTGTTGCCCTTGCCGGCATTGAAGACGTTACAATTGGTGAAACAATTGCCGACCCCGAAAACCCCACAGCCCTCCCAGTAATTAACATCGACGAGCCAACTGTAAAAATGACATTTATGGTTAACGACTCCCCGTTTGCGGGCAAAGAAGGCGAATTTTCTACAACTCGCCAAATTAGGCAACGGCTTTTTAAAGAATTAGAAACCGATGTTTCATTAAAAGTTGAAGAAAACGATAAAAACCAATGGATTGTTTCTGGCCGTGGTGAATTACATTTGGCAATTTTAATTGAAAGAATGCGCCGTGAAGGTTATGAATTTCAAGTTTCCCGCCCACAAGTTATTTTGCGCGAAATAAACGGCAAAACAATGACGCCGTACGAAAAAATATTTATAGAAGTCCCCGACCAATACCAAGGTGTTGTTATGCAAAAAATGGGCGTTAGAAAAGGTGAATTAAAAGAAATGCGCAACCACAACGGCATTGCCTTTTTAGAATTTATAATTCCAACCAGAGGCTTGTTTGGCTACAGAAACGAATTTTTAACAGACACCAAGGGCCTTGGAATAATTAATACAATTTTCTTTGAATACATGCCCGACCAAGGCAACTGGAAAGAACGCGACAATGGCTCACTCGTTGCCACCGAAACCGGCGAAACTCGCCTTTATGGTTTGAAAAATGTTCAAGACCGCGGAGTTTTATTTATTGGGCCGGCTGTTACAGTTTATGAAGGCCAAGTTGTTGGGCAAAACTCGCGCCCCAACGACATTAGGGTAAATGTTTGCAAAGAAAAACAACTTTCTAATATGCGCTCAAAGGGTGAAAAAAACCGCGAGCATTTTAATGTTCCCAAATTAATGAACTTAGAAGATTCGTTAGAGTACATTGGTGACGACGAATTAGTTGAGGTTACTCCAAAAAATATTCGCATCAGAAAAATGCACTTAAAAGAAGTTGATGCCAAGCGTGCCGACCGCGCCGAAGCCGGTGTGAAGTTTGACTACTAAAACCTAACCGCCACATGGCGGTTTTTTGTTGCATGGATTGACATTTTCACAAAAAGTCATAAGATATAAATACTCAGCCCTGACAGTTTTTTTACAACATCCAAACCAACCAAACCAATCGGAGACACCAAAATGAAAAAAAATATCTTTTACGCATTATTTACTATTGCTGGCGTCATCAGCGTCTGCTACATAGCCAAACATGAGAAGCTGAATATACTGCTTGCTGGAGGAGTTGTCACTCTATTGAGTGCTTGGGGTGGCTTGAAAATTATATCGAACATCCTCAATCCAAAACGGGCGCAACGCCAAGTGGCGCCCGAAGTGGTCCACAAACCAATAAAGGTATATAATATCAAAATTGACGCGTTCCTCAATGCTATGAGCGAGCTTGCCGCGAACACCGACACCACTAATTTGATGTACCAGCAATGGTATCATAATCGAGTCCACTCAGAATGGTTCAACTTGGCAGCGGCAAAAGAACCCGACTATTTTCTCAAGCTGCCAGTGGACAGCGATCTTGCAAGTGATTTTGTTGACAGTATGGCGGAAATGTTCGAAGGTTTGATTGTATACACTTGTGCCAATGACAAGGTGCGTCGTGAACTGTTGCAAGCAAGCCAAGATTTTCTACGCGCCGTCGAAACAAAGTACTTGGAACTCGGAATTGATATCGACGACATCAACTTCGCTTCGGCACTTTTATTCGCCGACGCTATGGCGCTAGGCAGCGCCTAATGCAAACTTTATGTCGCGGCAGATAACATCTGTATTCGCGACTTTTTTTTGCTTGTCTTGAGCGAAGCCTAAGAATTGACATTTTCACAAAAAATCATAAGATATAACTACTCAGACCTGACAGTTTATTTGACAATCCAAACCAACCAAACCAATCGGAGACACCACAATGAAAAACATCATCACCATGATTTGCACGCCACTCGCTGCCGCTATCGCATTTTGCTATCTCATAGACAAACAGCCTATATTGGCATTCTTATCTGTGGCATTATTTGCCATGGCCGGAACTGCCATCATCATATTCTTTCCTAAGCATCGCAAAACAACTTGCCAAGCGCCGCCCGCGCCAACCAAACCGGTCCGCAAGCCGGTAAAGGTGTATAAGCTGAAATGTGGCGAATTCCTGGAGGCCATGAAAGAGGTGTTCAACGCACCCGAAACTCCACATTGGCTCTTCCGGACTTGGTACAAAGACGACATCAAAATAGGTTGGGAAAACTTCAGCAATACCTCGCTGACACAGCTCATCTTGGAGGGTTTCGTCGAAGACATGATTTGCACTTTCCAAAAAATGGCTTCCGAGTCTAATGGCAGCGAAGACTACCAACGATTACTAGTGCAAAAAGGCCACACCTTTATGCGTGCAGTTCGGGCTAAATGCCTTGAACTAGAACTTAACGTTGATGGAATTGACTTCGACGCGTCACTTTCATATGCCGACGCCGTAGCGCACGCCAGCGCCTAAAACCGCCCATGTCGCGGCAGATAACATCTGTATTCGCGACTTTTTTTGCCTTATTATGGTTGACAATTTTGCAAAAAGTCATAAGATATAGATACTCAACCTGGACAGCTTTTTTGACAATCCAAACCAACCATCGGAGACAACCAATATGAAACCAACACACTTGCTCCTACCAGCTACTATAATAGTTGGTATTATCTGTCTATTTTGCCCGCCCTCTGGATTGGCAATTATCGCTAAAACTCTGACGGTTATTGGCATTACCTGCTTGGTAGTTGACTTCATCCGGTGCAGATGGATTAATCGCCAAGCGCCGCCCGAACCAACCGAAATTACATACGCTGAATTCCTGCATGCCATGCGCGCGGTGGCAGATGCTTTTCCTAATGCAAAGCTGTTTTTTGGAAAGCTGTACCAAGCCACTACCAGCTATAAATGGGAAGAACGTCGCAAATGGCACCGCCCTGCATCCCAAGCGAACAGCTTTATCAATAGCATGCACAAATATTTTTGGGATTTAATAAGCGCTACCCACGACCACACCGCCGTACAAGAAGAAGCGCGTCAATATTTTTGTGCGGTTCGGGCCAAGTGTGTTGAACTGGGTATTAATATCGATGGCATCAATTTTAACCCGCCGCTTTTGCCTAGAGAAGCATCCGAAACGCAGGCTGATATGAATCTAACCCTAACGCATATAGCCATAAACAACGACCCGCCGGGGGACGTATTCTAATAAGACGCAAAGTCTCGCGACCTAGGCTGACGTATCCAATCGTCGGCTTTTTTTTGTGCCGACTTGCCCCGTTAGAGAGCTTATTCTCTCACGGGGTTGCATTTTGGCCATAATCGTGGTATGCTTAAATACCTTAGTAATTAAGGTCAACTATGATATTAATAAGCAAGGAACAATTTTTAGAGGAGCATAATAAGTTATCGCCTTCTAATCTGCAGGCCACGCTTGCTTTGCTTAATAGATTTAAAGAGGAAAAAAAGCCTCTTTTAAAAGACGACAGCTGGTGTTTAGACAAACATCGTGTTCCATTTATTGCTTGGCTGTCTTCATTAGAAAAACCAAAAGAAAAAAACGCCAGACTTTCAACTAAAAAAGAAATTTTCCGCAACTACCCCGAAACTCACTACGAAGGTTAAATAGAAAAATCGTCTTTCAATTAAGGCGATTTTTTGTTGACAAATTATAGAAAAGATATAAACTATAAATATCTAAACCCGACAGTTTTTTGACAACCCCAACCCCGATACAACCACCATGAAAACGCCAACGAAACAAGAACTAATGGAATCAGCCAGTCAATGGTTTCTTACAATGCGCAGGGGCCCCTGCTTTATTCTTCATTGGACAGGTGGCTACGGAAGTCCGCTATACTCCCAACTGGAATTCAAGGGTCAAACCCTAGACGATTTTCTCCGCTATGTGTGGAAGAAATTTCGTTCACTGCAAAAGGGACTCAACCGCCTGTTTACCAAACTCGACTTCGACGCACCCAACAACCCAACCAACAAAAGGGTCTTCGCCAAATTCATGGACAGCGCTATCTGGGCAATGTCAGCGGCTATTGATATAAGGCCATACCTGGATCACTACACGCATGACCCTACGAATTTCCTATATATTGATTTCGTTTTCCGCCTAGAAGAAATCTATACAAAGTGCTTATCGCTGGTTTATATTTTCGGCGACAAAACGCAGAAACAGCAGGCCTACATCAACCTGCTCCACGACTTCGTCCAAATGGGTGGAATATCTGCCGACGGAGGACCAGGCCATGGGCTGGACTGTTCAATAACAGCCTACTACCGCGCCTTTTTCTCGTCAACGATGCGCCATGCCATGGCCTATCAACGTTTCGGCGCGCTCATCGCTGACTTGGCAAAACTTGTCCAAGAGAAATATCCCAAAGCCGCCAATAAATTGGCGGGGTCTGTCGATCATCTTTTGAAAAGTGCTACCTGCGGTTTTTCTTCAACGGAGTTTTCCTCTCCGGCAAAGTCCGCCATGATTGAGGTGCTTCAACAAGTGGTTACTGACCTACAAAGCTCTACCGCCGAAAAGGCCGCCTGAGCCAAAAACTCTTTCGGCTTGCAACAACCCCTGTTCATTGATTTTATTGAAGGGAGAATTTCTATGAAAACGAAACAAGCCAGCAAAGTTGCCACGGTCGAAGCGCCGCTTTTGGGAACATTTTATGCAGTGACAATGACGTCCATCTACCGGGCGGTAATTAATGAAAAAGGAGCGCCTTACGTTGAAAAAATTGCCATTCGTGCAGGGCAAAACAGTGCAGTTGCCGTTGGAGAGAGATTTTCAAATGGAACAATGCTCTCGGTGGGTCAGCAATTGATTCTCTTTGTGCCAGAAGGGCATGGTTTTATGTCGCCCATGACATCGGTTGAACGCGAAATCGCCAATGTTAACACCCAATGGTGGGGTGGCGGAACTTCGGGAATAGTTGCCCTTTTCCTATTCGAAAATGACGCAGTCGTCTGTGGCAGGGCGGATAACCTCACTTCTGGCGATAAACGGTGGCATCAAAACACCGTTGAAGTTCTCCGCGCCATCGGTGAAAATCACCCCTTTTGCTCTGTGACAAAGCATCCAGAAATGGAACTAGTCCCAGTGCGGGAATGGCTTTAATAGCCCTTAGTTATAACCCCCTATTAGGAAACGAACGGGGTCTTTTTTTACATTTTTATGCTATAATGAATAATAAAATTAACCAATAAATATGAAAAGTTTATACAAAAATTTGGCAGTAGTTTGTTGGGTTATGGCAATTTTGCCAATAATCGCTTATTTTATTACAAACAGCAACCACGATTTAAATTTAAATACAATGCTATTAGCCTTAATTCCCGCAATTTTGCTAATATTGGTGGGGCTTATATTTAATTCTTACTCAAAGAAAGTTGCTACCAGTAAAATGGTTACCATTGCATCAATTCTCGTTACGCTATCAATAGTTTCCGGCCTTTTGGGCTCAATAATTGAATATTCTTTGTATGGCGAGGGCAATGCAATTTTGGGCGGGATACTTGTACTTCTTTTTTCTCTCCCCCTACTCTGCATAGGGTTTATAATCGCCGTAATAGGTTTTTTATTAACAATAAATAAAGCATAGAATGTTTAATTATTTAATTGCGGTAATTTTGGGCGTGGTTGAAGGGTTTACAGAGTTTTTGCCCATTTCTTCAACCGGCCATTTAATTTTAGTAAATCAATTTATAGCATTTGATAAGAATTTTACTTTGCTTTTTGATATTGTAATACAGCTTGGAGCCATTTTGGCGGTTGTAGTTTATTTTTGGAAAAGGCTTTGGCCATTTAGTTCAGATAAAGCAAAAAATAAAGAAATTTGGGCAATTTGGTTTAAAACCTTGGTTGGAGTTTTGCCGGCAATTATTTTGGGCGCACTTTTCGCCAGCAAAATTGAAGACAAATTGTTTAACCCATGGACAGTTGCAATTGCCTTATTAATTGGTGGAATAATTATTTTATCAGTAGAGGCACACGAAAAACGCGCTACGAATGCGCCCATACGAATAAATACTATAAAAGAGTTAAGTTTTAAAACTGCTTTTTTTATTGGTTTAATTCAGTGCTTATCCATGATTCCTGGCACCTCACGTTCGGGCGCTACAATAATTGGGGCAATGGTTTTGGGCGCTTCGCGCATTGTTGCCGCTGAATTTTCATTCTTTTTAGCCATTCCAACAATGGTGGCGGCCACCGCTTGGAGCTTGTTTAAATACAGGGCACTTCTAAATTTTAGCCAAATTTCGGTGCTAGCAGTTGGGTTTATTGTTTCTTTTTTAGTGGCTTTAGTGGTAATAAAATTCCTTATGAATTATGTTCAAAAAAACAATTTCAAAATATTTGGCTGGTACCGCATTATTTTAGGCATAATTATTATTGGTTATTTTCTTGTAAAATTATATGGATTATAAAAAATACTTAACAAGTAAATATTTTGTGTGGTCAGCAATTTTGGGTTCAATTTTTCTGGCTTTTAGCTTGTTTGTTGAATATTCTGCCAGCCTGTACGCCACCGAACAACAAAGTAGCCCCGTCACCGACATCATTTTAAGCAACACCCCAATTTACAACGTAGCCGACATTTTTATATACGGTTTTTTTGCCCTAATTTTATTTATAATTGTCATTTGCGTAATCAAACCAGAAAGAATTTTATTTGTGCTAAAAAGTTCTACTGTTTTTATTTTAATACGGTCTGCGTTTATTAGTTTAACGCATGTTGGCATCTACCCAAACATAATTTCCTCACAATTTGGAGTTTTCAAAAGCATCACTTCTGGTGGCGATTTGTTTTTTTCAGGCCACACTGGTTTCCCCTTCTTAATGGCCTTAATATTCTGGCAAGAAAAGAAATTACGCTATGTATTTATTGCAATTTCTGTTATATTAGGGTTAGCAGGTTTATTGGGGCACTACCATTATTCCATAGATGTTATTGCAGCATTCTTTATTACTTATGGCATTTATCACATTTGCTTAAAATTATTTAAAAAAGATTATAAAACAATAAAAGAAAATGAATATGAACATAACAGATAAAAATTTTGAAGAACAATTAAGCGCCACAGACAAATTTGTACTGGTAGATTTTTTTGCCACTTGGTGCGGGCCCTGCCAGGTTTTAGGGCCAGTGCTGGAAAGAGTTGCCGAGCAATTTAAGGAAAACGTTGTTTTGTGGAAAGTTAACGTAGACGACATCCCCACCACATCACAAAAATTTAATGTAGAAAAAATTCCTACGGTTGTCTTGTTTAAAAAAGGCAAGCAAGTTGACACTTTTGTTGGCCTAATACCGGAAAATTCTATTAAGGCTTGGCTAGAAAATTTAATTAAATAAAAAAATAATGGAAAAAGAAGAAATTGTAAATAAATTAAAACAAGAATTTACTGACCATGCAAAGGCTAGTGGGTTTAAATTAAATCCAGACGAGAAAGTAGTAAACAGAATTATAGATGGTCTTTTAAGAAATGAAGAAAAATATGGAGCCCAATATTGCCCATGCAGGCGAGTTACAGGAGACAAAGCAGAAGATGCAAAAAAAATCTGCCCCTGCGAATGGCATAAAAGTGAAGTTGCCAAAGACGGGCATTGTTTTTGCAATTTATACGTAAAAAATTAAATGATTGTAGACGACATAAAAATAATGGTTTCGGCTGGCCATGGCGGAAAAGGCATGTCTACTTTTAGTAAAATAAAATTTGTTTTAGGGCCAACTGGCGGCAATGGTGGAATTGGCGGAAATGTTTTTCTAGAAGGTTGCGCCGATTTGGGAGCCTTAAGAAAATTTCGTTTTAAAAAAGACTACAACGCCAAAGACGGCGAAAATGGAAAATCCGGCCTCCACGACGGCAAAAATGCCGATGACTTTATTTTATTAGTGCCCGTAGGTACGGTTTGCCATAATATTACAGCCCACAAAGACATAGAAATTACAAAAATTGGCCAGCGCGAGTTGGTGGCAAAGGGCGGAATTGGTGGAAAAGGCAACTGGTATTTTAGAAGTGCAACAAACACCAGCCCAAGGCAATTCCAAGAAGGCAAACCCGGCGAGCGTTTTGAATTACACCTAGAACTTAAAATGATCGCCGATGTTGGTTTTGTAGGCCTTCCAAACGTTGGAAAATCTAGCCTGCTTAACGAATTAACCAAAGCCAACGCTAAGGTTGCCAATTACCCATTTACCACCTTAGAGCCTAATTTGGGCGTTTACTACGACCTAATTTTAGCCGACATCCCAGGAATAATCGAGGGCGCTTCAACTGGCAAAGGACTTGGCATTAAATTTTTAAAACATATAGAACGCACAAAAGTTTTGTTTCATTTTATTTCCGCAGATTCGGCTAGTCCCCTGCAAGACTACAAAACAATTAGGCAAGAACTTGAAACTTACAGCACGGCCCTTTTAGAAAAACCAGAATACATTTTCTTAAGCAAAAGCGATGTTGTTGATGAAAAAATAATTTTAAATATAGAAAAAGAATTTCAAAAATTTGGCAAAACCGCCACTCCAATTTCAATAATAGACACTAACAGTATTTCGAGCGTTAAAGAAATCCTAAACCAACTAATCAAGGAAAAGAATATTGCAGAAAGTAACAATTAAGTGGTAAAATTAGTTAATAGTAATTAACAAAAAATTTATTACATGAATTTTACATCATTTATAGAAATACTGGTTGCTATTGTTGTTGCCTATTTTCTGCTAAAGTTTATAGTAAGCCCTGTCATTAAAATTGTAGTGGGCATTATAATAATTTTCGTTTTCATTTACCTTTTGCAACGGTTCTTTGGCTTTAATTTAAACAATGTTTTGTCGCCATTTGGCATAACAGTAGACTTAAACAAATGGCAAATGAATTTTGGTTGGCTTTTAAGCCCATTAAATTACATTGCAAACCAGGCAGATAATTTTTTAAACTTTATTTGGCAAAATATTACTAAATCTATTAAAACATAAAAAAAATGACAACTTTTGGAGTAATCGCTTTAGCCGTAATTAATTTCTTAACCGTTCCAACATGGCATTTAGTTGTGCTTTATGTTATTTTGTTTTTAATTGTCGTGTGGTTCATGGTAAAATCTTGGGGTTTTAGCTAATAAAAAGGTCGCAGAAATTATTAATTTATTAATTTTATAAAAATATGGAACTTGTAAATTACTTAGCATCAGTTTGGGGAATTTCTATTGTAATAGTATCGCTTGCCGTTCTATTTAAACCAAATTACCTCAAATTAACATTTGCGGGCGTAGAAAAGGAAGCAACTATGTTTAATTGGGGCGTTATCAGTTTAGTTTTGGGAGTTGCCACGGTTCTGGCCTACAATGTTTGGGGCTCTAGTTGGCAGGTTATAATTACAATTATTGGCTGGCTTGCCTTGCTAAAAGGAATTGCCATTTTATTTGCACCCGAACAAATTAAAAAGTGGGCAAAAAAAATTGAGAATGCGCCATTTTTACCCTACGCTGTAATGGTTTTACTTCTAATTGGGCTAATACTTACCTACCTAGGGTTTACCACGCAACAAGTTTAAGCTTAAAACAAAAAAGGCACCTCATGGTGCTTTTTTGTTTGTATAAAATTTAGTAGTAATCTTTTACTTTTTTAAGCTCTTTATGCTTGCGCAATTTTTCTAAAGCCTTTGCCTGAATTTGCCTAATTCTTTCTCTGGTAACACCAAATTCCTCTCCTGTTTCTTCTAATGTGTGCATTACGCCGTCGTCTAAACCAAATCTCATTCCTAAAATTTTTAATTCCCTTGGCGTCAATTCGCTAGAAATTTCTTTTAGTCTTTCTTTCAAAAGTTTTCTAGAAGCTTCGGTGTTTGGCGCAATAGTTTTGTCGTCCCTAATAAATTCAGCCAAAACGCTGTCTTGCTTGTCTTTGTCCTCACCAACCGGCGTTTCCAAAGAAACAGCTTTCTGCGCAATTTTTCTAATGTGGTGCACTTTATCAACTTCCAAATCCATTTCGGCGGCAATTTCTTCTGCCAAAGGTTCTCTGCCCAATTCTTGCAAAAGGTTTTTTCTAACTTTTGTATATTTAGAAATTGTTTCAATCATGTGCACGGGAATTCTAATTGTTCTGGCTTGGTCTGCTAAAGCCCTGGTAATTGATTGCCTAATCCACCATGTTGCATAGGTTGAAAATTTGTAACCCCTTCTCCAATCAAATTTCTTAACTGCCTTAAAAAGCCCCAAATTTCCCTCTTGAATTAGGTCTAGCATTGTTAAATTTGGCGAGCGTCCAACATATTTCTTAGCAATAGAAACAACCAGTCTTAAGTTTGCTAAAGCCAAACGGTTTTTTGCGTCTTCGTCGCCGGCTTCAATTCTTTTTGCCAATTCTTTTTCTTCTCTTGCCGACAAAAAGCTAGACTTTCCAATTTCTTTTAAATACATTTGTATTGGGTCAATTTTTCCAACAAGCGGTTTTTTTGCCTTGGCTCCCTTGGCACCTTTTTTGGGTTTTACTTCCAAAAATTCCTGCATTTCTTTTACTTGCACGCCCCTTTCTTTAAAATCGTCGTAAACTTTTTCTAGTCCTTCAATATCGTGCTCTATTTTTGGAAAGGAATATAAAATCTCCGAGGTTGTAACAAAACCCCTTTCTTCACCCTTTTTCAAAAGCGCCTCAAGCTGAACTTGGTCAATAACCGTTTTTTTGTGCACCCTTACAACCTTGTGGACTTTCTTTCCCTTTGGCAGTTTAGTCTTTTTGGCCTTAGGGGCTTTCTTTACTGTTTTAATTTTTTTCTTTTTCTTCATAATATTTATAATTAAACTTGGTGCAATTCCTTAGCGGCTTTATTAAATTCTCTAATTAGGTCATCTCTTTTTTGCTCATCAGGTTCTAACTGAATCGCCAAAGAGATTTTATTTAATATGTTTCTCAATTCTATATCTTTTAGCTGTAAAAGGCAAAGGTTAATCTCGTCTTCGCCGTCGTCTTCATAATCTACTTCAGCTTTTAATGCCATCACATCAAGCACATCTTTAAATTCGTCTTTTTGAATATTGGCTCCTTTTTTTATATTTTCAATTAAATTTCTTGTTTTTTCTTCAAATAACGCGTGGTGCGCGTCTTCAATTAAATGTAAATTTTCAGGATTTTTTAAAACCAATGAAATAATTTTATCTTCCACCAACTTTTTTCTTCCCTCCGCCGACGAACCCTTCACCTCTGCTATTCTAGTGTTCTCAAGAACATTAGAATGTGAACTATCATCAAGTTTAGTGTTCTTCAGCTCTTCTAAAATTGCTTCCTGGCTAACACCCAACCTTGCCACTAATTTTTGAATCCAGTGCGACTGTTCAATTTTGTTTTGCAGGCGCTTAATAGCCGGCAGAATTAATTTTCCAATTTCTTTTTTATCTTTAGGATTATTCTTATCAAACTTTGTAAAAGCAGAATCAAAATAATAGTCCATAATTGCACGCACTTTTTCTAAAGATGCTTTCCAGTTCTCGGGGTTTTCTAAAATAATTTCAGCCGGGTCTTTGGCCTGCCTGCCGTCAGGCATGGCACCAGAATATGTGTCAATTACTTTTATATTAAACCCCTGCATCTCAGCTAAATTAATGCCCCTTTTTGTGGCAGTGTCTCCTGCCGAATCCATATCAAAAGCCAAAAGCAAGTTGTCGGTGTATCTTTTTAAAATACTTAAATGCCTCTCTGTTAAGGCCGTACCCGAAACTGCCACCGTGTTTTCAAAACCTGCTTGCTGACACATTATTGCATCTGTGTTGCCTTCTGTTAAAACGCACTGGTTATTTTTTCTAATTGCAACTTTTGCAAAATTTAAACCATAAAGCACGTTGCTTTTATCGTAAAGAATAGTTTGGGGCGTATTTATATATTTTGCCGTTTCTTTTTTATCGGCGTCTTTAAAAATTCTTGCGGTAAACCCAACCACTTGCGAATTTAAATCTAAAATTGGAAAAATAATTCTGCCACGAAATCTGTCATATGGGTTGTTGCCTTTATCTGAAGGCACTGCCAAACCGGCTTTTACAATTTCGTCTCTAGTGTAGCCGCGCCCCACCAAAAAGTCAGACAAGCCCTGCCAAGTGTCGGGTGAGTACCCAAGACGCCATTTTTTAAGGCTTTCTTCTGTAATGCCCCTTTTTAGCAAATATTCTTTGGCGTCTTTGCCGTAAGTTGAATTTCCCAACTGTTTTTCAAAAAAAGAACAAGCTAAATCACAAATTTCATACAATCTTTTTCTTTCACTAGACACCTGAGGGTTTTCTCTTTTTAATTCTACGCCCGCCTTGTTTGCCAAAAGTCTTAAAGCATCTCCAAATTCTACCCCTTCAATTTCTTTTATGAATTCAAAAATGTCTCCCCCCTTTCCACAACCAAAACATTTCCACATTTGCCTGCCGGGGCTCACAAAAAACGACGGCCCTTTTTCCGAATGAAACGGGCAAATCCCCCGGTAATTAATGCCGGTTTTAGTAAGCTTAACGTAACCGCCCACAATGTCTAAAACATTAAGCTTATCTTTAACTTGTTGTACTTGCGAATCTGTCATTTTATGTCTGCTTATTCCTTATGTCTTCAGCTAATTTTTTTAATTTTTCCGGATCTGCCATTACCCCACTGCCCGAAGAAATCCACCCTTCATATTTATCAAACCAAAATTGCTTACCGCTTAAAATTTGGGCCCAGCCACCGTTCTTAAACGCTTCTGTTCCGTGCATAGGAATAAGTTTTATGTGCGCGTGGTTTATGCCCATCCCCTCAACAATCATTCCCACCCTGCCCACATCGGCAAAATAATTTTCTAGAATACTTCCTACTTTTTTTGCCGCTACAATAAATTCTTGCAGAGCGTTGTCTGGCATTTTCAAAACATCGCTACCATAATGTTGTTTTGGAATTACACAAGAAAAACCTTCGGTGTTTGGGTCAATAGACAAAAAAGCCATAAAATTTTTGTCTTCCCAAAAAATACCTGGCGTTTTAATATTTCCGGCAGCTATTTCGCAAAAAACACACTTGTCGTCACTTGTTTTTGGGTTATACTCTGCCATTTTATTGCTTTAATAATCTTATTTACAGTCTTGTGGACAGTTACATTCGTTCTCTCTGCTTTGTTCGTCGCAGACGCCGTTTCCGCATTTACTAGTACATATTGTAACTGAACCCGGTGCCGGCATAGAAACGCACTTCCCACCATATTTCAAACTCTCTAATGCCTTTAGGCCACTGCAACATTTTGTCATGCAATTGACGCAACTGCCCACAGTCTCACCGTCCTTGGCACAATTATTTTCACTAACAACCGGAACAACTGGAGCAACGACTTTTCCATTTGAAAAATATAAATTTGCTATTAATATAATTGCAACAATTAGTATTATTAAAAATAAAATATAAATATTTTTCTTCATATTTATTTTACTTGATAAGTTAAATTGATTGTGACATCAATTTCTTGTTGCCCTGGTTGAATTGTAGGAACCGCTACCGCATCGGGAGCATTTGCTACACCCTTACCCATGGCGCTATACATTACAGGGTATGGACCAGAATTTTCAAAAACATTAATTAACTTTCCTAAATTAATACCAGATTCTTTTGCTAAATTATTTGCATTGGCTTTTGCTTGTTTAATTGCTTCTGCTCTCGCCTGATCGTGAAATTTTTCTGGGTTCTCAATTGTAAATTGCAAATCACCAATCGTGTTAGCCCCACTGGCCGTTGCTTTGGCCAAAACATCTCCAATTTTTGTAAAATCTCTTATTTTTACCTGTATATCTTGCTCTAATTTATAACCTGTTAAAGTTGTACCATTGCCCCCAATTATGTTTGGGTACATCATTGGAACAGGTGCGTAAATTACAGAATTTTCATAAACTGGCGTTAAACTATAATTTGTTGTTTGAATATCTTTTTCGTCAACCTTTAATGCCTTTATTGCATTGATAACAGTATTCATTTTTGCTGTATTGCTTTTTGTAACTTCTGCAACTGTTTTGCCATCTGTTGCAACTCCAAAACTTACTGTGGCAATGTCCGGTTTTGCATAGATTTTTCCTTCACCAGAAACCGTTATTTGATTTTGATTTTGCTGATCAACTGCCTTACTTTGCAAACCCAATTGACCTAACAAAAACACAACTAACGCTCCCACTAAGATGGCCACCATTAATTGGCCACGCTTAATAAAAATTTGTAATTGTTCATCCATATTTTTATATCTAATTTTATTTATTCAATTAGATATTTTTAGTTTTTTACATTTTTTAATAATATATCACGGTATTGTCTGTGAAATAAACGTCTGCCTTCTGTACTTTTCAAAAATTTTTCTCTACGCATCGCATCACTTTTCAATAAATAAGATTCATAACCAATTAAAATTGGCAACAACTTTTTGGTTGATTCAACCTTTCCGGATTCATGCTCGCTCATTCTTCTCTTTAAATTATCCGTGCATCCAGTATATACTTTATCGGTTTTTAATAAAAGAAAATATACGTAATACATAAATACGAGCTTTGCGGAGGAGGTGGGACTCGAACCCACGAGACCCGTGAGGGTCACAGCTTTCCAAGCTGTTGTAATGGCCACTATACGACTCCTCCAATTTTTAAACTTCCATATCTCTTAATATTTTTATTCTTTCTTCAACGGGTGGGTGGGTATCAAATAATTTTGTAAACCAATGTTTTTTCTGTTCGCCTTTATAAGGCGAATCAATAAATAAACTTGCCGTTGCGTCGTTGGTAATTTTCATTGGGTTTGGGTCTTGTGAAATTTTTTCTAAGGCGCGTGCCAAACCTTCAGGGAAACGTGTTAACAGGGCGCCATCGGCGTCGGCTAAAAATTCTCTTTTTCTTGAAATTGCCAATTGCACCAAGGTTGCTGCAATAGGCGCCAAAATTGCCGCAACAATTCCTAAAACCATTAAAATTGCACCGGCATCTCCATTATTATCATTAGACCTTCTTCTACCACCGCCCCAAAAACTAATTCGCATAAACATATTCGCCAAAATTGCAATTGTACCTGCCAAAACCGCCACTACGGTGCTAAGCAACATATCTTTGTTTCCAATGTGTGAAAGTTCGTGCGCTAATACTCCCTGCAATTCTGTTTTATCTAGCCGTTGCAAAAGCCCTTGTGTTACACAAACAACTGCGTGGTTTTTATCTCTACCGGTAGCAAAAGCGTTTGGTTGAATTTCGGGAATTACATAAATTCTTGGCAATGGTAACCCAGCCGTAATGCATAAATTTTCGACAACATTATAAAGTGTGGGGTTGTCTTTTTTTTCTATAGGCTGGGCTTTATACATTCCTAAAACAATTTTGTCGCTCCACCAGTAACTTCCAAAACTCATAAACACGCTTAGAAATATAGCCACATATAAAATGGCACTGCTATTTTCTAAATAAGAGAACAACCAGCCCAAAGCTATTATAAAGACCAAAAACCCAGTTAATAAAAACCAGGTTTTGCGAGTGTTTGAATCTGCTTGCGTATATATACTTGCCATAATACTTTTACTTCGTAAAAGAAACTCGAAATTCGAATATCGAAATTAGAAACATGTTTTGAATATTATATATTTTGAAAATTCTAATTTGTTTCGGATTTCGGATTTCGTACTTAGAATTTTACGTTAACGGGTTGTTTTTCGGATTCGCTGGTTGTTTGGAATAATTCCATTTCTTTAAATCCAAACGAGCCTGCAATTAAGTTTGCCGGAAAACTTTCAATTTTAATGTTAAGGTCTCTAACGTTTCCGTTGTAAAACCTTCTGGCGGCTTGAATTTTGTCTTCGGTGTCTGAAATTTCTCTTTGTAATTCTAAGAAATTTGTAGAAGCTTTTAAATCGGGGTAATTTTCAGCTACTGCAAACAAACTTTTTAAGGTGCCAGAAAGTGCGTTTTCCGCTTCTGCTTTGTTGGTAAGCCCTGTAGCTCCCATTGCGGCAGTTCGGGCTTGCGTTACCTTTTCAAACAACTCCCTTTCGTGCGTGGCATAACCTTTTACGGTTTCTACTAAATTTGGAATTAGATCGTACCTTCTTTTTGTTTGTACATCAATGTCGGACAAAGCTTCTTTTGCCCGGTTTTTTAACACAACCAAACCATTGAATACGCCAATTATCCACAAAACTAATAATACTACAACTACAACTATAAACCACAATAATGTTGTCATATGTTTTTATTTTGGCAAGCCAGACTCAATAAGCATTGTTATGTGCTCATGTTGAGTCTCAAACTTGTAATTAAATAATTTTAATATCATTAAAAAATCTGCAACTTCAGATTTAAAAATTTCGGGCCCCGAGAACACTTCCCATAATTGTAATACGAGATTTTTAGTGTAATGGTTTAAAATTTCGTAGTCGGACTTTGTTTTTAAATAATTTATTATTTGTTTAAATTCTCCCCTATCTAGCCAAATGCCCTCGCACATTTTACAAAAGTCCACTCTGGTTTTTGAGCCGTCGTACTTTACTTCTTTCAAACCCGCTCTGCAAACAGGGCAATGTTTGTTGCCATGCACAACTTCAAACCTAGATTTGTCGCGCCATAAATCAACGTCAACCCAATTTAATTGCGCATCTTTGTCGTCTTTTGCCTGGCGCAATTCGTCTTTATCAAACCACATACCCAAACACTTTGGGCAGTAATTAACTTCTACATTATGAAACAAAACTTTCTCTAAATACTCGTTATCTTTTGGACAATTCATATCAATATATTATTAATTTCTATATTCTAACTATAACAAAAACCTACCAAAATACAAGCATAAAAAAAGAGCCCGGCGACAAGTCGCAAGGCCTCAACTAAGCTTCCTGAGAATACAGGTGACGCAATCCACTAATGGAACTTCGGCATCTTCATCTGCGAGATCATCATCAAATAATGGGACGGGCATTGTTGACACTTCCGTGCCAACAGAAATTATTTCCGCATAACCGGAATTATTGTGTCCGCACTCCCACATAATATGGTCTCCAACCAATGGATTCCAATCTACTGGAAACTGACTCTCAACCGCCTGTCTACGGTCTAGGCACCGCATCGTATCCGGCGTTATGTCCCAGATGACATTTATAATAGGCATGGCTGTATTCCTTTCGGTTAGTGCGCTATTAGAGATTATAAGCAGTTCCGCCCAATTCACGGAACATTCGTTTAATGGGCATCGGTGGTTTCATGCCACCAGAATGAGCAACCATATAATAAGAACCATCGGGCAGCATGAGCCTAAGCTGAATGCCGTTGCAAAGCATTTCTACTTCTTCGGCCGAAACTCGAGACGAATCCTGAACAAAAATTCTACCACCCCTATTTTCGATTTCGATGGTCGGTATGTTGCGCGGTCCCAAATGGCCCCCTAATTCAACTAATTCCGCGATAGTTTTTATTGCCATAATTTTCTTCCCTCGGTTAGATAATTTCAAAGGTCTGATTTTGGGTGGCACCGTGCCACGTTGTTTATACATTACCGCAAACCGCATTTTCTGTCAAACCAAAAAGAGGCTCTCGCCCCTTATTGAAAATTTAAAATTGAAAATTGAAAATTCGTCTAATAGTCCCCGCCCATCATTGGGTTGGGCACGTGATTATGTGGCTCGTCTTTTTTGGGAAGTTCGGCAACTACTGCTTCTGTTGTTAAAAGCATACTGGCGGCTGAAACCGCGTTTTCTAAAGCTGTTCTAGTAACTTTTGTTGGGTCAACAACACCAGCTTTTATCAAATTTTCGTAAACCATTGTGCCGGCATTAAAACCAAAGTCATCAGCACCCTCTTTCACTTTTTGGGCAACAACCGCCCCATCAATTCCGGCATTTTCAGCTATTTGCCTAACTGGTTCTTCAATTGCCCGGCGAAGTATATTTACCCCCGTCTTTTCGTCGCCTTCAGCACTAACTGCCCCCAGGGCCAATGAAGCCCTCAAAAGCGCCACACCACCACCTGGCACTATACCCTCTTCCACGGCGGCTTTTGTTGCGTGCAGGGCATCTTCAAGCTTATGTTGCTTGGCTTTTTGCTCAACTTCAGTGGCTGCTCCAACTTTTATAACCCCCACTCCACCAGACAATTTTGCCAACCTTTCTTGCAATTTTTCTTTGTCAAAGTCACTAGTTGCCTCAGCAATTTGAGTTTTAATGGCACCAATTCTGGCATCAATTTTTTCTTTAGCCCCCTTGCCCTCAACAATTGTTGTATTTTCTTTTGTTGAAATAACGCGTCTTGCCTGCCCCAACATTGCAATTTCGGCATTTTCCAATTTCATTCCTTTCTCTTCAGAAATAATTTCGGCATTAGTAACAATGGCAATGTCTTCTAGCATTTCTTTTTTCCTGTCGCCAAAACCGGGCGACTTTACCGCCAAAGCGTTAAAAATTCCGCGCATTTTATTTACAATTAAAGTTGTTAAGGCGTCGCCATCAACATCATCGGCAATTATTACTAATTCTTTTTTGCCTTCTTTAACCAATTTTTCAAGCAAAGGCAAAATTTCGGCCAACGAACTTATTTTCCTGTCTGTAATTAAAATATATGGCTCTTCCAAACTGGCTTCCATTTTTTCTGAATTAGAAACCATATAACCTGAAACATATCCGCGGTCAAACTGCAAACCTTTTACAATTTCTTTTGAAAGTCCAAAAGTTTTTGATTCTTCAGTTGTAATTACTCCATCTTTACCAACTTCTTCCATAACCTCGGCAATTAAATTTCCCATTTCGGCGTCGCCGGCGGAAATTGTTGCCACTTGAGCCTTTTCTTCACGGGTGGTAATTGGTTTAGACATTGCTCGTAAGGCGGCAACAACGGCATCTTTTGCTTTTATAATTCCCTTGCGCAAAGCCAATGGGTTAGCGCCGGCAGCCACATTTTTTAAACCTTCAGTTGCAATTGCTTGCGTTAACAAAACAGCACTGGTTGTGCCATCGCCGGCAATGTCGTTTGTTTTGCTTGCAACTTCTTTTATAATTTCGGCTCCAATGTTTTCAATATTGTCTTCAAGCTCAATGTCTTTGGCAATTGTCACGCCATCGTTAGTAATTGTTGGGCTACCAAAACCACTTCCCAAAACAACATTTCTGCCTTTTGGCCCCAATGTTACCTTAACAGCATTTGCCACTTTGTCTAACCCCAATTTTAATGCTTTGCGAGCATCCTCGCTATATTTTATTTGTTTTGCCATAGTGTTTGTGATTATTTAAGTGAGGGCTTTTACGAAAGAAACGGCAACGGAAGCCCCGCATTGTCGGGGCTGAGTTACAAGCGCGTTTGAAATTGTATAAATTTAAACTACAATTTCAAACGACGCTGTGTTTCTGAAGTAAAATGCCCGAACGATTATTCTATTATTGCTAAAATATCGCTTTCCGAAGCAATTAAATATTCTTTTCCATCTATTTTAATATCGTGCGGTCCATATTTTGTAAACAAAACTTTGTCACCCGTCTTTACCGACATAATCATCATTTTTCCATCTTCCATTTTTTTTCCTGGGCCAACAGCAATTACTTTTCCCTCTTCTGACTTTTCTTTATTAGCGGTATCGGGTAAAAAAATCCCGGCTTTTGTTTTTTCTTCTTCTTTTACGGGTTCAATTAAAATATGATCTGAAAGTGGTCTTATAGTCATTTTTTTATCTTATTTTATTATCTTAATTAATATAATGTAATTTAATCAATTAAAAGCCTCTTGTCAATCCTTCGACTACCGCTCAGGACAAAAAAAATCCACGACGCGCGTGGACATACCACTAAAAGAGTTAGCTGTTAGTTAATATCGCGCTCAATCCTTTCGAATTGATGCCGAGTTAAGATACCGCCAGCAAGAGTCTGAATATATTCAAGAAGTAACAGGGCATATGATATGCCATCACTTCCTGACGGAACACACTCCGCAACAATTTTTTCTGCAGCTTTTTTTGCCAAATTAAACTTTTGTGCATCGGTGACATACGAAACATTTTCCGATTCCGATGGGTCAATGGGATATGGGCCAAAGGTCCCATCTTTATAACAAGCTACGCCAACGCCGACGGCTCTTATCGCAACTTGTACCTCTTCCCTAAATGAGTCAAAACGAACGTTTCCGGGCTGAATATGGTAATTGGTACCGGGTATGGTACGGAGATGTTCCGGTAACAAGTCTTCTGGACGCAATATAAGTTTCATAACTTTTCCTTCTAGTTTATGGTTTCTGATTGTTTAAGAACCGGCTTTAAATTAACACATTGACGCCTTTTGTGTCAAATTTATAAATACCTTCCGGTGTAACTCTTTTTAATCTTCTTGATGTCAGCTGGCGTGCCTTCACCAATAATTTGGCCGCCGCCTTCTCCACCTTCGGGGCCCAAGTCAATTAACCAATCAGCGTTTTTAATAAGCTCTATGTTGTGCTCAATAACCAAAACCGTGTTACCCTTATCAACCAACCCACCCAAAACAGATATTAATTTTTTTATGTCATCAAAATGCAAACCGGTTGTTGGCTCGTCTAAAATGTAAAGTGTCTTGCCCGTGCCCTTGCGTGAAAGTTCGGTTGCCAATTTTACCCTTTGCGCTTCTCCTCCAGACAAACTTGTTGCCGCCTGCCCCAACTCAACATAAGACAAACCAACTTCTTTTAAAGTTTTCAATTTTTCGTAAAGGCCGGTAATATTTTTAAAAAATTCCAAAGCTTCTTCAACATTCATTTCTAAAACTTCGGCAATGTTTTTGTCTTTATAAGTAACTTCCAAAACTTCTTTGCTATATCTTTTGCCTTGGCATTCTTCGCACTCAACATAAATGTCTGGTAAAAAATACATTTCAACTTTTTTCTGGCCTTGGCCCTCACAAGCCTCGCACCGGCCACCTTTTACATTAAAAGAAAATCTTCCGGCTGAATAACCGCGCACACGGGCCTCTTTTGTTTTAACAAAAATATCTCTAATTGCCGAAAATGCACCCGTGTATGTTGCCGGGTTGCTCCGCGGAGTCCTGCCAATTGGTGACTGGTCAACTAAAACAACTTTATTTATGTTTTCAATTCCCAAAATTTCTTTATGTTTGCCGGGCTCATCTTTGGCTCTGTAAAACTTTTTTAACAAACTTTTTGCCAAAATATCGTTCACCAAAGAAGATTTTCCCGAACCCGACGCCCCGGTTACGCAAACAAACTTTTCAAGCGGTATTTTTACGTCTATATTTTTAAGATTATGTTCTTGTGCCCCAATTATTTCTAAAAATTTGGTTAAGTCGGACTTCACCAAATTTTTCTTTGACTTTGGACGATCTACTTTTAATTTTCCAGATAAATATTTCCCAGTTAAGCAATCTGATTTTAAAATTTCTTTATACGTGCCTTCAAAAACTACTTTTCCGCCGTGCTTTCCCGCTCCCGGCCCAATGTCTACAATCCAATCGGCGGCCTGCATTGTTTGCGGGTCGTGCTCAACCACAATAACCGTGTTGCCAAGTTCTTTTAATTTTACTAAAGTGTCAATTAATTTATGCTGGTCGCGCGCATGCAAGCCAATTGATGGTTCGTCTAAAATATATAAAACTCCCGAAAGTTTTGAGCCAATTTGTGTTGCCAATCTTATGCGTTGTTCTTCTCCTCCAGCCAATGTCCCAGCTTTTCTGGAAAGCGTTAGGTAGGACAGCCCAACATCATCTAAAAATTGTGTCCTACTAATTATTTCTTTTAAAATTGGTTTGCTAATTTTATTTTCAGTCAAACCAGAGAAAAACTTTCCAAGCTTATCAACCGGTAAATCAACAACCTTATCAATTGACAAGTCATTTATTGTAACTGCCAAAACTTCGGGCTTTAACCTTTTGCCTTTACACTTTGGGCAAAGTTTTATAACCATATATTGCTCAATTTCTTGCCGTGTCCAGTCGGAGTCAGTTTCGTGGTATCTTCTTTCTAAATGTGGCACAACGCCTTCAAAGCCGGGCTCGCCGTACAAAATAATATCAATAATTTTTTGGGGTAAATCTTTAACTTCATCATCTAAAGAAAATTTGTGCTTTTGCGAAAGCTCTAAAAGTTTTGTATATAAATAACCCTGTCTTCCCAATTTGTGCGAAGCTCGGCTCCAAGGCCAAACAGCGCCCTCAGCCAAAGTTAGCCCTTTGTTTGGAATTACCAATTCGGGGTCAACTTCCAATTTTTCACCAAGCCCGGTGCATTCTGTGCAGGCGCCATAAGGGTTGTTAAAAGAAAACAATCGGGGCTCTAACTCTGGCAAAGAAATTCCGCAGTCTTCGCAAGCAAAATGCTCGGAGAAAACAAAATCAGAATAGTTTTGTTTTTCCCGAGCATTTTGCCCTGAGCCGTGTCGAAGGGCTTCTTTGATATTCGTGCTTACAATTACTATTCCCTTTCCTAAATGCAGGGCAGTTTCTAAAGAATCTACTAATCTTGACCTGTCCAATTCTTTATTTAAAATTAACCTGTCAACAACCACTTCAATGTCATGTTTTTTTTGTTTATCTAAGGGTTTGTCTAGGGTTTCTTCAACCTGAAAAATAATTCCATCAATTCTTACGCGTACAAAACCACCTCTTTGAATTTCTTCTAAAACTCCGTGGTACTCACCCTTTTTACCTCTAATTACCGGCCCCAAAATAGTAATTTCAGAAGATTTTGGTAATTTCATTACTTGGTCAACAATTTGGTCAACGGTTTGGCGTGAAATTATTTTTCCGCAATTTGGGCAATGCGGTTTTCCAATTCTTGCATACAAAAGACGCAGATAATCATAAATTTCTGTTATTGTCCCAACAGTTGAACGTGGGTTGTGAGTAGATTTTCTTTGGTCAATTGAAATTGCCGGCGAAATTCCTTCAATTTTATCTACATCGGGCTTGTCCATTATTCCCAAAAACTGTCTAGCGTAAGCCGACAAACTTTCAACATATCTTCTTTGCCCTTCGGCGTAAAGCGTATCAAAAGCCAAAGATGATTTTCCCGAACCAGAAAGTCCAGTAATTACAATCAACTTATTTTTGGGCAAATCTAAATCAATATTTTTTAGATTATGCACTCTGGCTCCTCGTATTTTGATAAACTCATTTTGCATAAATTAAAGTGGTTTGTCATTATACAACTTTATTTTGCCATGTTCAATAGCCCGCCTACCGGCAGGCAGGTCAACGCAAAAGCCACCCCGTTGCGCGAGGTGGCTTAAAAAAGATTTATTTATTTTTTCAACAACACCTGCACTTGCGCCATTATTTGCGCCAACGCAGCAGAAATTGATGCTAAATTGCTTGGTTCAACATTTGCACTGGTCGTCGATGTTTTCGGGGCCGAGCAAGAAGCAACTTTCCCACTACGCCACATTATACACGACCACGTCCATGGGCCAGAACCGGTTACCGCCGTATTTGTTCCGACTGAACAAAGATTTATTGTTGGGGCTGTTGCAACTGCCACGCCGTTAGCCGAGCCACAAACACCATCTGCAATTGATGACTCATGCGCGCTGCAATCGGCTGTTGTTCCGCCGTTTGCACCCTTACACGACCACCACCAACCTCCTCCCACACCTGCATAAATAACATGAGACACGGCACCAGCTTCGCCAGACAAACAAAGTTCGGTTGTTGGGGCTGTTGTGGTATAAGTTCCATTTGAAAAACCGCAACGGCCATTTATTCCCAAGGTCACAAGATTTCCAGTAGCTGTTGAAATTCCGGCTGTTTTAGATGGAACTGTTCCACCGGGCACATTCACGGAAGGCGTTTTGTAATTTTCTAGGCCAGCTGTTTGGCGCGTTGTTGTGCCGTTAATTGTGTAATCAATTTCGCTAATTTTGAAATAAACAAAACCCGAGCCTCCTCTGTAAGTTGCGCTAACGGTTGCTGTTGCAGTTGAGCCGTCTGGAATATTGCCAACTGGCGAAGTGCTAACATTTACACTACTTACGGGCAATACTGTGCAACTGCCGTTAACGTTGCAAAACTGCACAATCACATTACTTGAATTCAATGCTGAAATTATTCCTCCGTGAGCTGTAATTTTGTAAGTAATTACACCAGTTTCATAGCTAAGAGCTGGGTTTGAAACATTTGGGGTATAGGTTACATTGGCAGTAAGCATTGTTAAACTTGCTGAAGGCTGAGCTGGCGGAACGCCGGTAATCATAGCCGAACAAGAAGCAGTTGTTCCACCATTAGAACCAACACATGTCCACGTTCCTGGGCCCGAGCCCAAAATGGTAACAGGCGTTGAAGTTCCAGCTGCGCAAAGGTTTGCGTCGGGTGGAAGCACCGTGTAAGTCATTCCATTTGCTGTACCGCAAGCACCATTTACTAAAGCAACTCCACCGGGCACATTCACGGAAGGCGTTTTGTAATTTTCTAAGCCGGTAGTTTGACGAGTTGTTGTACCACCAATTGTATAGTCAATTTCACTAATTTTAAAATAAACAAATCCCGAGCCTCCTCTGTAAGTTGCGCTAACTGTTACTGTTGCGGTTGAGCCGTCATAAATGCTTCCTGTTGGCGAAGTGCTAACATTTACATTGCTTGCGGGCAAAACTGTGCAAGTGCCGTTAACATTGCAAAATTGCACAACAACGTTATTGGAATTCAACGGTGAAATTATTCCTCCGTGAGCTGTAATTTTGTAAGTAATTATACCGGTTTCATAGCTAAGTGCTGGGTTTGAAACATTGGGAGTATAGGCAACGTTACTAAAAACATATGCAAGTGTTGCATAACCTTGGTTTTGCGCAACCATTGTAAAATTATTATCGCTTATGTCTTGAAATAAAACTCCCTTAACTGTTGCATTTACATTAAACCTGTAATTATTGCCCACAACAGCACCGTTGGGTGCAAAAGCCATAGTTTGTATAGTGGCATTGGTTACAACGCCATTTTGAGAAGCCATATAACCACCTCCTGTTGTGCTCAAGTCAACTTCGTATGGAGTGCCCACTGGTAAAGTGGTTGTAAAAGAGACTGTAATTGGTTGCCCAATGGCAAATGTTTCTCCACCGTTTGGCGAAACAATAGTAATAGTTGGCATACCTTGGGCATTCTGAAGAGCATTTAATTGAGCCGCCAAAGAGGCTATTAGGGCCTGCAAATCTGATAGTTGGTCAGCATTTGTTATGGCCGGCATAGCCACGGAAAACAAAATTGCTGTTGCCAAAACAGCTACCACTACGAGAGATTTAATTTTCATATTTAAAATTAAATTAAATTAATATTATATAATCATACGCCTACTGGAAATCGTGTCAAGTTTGTTGTAATATATTTTTATGGAAGGATTTAAATTTATTGCAAAAGAAAAGTTAAGCAACCTCCCCACAACTAGTGGAGTTTATTGTTTTAAGGAAAATTCTAGCACCATTTATATCGGCAAGGCTATAAACATCAAAAGCAGGGTTAAAAACCACTTCCAGCAACCAAGCTACAGAGACAATTTGTTTATGGACAAGGTAAATAAAATTGGCTACTTAGAAACCAACTCCGAAATTGAAGCCTTAATTTTAGAAGCTAATTTAATTAAAAAACACCAACCCAAATTTAATGTGGTCTGGAAAGATGACAAAAATTATTTTTACGTAGCAATTGTTCAAAATAAAGATAAAATCCCCTATGTTTATATTACTCACCAACTACTCACTACCAACTACAAACTACCAACTAAATATATTGGGCCTTTTGTTGAGGGCACGGCTTTGAAAAAGACTTTAAAATTTCTAAGGCGGGCGTTTCCCTATTACACTTCGGCGAGGCATCCAAAAACCAAATGCACTTGGTGCCACTTAGGTTTATGTCCCGGTCCTGAATTATTTGAAAACCCTTCGACTTCGCTCAGGGCGTCGAGCAAGCTCTCCGAATACAAAAAGAATATCAAAAAATTAATCTTAATTCTTGAAGGAAAACGAAACATGGCTTTAAATTTGCTTAAGCGTGAAATGGCACAACTGGCAAAAGCAAACAAATTTGAAGAGGCCGGCAAAGTCCGTGACAGAATTTTTAATTTACAACAAATAATGTCCCACAAAGGAGTAATCAGTGACGAAAAAAACATGTCCGCGTTTTTCGCGGCCGCGAAAAACGCGGACAACTCCCCTCTGACCGAAATTCGGAATGCTCGCAGGGTTGAATGTTACGACATTTCCAACATACAGGGAAAATTTGCAACCGGCTCCATGGTTGTTTTTGTTAACGGCTCAGCTGACAAAAGCCAATACAAAAAATTCAAAATAAAAATGAAAAACGAACCCAATGACATTGCCATGTTAAAAGAGGTTTTAACAAGAAGGTTTAACCACCCCGAATGGACTTACCCCCAAGTAATTCTAATAGACGGCGGGAAAGCCCAACTCAACATTGCCATAAGAGTTAAAAATGAACTACAAACTACCAACTACAAACTACAAACTATTAAAATTATTTCAATTGCAAAGGGCAGGCAAGAATTATTTATTGAAGGCGAAGCCAAACCAATTCCGCTAAAATTGCTTCCTCGCGAAATTTACAACTTGGTTTTACAGCTAGACGCCGAGGCCCACCGCTTTGCCATTACCTATCACAAAAAACTGCGCAAAAAATCTTTACTGCAATAATTATTGATATTTACCAGTATTTGTGTTAACATACTTGAAAGTAAACTTAATTCAAAAAATGAACCAAATTTTATTCTACGCACAAATTATAACCTCAATAGCATTAATCATACTTATTGTAATTCAGCAACGAGGCGCAGCCCTGGGTGCAGGCTTTGGTGGCGGTGGCGAAATTTATTCCACCAAGCGTGGAGCACAAAAAAAGATTTACTACGCAACAGTCGCCGTAGTGACCATTTTCCTTGTTTTAGGCGTATTAAATATATTAATACCTTAGTCTTATAAATAACGTAATGGCAAAGTTTCCGAAACTTTCTCAGTGGAAACAACTTTTTAAAGTATTAAAAAAACCTGAAAAACTCACTTTTTTGGTTTTGGTTGTTATCGCTATCTTATCTGGCGCATACCTTGCGACTAATTTTTATGTTAATAACACAAAGGTTGTTGCCTCATATGGTGGCACATATATAGAAGGAATAGTGGGCCAACCAAGGTTTATAAACCCAATTTATGGAGAAACCAACGACGTTGATCGCACTTTAATAGATTTGGTTTATTCGGGCTTAATGACTTATGACAAAGACGGAAAAATAGTTAATGACTTGGTTAAAAACTATCAAGTTTCGGACAACGGCAAAATTTACACCTTTCAACTAAAAGACAAACTTTTCTGGCAAGACGGCGTGCCCCTAACAGTTGACGACGTTATTTACACCATAAAAACAATTCAAAACTCCGACTACAAAAGTCCCCTAAGAGCAAACTGGCTAAATGTAGATGCAGAAAAGAAAACCAACAATACTTTAGTTTTAACGCTGGGCACTTCCTACAATTCATTTTTAGAAAACTGCACACTTAAAATACTTCCTCAACATATTTGGGGTAATGTTTTACCAGAAAATTTTGCACTTTCCCCTTACAACCTACAACCGGTTGGTTCGGGGCCATACACTCTTGCCGATTTGCAAGAAAACAGCGACGGCTTCATAAAAGCGGTAAATCTGGCTTCCAATCACAAATATTATGGCAAGCTTCCTTACATTTCAAACATAGATTTTAAATTTTTTAGCAACAAAGACGAGCTCATTTCTTCCGCAAACCAAAAATTAATTGACGGCTTTTCCGTTTCAGACATTGACAACAATGAAGCTTTAGCAGAAAAAAATATTAGCCAAGGCTGGAATTCCAATGAAAAATTTACAATTTATTCGTTGTCACTGCCAAGGTATTTTGCAGTGTTTTTCAACAATTCTTCTTCAAATGTTTTATCAGACAACAACATAACAAAAGCTCTTAATTATTCTGTAAATAAACCAGAACTTGTCCAAAACATTGAAAATACATTTAAGGGGAAAGTTTCTGCAGTTGACTCCCCCATTTTACCAGATTATTTTGGCTACCCTTCGCCAACAATTTTATACTCTTACAACCCAGACGCGGCAAATAAACTTTTAGACAAATCTGGCTACAAAGATTTAGGAACCGGCCAGCGCACAAAAGCAAATAATAAAAAACCGGCTTTTCAATTTAAAAATTACCTATCAAAAAATTCTAAAGGCAACGAAGTTATCGAATTGCAAGGTTGTTTGTCCAGGCTAGACGATACTTTCAAAAATCTTTTACAAAAAGAAGTCAGTGGAAAATATGGACAAGGAACCATTGACGCGGTAGTTGCTTTTCAAAAAAAATACTTGCCGGGCGTTGCAACAACAGGCGAAGTTGGTACCGGCACCAGGCAAGCTCTAAATAAATTGTGCTTTGTGCAACAAAGTAATTCTTTGCCGTTGCAATTTACCTTAACAACAATAAACCAACCACAAATGGTTTATGTGGCAAACCTTTTAAAAGATTATTGGCAAAAAGTTGGAGTTACCGTAACAATAAGAGCAATGGAACTTTCGGAATTAAAAGATGTTATTAAAAACAGAGATTACGACGCCCTTCTTTACGGCGAAGCCTTTGGAAGTTTACCAGATTTATATCCATTCTGGGATTCAACGCAAATAAATGACCCGGGGTTAAATTTATCTGAATATCAAAATAAAATTGCCGACCAACTCTTAGTAGATGCCCGCCAGGCCACAGACACGCAAGTTAAAGCTCAAAAATATAAAAGCTTGCAAGACACAATACTATCAAGCGCTCCTGCCCTATTTTTGTACAACCCCGCCTACCATTATTGGGTTTCTGGAAAAGTGAAAGGAATAGAAACTGTAAAAATTGCTGATCCGGCAAAAAGATTTGAGAATATTCAAAATTGGTATATTAACACACATAGAACATGGAAATAAAAAACATAGACAAGTCAAACATGCGGGAAGTTATTACTAAGTCGCCCGAACAACTAACAAATGGGCTGGACTTGGCAAAAAATATAAAAATAGAAGGCGTTTTTAAAAATGTTATTGTTTGCGGAGTTGGAGGTTCTGCGTTGCCAGCCAACATTTTAAATTCGGTTGTAGTTACAAAAATTCCATTACTGGTTCACAGAGATTACAACCTACCTGCTTCTGCAAATGAAGACAGCTTAGTTGTGTGCATTTCTTATTCAGGAAACACAGAAGAAACTGTTTCTGCTTTAGAAAAAGCCATTCATAAAAATATTACTGCTGTGGCAATTGCAACAGGCGGAAAAATTGAAAAAATATGCGAAGAACACAATGTGGCCTTAACCAAAATTCCTGCCGGAATTCAACCACGCTCAGCTACAGGGTATTTGTTTTCTGCCTTGGCAACAATTTTAACAAATTGTGGAATAATTGATGATATTTCCGAAGACATATTAAACACTGCAAGAGAACTAGAAAAAAGAAATCCAGCCCTAGAAAAAGAAGGAAAAGCTTTAGCTAAAAAAATAGCTAAAAAAATTCCCATCGTTTATGCTTCAAACAATTTTAAAGCCGCAGCCAGAATTTGGAAAATAAAATTTAATGAGAATTCAAAAATTCCGGCATTTCACAATTATTTTCCAGAATTAAATCACAATGAAATGGTGGGCTTTACCAACAGCAAAAACGTTAGCGGATTTTATGTTTTAATAATTAAAGACGCGCAAGACCACCCGAGAACTCTTAAAAGAATGGACTTAATGTCTTCAATTTTAAAGAAAAAGGGTGTAAAAAACAGTTTCATTGAAACTGTTGAAGGTTCTATGGCTTTAAAACTATTTGAAGTTTTGCTATTAGGTGACTGGACTTCTTATTACATTGCCATAAACAACAAAATAGACCCAACTCCAGTTGAAATGGTAGAAGAGTTCAAAATGATGCTAAATAAGTAAGCCAGCGGACGTGGCGAAATTGGCAGACGCACAGGCTTCAGGAGCCTGCGGGAGCAATCTCATGAGGGTTCAACTCCCTCCGTCCGCACAGAAAATAAAATTAAATAAATAAATATGATAACACAAAGACGTCCGGCCTCTGCCGGCAAATCGCCAATTGGCTCACAAAAGCCTTGGCACGACACCAATCCTGCGCCCACGAAACCGTGGCGTGCCGCCCCAGAGGGCGAGCCTCGCCCAGTTTGGCGGGGAGATAACAGTTTAAAAATAATTCCTCTTGGAGGATGCGAAGAAGTTGGCCGAAACATGACCTGTTTTGAATATGGACAAGACATTGTTTTGCTAGACATGGGCTTACAATTTCCCGAAGAAGACATGCCGGGCATAGATTACGTAATTCCAAACGTGGAATATTTAAAAGGAAAAGAAAAAAACATTCGCGCAGTTGTATTTTCACACGGCCACTTAGACCACATTGGAGCTGCCGCAGTATTATTACCAAAACTTGGCAACCCCCAAATAATTGGCAGACCGCTTACTTTAGAAATGGTAAAACACCGCGTTGAAGACTTGCAAAGAGGAGCCTCAAAAAAATTACGAACAACTTACATAAAAGACATAAAAGAAAAAATAAGCTTAGGTTCTTTTAATTTAAGCTTTTTTGCTATAGACCACAGCATTATGGATGCCGTTGGAGTAGTTTTAGAAACACCAGTTGCCACGGTAATACATCCCGGTGATTGGACATTAGAAAAAAATCCTGTTGGCAGAGCGGCTTTAAGCTACACTCACCTTGCAAACCTTAAAAGACCTACAATTTTAATGTTAGAAAGTTTGGGTTCTACAGATTCGGGAGACAAAGTTACCGAAGAAGAAATGTTAAAAAACTTGTACATGCTAATGGAAAAAGCTCCAGGCCGTACAATTATTGCAACATTTTCTTCACAAATAGAAAGAATACGACAAATTTTAGAGTTTGCTGCCAAAACCAACAGAAAAGTTGCTTTAGACGGTTTTTCAATGAAATTAAACGTTGAGCTTGCAACAAAATTGGGCTATATAAAGATTCCAAAAGGAACAATAATTACAACAGATAAGGCCCACACTTACCCCGACAATAAGGTTGTAATTGTTTGCACAGGAGCTCAAGGCGAAGAAATGGCGGCACTTTCCAGAATTGTTGCCGGCAACCACCGCTTTATTAAAATTAAGAAAGAAGACACAGTTATTTTCTCGTCTTCTGTAATTCCAGGCAACGAACGCACAGTTCAACGCGTAAAAGATAATCTTTACCGCCAGTCCGACCACGTTTATCATTCGGGAATTATTGATGTGCACATGTCTGGACACGGCAATATTGCGGGCATAAAACAATTACTAAATGAAATTAGTCCAGATTATTTTATTCCTGTTTATGGCAATCACTACATGTTAAAAGAAGCTTCAAAAATTGCACAAGGAATGGGTTTTAGAAAAGATAGAATTTTTGTTCCAGACAACGGTTCAATTATTAAGTTCACTCAAGGCAACGCTGAAGTTTTGAAAGAAAAAGCTCCTGTAAATTATGTTTTTGTTGACGGCCTGGGCGTTGGTGATGTTGGAGAAATAGTTTTACGCGACCGCCAAATGTTGGCAGAAGACGGAATGTTTGTTATTGTTACTGTAATAGATAAAAGAACTGGCCAAGTACGTGGCAGCCCAGACATTATTTCGCGTGGATTCATTTATTTGCGCGAATCAAAAGACTTATTAGCGCAAACTCGTAAAAAAGTTATTGAAATTGTAGATAAATCGGCCGGCCACGGTGGCGCCATTAATTGGACTTATGTTAAAGATGAAATCCGCAACAAAGTCGGCGACTTCCTAGCCACCAAAACCTCCCGCCGCCCCATGATTTTACCAGTAGTTATAGAAGTATAATTTAAATAAAAAGCGCGGCAATAAACTATTGTAGCGAGGCAAATAAATTTTTGGAGGAGGGGCAATCGCCTTTAGGACATTCCCCCGACGAGCAAAAATTTGATTTGGCGAGCGAAGATAAAAGTTTGCTGGCGAGCGCAAACAATATGAGAATATTTTCGGGAATAAGGCCAACCGGAGGCCTACACATAGGAAATTATTTAGGAGCCATAAAGCAATGGATTGCTTTGCAAGAAACCAACGAATGCATTTTTTGCATTGTTGATTTGCATGCAATTACAACGCCATACGACCCCAAAGAACTCCAAAAAAATATTTTAGAAGCCACCGCAATTTATTTGGCGGCTGGCATAGACCCCGAAAAATCTGTAATTTTTGTGCAGTCCGAAGTTAAAGAACACGCCGAATTAGCTTGGCTTTTAGAAACCATTACCCCCATGGGCGAACTTTCTCGCATGACCCAATTTAAAGAAAAATCTAAGCAATTTAAAGATTACGTAAACGCGGGATTATTTAATTACCCGGTTTTAATGGCCGGCGACATTCTTTTGTACCGCGCAAAAGCCGTGCCGGTTGGCAAAGACCAAGAACAACATGTTGAATTGGCCCGCACAATTGCCAGAAAATTTAACCAAAAATTTGGGCAAATTTTCCCCGAACCAGAAACTATTTTACCAAAAACCGGCGCCAAAATAATGAGCTTAACCGACCCTAAGAAAAAAATGTCAAAAACCGACGACCCAAAAAGTTGTATTTCACTTTTTGACTCGCCAGAAGCCATTACTAAAAAAATAATGAGTGCCGCCACAGATTCCGGTAAAGATGTAATTTATAACGTTACCAAAAAACCTGGCATTTCTAACCTTTTAACTATTTACCATGTGCTTACCGACATGCCAATTCCCGAAATTGAAAAACAATTTAAGGGCAAAGGTTATGGAGACTTTAAAAAATCGTTAGCAAAAGTTGTTGTTGACTACTTAGAACCATTTCGCAGAAAACAAAAAGAATTACAAACTAGAGACGTTTATGTAAAAGACATTTTGGCAAAAGGCGCCGCTCGCGCCCGAATTATTGCCGAAACCACAATGGCCGAAGTCCGCTCCAAAATGGGACTAACTTAGTTTGTAGTTTGTAGTGAGTAGTTTGTAGTAACTAAAAACACTCCTGTGCTCAGGTGCATAGGAGTGTTTTTTTAGGTTATTCGAAGGCTTCGGTGTTGACGTTTATTTTAGACGCCCAATCTATTTCTGGGTATTTTTCTAGAAGGGTCTTTAAATATTTTTTGAGATATTCGTATTTTTCTTTTTCTTTAGCTTCAAACTTTATTGTTAAATAGGGCCCATTTTGCGAATAACGCACCACAAACATTCCATAATCTAAATTTAGCCTTAGGCCGTCGCCTGCTCTTTCATCGGCAATAATTTCCGCACCAGAAAAATCTTTTTCTAAAACAGGAATTAGTTTTTCTGTAAGAGCAACTTTTTTATCGTCTGCGCAAAAAACTTTTATTTCTGGGCTGGAAATATATTTAGGCAACGCATCAACTGCTTGCGCCAAAGACTGCCCAGTTTTACTTAAATATTCTAAAAGATATAACGACGAATAAATGCCATCGTCGTGGTTATAAAAATCTTTTGAAAAAAAGAAATGCCCAGACAACTCACCAATAAAAGCTGCTTTAACTTCTTGATTTTTCTTTTTCAAAAATGAGTGCCCGGTTCTCCACATAAACGGCATGCCTCCTTCTTTTTTTATAGTGTCTTCAACAACTTTCGAGCAAAGGGTATTAAACATTATTTTGTCGCCCGGATGTTTTTTTAAAACTCCCGTTGCAAACAAAGCAACCAAAACATCATTCCAAATTATTCCACCTTTTTCATCTACAATGCCCATTCTGTCGCCATCGGCATCGTAAGAAAAACCAATATCGGCTTTTTCTGCAACAACCTCTCCGCTTAAACGCTTGGCAACCACCATTTCTGTTGGATCGGGCGTTCCAAGGGGGAAAGTTGGGTCTATTTTGCAATTTTTCTCAACAACTTCAAAGCCGGCCTGCCTTAAAATTTCCGGCACAATTTCTCCGGCAGTTGAACAACTTGGGTCAACAACTATTCTAAATTTATTTTTAAAATCAAATCGCTTCAACAAGTCATCAAAATAATCTTGCCTAATGCTTTTTTCTTCAACTATGCCTTCTTTTTCGCCTTTTATATAACTGTCATCTTCAACTATTTTTTTTATTTCTTGAATGCCTTCAGAAACCAACGTTTCTGAAAAATCTATTGCCAATTTAAAACCATTATATTGTGCCGGGTTATGAGAAGCCGTAACAAAAACTCCCCCTTTGCAATTCAAAAAATATTGACTCCAATAAAAAGTGCCAACCATTTCCATGCCAATGCTTATAACGTCAATTCCGGCCCAATTTAGGCCTTTTATTACAGCTTGGCTATATGCGGGGCTTGTTTGCCTGCAGTCGTGCCCAACTACCGCTTTTTTAATTCCCATTTTAGACAAAACAGTGCCATGGGCCTTGCCAATGCACTCTGCAACTTCTAAATTAAGGTCTTCGCCCACCAAACCCCTTATATCATAACCTCTAAATATGTAAGGATTAATTTTCATAATATAATTATACACAAGGCTTAACCTAAAATCCAGAGAAAAGGTCTCTTGATTTTATAGACATATTCTGTTATAATGCGTTATAATAAAAATAAATAGAATAATCAAATGAAAACATACGAACTAACATATATAATTTCTCCAGAAATAACATCGCAAGAAGCCGAATCTAAAGCAAAAGAAATAGAATCTGCCATTCAGGCCAGAGAAGGAACAGTTTTAAAACAACTAAATCCAGTTGCCAGAACGCTTTCATACCAAATTGAGAAAAGAGCTTCGGGCTATTTTGGTGTTTTTGAATTTCAATTAGAGCCAGAAAAATTGCTAGAATTAAAAGAATTAATTGTTAAAGACAAAAAAATTGTACGCCATATGCTAGTAATTAAAGAAGCAGCCGAATTTAAAAAGGCCAGAAGAACCAGAGAAACTCCTAAAGCAAAAATAGAACCAGAAGAACTTCCAAGTGTCACAGCAAAACCAAAAGAAGAAACAGAAGTTGTAAAAGAGGTTAAAGAAAAGGTCGAATTAAAAGACATAGAACACGAATTAGACGAAATATTAGGTGAATAAATATGAATCTTAATAAAGCATTTATTTTAGGTAATGTCACCCGCGAGCCAGAAGTAAGAAATTTGCCATCGGGGCAACAAGTAACAAATTTCAGCATTGCAACCAACAGGTTTTACACTTCGGGTAGCGGAGAAAAAAAACAAGACGCTGAATTTCATAATATTGTTTGTTTTGGTAAGCTTGCCGACATTTCGGCAAGATACTTAACCAAAGGCTCCTTAGTTTTAATAGAAGGAAGAATCCAAACAAGAAATTGGACAAATACCGCAGGCGTAAAACAATATAAAACAGAAATTATCGCAGAATCAATGCAATTAGGGCCAAAAGGCTCTGGGGCTCCCGCAGGAAATAACGCGGGGTACGCAAGCAAATCTTCAACTTCAAAACCCGAACAAGATGGTGCAGACTTGCAACAAATGCAAGCCAATGAAATTCCGGTAATAGAAGAAGATTACACTCCCCCGTCATTTGAAAATAGTTCTAATGACGAAATTGACGTTAAAGACATTCCGTTCTAAATTTTAATTCAACATAAAAAAACAAGCGGAACAAGAAATATTTTCTGGCAAATATTGTTATAAAATATTTTCACCCTCCACTTAAAACAAAATGTGTTATTTTTGCCAAAAGAATATTGATAGCGTAGATTATAAAAATATTGAATTGTTATCAAAATTTATTTCCGGTTTTTATAAAATAAAACCAAGAAAGAAAACCAACCTTTGCATGTATCATCAAAAAAAGGTTGCCACCGCAGTAAAGCGCGCCCGCCAAATGGGCCTTCTCCCATTTACACCGAAATAGTTAATAGTAAGTAGTTTGTAGTGAGTAGTTTGTAGAAAAAACCGCCTTCCGGCGGTTTTTGTTTCTGCTTATTTCTCTTCTTTTTCTGCGCTCGCTTTTAAGGCCGCTGTTCTAACTTCTTTTAACAAATCTTTATCTGCCTTTAAAGAATTTTTTGCTTGTTCCACGCCAACTCCCAGTTTTCTTTCGGCAAAAGAAAATGTATTACCGGTTTGTTTAACCACTCCGTTAAGCAAAGCCACTCGCAAAACATCTGCAGATTTTGAAATTCCCTCGTTGTAATAAATATCAAATTCGGCTGTTTTAAAAGGGGCGGCAACTTTATTTTTTACAATTTTAGCCTTTACGCGGTTTCCAATAATTTCGTCGCCGGCTTTTATTTGAGCCGTGCGTGCCAAATTAATTCTTACAGAAGCATAAAACTTTAATGCTAATCCGCCGGGAGTTGTTTCGGGGTTTCCAAAAACCATTCCAATTTTCATTCTGGTTTGGTTTAAAAATATAACCATTGTGTTTGTTTTAGACATTATTGCCGAAAGTTTTCTGCACGCTTGGCTCATTAACCTTGCCTGCAAACCCATGTGCTGGTCACCAATTTCGCCTTCAATTTCTCTTTGCGGAGTTAAAGCAGCAACTGAGTCAACAACTATTACATCAACAGTTCCTGTTTTTACTAAAGTTTCCACAATTTGCAAAGCTTGTTCACCACTGTCTGGTTGCGAAATTAAAAGGTTATCAACATCCACTCCAATGCGTTTTGCATAATCTGGGTCCATTGCGTGCTCAGCATCAACAAATGCGCATGTACCCCCCTTTTTTTGCGCCTCAGCTATCACGTGTAGCGATAATGTTGTTTTACCAGAGGACTCTGCTCCATATATTTCAATAATTCTACCCCTTGGCATTCCGCCAACACCCAAAGCCAAATCCATGGCAATTGAACTAGTTGGAACAACATCAACATCAACTGCATGTATTTCACGCATTGTCATAATAGCTCCCTCCCCAAACCTTTCTTTAATTTCATCAAGCGCACTATTTAGCGCTTTGTTTTCTTTTGGCTCGCCAACGCTTTTAGCGCCAGCGGGTTTTTCTTTCTTTACTTCTTTAACTTTTTTTTCTTCTACCACGGCCTTGTGAGCGAGGCGAACAAGGTTGCTTCGGAAATCAGGCCCCGATATATTTATACATTGAGGGTCTGATTTACGCTGAACACATTATTCGTTCGCCGTTTAATTATTAATTTATAATTTTATAAATTTAAAAGTGTTTACCACTCCATTAAAAACGCTTCTGTTTTCCTCTGATTTATTTAAACCAATGCTTATTAATATCATATCACCTCGAATATTACGAATCACCTTTTGATCGGCACCACTATTTCTATCTTTCCAACCAAATAAGTCAACTGTTTCTTTTGAATATAAATCCATACTCACGGCGATGTCTTTCAATTTGCCTTCTGAATTTAAATTATAGACATCTACAGATAATATGAATGCTCCACCTCCTCCACTCTCTCCGGCGAACATATCGCCCGGATATTTAAATTCAAACCCCATAGAACTATCTGTAAATATTTTCCACCCCTCTGTTGCTGAAGCTTTGGCGGGCGAGCCAGGAGTTTGAGTTTGCGATTGAGTTGGTGTTTGGGTAGTTTTTTGCCTCGAGGCAAAAAACTCACTATTTTGTTGTGGTTTTGTTGAAAAATATGAATAAGCAAAAACGCTACCGAAAAGAACAATCGCCACAACAATAATTGTTATTATACCAGCTAGAGTTGAGATTCCGCGTTGGTTTTTCATATTTATATTTTATCTTGTGGCGCAATGGCCCTGGTGGGCAACGGCTACATGGGCGGCTTTGGCGGCACATTCGTTACAATAATTTTTGCCATCGCTGCCGCAAACCATATTAACCGAGCAATTCGTAGGGCAGGCAATTTTACCAGTTTCACTAAAAGTTGTTATGCTACTCTGTATTTTTGAAACAAAATAACTTTGATAAGAAAAAGCTCCATTCAAAAAAATTATTCCCGACAAAGCAATTATAACTCCTGCCACAGTTAACGAACCTTGATGTTTTTGCATATTATTAAACTTTTTTCCAGTTGTCTTCTTCTGGAATTGCCTCTTCCGACTCCGATTCATCAGGCCCTCCACCAGGAACCAATTCCACATTGCCGGAAGTTCTTGGTCTTGTACCCTGTTCGCCATAAACCTCGCGAGGTTTTGCACCATCGGCTGGCCCAACAATACCCTGCTCTTCAAGCATATCAATTAATCGGGCGGCTCTAGAATAACCAATTCGCAAACGTCTTTGCAAAAATGAAGCGGAGGCTTTTTTAGTTTCAAAAACTATTTTTTTAACATCTTCAAACAAGGGGTCTTCGCCAGCACCACCAAAAAATTCTCCGGCGCCACCCTCGTCTTTGCTAACGTCGGCGCGCTCAAGACTTTCTTCCAAGCTGTGGCTAAGCGACTCTTGCGGATCACCACATTTTTTGCCTTGTTCAACAATAAAGGCTGCCACTTTTTGAACTTCTTTTTCAGAAATGTACGGGCCTTGAATTCTGGTAATTTTTGAAGATTTTGAAGACAAGAAAAGCATGTCTCCTGCGCTCAACAATTTTTCAGCACCGGAAGTATCAATAACCGTTCTTGAATCAATTTGTGAAGAAACCTGAAAAGTAATTCTAGTTGGCACATTAGCCTTAATTAACCCTGTAATAACCTCAACAGACGGCCTCTGCGTTGCCAATACCAAGTGAATTCCAGTTGCTCTGGCCATTTGAGCCAACCTTACAATACCAGCCTCAATTTCTCGCCCTTTTGCCGCCATTAAGTCGGCCAATTCATCAACCACAAAAACAATGTAAGGCATTTGCAACCCCGAAGCAATTATAGATTTATTTGAGTTATACGAACCAATATTTCTAGCTGGTACTTCCGAAAACACTTCAAAACGCCTTTCCATTTCGTGCGTCAACCAAGTTAAGGCATTAATTGTTTTAGTGGCGTCGTAAATAACAGGGCATAATAAATGAGGCATGTCGTTGTAGTGCTGAAATTCAACCCTTTTTGGGTCAACCATAATCATTCGTAAATTGTCGGGCGTACATTTATACAACAAACTTAAAATTAAAGTATTTAAGAAAATTGTTTTTCCCGTGCCGGTAGCTCCAGCCACTAACAAGTGCGGGCCATCTGTAATGTCTGTAAAAACCGCAGAACCCGAAACATTTCTTCCCAGCGCCACTGTTAATGGGCTGGTTTCACTGTGGTAAGCGGGTTGAGAAATTAAATTTCTTAACGTAACAATAGACCGCACTTTATTTGGCACCTCAATTCCCACTAAAGATTTTCCAGGAATTGGAGCCTCAATTCTAATTGGGTGCGCCGCCAATGCAAGCGCCAAATTATTAGACAAAGTTGTAATTTTAGAAAGTTTTACGCCTTCGGCCGGCTTAAATGCATATTGTGTTACAGTAGGGCCAACATTAACTTCTGCCATTTCCACCGGAATGCCAAAATTCTCAAGCGTGCTTTTAATTATCATTGAGTTTTCTTTGATATTTCCGGAAGTTGGAGCAGCCTCATTTTTATTTAACAAATCTAGTGGAGGCAACATGTAAGCATTTTTGTTGGCAGAAACCGGTTTCTTTATTTCTGGTTTTTCTGTCTCTTCATTACCCTTTTTAAATAAAGTAATTCTAGATGCGGGCACGGGCTTCATTTTGTCTTGCTTGTCTGCTTCCAAACCTTTTATTCTTGGGTTATCATCTTCCTGTTTGTTAAGCGCAAAAGTTGGTTTTTCCTTTTCTTCTTTCTCTTTTTTAGCACCGTCTTGCCAAATAAATTGCAAGAAAATGAATAAACCAATCAATAAAATTGCTCCAAAAATTATGTTAGCAACCAAAACTCCAAAAAGTCCAACAAAAAGTTGTGCCAGACGCACGCCAATGTTGTTGGTTGTGCAGGCTAACCAAGTGCATTCTACCAAGCCAAAACTTTTAACTGCTAAAATGCCCGCCACCCCAATCATTGAAATTAAAACTGCAATGGCCATTGATAAATTTTTTCCTTTCTTCCTGCTTCTTAAGAAAATTAAACCGGCAACAAATAAAAACAAAGGCAAAGCATAAAAAGCGTTTCCAAACAAAAAATCGCAAATTTTTGCGAAAATTTCTCCGGCGTAACCGGCTTTATTGAAATAAGGAAACGATAAAACAATAATTATTGCAATTAAAAATAAGAAAATTGCTTTAATCCACCTTTTGGTCCAATTGCTTAAAATGGTGTCTTTTTTTATTTCTTTTTCGTCTCTCACGTTTTTGCCATTTTTCCCGTTTCCATTTTTATATTTTCCGTTTTTATGATTATTTTTTGCCATTATTATAATTATTTACTATTAAATCATTATACCCTCTACAATATATTCGTTCAAGCCAAGTTTTACACAAAAAAAGACCGCTGGATGAACCAAGCGGTTTAGACTGTCGCCCCCTTAAGGGCAATTTTGGAGAGCGATTGACTCGGACCTAGATACGGCATCGATGCAAGTCCTAAGGTCGAACCGATCATTCATAGATGGCAAATCTTCTATTTCGTCCAGACGAATCACAGCAAAAGTGCCAGAACCAACTGGGCAAGAAAAACCTGTAGGGCTAGTTTCTGAGTTAAGCAAGCCCAACTTCCTAATGGCCCCTTCTACGGTCCTCACCGGCACAATGCCAAAAGGCACGTATGACTTGTCGGCAAGCTGGAGACTGGCGCGGATTTTCGTCATTGGGGTTTTTTCCTTACTGCGGGTTGAGTTGGCGTTGATTGGCGCGGCGTTTGGCAAACCGGCTGGTCCATTTGAGCAACCGAAAGTTCGGCAGCCGCAATCTTATTGCGACAAATTTCTTCTGCCGAAAGTGGCGCTCCATATCGCCTCTCTAGCCTTTTCATAATTGCATTCAACGTAGCATCTAATGAAACGCATCCATGTGTATGGCCGACAACAAGCCTTCTTGATGCCTCCCCAAACTGTGGCTTAGTAAGATTCGGCCACCTATCATGAGCATACTCATATATTGCGAGGACGCCGAACGATGCAAACAAATCGTCGGATGATTTTTTTGGCTTTGGCTTCTTCTTCGGTTGCTTTTTGGCACTCATGGTGTTACGGTCCACCTGTTCGTGGTTGTTTCAGAATGGTTACTCTTGCGTAAGTTAACGACAACTGCGCCAATAATAAGACCAATCACAACTTTGGCGCCAGTCTTGAAAATAACACTATTGTCGTAAATCAAACCATACGTAACGGCCACAAGTCCTCCAATTAACAAAAAAGCCAGCGTAACTATGGCTATTCTTTTGCCCGAATTCCTTCTTTTCATAATGGTGTGGTGAATTCTGTGTGGGGTAAAAATTGACAACGAACATAAATATTTTAGCATTTAAAATTTCTATTGTCAATGCAAACAAAATGCCCCGCTTTTTAAGGCGAGGCATTGCTACAAACTACTCACTACAAACTAAAAACTACTCTTTCTCTTTTATTCTTGGAATGAATCCTGTTCCCACCGGAATAAGTTTTCCGATAATTACGTTTTCTTTTAATCCACGCAATTTATCTTCTTTTCCTTCAAGCGAAGCTTTAATTAAAACTCTTGAAGTTTGCTGGAAAGAAGCAGCTGACAAGAACGATTCCGAATTTAAAGCAACTTCGGAAATTCCAAGCAACATTTGCACCCCAATTGGAGGAGTCTTTTTTGCAGCTTTTAGCATGTCCACTTCTTCATTGAAAATTTCTCTTTCAATCACCTCGCCTCTTATCCATTGCGAATCGCCCTCTTCTTTAACTCTTATTCTAGAGAACATTTTTTGAATAATTATCTCAACGTGTTTATCGTTAATATCCACTCCCTGAGAGGAATAAATTTTTTGAACTTCTTGTAAAATATATCTTTGAGTTGCTTCAACTCCAGCAGATTTGTAAAGTTTCTTTAAGTCCAAACTTCCATCGCAAAGAGGTTGATTTTCTTTAACCTCTTGCCCCTTCTCAACCAAAATTGCAATTCTTCCAGGAATTTTATATTCCATTATGTCTTTTTTGGCACCTGTTTTCTTAGCAGACTGAATTTTAACAATTCTGCTTTCTTCGTTAACTTCAATAACTTTTCCTTCCACTAAAGACATTATAGCCTCTCCTTTTGGAGCACGGCATTCAAAAATTTCTTCAATTCTTGGCAAACCACTAGTAATATCTCCTGCTCCCACAATACCTCCCAAGTGGTGCGTTCTAAGTGTTAACTGAGTACCAGGTTCTCCAATGGCCTGAGCGGCAACAATTCCCACCGCTTCGCCGGCTTTAACCGTGGTGTTTCTTCCCATATCCCAGCCATAACATTTCTGGCAACATTTTTGCGAAGATTTACAAGTTAATGGTGAAGCAACAACAACGCGTTCAATTCCCTTTTCTTCTGCAATTGCCTTGGCTGCCTGCCAATTAATAACTTCATTTTTCTTAACAAAAGTCATTTTAGCGTGCTCAACTGTTTCAAGGGCGGTTCGGCCAACTATTTTGAAAACAAAATCTTGCTCAATGGCGTCGGCGTCTTTTCTGTAAATGGTTAAACCAGTTTTGTCTCCGCAATCTGCTTCTGCAATAATTACATCATGAGCCACGTCAACCAATCTTCTAGTTAAATATCCCGCCGATGATGTTCTTAATGCGGAGTCTGCTGTACCCTTTCTGGCTCCGTGAGTTGAAATAAAGTATTCCAAAACATTAAAACCTTCTGTAAAAGATGATTTAACCGGAAGCTCAATAATGTCTCCTGAAGGGTTGTTCACCAAACCCTTCATACCGGCCATTTGAACTGGTTGCGCCCAAGTAGCTCTAGCTCCAGCGGTAATAATAGACATAACTGGGCCATCTTTTGGCAAAGTTGTTTTTAATAAAGCCTCTAATTTTGATTTGACTGTTTGCCAAATCAAAATTTTCTGCGAAGTTTTTTCGTCGGCAGACAAAAGACCTTTTTCAAAATGAGTATCAATTTTTCTAATTTCTCCCTCGGCTGCATCAACTAAACCTTTCTTTTCTTTTGGAACAATTAAGTCATCCATGCCCCAGCTAACTCCAGACAAAGTGCAGTATTCAAAGCCCAACATTTTAATTTTATCAATAATAACAACGGCATCTTCGTTGGGATATTTTTCAATAATTTCTCTAACAATTCCTTTTAATACTTTGTTGTCTATTAATTTATTTATGTATGGGTAGTCGTCGGGCAAAACTGCATTTAAAATTAATCTTCCAACAGTTGTTTCAAGTAATTCGTGCTTTCCTTCTGGGTGTTTTGGATGAGGAACCATAATCACATCATTTTGGCCCAAAAATTTATACTCAAAAGCCGTTGTTGCTTCAGAAGAGCTTGAATACACCTTTATGCTTTTTGGATCTGTTCGGTCTTGCGTGTTGCTTAATTTTGTTAAATAATAGCAACCCAAAGCAATATCTCTAAACGGCCCCATAATTGGCATACCGGTTGCTGGCCTTAATAAGTTTAGGGTTGAAAGCATAATTTCTCGGGCTTCCTTTTGAGCTTCGTCAGACAATGGCAAATAAACAGCCATTTGGTCACCGTCGAAGTCAGCGTTAAAAGCTTCACAAACCAATGGGTGCAATTTAATTGTTTCTCCTTCAGTTAAAATGGGCCTGAAAGCTTGAATACCAAGCCTGTGCAAAGTTGGAGCTCTGTTTAACAATACCAACTTATCTTTAATTATTTCTTCCAAAATTGCCCAAACTTCGGGAGTTTTTTCTTCAACCAAACGGGCTGCTCCCCTAATGTTGTAAGCTAGTTCTTTATCTAAAATTCTTTTAATTACAAACGGTTTAAAAATTTCCAAAGCCAAGGTTTTTGGCAAACCGCATTGCGAAAACTTTAGTTCGGGCACTACTGAAATAACAGATCTTCCAGAATAATCAACACGTTTTCCCAAAAGGTTTTGCCTAAACCTTCCTTGCTTTCCTGCCAACATTGCGGCCAAAGATTTTAATAATCTTTTTCCTCCGGTTGTGGCGGTTGTTGTAACGCCCTTTCTCATTTCGTTGTCTATTAAGGCGTCAACAGCTTCCTGTAACATTCTTTTTTCATTACGCACAATAACCGGCGGAGCTTTTATTTCCTGCAAATACTTTAACCTGTTATTTCTGTTTATAACTCTTCTATATAAATCGTTTAAATCAGACGAAGCATAACGGCCACCGTCTAATTGTACCATTGGCCTTAAGTCTGGTGGTAAAACCGGCAAAACATCCATAAACATCCATTCTGGTCTTACACCGGCTCGCAACATTCCTTGAAAAAGTTTTAACCTTCGCAAAACTTTTTTCTTCATTGCTGGAGGTGCTTCTTGTGCCTCTAATTTAATTTTTTCTGTTTCTTTTTCTAAATCAATGTGTGAAAATATTTCTTTTACAACTTCTGCTCCTGTTCCCGCTTCAAAAACTTCACCGTATTTCATTGAAATTGTATGGTAAACAACCTCAGACAAAATTCTTAATGGCTTTATGTCTAATAATTCTTCTTTAGCTTTTTCTCTGGCTTGTTTTAATTCTGTTTTAGCGGCTTCAGTTTTTTCTTTCTTAACTTTTGTTTTATATTCTTGCTCAATAGCTTCCATTATTGCGTCACGAGCGGCTTCGTTAACTTTTGTTACAATGTAGGAAGAAAAATAAATAACCTTTTCTAGTTGTTGCGAGCTTTTGTCTAAAACCAAACCCATTCTAGAGGGCACGCCTCTTAAAAACCAAATATGCGAAACCGGAGTGTACAACTTAATGTGTCCCATTCTTTCTCGCCTTACAGAAGATTTTGTAACTTCAACGCCACATCTGTCGCAGACTACTCCTTTGTACCTAATTCTTTTGTATTTTCCGCAGGCACATTCGTAATCTTTTTCTGGGCCAAAAATTCTTTCATCAAAAAGGCCGTCCTTTTCGGGCTTTTGTGTGCGGTAGTTAATTGTTTCGGGCTTAATTACTTCACCATGAGACCAGGACATTATATCCTCGGGCGAAGCAATTTTGATTCTTATTGATTCTAAGTCTAATACTCGC
>CAIYRH010000010.1 GCA_903928565.1 Candidatus Staskawiczbacteria bacterium
GCAAGAGCCGAATAAGTTCCTCCAATCAAAAGTTTTGGAGGGATCGCAGTCTTTTTGGCGGAAATGTTCGATATAGTGGCCCAAGGAAAGGATAAAAATTTGAAAGATTTAGGTGTTAAATTTATCGTTGATTCTGCAAAATATAAATATACATATAATTTTTCTTGGCTAGGGCGGCCGATTATTCAGTTTCCTCAAGATATAATGGCAATGCAAGAGATTATTTGGAACGTAAAGCCAGACTTAATCATTGAGACTGGAATTGCCCATGGAGGCGGATTAATTTTTTATGCGTCAATGTTAGAGTTATTGGGATCAGGGGAAGTTATAGGAATTGATGTAGACATTAGAAAACATAATAAAAAAGAAATTGAAAATCATAGAATGTTTAAGAGAATAAAAATGATCGAAGGGTCTTCAACAGCCAGGGATGTTATCAGCAGAATAAAAGATATTGTTAAAAAACATAAAAAAGTTTTAGTTTTTTTAGACTCTTTGCATTCTCACGAGCATGTTTTAGAAGAATTAAAATTATATTCAAAATTTGTCAGCAAGGGAAGCTACATTGTGGCATTTGATACGGTGGTAGAATATATGCCACAAGGGTCTTTTGTTGATAGACCATGGGATAAGGGGAGTAACCCTGCTACGGCAGTGGAGGAATTTTTAAAAGTAAATAAAAACTTCGTTATCGATAAAAACATGGAAGATAAATTATTAATTACGGTTGCCCCAGGAGGTTATTTGAAAAGAATGAAATAATGACAAAGCTTTCAAAAAATATTTTTTATAATTTGATTGGACAAGGTATAGTGCTCGTAATCAGTTTTGCGGCAGTCAGGTTAATTTTTCACAAGTTGGGCGCTGAGGCGCTTGGCATTATTTATTTTACGACGTCTTTGAACTCTATTCTAATGGCGCTACTTGAAATGGGTGTTTCTTCTGTTGTGGTGCGGGAAGTCTCTGGGCATTTCGATTTAGATAAGAGTTATACTAAGGATTTTATGCGCACCTTTTCTTTTTTTTATTGGGGTGTCTATATGATATCGGGGCTTTTAATTTTTTTTATGGCTCCTTTTTTTGTGGACAAATGGATTCATCTGACTTCAATGAGCTCGATAACAGCCATAAGTATTGTGAGAATTTTGGGCATAACTTCGATTATGGTCTTACCGAGATCTTTTTATCTAAGCGCGATCTCTGGGCTGCAGAAGATGGAATTTAACAATTTCATTAATATCGTAATTACTGGCTTGCAGCAAGTTGGCGCTTTTTTCATTTTATTTTTTGGCGGAGGGTTAATGTTTGTTATTTATTGGCTTGCCGCAAGTTATATTGTTGAAGTGGTTGTTTATTTTTTTGTTTCTGCTTATTTTTTTTCTTTCGCATTTCTTGTCCCAAGATTTTCGTTTATGCCGATCAAGAAGAACTTAAAATTTATTTCTAGTACGGCTTTAATTTCTTTTTTTGCTACTATCCATAGCCAGGCCGATAAAATAGTTGTTAGTAAGTTTTTGCCAGTTGCGACATTAGGATATTACAGTTTTGCCTACAGTAGCGTTTCTCAAGGGTCGCTACTTGCGGGTGCCGTTTCGCAGGCAGCATATCCATCATTTTCTATTTTATCTAAGAATGAAAATAAAAATAGAATGTTGTCGCAATATCATAAATTACAAGACTTTATTTGTTTTAGCACGTTGCCAGTATTCGCAATGGGGGCTTTTGCGTTAATGCCAGTGTTGTCTTTTTTATTTAATGAAAAAGTTGCTCAATCATTATTTTTGCCAGCGATATTTCTTTGTGTCGGTTTTTATATGAATGGAACGTTAGTTATTCCTTATGTTTTTTCTCTCGCAGTTGGTAAGCCAGAAATTACTGCGAAGATGAATTTTTATGCATTGTTTATTGTTTTACCAGTTACGGTATTATTAGTTTATTTTTTTGGTCTAATCGGCGCCGGCTTATCCTGGATTTGTTACAATATTTTTTCATTTTTTTATGTTGTGCCTAGAATATGTAGAGAATGTATTGGCATTAAAATACAAAACTGGTACTTACATATTTTAAAGATTTTTATCCTCATGATTTTGACTTACGGTGTATCCTGGATAATTTTAGATAAAATTGCCAACCATTCTATTTTTGCGCTAATTTCCGCCTATTGTATTGCTTCAATTATATTTTTGTGTTGCTCATATTTCTTAATTGGCAAAGAATTAAGAGAAACTATTTTTCACTATTTACGGATAATAAAAATATAAAAATGAATATTCACCAACCTTTAAAGCCGTTAATTTCTTTAATTATTCCAACTCGTGAGAGGGCTGATACTCTATTTTTTGCTATAAAAACTGCTCTTAATCAGAATAGCAATTCTTATGAAGTTATTGTCAGCGATAATTTTAGCCAGGATAATACCAAAGAGGTAGTTTGCGGTTTCAATGATCCACGTCTAATTTACATTAATACGGGCCGACGATTATCTATGTGCGATAATTGGGATTTTGCACTGGACCATGCAAAAGGAGAATATATAATTTTTATTGGCGACGACGATGCTGTTATGCCAGGAGCTATAGACAAATTACAGGCTACTATTCAAAATAAACATGGCTTAGTATATTTTTGGCCCAAACCTTATTACGCGTGGCCTAAAAATAATCATAAAGCTAGTGTCCCTTTTCTTCCATCAAACTTTCACCCATACGAGATCAACCTAAAGAAATCAATTAAGTTTGTAATAAGTATGGGTGGAGCAAGGCACGCCTCGCTGCCTACTGTATACCATGGTGCAGTTGCAAAAAGTATTTTAGATAAAATAAAAGAAAGAACTGGCAGGGTATTTCATTCTACTTATCCGGATGTTTTTATTGCATTTTCACTGCCAGCTTTTTCTGAAATAGCTATTAATGTGGGCTATATTGTTACGGTAGATGGGCAATCACCAAAATCAAATAGTGCGGTATTGGCATATGGAGGGACAGATGGGATTATTATACATGAGAAATATTTGAAAGAATTTGGAGGATATAAAATCCACTCATCATTATTTCCAGAAAGAAGTTTGTTAAGTAATTTGTTGCCCGATACAATATTGGTTGCTATGGATAAGTTCCCACAATTTTACAATGATATGCAGTTTAACTATAGTGCAGCTTGGGCGTATTCGATTCGTCACTCAAAATATTTAAAATGGGGCGTAACGCTAAGAGATATTATTCAAAAAAAACATCAAATCCGTAATTATCACCCCTTTAGTATTTTACAATTTTCAAAATATTATGTTATACATAAAATTTTTGAAATATATCGCAATATTTACACTAAAAACATAAAGCGAAAGCCCTTTTTAAAGAGCGTGCCGGACAATATCGGCGAATTTGTAAATCAACTTTCAGATTATCAAATAACATTATAATAATAAACTAAATAGATAAATAAAAACATGGCAAAAACAATTTTAATAACAGGGGGCGCTGGTTTTGTTGGGCATCATTGTGCAGAGCATATTCTTAGAAATACTGATTGGAATATTATTATTCTGGATTCTTTGAATTATGCAGGAGATCTGCAGAGGATAGTCGAAATTGAGAAAGACCAAGATGGCGGAAATGATATTATTAACGTTAAAAAGTCAAATTCGGATCGTATAAAATTTATATGGCACGATCTTCGAGCTCCTATATCTCCAACAGTACATAAATTATTAGAAAATTTGGATTATTGTATTCACTTTGCATCAGAATCTCATGTTGATAGAAGTCTTCAAGATAGCATCCCCTTTGTAACCTCTAATGTGGTAGGCACAGCGAACCTTCTAGAATATTTAAAGCATTGTCAAATGCAATGCAAAACATTAATTTTTTCTACAGATGAAGTTTTTGGTGCCGCTCCCGAAGGTGTGGCCTTTAAAGAAGAAGACCAGCTTAAGCCCTCAAATCCTTATGCTGCAGCTAAAGCGGGCGAGGAGATGATTGCATATTCTTTTGCACATGCTTTTAACTTACCAATCTCGATTGTCCGTTCAACTAATATTATTGGGGAACGTCAGCATACAGAAAAATTTTTGCCAAAAGTAATAAAATCTATTTTAAATGACGAAAAAGTTATATTTCACGGCGGTGGTACAAAAGATCTTTCTTCTAGGTGTTGGATCCACGCTAGAAATGTCGCCGACGGATTACTTTTCTTGTTAGATAAAGCAGGTACAAAAGAATATTATAATATTTCCGGCGAAGAGAAAACTATCTTAGAGGTTGCAGATTGGGTTTGTGAAGTGATTAAAGGAAGAAAATTGAATCAAGTCGAGTATGAATTTTTAGATTATTACAGCGCTCGTCCTGGGCACGATAAACGGTATGCGCTTTCCGGCGAAAAAATGAAAAAATTGGGGTGGACGCCGCCAATTGATTTAGAGCGTTCACTCAAAAAGACGGTGACTTGGACGTTGGCGAACAGGCAGTGGTTGCAGTTTTAAGCGGTCAATTAAATCTTGCTTTTGAAGGCTAAATATTATAGGATAAAATAATTAAATATTTAATTATTTATGAAAAAAATACCGCTATTTTATCCATTCATTCCTTATAAAGAAGTAATGACTGAACTAAAAGACACTTTATCTGGAAAAATGATAGGACAGGCTCATAAAGTGGATGAATTTGAAGAAAAGTTTGGAAAAAAGTATGGTTACAAATACCCACTATTTATCAATTCAGCCACGAGTGGTCTTGAATTAGCTTATCATTTAATAGGTCTTCAAAAGGGCGATGAAGTAATTGTGCCGGTATTGGATTGTGCTGCGGGGCAAATGGGGCTTGTGAGATTAGGAGTAAAAGTAGTTTTTAGTGATATTGGTTCGAATTTAAATGTAGACGTTAATGACGTTTTGTTAAAAATTACGCCTAAAACTAAAGCCATCATTGCAGTTAATTTGGGAGGCATTCAGGTCAATCCAAAATTATATAAAGAATCCCAAAAACGGAATATTCCAGTTATAACAGACAGTGCTCAGCATCTTGGACACACAAAAGGAGATTATATTGTCTATTCTTTTCAGGCTATAAAACATATAACCACAGGAGATGGAGGGATGCTCATTTTGAAGGATAAAAAAACTTATGATCGCGCCAAGAAACTTAGATGGTTTGGAATAGACAGAGAAAAGAAAATAAAAGATGGTCAAAAATCTTGGGAAACAAGACAAATGACATTTGACATAGAAGAAGCTGGATTTAAATATCAGCCTACGGACATTGATGCTTGTCTTGGGTTAGCTGGATTAAAATATGCAGATAAGATTATCGCACATAATAAATTGCTGGTTGAAGAATACAAAAAATTACCAATTCCAGTTATTGCTGGTGGCAGTTTTTGGCTCTGTGGTATCTGTACACCAAAACGCAATCGGATAGCAAAACATCTCATAGACAATGGAGTGGAAACTAATGTAATTCATACAAGAAACGATATCCTCACGGTGTTGGGCGGGATAAGGCAAAATCTTCCGATGATGAATAAATTGGAAGATAAATATCTCTATTTACCTTTAAATCACAAAATCACAATAAAAGATGTTAAAAAAATCTGCAAACTTATCGTGGAAGCACTCTAATAAAAAAATAGCGATAGTGGCAAGCGGCTGGCATTTCCCACTGCATTTTTATGAGCAACTAGCAAAACAAGAACTTCCAGAGGATTGGAGCGCAGAAATGTTTTGCATAGCCCACAGAAATCCTAATAAGGCGCATGATAAAGATATTTCTAAATTAGGTAATTCAAAATTAGAAAATCTAGATAAAATTTTTTATAAAAAGATTGCCACAGAGGAGGATTTGAAAAAATTAGGCTGGGATTATAAATTATATCCGAATACGATGGGGGATTGGGGGTGCTCAAATCAATGGTTGGAAGAACACGATTACAAAGAATTCGATCTTTTTTTATTTACTCATGATGACAATTTTATTTTAAGAGACGATTTTATAAAAAATGCCATTGAAACGAACAAAGAATGGATGATTATAACAAATAGCACCGGCAAGCCTAAAGGATGGCTAAGGGGAAGTTGTGAGTTTTTTAAAAAAGAGATGCTTGATTTAATTGGCGGAAAGTTTGATTTGTCCTCTACTAAGTTGACAAGAGAAGGAAAGACCGATAATCCTACTAGTATAGAATCGCTGACAGATTGGAATTCGATGGTTGTTCCACTTATGAATTTTATTAAGCAAAAAGAAATTTCAATTGTTTTTTTATCTGCTACGTATAGGTTTTCTGATTATTGTATTGAAGGTGAGCGGGGCTGGATTCATGGAGTCAATAAGTGGCATAAATATAGAAATCTGGTTGAGAAAATTGCTAGAAGTTTCCGGTCGTTTGGGATTTTTTTAAAAAATAAAAAATAATTATGAATTTGTCTCTGTTAGAAAAAATTAAAAATAAAAAAATTACGGTTATAATAGCCGGGTTTTTTTTGATTTTATTGGTTATTTACTTTTTTGACAAAGGGTTAGCTACTAGCCTATTTCTGCTTTTTATTTTGTCCTGCCTTGCTTTTTTTATTTTGTATAGGATTGGCTTTAAAGATAAGAAAATATATTTGTTGTTTGCAATAGTTCTGATCATTAGGCTTGTTACAACATTGTTTATGCATTATGCTAATTTTCAACCGTTTAGTGGGGGTGGAGATGATATTATGTATCAAAAATCGGCAGTCGAGGCATCACAATGTTTCAAACAGGGGGATTTTATTATAAAAGATATTGTCTTGAAATATCCAGATTTTTATACAGGCCATTGCTTTCCAGTTGTTATTGGGGCATTGTATGCTCTCACATTGCCCGAATTAATAATTGGATTAATGTTAAATGTGTGGCTGGCGGCAATTACAGTTGTTTTTGTATATCTTATTGTTTTGGAAATTGGCGGACTTGAAGAAAATGCTTTTAGAATTGGACTAATAGTCGCGCTATATCCGAGTTATATTTTTAATGCTGGGCTTTTACTTAAAGACACAATCGAAATATGTTTCGCCGTTTTGAGCCTGTTATTCTTAATAAAAGTAATTAAAAAATTTAATTGGCTTAATTTTTTTATTTTATATCTAGTTTTAATTTGTGCCACCAATTTGCGTTTTTATCTGGGGTATGCATTAATTGGTACCTTTATAATATCTTGGTTCTTATTGTCTAAAGTAGACTTTAAAAAAAGAATAAAATATGGAATACTATTTATTATAATTTTAGGATTTATTCCTCAAATTTCTACCGCGAATGGGTATTACGGAATTAACTCATTTAGGGCTTATATAAATTCAGAAAAAGTTAATTTTTATAGGAATGTAGCTTATAATCCAATTTATAGGCTAAACCTGAAGGCGCTAAATCTTGAGATAAAAAACGGGATATTAATAAATTCCACTACTGGTAAAATTGAAAAAATTAGCAATATTTTAAATGATTCAGAAATCACGCGCGGCACGGGCTCTTCTTTCTCGGTAGGGAATGGGGTAATTGGATATGTGGAGTCTTTTACATATGTGCTCATAGGGCCGCTTCCTTGGCAGATAAAAAACTTAAGGCAACTGCTGGCTCTTATGGAAACTTTTCCGTGGTATCTTATGATATTTTTCGTTGTCGATGGAATAATTATCTGTTATAAAAAACATATAAAAGAGGCGTTCCCATTATTAATTTTTAGTGCTATGGTGTTGGTTGTTATTTCTGTTTTTACTAATAACTATGGAAATATTACCAGAATTAGAATCCCCGCATTTGTTTCCTTGTTGTGTATTGCATCTTTCGGTTTTAACAAAAATAATCTCGTATATAATTATTTAGAGAAAAAATATGAAAAAATATCTAGTTACAGGTGGGGCCGGATTCATAGGGTCTAACCTGGTTAGGGAACTATTAAAGCAGAATAATTTTGTCAGGGTCGCCGACAATTTTTCTACTGGGAAGGGGGAAAATTTAAAAGAATTTTTAAATAATCCAAATTTTGAATTACTTGAAGGCGACGTAACAGATTTAGAATTTGCAAAAAAATCTGTAATGGGCATGGATTTTGTTTTACACCAAGCTGCAATTCCATCTGTGCAACGGTCGGTTGAAGATCCAGTAAAATCAAATAACGCAAATATAAATGGAACTTTGAATATGTTGGTTGCCGCCAGAGATGCTAAAATTAAGAAATTTGTTTATGCTGCTTCGTCTTCCGCATACGGCGAAAACATGCAGTTGCCAAAGAAAGAAGATATGGCTGCTATGCCAGTTTCACCCTATGCTTTACAAAAATATTCGGGCGAGAGATATTGCCAAATATTCTGGAAGATATATGGTTTACCTACAATTTGTTTAAGATATTTTAATGTTTTTGGTCCAAATCAAGATCCAAATTCTCAATACTCGGCGGTAATACCTAAGTTTATTAGTGCTTTTTTAGAAGAAAAATCTATAGAAATATTTGGCACTGGAGAGCAGGGCAGGGATTTTACTTTTGTTGACAATGTTGTTTCTGCAAACTTATTAGCTGCTAATTCTGAAAATGGTAATGGCGAAGTTATTAATATTGCATGTGGCGGAGAAACAAGCTTAAATGAACTAGTGAAGTTGTTAAATGAGATTACTGGCAAAGAATTGGTGCCTAATTATAATAAGGAAAGACAGGGTGATGTTATGCATTCAAAAGCAGACATATCTAAAGCGCAGGTGATTATTGGTTATAAAACATTAGTTCCATTTAAAGCTGGCCTAGAAAAGACTATTAACTGGTATAAAAATAATGGAAAATAGTATCCCATTAAACACAAAAACAATAAAAATTTGTCATATTGCAAACTCCGATATGGCTGTAAAGTTTTTGTTGTTACCGCAATTAAAATTCTTAATTAAAGAAGGATACAATGTTAATGTTGTTTGTTCTTCTGGTAAATGGATAAATGATATAAAGAAAGAAGGAATCAAAATAAAAGAAATAACAATAAAAAGAAAAATAACCCCCTTATATGATTTGGTCTCGCTTTATAAGTTGTGGAGCTATTTTAGAAAAGAAAAATTTGATATAGTCCATACACACACTCCAAAGCCCGGTTTGTTGGGGCAGTTGGCAGCAAAAATGGCAGGCGTTCCCATTATAATAAACACTATACATGGATTATATTTTCATAAAAATAACTCTTATATTAAAAGAAAGCTTTTCATTTTCGTAGAAAAAATTTCGGCGAGTTGTTCAACAATGATTTTTTCTCAAAACAGAGAAGATATTGAAACATTAATTAAAGAAAAAATTGCAAAATCCCAGAAAATTAAATATTTAGGGAACGGTATTGATTTAGAAAAATTTAATTCAGAACAATTTTCCGCAGATTTTATTTTGAAAAAGAAAAGAGAATTGGGAGTTCCGGAAGACTATAAGATAGTAGGGATTGTAGCCAGACTAGTTAAAGAAAAAGGATATTTGGAATTGTTTGAAGCAACTAAGGCGGTATTAAAGGTTTTTCCTAAAACAATTCTTTTAGTAATAGGTGCAGACGAACCAGCAAAAAAAGATGCAATAAAGAGAGAGATTATTAGCGATTATCAAATTGATAAAAACGTAATTTTTCTAGGCGAAAGAAATGACGTGTTCGAAATATATCCATTAATGGACATATTTGTTTTACCATCATACAGAGAAGGCATGCCAAGGTCTATTTTAGAGGCAATGGCCGGAAAAAGACCCATAATAGCCACGGATATAAGGGGTTGTCGTGAAGAAATTGATAACGCGAAGAATGGTATTTTAGTCCCAGTCAAAAATTCGCATGAGCTGGCTAATGCGATTATTTCTTTGCTAAGCAATCCAATTGAAGCTAAGCGTTTGGGAAATAGTGCAAAAGTAAAAGCCGAGAAGTATTTCGATGAAAAGTTAGTTTTTGGTATAATAAAAAAAGAATATTTAGATATTATTAACCAAAAACCATATAGGTCAGAAAAAATAATTTATTCGACAGTAAAAAGAATAATAGATTTTATTTTGGCCCTGTTATTGTTAGTCTTGCTTTCGCCTGTATTTTTATTAATTATAATTTTAGTAAAACTCGATTCTAGCGGGCCCGTTTTTTATAGAGGAGAAAGAGTTGGCCAATATGGGAAAATTTTTAAAATGTTAAAGTTTAGGACGATGGTTCCAAATGCTGAAAAAACTGGATCAATACACGCATCTAAAAATGACCCGCGTGTAACAAAAATAGGTAGATTTTTGAGATCTTATAAGCTTGATGAAATGCCACAATTAATAAATATTTTACGGGGCGAAATGAGTTTTGTGGGGCCAAGGCCTCAAGTAAAACATTACGTTGATTTATACAGCAACGCAGAAAGGGTCTGTTTAAATGCTATTCCCGGCATGACTGACTATGCTAGTATATATTTTATTAATCAAGACGATATAGCAGTTGAAAATGATGTAGATAAATTTTATCGGGAAGAAATTGAACCCATAAAAAACAAATTGAGAATTAAATATGCAGAGGATCGCTCGCTTTACATAGATGCCAAAATATTTTTACAGACGTTTTATGTAATATTCAAGAAGATCATATTTAGAAAATGACTATGAATTATTTATTTAAAAGAACAACATTATCAAAAACAGTTTTCTTTATGGTTGCAGACATATTATCTGTGATGCTTTCAATTTGGTTTGCTTTTCTTTTACGGTTTGATTCGCATATACCTGCGCAATATTTCCCGTTTATGTTTAGAATGGTAATTTTGTCTATAATTTTTGTATTGCCTATTTTTTATTTTCAAAAACTTTACTCATTCTCGTGGTCATATGTTTCAGCAAATGAATTAATTTCATTATTTAAAGGCACCACAATTGCGTTTATCTTTTTGTCAGTTGCTATTTATATATCGCATTATTTTCCACATTTTACTAATTTTCCTCGTTCGACGATTTTTATTAGTTATTTTTTGGTGTTTATTTTTTGTGGCGCTTCGAGATTTTCTAAAAGAATTTATCTAAGAATTACTGGGCAGAATAGAATGTTAGAAAAAGACAGAACATTAATTGTTGGTGCGGGTGATGCCGGAGAGCAAATTTTAAGAAGTATTATTTCTTCTAGCAAAAGCTATTATCACCCAGTGGGGTTTGTAGACGATAATCCTATAAAGCAGGGCGTTATGATACATGGAATAAAGGTTTTAGGAAAGGTTTCTAACATCTCTGATTTAGTTAGGTTACATCAAGTAAAACAACTCATAATAGCGCTTCCCTCTGCCAGCGGAAAAGAAATTAGAGAAGCCGTTGAATTAGGAAAAAAAGCCGGCTTGAGCAAAATTAAAATTGCGCCACCAATGTCTGAAATAATGGGCGGGCAAGTATCTTTTAGAAATCTTAAAGACGTAGAAGTAGAAGATTTATTAGGTAGAGAGCAAGTGAGTTTAGACACAAATCAAATGGAAGGTTTTATAAAAGATAAGTTGGTTTTAATTACGGGAGCTGCCGGGTCAATTGGGTCTGAATTATCGCGACAAGTTGCAAAATTTAAGCCTGCCGTTATTTTATTGTTAGACCAAGATGAAACAGGAATTTTTAATATTGCAAAAGAGTTGGTGGAAAATTTCTCAAGTTTAAAAACAGAACGCATTGTAACAGACATTACTAACAAAGAAAAAATAAATAAAATTTTTAATAAGTTTAAACCAGAAATAGTTTTTCATGCTGCAGCTTATAAGCACGTTCCTTTGATGGAAGAAAATGCAACCGAGGCGATAAAAAATAATATTTTTGGTACAAAAAACTTGGTTGAGGCCGCCGTTGCAACGGGCGCGGAAAAGTTTATTTTTATTTCTACTGACAAGGCAATTAATTCAACATCTGTTATGGGCGCTACAAAGCGAGCAGGTGAAATGATTTGTCAGTTGTATAGTGCCGAAAACAAGACGAAATTAATTTCTGTTAGATTTGGAAACGTATTAAACAGCAGAGGAAGCGTAATACCCATTTTTAGAGAACAAATTAAAAAAGGTGGGCCAGTAGAAGTTACACATCCTGACATGAAAAGATATTTTATGTTAACCTCAGAAGCTTGTTTGTTGGTTTTGCAAGCGGGTGCCATGGGTTTGGGCGGTGAGGTTTTTGTGCTAGACATGGGCCAACCAATTAAAATTTTAGATTTGGCAAAAGAAATGATTAGGTTGTCTGGGCTACAATTAGATAAAGATTTGGTGATAGTTTTTACAGGCGTGAGACCTGGCGAAAAACTTTTTGAAGAAATGCTTACCGTTGCAGAAGGAACCGTTGCCACTAAAAATAAGAAGATATTTATATCTAAACTTTCAAATGTAAATTTAGATACTTTAGAAAGGAAAATTGAAGAATTGGGCAATACAATTTCGGGAGTAGAAGACGAAGCAGCAATTAAATGTTTGAAGAAAATTGTCCCAACTTTTAGTACGCATAAATAAAATTCTTTATTTGGGCAAGATAATTTTTACCAGTTTGGGTTTTTGTGATAGAATAAGAAATTGACGTATTCAAGTGATATGACTAATTTAAAGCAATACAAAAAATTTATATTTCTGGCGGGGTTAGCCTTGTTTATATTTCTGGCGGTGGGTAATGTCCGGGCCGATAGCATGGGAGACACGGTTAATTTTAATGTAGACAAAAATTTTGATATAAACAGCAGAACGCAATTGCACGCAACTTTAATTAAGGTTGGTGCAAAGTTATATTTTTATGTAGATAAAAACTGGTGGAACTCACAAACTCTTCTAAAACAAAGCCAAATTTCTTCAAGCCTAGACAACCTTTCAAGCGAATTTGATAATAATATTTATCCTAAATTAACAACAACTTTTGGTTCGGAATGGAACCCAGGCATAGATAGCAATTCTAAAATTACTATTTTGTTAGAGCCTATGAACAGTTCAGAAGGTGGTTATTTTAGAGAATCAGATGAATACGACAAACTCCAAATGCCCACTTCTAACGAGAGGGAAATGCTTTACCTCTCTGTGTCTAACGTTGATAATTCTAGCGCGAAAATAGTTTTGGGACATGAATTTATTCATTTAATAACTTTTAATCAGAAAAATAAAATTTATGGAGCAGAAGAAGACACGTGGTTAAATGAGGCCCGCGCCGATTATGCTTCAACAATTTTAGGCTACGACGACAATTACAATAGCAGTAATTTACAACAGAGAGTTGAAGATTTTATAAAAAACCCTTTAGATTCCATTACAGATTGGACCGGCACAAAATATGATTATGCCAGCGCAAATTTATTTACCCATTATTTGGTAGACCACTATGGCATAAATATTTTATCAAGTTCTTTGAAGTCTAGGTTAGTGGGTGTAGACAGCATAAATCAGGCGCTTTCAGTTACAGGAGCTAAAGAAAATTTTGCACAAATTTTTACAAATTGGACAATTGCTTCTGTAATTAACGATTGTTCGCAAGATGCAAAATACTGTTATTTAAACCAAAATTTAAAAAGTTTTAAAATAAACCCAACGCTTATATTCTTGCCTTTAAGTGGTGATAGCTCCTTATCTTCTACTAACATAACAAAAAATTGGGCAGGGAATTGGCAAAAAATTATTGGAGGCAATGGTAATTTAAAACTTGATTTTTCAAACAAGTCCGAGCTTGATTTTCAGTTGCCCTATATAATTTATGACGAAAACAACGGATACTCTGTAAATTTTTTGACTTTCAGCAAAGATAAGAAGGGTGAAATTGTTGTTAAAAATTTTGGAACAAAATATGATGCTTTAATAATAATTCCATCTTTACAAGCTAACTTTCCTGTTATAGATGGAGCAGGAGTTAATTACCAATATAGTTTTACGGTTTCAATTACCGGGCAACCAATTGGCGAAGACCCAGTGTTAATGCAAAAACTATTAGATCAAATTGATTCGTTGAAAAAACAAATTGCCGCCATTTTGGCACAAAGGCAAGGCACCTCGAATTGTCAAATAGCGGGCAACATTATTTATGGAGCCCAAAACAATGTTAGCGACGTAAAATGCTTGCAAACATTTTTAAAAAATAAGTTTTATTATTATGCTTCAATAACTGGTTATGTTGGGCCCCTAACTAAAGCCGGCGTAATTAAATTACAAAAAAATTATTCGTTACCAGCCACTGGTAATGTAGACAATCAAACTAAAACAGAAATAAACCAAATTTTAACTAATGGATAAAATTTTAGAAAAATTAAAACAAGAATTGCCTGGGGTAGAGGGCAATGTAGTGTTAAAAAATTATACCACTTATAAAATTGGCGGACCGGCCAAATATTTTTTTGTTGTAAAAACAACCGAAGATTTAATAAAGGCAATTAAGGCGGTTAAGCAATTTAAATTGCCCTACTTTATATTAGGCGGAGGAAGCAATCTTTTAATTTCCGACAAAGGTTTTAAAGGAATAGTAATTAAAATAGACATTCTGGGCGTAGAACTTGCAGGCACTAAATTAATTGTTGGGGCAGGTGAAAAATTGGCAAAATTATCTTATTGCGCAGCAGATGTCGGGCTTTCTGGTTTAGAATGGTCTACAGGAATACCGGGAGCTGCTATTGGAGGGTCAATTTATGGGCACGCACAGGGGTTTGGCACTAAAATTTCTAGTGTTGTAGAAAGCGTTTGGGCGCTAGATTCACACAATTTAAAGCTAAAAAATTATACAAATAAAGAGTGCCAGTTTTCATTAAAAAACAGTATTTTTAAAAAAAATAAAAAATTAATCATAGTTTCTGCTGTTTTGAACTTTAAGAAAGATGACCCCGAAGAAATAAAAAAGAAAATTAAAGAATTTCTAGATTACAGAAGGCTTCACCATCCAATAAAATTCCCTTCGCCAGGTTCGACATTTGTTAACCCAGAGAAAAAAATTACTAATAAAAAATTATTAGAAAAATATCCGGAGTTAAAAGATTTTAACGAAAAGGGAATTATTCCGGCAGGTTATTTAATTGCAAAATGTGGTTTAACTGGGAAAAAAATTGGCAATGCCCAAATTTCAGAAAAACATTCTAATTTTATAAGTAATGTTGGCGGGGCTAAAGCAAAAGACGTTTTAGCTTTGATTAAATTGGCGAAAGAAAAAGTAAAAAAGAATTTTGGTATTTTGCTTGAATTAGAGGTACAATTAGTGGGGATGTAAAAAACGCTCGGCAACAATCTTTTTTCCGATGCAGGTAACCCCCTTTGCCTCTACGGGCAAGTGGACCTGGGTCTACAAATAGTTTATTGCCTTGCTTATAAAATAACATGATAGTAACTATTAAAACAAAAAATTTAGAGCAAAGTGAGGCCTTAAACACTTTTGTTGAAAAGAAATTTGAAACTATTCAAAAATTTGTAGACGATGACAAAATGTTAACAGAAGTATTTGTTGAAATAGAAAAAGAAACAAAACACCATAAAAAGGGCGATATTTTTTTGGTAAAGGCACAAGTAATTTTATTGGGAAAAAGTTTAATGGCCGAAGCTAATGGCGACGACTTATTTGTGGCAGTTGGAAAAGCTAAAGACGAATTAAAAAATGAAATTGAAAAGTATAAAATAAAGAAAATAGATAAAACACGTCGGCAAGCCAGAAAATCCCGAGGCAAAGACGAAGTTTAATATAAGAAAACCGCACTTCAACATGTTTAGTGCGGTTTTTTGTTGACTTAAAATTAATTATGACTAATATAAAAAGAACAAAGGTGCGCCCTTTGACATTCTTTTTTCAACCATCCAACCGGAGGAAATGCATTATGAGCACAATTGTTATGGACACTACAGAGAAGAAAAAAGTGGTGGGCATTTACGTCGCCCATGAAGACGACGCGATATTGGCCTTGGCGGGGATGATTCTTCACTATATAGCAATGGGTTACGAGGTGTACATAGTTGTGGTAACAGATTGCAGAAATTCACACAAGATAGTTTTAAACATTGAAACAAACCCCACGGTCTGGCAAGTTCGCGACACGCGAGCTGCAGAAATGATTAAGGCCATGGCTGTTTTGGGTGTTCATTCAGGCAATATTCACTTCCTCAATTGGGAAGACGGCCAAGGGAATGTTTGGGGAAAAGATAAATTGGCACTTAAACAGCTTCTGCAAATTACAAGGGCCAGAAAACCCGACATAGTATTCTTCCACCATGTAGATGCTCACATTGACCACCGGGCAGTGAACAAACTTGTGATGAAGATGCTTGGTAAATTGAGGAAGCAACCCGAAGCCCACGAATTCTTCATTTGGACTGAAGAGCTAGCCCAGGCTAGTCACAACCATTCTCTCAAGGACATTCCAAAAGTGCCGGACGATGCTATTAAGATATTTCTCACTGCGGAAGAGATTGACCTTAAGAGAAGATCTCTTTTTGAGATGGCTAGCCAAGTGAGACGTGTGCAACCATACCCTGGCTGGCAAATTCAAAAGCATCCAATTCTGGAGCAGTCTTTTATAAAACACTTTCTTCGCGGAGAAGAAACATTTGTGAAATGTAAACCCTGACGCTCTAATTTGTGGTAAAACGATTTTAGGCATGCCCTGCGGTACAAACTGCAGGGTTCTTTTTTTATAAAATGCATTGAATAAAAGGCATTTTTCGTATAAAGTTATATATATGTCATTCTTATCTAAAATTTTTGGAGACCCCAACGAAAAGTTTATAAAAAGTCTTCAACCAATAATTGAAAAAATAAATTCTCTCGAAACGGAATTTTCTGCCATAAGTGCAGAAGCGCTAAAAAGCAAAACGACAGAATTTAAAGAGCGCCTGAAAAAGGGAGATTCTTTAGACGACATTTTGCCCGAGGCTTTTGCGTTAGTTCGCGAAGCTGCCAAACGAACTTTAAACCAGCGCCATTTTGACGTGCAAATGATTGGTGGAATTGTTTTACACCAAGGCAAAATTGCAGAAATGCGCACGGGTGAAGGTAAAACTTTGTCAGCTACTTTGCCCGCTTATTTAAATGCACTAGAAGGTAAGGGCGTGCACATTGTTACAGTTAATGACTATTTGGCAAAAAGAGATATGGTTTGGATGGGCCAAATTTTTGGCGCTTTAGGAATGACTACCGGTTGCATAGTAAATGAATCTGGCTATGTTTACGACGAAAATTATATAAACGAAGAAAAAGACGAAGAAAGAGATGCTACGGGAAATTTTAAAGTAATACAAAATTACTTAAAACCGGTTTCAAAAAAAGAGGCATATTCTGCAGATGTTACTTACGGAACCAACAACGAATTTGGTTTTGATTATTTGCGTGACAACATGGTTTATGAAACAAGCCAAGAAGCTCAACGCGGGCATAATTTTGTTATTGTTGACGAGGTAGACTCAATTTTAATTGATGAAGCCCGCGTGCCATTAATTATTTCTGGCGAAGCCGAAGAGGCAACAGATAAATATTATACTTTTGCAAAAGTTGTAACCGGTTTAGAAAAAGATACAGATTATGAACTTGATGAAAAAATGAAATCGGTTATTTTTACCGAACAAGGTCAAAATAAAATTGTTAAAAATTTAGGTTTTGACCCTTGGCTAGACAATGACATAATTACAACCCATCAATTAGAGTCTGCATTAAAAGCCAAGGTGTTATTTTTAAAAGACCGCGATTACACCGTAAAAAATGGAGAAATTTTAATTATAGATGAATTTACCGGAAGAATTTTACCGGGCCGAAGATGGTCTGCCGGTTTGCACCAAGCTGTTGAGGCAAAAGAAGGCGTAACAGTTAGACCAGAATCAATAACAATGGCCACAATTACTTTCCAAAATTATTTTAGAATGTACAAAAAATTGGCGGGCATGACTGGCACGGCCCTAACTTCTGCTGAAGAATTTGATAAAGTTTACAAATTGGAAGTTGTTGCCATCCCTTCGCATAAACCCACAACAAGACAAGATTTTGCAGACAAAGTTTTCAAATCGGAAGCAGGAAAATTTACAGCAGTTATTAAAGAAATTGAAGAACTTCACAAAAAAGGTCAGCCAATTTTAGTTGGTACAAGATCTGTTGAAAGAAATGAATATTTGGGCAAATTATTAGAAGTGCGCGGAATTCCTCATAATATTTTAAATGCAAAAAATCACGAAAGGGAAGGAGAAATTGTAGCTCAAGCAGGAAAAAGGGGCGCCGTAACAATTGCCACAAATATGGCGGGTCGAGGGGTTGACATCATACTTGGTGGCAACCCCGCAGACCCTGAGCAGAGTCGAAGGGTGTGCGAATTAGGCGGTTTGCACGTAATTGGAACCGAAAGGCATGACGCCAGAAGAATTGATAATCAGCTGCGCGGAAGATCTGGCAGGCAGGGCGACCCTGGTTCAACACAGTTTTTTGTTTCATTGGAAGATGACTTAATGAGAATTTTTGGTGGCGACAGAATAAAAAATTTAATGACAGCTTTAAAAATGCCCGAAGACGAACCAATTCAAGCTGGAATGATTTCGGGAGCAATTGAATCGGCGCAAGAAAAAATTGAAGGTTTTAATTTTGACGCCAGACATCATGTTTTGGAATATGACGATGTTTTAAACAAGCACAGAGAAATTATTTATAAGAAAAGAAAAGAATTTGTGTCCGCCCTAGGCGGATCCCCCGAAGGGGGAGAAATTCCATCTCTGAAAGAAAAAGTTTTAGAAATGTTTGCCAAGGCAAATTTATCTGAAGAAGATTATAATAAAAAAGAATTAGAGTTGGGTGAAGAAAATATGCGTCAAATGGAAAAAGCTGTTTGTTTGCGAGTTTTAGATATGCTTTGGCAAGAACATTTATCTTACATGGACCACATTAGAGATTCAGTGCGGTTGCGAGCTTATGGTGGGCGCGACCCATTGGTGGAATATAAAAATGAAGGCCATAAAGCTTTTAGTGAATTACTTGCAACCATTGATGCTAACATAGCCGAGAATATTATGAAGGCTGGCATTCAGAAGTCCGCGCCGGTTGCTCAGTCGCACGCTGTCGAGGTTGGAAAGAATAAGATTGGCCGAAATGACCCTTGTCCATGCGGCTCGGGGAAAAAATATAAACATTGCCACGGTAAATAAAAATAAAAAAATATTAAATAAAAAATTATGAATGAACTTACTCATCATGACGAAGAAGCAATAAAACCAGTTAGTGAAGCTGGCGATACTAAAGTTGGCGACAATACAGGCAGTGCCGAAGTAGAGAAGGCAAAATTAAAAGCTCGTATTGAAGCTGTCCGACAGCGACTAATGATGGATGGTGAACCTAGTTCTAGCTTCGACGCTTTACGTGAGGTTGAGGCTGGTGTAGATAGTGGCGCAGATCCTAAAATTGTTTTGGAAAGTATTAAAAAATTAGAAGGTGGGAGTTTTGAGGGAAACCCCGCTATTGTTAAAGACATGAGCAAAACCGTAGAAGTCGTAACCTTTGTTGAGAGAGTTAAAGAAATGGCAAAAGGCGGTAAAATTAGCGCAGAAAATTATGATACTGTTTTAGATATTCTTAACGAAGTCAAAAGGGGCGATACAACCGTTGTAGCTGCCGAAAAAAGAATAAAAGATTTAGGGGGAAATTAATGAAAATATTTTCTAAAATAATTATTTTGGTTTTGGTTGTTGTGGCGCTTGTTGCAGGCGTATTTTATTATAGTTTAGACAAAAAAACTCGAGAGATTAAAACAACAGATGTTGGTTCTGTTTTAAGCCAAGTTTCAAAACAACTTTTTGCTCCACCGCCCCTAACTGCATATAAAAAAACAGATTCGGCAGTTTTATTGCAAAGTAAAATAATTTTAGAAACAAATTCACAACGGCAACAAAATGGCGGTCTGCCCGCATTAAAAGAAAATGCCAAACTTGATGAAGCTGCCCTAGCAAAAGCAAACGACATATTTTTAAAACAATATTTTGAACATGTTTCACCCAGTGGAGTTGGCCCCGGAGATTTGGCTCAAAAATATGGCTATGAATTTATTGTTGAAGGAGAAAATTTAATTTTGGGAAACTTTTCATCGGAAAAAGAAGTTGTACAAGATTGGATGAACAGCCCTGGGCACCGGGCTAATATTTTAAATAACCGCTACACAGAAATTGGAGTGGCAATAATTAAGGGCACTTATAAGGGCGATACAGTTTGGGTGGGGGTGCAAGAGTTTGGGTTGCCATTGTCGGCCTGCACTCAGCCAAGTGTAAGTTTAAAAAATCAAATTGATGCCGATAATTCGCAACTAGACATAACGCTGGCACAAATTAATGAAGGCAAAAACCAAATTGATAACACCAGCCCGCAATCGGCAGGTTATAACCAATTGGTAAAAGACTACAACGATTTAGTTGTGCGTTACAACGCACTTGCTAGCGAAACAAAAGCAATTGTGGCAACGTACAACATTCAAGTTAATAATTATAACAATTGCGTAGCAGGAAAATGACATGAAATTTGCAATTATAGCAGACACACATAATAATTGGGCTAACTTTGAGAAGGCGATTAAGTGGATAAAAAAAGAAGAAATTCAGTTAATTTTGCATTGCGGAGACATTCAAACTCAAGATACAATTGACGACGCCAAAAAATTATTTGGCGCCCCAATTGAGTTTGTAAAAGGAAATGCCGACTGGGATTTAGATTTGCCAGACCAAATGGAAGTAGAGATAGAGGGCACACAAATTGCATTTACTCATTTTCCTGAAATTGCAAAAAAATTGGCGCAGTCTGGGAAATACGACTTAGTTTTTTATGGTCACACGCATCGTGCCTGGGATGAGAAGGTGCCAATTCATCCTAAATTTGGAAAAAAAGGGAAAGAAACGCACATGATAAACCCTGGTGAGCTTGCTGGCCAATTTTATAAAGCAACATTTGCAGTTTACGACACTGTCACAGAAAAATTAGAATTAAAAATTTTAGAAAAATTGTAATGGTTGCAACAAAAAAGAAAACACTTATAATGGGCGTTCTTAACGTAACGCCAGACTCTTTCTCCGACGGCGGAGACTTTTTTAATTTGAAAGACGCGGTGGCACAAGCAAAAAAAATGGTCAAAGAGGGCGCGGACATTATTGACGTTGGTGGTGAAAGTTCCAAACCAAATGCCAAACCGGTTTCGGCGCAGGAGGAGTTAAAAAGAGTTTTGCCGGTTTTAAAAAAATTGTCTAAAATAATAAAAGTTCCAATTTCCATAGACACTTATAAGCCAGAAGTGGCAGAAGAATGTTTAAAAGCGGGCGCTGGCATTGTAAACGATATTACTGGTTTAGAAAACCCAGCAATGGTAAAAGTGGCTGCAAAGTACAAAGTGCCCGTAATTATAATGCACATGCAAGGGCGCCCACAAACAATGCAAAAAAATCCAAAGTATAAAAATGTTGTTAAAGATGTTTATAAATTTTTTCAACGAAGAATTTCTGTTGCAAGAAAAGCGGGCATTAAAAATATAATTCTAGACCCGGGAATTGGTTTTGGCAAAACAACACAACATAATATAGAATTAATAAAAAATTTAGATTATTTTGTTTCATTAAGGTGTCCCATAATGATTGGCGTTTCCAGAAAATCATTTTTGGGGAAAATTAATAATATTGAAAATCCAAAAGACAGACTTTTAGAAAGTATTGCTGCAATGTCTGTTGCAATTATAAATGGAGCAAGCATTGTGCGCGTGCATAATGTTGCAGAAAGCAAAAGGGTAGTTTCCATAGTTGACTATTTTAAGTGAAGGGGTTATACTAATTCATTACTTAATTTTTTTATATGCAACAAAAACACTACATATTTATTGGAGTGATAATCTTGGCAATTTTAGCTGGGATTTTTTCATATCCAAATTTTTACAATAAAACAACAGATTTCTTAAATAAGAAGTTATCGTGGACATTGCCACACTTCCCAGAAAAGCCATTTGTTTTGGGACTTGATTTACAAGGTGGAGTAAGCTTGGTTTATCAGGCCGACCTTAGCCAAACACCAGACAAAGTAACCGCAATGGCGGGCTTGAGAGATGTTATTGAAAGAAGAGTAAATATGTTTGGAGTTTCCGAACCGGTTGTAGAAATTCAAGGGCAAGACAGGTTGTCTGTGCAATTGCCGGGAGTCACAAATGTTCAGCAAGCCATTCAAATGATTGGCCAAACTCCATATTTGGAATTTGACGAACAGCGAACAGACGCCGAATCAAAGCCAATTTTAGATAAAATAAAAGAAGTTCAAGATGCTGTTGCAAAAAAAGCAGATTATACAAAAATTGCAGACTGGCAATTAGCTTTGCAAAACCCATATTTTAAAGCAACAGAATTAACTGGAAAATATTTAACAAAAGCAACGGTTCAGTTTGACCAAACAACCTACAAGCCACAAATTCAGTTGCAATTTGACGACGCCGGCTCAAAACTTTTTGCCGACATAACTGCAAGAAACATTAAAAAACCAATTGCAATTCTTCTAGACGGAGCTTCAATTATAGACACTAATGGCGACGGCAAAATTGATAACCAAGATAATTATGCTCCAATTGTGCAAGATAAAATTACTGGTGGAAAGGCGGTTATTACCGGAGATATGTCAAACCAAGTAGCAAATTCATTGGCTTCAAGGCTAAATTCGGGAGCATTGCCAGTTAAGATTGGTAGCCCTATATCCCAGGAGACAGTTGGGCCAACATTGGGCACGGTATCCCTGCAGAAATCGCTTGTAGCGGCCATTTATGGCCTTCTGGCGGTGGCTCTTTTCATGGTGGTAGTTTATAGGTTGCCGGGGTTGCTAGCCTCCTTGGCCCTTGTAATATACGTAGCGTTGACCTTGTCCATATTTAAGCTTATTCCTGTAACAATGACCTTGTCCGGCATTGGTGGGTTTATTCTTTCCATTGGTATGGCGGTTGATGCCAACATCCTTATTTTTGCCAGAATGAAAGAAGAAATTAAGGCGGGCAGAAGCCTAGACCAGTCAATTGACGAAGGTTTCAGACGTGCTTGGCCTTCAATACGAGATTCAAACCTTAACTCGTTAATTGTTTGCGCAATTTTATTTATTGTGGCAACTTCATTTATTAAAGGATTCGCCTTTACATTGGCGCTGGGTATTATTATGAGCTTATTCTCGGCTATGTTTATAACAAGAATTTTCCTACAAATGTTTATAGGAAAATGGGCCGAAAAAGCTAAGTGGATACTTTAAATTACGCTCGGCAACAAACAATAAAATAAAATATTATGCAATTTAATTTTACAAAATATTCAAAAGTCTATTATATAATTTCGGGAATTTTAATTCTTGCTTCCGTTATTTCACTTTCCATGTTTGGCTTAAAATATGGAATTGAATTTGTTGGCGGAAGCAGTATGCAAATAGATTTTACTAATGCCAGGCCATCTAACGAGGCAATTCAAAATTCTTTGAAGGCTTTTAACTTGGGCGGAATTACAGTCCAACCATCTGGCGACAAGGGAGCAGTTTTGCAATTTAAAGGTGTTGACGAAGCAACTCACCAACAAATATTGGCAGAGTTAAGCAAGGTATCGCCGGCAACAGAAAAAAGTTTCCAGTATATTGGACCTTCAATTGGGCAAGAATTAAGAAACAAAACCGAGCTGGCAATTATTTTGGCTTTGTTAGCAATAACTTTATATATTGCTTTTGCATTCAGGAAAGTTTCAAAGCCCGTTAATTCTTGGAAATATGGAATTGCTTCTTTGATAGCATTATTTCACGACGTTTTAATACCGCTTGGAATATTTTCAATTTTGGGGAAACTTTACAACGTTGAAATTACAATTCCAATTATTGCAGCCTTGCTTACTATTTTAGGTTTCTCGGTGCACGATACAATTGTTATCTTTGACAGAATTAGAGAAAACATTTTAAGAAGGGGAATGGGGCAATTTGAGGAAACGGTTAACTGGAGTTTAACCCAAACAATTGGCAGGTCTATTAGCACAGTTTTAACTGTGGAATTTGTTTTAATTTTCCTTTATTTCTTGGGTGGAGAGACTCTAAAATACTTTGCATTGGCCTTAATAATTGGTATAACTTCGGGAGCATATTCATCTATATTCATTGCCAGCCCAATATTGGTTTCGTGGTATAAATGGAGTGCAAAGCGCTCGCTATTGACATAGTTTAATTAATATGATAAACTAATATATAATGAACAAAGTTAATTATTCACAAATATATCAAAAGCTTACAAAAGGTCTTAGCCCAAAAACTAAAGATATTTTTGATTGCAGGTTTGGAGTGAAGTCTGGAGAGCCAGAAACCCTAGACGCAATAGGAAAGAGGCTGGGAATTACCCGTGAAAGAGTGCGCCAAATTGAAGAGGTGGGCTTTAACTATGTAAGAAAAAACAATCCTGAAATTTTAAATACAGTTTATGCAGATTTTGCAGACTACTTTAAACAACATGGTGGTTTTAAAAAAGAAGAAAAAGTTTTGGAAGAATTGGGAGGAAAAAACCAAAGACCATATGTTCTATTTTTGTTAACATTAGGCGAACAATTTTCTAAAGTTTGCGAGAAAAAAGATTATCATTACTTTTGGTCTAATTTGCCAGAAGCTCAAACAAAAGTGAAAAGCGTTTTGGCTGGGCTAGTTTCGCAAATGCAAAAAATTGGAAAACCAATTCCTCAAAAAAGTTTTTATACAGAAGTTGCTTCAAAACAAGGCTTGTCACAACCTGCCACATTTTCTTCACTTGAAATTTCAAAACGAATTCAGCCAAACAAAGAAGGCGGAATTGGATTAGTTGAATGGCCAGAAATAAAACCACGAGGCGTAAAAGATAAAGCATTTTTAGTTTTTAAAAACCATGGCAAACCATTGCACTTTACAGAAGTTGCAAAATTGATAGACACTTCAGATTACAACATGCCAAATAAAAAAACTTATCCGCAAACAGTTCACAATGAATTAATTAAAGACGGAAGGTTTGTGTTGGTGGGCCGTGGAACTTATGCATTGTCAGAATGGGGTTATGTGCCAGGAACAATTAAAGACATAATTACAAAAGTATTGAAAGATAAAAACGAGCCAATGCACAAAGATGAAGTTGTAAAACAAGTTTTGGCGCAAAGATTGGTTGCAAAAAATACAGTGTTAATGAACTTGAATAATAAAAAACATTTTGACAAAGACGTAGGCGACAATTATTTCTTAAGAAAAACTCAAGTATCGTAATTTAAAAAAATCGCCGCTCGGCGGTTTTTTGTTGCCCCGCGCTGAGCATCTTGAAGCAAAAAAAAGCGGCTGGAAAAATGTTCTCAGTCGCATTATTTGAACAGCTGATAAGCTCTTTTGATTATTGCCTGTACTCGCCACGGGCGAAGCGTGGCAACAGATCCAATGAAAACAGAAGTTGCCCCTGCCTCATGCAAGACTTCAAGATCTTCCGGACAAAGGATTCCTCCACCTGCATGAATCGGTTTGCTGATTCCGGCTTTTCTGGCGCTTCTTATCCAGTTCGCTGTTGGATGCAGTAATGGGGCACCGGAAAGCGCACCCTTGCCCGTGTAATCTCCGAGTGGCGAAATATTACCTGGAAAAAGATCTGGCCAATTTATTACGTCGGGAATTTTTCCAAATCCAATTGTGTTTGTTGTGCAGATTTCATCGCAATTTGGGTTGTCCGCAAAAGCTTTTGCTGCCTCAACTGAAATTACGAGGTTAATCTTCACGCGCTGAGGGATGCCAAGAACAGCTGCGCAATCTAGCCTGCTATCCATTTCTCCAACTAATTGTGTGACGTCGAAACCGACATTCGAACAAGTGCAGTTTTGTTCTAGTCCTATGGGTGCTTGAAATGATGGAAGGGCTTGCCGTAGTATGTTTACAAACTCGTATGTTTCTTGGATCCTACGATCGGCATCTTTTTCTACCGTCATAAAAGAGATCCAAAATGGTTCTTTTTCTTCTTGCCACTTGTTTTTTTCTAAAAGCGGCACAATGCCTGGTCCGGAAAGGCCAACGGCGTTGAGCATATAGCCCCGCAAAAACATTTTTAACGAAAGCCCAAGATTGTTCATCCTAAGATTCGGTGCTATACATGCGGGGGAAAATTCTACGGGAGTGATGCCGTCTTTTTGCATGGGCATATTCCCGACTGTTCTATGTCGTGTTGCGGTTTTTGTGATAAATCCACATCCTTCCCAGTTGGGACTTACTGGCCCCATGAATTTTTGGTGTCTATATGGCTCTTTGAAGAAGCCTCGTGCACCAGCAGCGCACGTTATCGGACCGAATTCAATTCCACGCGTTTTCATATAGGTGTCTGGTTTGAGGTTAAAAAATCAAGGTGCTGATTGCTAGTTTTTTATTAACATATAATTGTATTGCTTGCAAACTTTTATTGCGATATAATAACATAATAAATAATATGGATATTTTTTGGGTGGGGCTAACAACTTTATTTGCTTCAACGGCGGTATTTTATATTGTTTTATTTTCGTTTATATTTTACTGGCATTTGAAAAAAATTTCCTTTGTTGTTGTGCCGGTAATTTTTACTTTTGAATTTTTTATAATTTGTTTTTTTATAGTTTCAATTGTTACTATTATTCTTCAATTTGTTCCTGATTTAATCAGGACAGCAGGTTTATAATGGCACAAGCTAAATATTTATTTTGGTGGGAATGGGTTAAGAAAATTATTTGGGATCCATTTTGGTGGCTAATTATTTTTTTAGTTATTTTATGGGTTCCATTTTTGCGTGTTTGGTGGTGGGTGTTTTTGCCTTGGATGCTTATGCTCCAGCTGAAGGTAATTTATCTTTGGTATATGGGCTGGGATTATGACTACCAAAAACAAAGATGGGTTTTATTGGAAATTACTCCACTTGAAGCAATGCTTATGCCTTTAAAAGCCATGGAAGATGTTTTTGCTGCAATTTGGCCGTTAATGGATGTGGCTAACTTTAGAGAAATTTGGTGCGACGGAGAATTGGCCTGGGGGCCATATTGGTGTTCGTGGGAATTGGCTAGCATTGAAGGCCAAATTCATTTTTATGTTAGAGCCTTAGCTCAGCACCGGTCTAGCATTGAGGCCGCACTTTGGGGCCATTACCCAGATATTGAAATAAAAGAAGTTCCAGATTACGTAAAATTAGTGCCACCAACAGTGCCCAATGAAGATTGGGATATGTACGGCGAAGATTGGGCTTTTGAAAGAGAGGAAGATGCTTACCCAATAAAAACGTACACAGAATTTTTTGAACCACAAGGGGAAAGAATTTCGGCAGAAGAAAAAAGAATGGACCCAATTATTTCTTTGCTCGAGGCCATGTCTAAACTTGGGCCGGGCGAACATTACTGGGTGCAATTTACAACAGTTCCAGTGGGAGAAAAAGATGAACCAGAATGGAGAAAAACCGGTCAAAAAATAGTCAACAAAATAGCAAAACGTCCTGAAAAGAAAGAAGTAACTTTTATGCAAATGCTAACGCACACTTTCAGGGAGCTAATTGCCGGTCCCGTTAAAGATGGTGAAAGTTACAGTTGGGTACCATTGGAAATTGATGAAGAAACAGACGAGTTAAAAATATCATTGACTGCTGGAGAAAGAGAAATCATTACCGCTGTTGAAAACAAAATGAAGAAGCCAGCTTTTAGAACAAACATAAGGGGTGTTTACATTGCAAAAAGAGAATCTTGGAAAGCTCCACACAGAGTTATTACTCGTACTTACATGGGCCATTTTAGTCATGCACACATGAATGGTTTTAGATTTCAGGCAAAAACAAGGCCAAGGGTGCACTTCTTTATGCGAAAACGTAGAGTATTTATGAGAGCGCGAAAAATGTTTAGAATGACTGTTTTGAGGTTTCCGCCAATGTATCCAGACAGGCAACAACTTTGTCCAATTTTAAGCACTGAAGAGATGGCAACATTGTGGCATTTCCCATTAAGAGTTTCTGGAGGAAGTTTGGCTATGGGTAAGGTGGAATCAAAAAAAGCTGGAGCACCGCCTAATTTGCCAATTGAGTAATAATTAACCTGCCTGCCGGCAGGCAGGAAATAACCTATGTCAAAAGATATCACCTATATTGCTAAGACGAATTTTCGCGGAGCCGAAAAGGTTTTTGGAATTAGAAGAGTAGATAGGCGGCAACACATGTATGTTATTGGAAAAACTGGTGTGGGTAAAACAGCTTTTTTAAAAAACATGGCCCTGCAAGATATTGAAAATGGGCAAGGGCTTGCCATTATTGACCCGCACGGAGAATTTGTTGAAGAAGTTTTAGATAATATTCCGCCGCACCGCATTAATGATGTGGTTTATTTCAATCCTGCAGACATGGAGTTTCCCATTAGTTTTAACATTATGGAAGTGGCAGACCCAAGGTATAAACACTTAATTGCTTCTGGTTTAATTGGTATTTTTACTAAAATTTGGGCTAACGTGTGGTCCGCTAGAATGGAATATATTTTGGCAAACTGCATTTTGGCCTTGTTGGATACGCCCGGCACAACGCTTTTGGGAATTCCAAGAATGTTGGTAGACAGGGATTACCGGCAGAAAATTATTAATAATTTGAAAGACCCGGTTGTAAAATCTTTTTGGGTAAACGAATACGAAGAATGGGAATCGCGTTATAGAAATGAAGCTATTGCCCCTGTGCAAAATAAAGTTGGGCAATTTTTAAATGTTTCTTTTGTGAGAAACATTGTAGGACAAGCAAAAAACACCATTGATGTTGATGAAATAATGAACAACCAAAAAATTCTTTTGGTTAACGTTTCTAAGGGAAGAATTGGTGAAGATAACTCGGCTATTTTGGGAGCTATGTTAATTACTAAAATTCAGTTGGCGGCCATGGAGCGCGTTAGAATTCCTGAAGACGAAAGAAAAGATTTTTATTTGTACGTTGACGAATTCCAAAACTTTGCCACCGATTCTTTTGTAAACATTTTGTCTGAAGCCCGAAAATACCGTTTAGATTTAACAATTGCTCACCAGTATATTGGCCAATTGGTTACAGACACCAGCACCGCTGTTAGAGACGCTGTTTTTGGCAACGTGGGTACAATGATTACTTTTCGTGTTGGTGCTGCCGATGCAGAATTTTTGGAACAAGAGTATATGCCCGAATTTTTACAAAACGATTTAATTCGTTTGCCAAACTACAACATCTACATAAAACTTATGATAGATGGCATAACTTCTAGGCCATTTTCTGCAAAAACTATTGCCCCAGCAACTGTTCCAGAAGACGACAAAAAACGTGAAGAAATTATTAGAATTTCTAGGTCAAAGTATGCTCACACAGTTGATTCGGTTGAAGATGAAATTACGCGCTGGGCTGCAAACATGGATGTTCCTAATACAAATGCACCAAGTTCTTCTGCAGATTTATCTAATCCGCAAAGCGGTTCTAAAATTGCATTTTCAAATAAGCCAAGCGCTCCAAGGCCTTCAGATTCAACAAAATTATACGACGTAAAATGTTCAAATTGCGGAAAAGATACAAAAGTTATTTTTCCTCCAGAACCAGGAAGGGCAGTTTATTGTAAAAATTGTTTAAAAAAATTAAAAGAGCAACAAGGAGGTGCCCCAAGAACGGGAGGCTCCGAACAGCCAAGGCCTCAGGTAAATAGAGAAGCGGTTGGTGCTCCCGCGCGCGCCAGTCAGGCAACAAAACAGTCAGCGGGGAATGCCGCATTGGCAAGCATGGGCATTGAATTTACTCCATCAAATGATGGAGTATCCGGTCGCATGACCGGACGCCCTAAACCAACTCCACAACCTAAACCACAGTCACCAGTGGAGCCTAAATTGCCTCCAAAAGTGACTACCTTTTCACTAGATGAAGCAATGAAAGCAGGTGAAGTGGTGCCATTTGGTGGCAGAAGAGATAAAGCAGCACAAAAGACGCCAAGAAAAGAAGTTAACTTAGACGATTTAAAGAAGACTTTAGAGCAGGCACTTGAAAAATCAGATGATGAGTTGGCGCAGAGAATTGAACAGGAAAAATTTGAAGACAAAGTGTCAGAAGAAAAGTAAATTAAAAAAGAAAAACCACCTTTTAATTCGGGTGGTTTTTTGATAATATAAATTAAGTTTTATGGAACAAGCTTCGCATCAATGCCAACACTGTAAACACGACTTTATTATAGAGCCCGAGGATTTTGAGTTTTATGAAAAAATAAAGGTGCCGGCGCCAACTTTTTGCCCAGATTGCCGGTTACAAAGAAAACTGGTTTTTCGCAACGAGAGGACTTTATATAAGCACAAATGTGAAAAATGCGGAAAAGATCTAATTTCAATGTACCACAAAGATGGCCCAATGACTGTGTATTGCAGGGATTGTTGGTATTCTGATTCGTGGAACCCTATGAGTTATGGCCAAGATGTAAATTTTTCGGAAAACTTTTTTACTCAGTTTCAAAAGTTATTTTATTCGGTGCCAGTTGCAAATTTGTGGCAGCCACAATCGGAAAATTCAGAGTACACGAATTTTTCTACAAAAAATAAAAATTGTTACCTAGCGTTTGGCGGAAAAGAAAGCGAGAATATGCGATATTCAAATAATTCTTCATTTACAAAAGATTCCCAAGATCTTTTTAACTGTATGCAACTAGAGCTTTCTTATGAAAATGTGCAATGCCAAAATTCGCAGAGGTTATTTTATAGTAAACATTGCGATAATTGCTCTAATTCATATTTTTTGTACAGATGCAGGAATTGCATAGACTGCTTTGGTTGTACTAATTTAAGAAACAAACAACATTGTTGGTTTAATGAGCAACTTAATAAAGAGGAGTATGATAAAAGACTAAAGGAATTTGATTTGGGAAGTTTCAAAAATGTTAACCGTGGCCGGGAAGAATTTTATAAAGTTTATAACACGGCAATACATAAATATGCTCAATTTATAAATACTAACAATTGCACCGGAGACAACATCAGGAACGCGAGAGACTGCAGAGTGTGTTTTGACATAACTGGCACAGATTCTGAAAATTCAAAATATATAATATATGCTGTGCAAGGAGTTAAAGATTCATATGACAGCTATGGAATGCCAAAAGTTGAAAGAATTTATGAAGCGCTTGCCTCGGGTTTTGACATGATGGAAAACCAAGATTATGCATTTACAATTTTTGCGCGGGGCAGTAAAAATATTCAGTATTCTATAAATTGTTCCGTGTCTCAAAATTTGTTTGGTTGTGTTGGGCTAGATAAAAAAGAATATTGTATTTTTAATAAGCAATATACAAAAGAAGAATATGAAAAACTTATACCAAAAATTATAGAACATATGAATAGTAAGCCGTATGTAGATAAAAAAGGCAGAGTTTATAAATATGGTGAATTTTTTCCTGCTGAACTCTCAACTTTTGCGTATAATGAGACCATTGCTCAAGAATATTTTCCTTTAACAAAAGAGCAGGCAGAAGAGTGGGGCTACAAATGGCGAGATGACGATGGAAAAAATTATAAAATTGATTTAATGGCACAGGATTTGCCAGATCATATAAAAGATGCAGATGATTCTATTGCGGGCAAAGTCATAGAGTGCGCACATAAAGGTGAATGCAAAGAGCAATGCACTCAGGCATTTAAAATTATCAAAGAAGAATTGCAGTTTTATAAAAAACTTAATTTGCCGTTGCCAAGGCTTTGCCCAAACTGTAGGCATTATGAAAGGCTAAGACAAAGAAACCCATTTAAGCTTTGGCATAGAAAATGCATGAACTCCGGATGCCAAAATGAATTTGAAACTAGTTACGCCCCGGAAAGGCCAGAAATAATTTATTGCGAAACTTGCTACAATAACGAAGTAGCATAAAAAAATTATGGAACAAGAAAATAAAAAATGTTCAAAGTGTGAAAATGATTTTGCTGTTGAGGCAGACGATTTGGCGTTTTATGAAAAATTAGATTTGCCGTTGCCAAAAATGTGTCCCATTTGTCGCTGGAAACATCTTTTGGCTTTTTGGGTGTTTGGGAGGTTTAGAATTACAAAATCTGCGTTAAGTGGCAAAACAATAATAACCGTTATTCCCGAATCGGCAGCCTTTCCCATTTACGACCGAACCGAATTTGTTTCCGATGCCTGGGACCCTTTAATGTATGGCAGAGATTATAATCCTCAGCGCCCCTTTATTGAGCAATTAGTAGAATTACAATCGGTAGTGCCGCATCCACATCAAGTTGGTGTCAAAAATACAAACTGCGATTGGACTGACGATACTTTTGAATCTAAAGACGCCTATCTTACGCGTTCTGCCATTCGTCTAGAATTTGTTAGTTATGGATACCGCGTAATTGATTGTAAAAATAGTATAGACATAACTTATTCTTTTAATCTAGAGCGTTGCTACGACTGTTTATTTTGTTTTAAAAGTTACAATTTAAAGTATTCTTTTAATTGCCGTGATTGTATGGACAGCTATTTATTGTATGATTGCAGAAATTGCCAAGACTGTTTTATGTCTTGGAATTTAAGAAATCAAAAATATTGTATTTTAAACCAACAATATTCTAAAGAAGATTATTTTAGAAAAATTGAAGAATATAATCTTGCATCGCGTGCTTCAGTTGAGGCGCTAAAGAAAGAATTTTGGCAACACATTCAGCAAGACGCCGTTCACCGCCAAAATTATAATGTTCAGGCGGTGCAATCGTCGGGAAATTATTTAACTAACGATAAAAATTGTTTTCAAAACTATTTCTTGGAAGAATCTGAAAATTGTAGGTATTGTTTTAGGGGTTACCAAAGCAAAGAAACAATTGATTCGGTGGGGGCGTTTCAAGATGAGAAATGCGCGCTTTGTGCACAAGACCAATTGGCTTACAATAATTTGTGTAATTTTTACACCACCAGTTGCCGTTATAGCGCCTATTTAGATGTTTGCGAGGAAACCGAAAATTGTTTTGGTTGTGTAGGTTTGCGCAAAAAGAAATATTGCATTTTAAACAAGCAATATACAAAAGAAGAATATGAAAGCCTAGTTGAGAAAATTAAAAGTGATATGAAAAATAGGGGAGAATGGGGAAAGCCTTGGCCACTTTCGGCCGCCTATTGTGGTTATAACCTTTCACTAGCTCACACGCAGTTTCCAATGTCAGAAACCGAAGCTCTTAAGTTTGGGGCTAAATGGGATAAAACAAGTGAGCTACAATATGACAATATAATTAGTGGCAATAGTTTGCCCGATACTATTGACCAAGTTAGCGATGAAATTACAAAACAGCGTATTCTGTGTCCAGAAACAAAATTAAGCTATAATATTACAAAAGACGAACTTCAGTTTTATAGAGAACACAAAATTCCGCTTCCACAAAGGCACTTCGACTGGCGCACGCTAGAGCGTTTTAAACCATTTAGTTTAATGGTTATTCCACAAAAAGGAAGCTGTCATTTTTGTAAAAAAGAAATTGAACATTACTATAGCCCCGAACTTGCCTTCCAAAAAATTGCATGCCTAGAATGCTACCAGCGCGAAGTAGCATAAAATTATTCAGGTTGCCCTAGGGCAACCTGACAGTACACGTGACAGTACAAATAACATGGAATATTTAAGTGAAACAAAACAATGTCAGAATTGCAAACAAGACTTTATTATTGAGCCCGATGATTTTGCGTTTTACGAAAAAATTAAAGTGCCTGCACCAACATTTTGCCCAGAGTGCAGGCTACAAAGGCGCCTTGCATTTAGAAATGAACGGTCACTTTATAAGCGCCCATGCGATATGTGCGGCGCCGATATAATTTGTATGTTTTCGCCAGTTTCACCTAACGCAAAGCGGCCTTTTACAGTCTACTGCCACAACTGTTTTTACTCTGACAAATGGGACCCAATGGATTATGGCAAAAAATATGATTCAAATAAATCGTTTTTTGAGCAATGGCGAGAAATTCAAGAAGCAATTCCTCACCTTGGTTTATTTCAACAAAATTCTGTAAATAGTCCATGGATAAATTATGAGCTTGATGATAAAAATTGTTATTTGAATTTTGGCGGACATTTTAATGAAGACTCAGCTTACAGTCAGTATCTTTTAAAAAGCAAAGATTGCATAGATAACTTTTGGTTAATGAACAGTCAATTTGGCTACGAGTCAACACTCTCAGAAAATTGTTATAAAATTTTCTTTTCTATTTTTTGCTTCGATTGCCAAGACACTTATTTTTCATTTGATTGTAAGGGTTGTTATAACATTTATGGCTGTACCGGGTTGCGTCATAAACAGAATTACATTTTTAACAAGCCAGTTTCAAAAGAAGATTTTCAAAAATTTATTGAAGAGAAAAGGCTGGGCACATACACAAATTTTTTAATGCTAAAAAAACAAGCAGAAGATTTTTGGAAGTCTCAACCTCAGCGCGCAAATTATATAGATAAATCAGTTAGCTCTAGTGGTAATATTATTAAAGATTGTAAAAACTGTAATGCTTGCTGGAACGCCGAGAAAACAGAAGATTCTAAATTTATTCTTTATGGGCTAAATATTAAAGACTCGCACGATACAACCTCTGTTTGGGGCGGCGAAAAATGCTATGACTTTATTGCGGGGTCTGAACAATTATCTAATGTTCGTTTTTCAACTAGCATTATTAAGTCTTCAACAAACATTGAATATTCGCATTACTTAACAAATTGTCATAATTGTTTTGGGTGTATTAATTTAACTAGCAAAAGCCTTTGCATACTTAATACTCAATACACCAAAGATGAATTTGAAGTGTTAAGAAAAAAAATTATAGAAGAAATGTGTGCTAAGCCATATACAGATTCTAAAAATAGGGAATATCCCTATGGGGAATTTTTCCCCTATGAGCATTCGCCCTTTGGCTATAATGAAACTGTGGCTAACCAATATTTTCCGTTAGAAAAAAAAGAGGCCGAAGAGCTGGGGTTTAATTGGAATAATTATGAGTCTGAGACTAAACACGAATTTTCCGATTATCAAATTCTAAATGACATAAAAGATGCCGGGGATGATGTTTTAGAAAAAGTTTTAAAGTGTGAAATATCGGGGAAAGCATTTAGAATTATTCCAATGGAGCTTCAATTTTATAAAAAGTTTGATTTGCCCTTGCCACGCGTTTCGCCTTTTGAACGCCATGCCAAACGGCTGTCTTTTATTAAAGATCATCTGAAACTTTATAATCGTCAATGTTTTGGTTGCAAAAAGCCAACTGAAACAGTTTACACAGAATTAGAATTTCCTATGATATATTGCGAGCAATGTTATCTTAAAGAAACTTATTAAAAATTATGGACAAACAAATTAAGCAATGCCAAAATTGTAAGAAAGACTTTATTATTGAGCCCGATGATTTTGCATTCTATGAAAAAATGAAGGTGCCCGCACCAACATGGTGCCCCGAATGCAGAATGAGGCGAAGATTTGTATGGAGAAACGAGCGCAAGCTTTTCCGAGCAAAAAGTGCGCTAAGTGGAAAGAATATTTTTACTCTTTTCTCTCCGGAAGTAGGGTATGTTATTTATGGAAATGATGAGTGGCATGGTGGTTATGACCCGCTAGTTTATGGGCAAGAAGTTGATTTTACTCGCCCGTTTTTAACTCAACTTTTTGAATTAAATCAAAAAACTCCAAAGCCGGCAGGAAGTGCAAGCAGAATGATTAACAGTGAATATTCCGATAATGCTTCAGATCTTAAAAATTGCTATTTGCTTTTTAACTCAAACTTTACTGAAGATTCGGGGTATGGCAATGGAGTTGATAGATGCAGGCTTTGTTATGATAACTCTCATATTCAAGGGTGTGAAAGATGTTACCATTCATTTTGGCTAACTAATTGCTACCAAACGCATTTTTCTTCACGCTGTGAAGACTGCACAAATGTTTGGTTTTCAAAAGATTGCCGAGGTTGCAACAATTGTATTGGTTGCGTTAATTTACGTACTAAAAATTATTGTATTTTTAATGTGCAATATACTAAAGAAGAATATCAGACTAAATTAAAAGAATTTAATTTTTCTTCTTGGAAAAATATTATTTCAATGAATGCGCAGGCTAAAGAATTTTGGCTTAAGTTTCCAAATAAGTTTATGCAAGGAATAAAGAATCAAAACGTAAATGGAGAATTTATCACGCATTCTAAAAATGTTTTAGATAGTTATCTTATACGTGAAAGCGAAAATTTACGATATGTGCAATATTCTCAAGTTCCCAGCTCGAAAGATTGCTACGATTTATCTTTGGGTGGCTGTAACGCCGAACAAATTTATGAATGTTCTATTTGTGGTTGGGGCGCCTCTAATATTAAGTTTTCTTGGGAATGCTGGGATAACAATTTTAATATGGAATATTGCATGTATTGCAACGATTCTTCTAATCTTTTTGGGTGTTCAGCAGTGCAGAAAAAACAATATTGTATTTTAAATAAACAATATACAAAAGAAGAATACAACGAAATGGTTTTGAAAATAAAAAAGCATATGAACGACATGCCTTACATAGATAGAATGGGCAGAATTTATAAATATGGCGAATTTTTTCCGGCCGAAGCCTCGCCATTTGCTTACAATCATACAATTTCGCCAGACCATTTCCCCTTAACAAAAGAAGAAGCAATTGCTCAAGGTTTTAAGTGGGAAGATGCAAATCCTACAGAATATCAAACTACTAAAGATGCTAAAGAGCTTTTAGATAATATTGAAGAAATTGGGGCGGAAATTTTAAAAGAAATTATTAAATGTGAAAAATGTAACCGAGCCTATCGAGTGATAGAACCAGAACTGCTATTTTTAAAACAGTTAGGAATTCCTATTCCGCGCTGGTGCGTAGATTGCAGGCATGCAGACCGTATAAGTCAAAGAAATCGCGCCGTGTTTTATAATAGAAAATGTGACAAATGTGGAAAGGAAATTAAAACATCTTATGCCCCAAACAGGCCAGAAATTGTTTACTGTGAACAATGCTACAACAATGAGGTTGCATAGTGGTATAATAAAAGAAGGGGTAATCGTGTCCCGACCTGAAGTCGAGGATCCTCGCCCGTGGCGGGATAACATGCAACTCGTAACCTGTACCGCGCAACGTACATCAGGCTTCACGATACAAGCTATAAGTTACAAGAAAATCCATGATCTTTATTTACGTGCCATGTCAAAACCTTGATACGGCAAAAATAATTGCTAAAATTTTGGTAGAAAAAAAATTAGCGGGAAAGGTGGATATTATGCCCACAAATTCATTTTCTCGTGATAAAGATGGCGTTGCCGAAGTAGAGGGCGCTACTATGATTATCATGACCATAGACAAGCATGTCCAAGATATAGAGGATATTGTTAGGGAATATTACCAAGATGGCGTGCCCTGCATGGCTACAATAACATTGTATCGCTTAAATAGGGATTTTAAAGATTGGCTTATTGATGTTACCAGTTAATGCCAAAGTGTTGATAAAACCGCGCCAAAAAGCTATTATGAAATAATAAAATCCGAAGCACGAAATCCGAAATCCGAAACAAATTCAAATTTTTAGAATTCGAATGTCCAAAACACGTTTCGAATTTAGATATTCGAATTTCGAGTTTCTTTTGCAAGGCAAAAGCATTATGGCCGATAATAACAGAATTAGAAGGTTTAAATTGGCACCTCCGCCTCCGGAGTTGCCTATTTATGGTACCGTAGAACCCGAAGACTGCTCTTTTATTGGTAAAACCAACTATGAAGCGGCTTTGCAAGAACAAAAATTTATTTTTGGTGTAAAACGCGTAGATAGGCGCAGGCACTTATATATTGTTGGAAAATCTGGTGTTGGAAAGTCAAAACTTTTGGAACTTTTTGTTAGACAAGACATTGGATACAACCATGGGCTTTGTTTTATTGATCCGCACGGAGATGTTATTGATGCAATTTTAGATTTTATTCCCGAAGACCGCATAAAAGACGTGGTGCTTATAGACCCTTCCGATTCTAAGTTTCCAATTTCTTTTAACCCTTTGGCCAATATTGACCCTGGCTTTAAACACCAACTTACTCAGGGTTTAATTGAAGTTTTGGAAAGGCAATTTGGCGCCAACTGGACGCCAAGGCTTGAACACGTATTTCGTTTTACTTGTTTGGCACTTTTAGATTATCCTCATGGCACCATGCGCGGAATGATTTCAATGTTAACTGACAGAAATTACAGGCAACTGGTTGTTGAATACATTGAAGACGACATGGTTAAAAGATTTTGGGCTATTGAATTTGCCGACTGGTCAGAAAAGTACGACACAGAAGCTATTATTCCGTTGGTCAACAAATTAGCACAATTTTTGTCGGACCCCGCTTTGCGAGGAATTTTTGGACAGGAAGAAAATAAGGTTGATTTGGAAAAATTAATGAACGAAGGCAAAATTATTTTAATTAATTTGTCTAAGGGAAAATTAGGAGAAGAAAATGCCAGCTTTTTTGGCTCTATGTTTATTACAAAAATTAAACAGGCCGGTATGGCGCGCGCCTCGTTGCCCGAAGAAGAAAGAAAAGATTACTACTTATATGTTGACGAGTTCCACAATTTAATGACAGAAACTTTTGAAAATATTTTGTCTGAGGCCAGAAAATATGGAATTTGTCTTACAGTTGCTCATCAGTACATGGGCCAGCTTATTCCAAAAGTTCAACAAGCTGTTTTGGGAAATACGGGAACAATTATTGTATTTAGAGTTGGTGGAGAAGATGCAGTTAAACTAGAGCCGGAAATGGCACCAATTTTTGGAGTTAAAGATATGGTGAACCTTGGCGTGCAAAATTTTTATATTAAAGAAACAATTGATGGCGAAGCTTACGACCCATTTTCGGCACAAACTCTTAGGGTTATGCCGCCAATTCACAGGTCTTTTAGAAAAGAAATTGTGGAAACATCTCGTGCAAAATATACTATTTCAGCTGAAGCTGCAAAAGAACTTATGGCATCTGAAGAGTCTAAAATTATGAGAAGCTCGCATGAAAAATCTATTATTGAAGGAAAAGGAAAAGGCCCAGCATCAAAAGAAGAAAAGAAGGTTGAAGACAAACCAGAAGAACCATTAATTTAAAATATATATAAAAAATGGAATCACAAACCAAGCAATGTCAAAACTGCACGAAGGATTTTATTATCGAACCCGATGATTTTGCATTCTACGAAAAAATGAAAGTGCCCGCTCCAACTTGGTGCCCAGAATGTAGGCAACGCCGCCGCTATGCCTGGCGCAATGAGAGAATTCTTTACAGAAGAAATTGTGATTTATGCGGTAAAAGTACTGTAACTATTTATTCTTCAAATAAGCCATATAAAGTTTATTGTCCTTCATGTTGGTGGGGCGATAAATGGAGCGCTTCAGATTTTGGAGTGGACTTTGATTTCTCTAAACCATTTTTTGAACAATTTCAACAATTACAACTTAAAATTCCGCGCATTGCGCTTTTAACTAAAAACAGCGTTAATTCTGAATATACAAATCACTCAGACGGTAATAAGAATTGTTATCGGTGTTATAGTGTTTTTGATTCGGAAAATTTACTCTATTCAACTAATGTATGGAAAAAAGGAAAAGATTGCTGTGACTGCTATCACCTAGACGATGGCACAGAATTACTGTATGAATGCATCGATTGTTTCCGTTGCTATAAATGTCAATTTTGCATACAGGTGCGTGATTCAACAGATTGTCTTTATTGCTACGATTGCCGAAACTGCCAGAATTGCTATATGTCTTATAATCTAAGAAATAAACAGTATTATATTTTAAACCAACAATATTCCAAAGAAGAATATTTTAAAAAAATTGCAGAATATAAATTAGAAACGCACGAAGGCCGTATTAGTGCATGTAAAGAATTTTTAAATATTATGCGCACTAAGGCATTACATAAATTCGCGCAAGTGGAAAAGTCTGAAAGAGTGTCGGGGGATACAATTTTTAATTCAAAAAATTCTTATTATGTTTTTAATGCCGACAGAACAGAAGATTCTAAATATACAGTTAGCTGCCCCGATGTTAAAGACACAATGGATTCGTACCACTACGGTTTCAAAACAGAACTCGTTTATGAGTCTCATGCCTTAATTCGCGCTTATAATGTTATGTTCTCTCATTTAAGTTATGATGATTCTCATGTAATGTATTGCGATGGTTGCCATAACAGCGAAAATCTTTTTGGGTGCGTTGGAGTAATAAAGGGTAGCTATATGATTTTTAATAAACAATATAGCAAAGAAGATTACGAAATTTTGAAAGAAAAAATAATTTCTCACATGAAAGGAACAAAAGAATTTGGTGAATTTTTTCCTGTGCAACTTTCTCCTTTTGGTTATAATGAAACTCAAGGCCAGGTTTATATGCCAATGACAAAAGACGAAGTGTTGTTAAAGGGTTGGAAATGGGAAGATTTAGTGCCTGGGACTTTTGGTAAAGAAACAATTAAGCCAGAAGATGTGCCCAATTCCATAGACGATATTTCTGACTCAATACTCAAAGAAGCCCTTAAGTGCACAAATTGTGCTAAAAATTATAATATAGTTCAGCCAGAGTTGCAGTTTTATAAACGAGAAAAAATTCCAATACCAAGGTTGTGTCCTGAATGCCGGTATGAGCAAAGAAATGCACTTAGACCACCAAGAAAACTTTGGCACAGGAATTGTATGAAAAATAGTTGTACAAACGAATTTGAGACGCCTTATGCTCCAGATAGACCAGAAATAGTTTATTGTGAAAGTTGTTATCAACAAGAAGTGGCATAATTAAAAACAAAAAAATGGAATCACAAACAAAAACACATTCGGCAAGCTCAGTGCAGGCTTGCCAAAATTGTAAGAAAGACTTCACCATAGAGCCTGATGATTTTGCATTCTATGAAAAAATGAAAGTGCCCGCTCCAACTTTTTGTCCAATGTGCCGCGTTGAAAGGAGGCTTGTTTTTAGAAACGAGCGAAAACTTTATAGAGTGAAAGATTTTTTTACCGGAAAAGATATTTTTTCACTTTACCCAGCTGAGAGCGGTAAAAAATCAACTCTTGAAGTGGAATGGTTTAAAGACACTTGGAACCCACTAGATTACGGAAGAGATTACAATTTTTCTGTTAATTTTTTTGAACAACTTAATGCTTTAGAAAAAGAAGTTCCAGTTTTTGCTCAAAGAGTTGAATATATGGTAAATAGCCCTTATTGCGCGAATGCTTCGGGGCTGAAAGATTCGTACTTAACCTTTAATTCTAGCTATTCAGAAAATTGTATGTATGGAAATGCAGTAGACCAAAGTAAGGATTGCATTGATAACTCGCATATTAATAAATCGGAAAAATGTTACGAATGTTTTTGGTTGCAAAATTGTTATCAGTGTAGTTTTACAATAATGTCTGTTGATTCGCGCAACCTTTATTTTTGCCGTGATTGTTTGGGTTGTAACGATTGTTTTGGTTGTGCCAATTTGCGCAATGCATCATATTGTATTTTAAATAAACAATATACCAAAGAAGAATATTTTGTTGAATTAGAAAAAATGAAATTAGATACAATTTCTGGGTTAAGAAGTGCACGAGAAATAGCCCGAGATTTTTGGAAAACTCAGCCAACTAAATATCACCAAGGTTTAAAGAATGTTAATTCAACCGGCTCATATGTAACTAATTGTAAAAATGTTAACGATGGTTTCCTTGTTAGAGAAAGCGAGAACATGAGGTATTGCCAATATTTGCAGGTGCCAAAAAACAGAGATTGTTATGATGCTTCAGCTTGGGGTGAGAACATGGAAATGCATTACGAAACCTGTCTTAGTGGTGGAAACACTTTTAACTTAAAATTTTCTACTGATTGCTGGCCTAATTGTAAAAATTTAGAATATTGTATAAGTATGTTCAGCTCCACAGATTGTTTTGCTTGCGTTGGAATGAAAAAAGCACAATATTGTATTTTAAACAAACAATACACCAAAGACGATTATTTTGCCCTTGTCGAAAAAATAAAAAAACAAATGGATGAAATGCCTTATGTTGATAAAAAGGGAAGGGTGTATAAGTATGGTGAATTCTTCCCAATAGAACTTTCATGTTTTGGCTACAATAATACAACTACATTTCAATATTTTCCAATGACAAAAGAAAAAGCGGAAGAAAATGGCTACCCTTGGGTTGAAATACCTCGTGGAAAATATAATATTACTAAAAACACTTCTGACCTACCAGATGCCATTAGTGATGTTGATGAAAGCATTGTTGGCGAGGTTATTGAGTGCGAAAATTGCAAAAACCCATATAAGATTTTAAACGATGAATTTAATTTTTATAAAAAGGAAAAAATTCCATTGCCAACTTTGTGCGACGAATGTCGTTTTGTAAGACGCATAAGCGACAGGTTAAAATTTGAATTGTATGAAAGAGCTTGTATGTGCGCTGGGGAAAAAGATGAAACCGGCAAATATAAAAATAATATAAAACATACTCATAATGACCAACATTGTGGCGAGAAGTTTAAAACTGGCTATAGCCCAGAAAGAGGAGAAATAATTTATTGCGAGCAGTGTTACCAACAAGAGGTATATTAAATTTATGGAACAAGAAACAAAAACACATTCGACAGGCTCAGTGCGGGCTTGTCAAAATTGTAAACAAGACTTTAACATAGAGCCCGATGATTTTGCATTTTACGAAAAAATGAAGGTGCCGGCACCAACTTGGTGCCCAGAATGTCGGCTTATCAAGCGCCTGCAGTGGAGAAACGAAAGGAGCCTTTTCAAAAGAAAGTGTAATTTGTGTGGTCAAGATAAAATTTTAATCTATTCTCCTGATTCTCCATATACAGTTTATTGTTATTCATGCTGGTGGTCCGATAAATGGGATGCCGTGTCTTATGAAAAAAATTATAATTTTTCTAAACCATTTTTTGAGCAATTTAAAGAGTTATTTTTGAAAGTTCCTCGGCTTGGGATCATCCAACAAGGTAAGAATTTAGACAGCGATTATACGAATAGAGCCAGCGACAATAAAAATTGTTATCTTATATTCGCAGCTAATGACAACGAAAATTGTTCTTATGGAAATGTAATTTGGACATCAAAAGATAGCTTAGATAATTATAGTCTCCATTCTTCGGAATTATGTTTTGAATGCATTAATTGTGTTGAATGTAACCGTCTGATGTACTCTCAAGAATGCAATAGTTGTACAAACTCTACATTTTTGCTTAACTGTAAAAATTGTTCCGACTGCTTTGGGTGTGTTAATTTGCGTAATAAAAATTATTGTATTTTTAATGAACAGCTTACAAAAGAAGATTATAAAAATCGTTTAGCTGAATTTAAATTAAACAGCAGGGATGGTGTTGAAAAAATACAACAGAAATTTGATGAGTTTAAGAAGAAGTTTATAGTTCCGGCTATTATTGAAAATCACAGCACTGATGTTTCTGGAAATTGGATTGAAGAGTGCAAAAATGTAAAAGATAGTTTTAATTGCGGGAATGTCGAAGATGGCAAGTATTTGTTTGGAGTGTACGAGGCGAAAGATGTTATGGATTATACATATTGGGGTAGTGCGTCAGAATTAATTTATGAATGCTCTAGCATTGGTCGACAATGCTCACAAGTGCTTTTTTCTAACGAATCGTGGGATCAATTAATCCGCGCTCAATACTGCTCAAATTGTCATAGCTCTTCTGATCTATTCGGTTGTGTAGGTTTGCGTAAAAAACAGTATTGCATTTTAAATAAACAATACAGCAAAGAGGAATATAAGGAGCTTTTGCCAAAGGTTATAGAACACATGAACCAGATGCCATATAAAGATTCTTTGGGAGAGGAATGGCGTTATGGTTCGGCATTTCCGGTTGATATTCATGCTTTTGCGTATAATGAGACCGCTGCTCAAGAATATTTTCCGACTACAAAAGAGGAAGCGATTAAAAAAGGATATAAATGGGTAGATTTTGCGGCCAAAAATTATAAAATTACTTTAAAATCAGAAGATGTGCCGAGCTCAATTGATGAAGTTGATGAAAAGATTTTGAATGAAGTTGTGGGTTGTGCTCACGAAGGGAAATGCAATCACCAATGCACCGAAGCTTTTAAAATTACCTCTAGTGATTTAAATTTTTATAAACGTATGAATATTCCAGTTCCACAATTATGCCCAAACTGTCGTCATTTTGCCAGGCTCGCGCAACGTACTCCTATTAAACTTTTTGATCGAACTTGTGCTAAATGTGGAACAGAGATCCAAACCTCTTATGCCCCCGACAGGCTAGAGATAGTTTATTGCAAACAGTGTTATAATTTAGAGGTAGCATAAATAATTAATTAGGTTAACATATGTTAACCTGACAATACACGTGACAGTACAAATAACATGGAAAATTTAAGCGAAACAAAAGTTTGTCAAAATTGTAAAAAAGACTTTGTGATTGAGCCTGATGATTTTGCATTTTACGAAAAAATGAAGGTGCCAGCACCTACCTTTTGCCCAGATTGCAGAATGATGCGACGTTTTTTGTGGGCAAGTAATAGAATTTTATATCGTCAAAAATTTGATTCTGGCGGAGAGGGAATAACGTTTTATCCTCCTGGTAATTTGCATAAAATATATTCGCAAGAAAAATGGTGGTCTGACGAATGGGACCCCAAATCTTTTGGTAGAGAATATGATTTTTCAAAATCATTTTTTGAGCAGTGGCTCGAGCTTTTCCGAGAAGTCCCACACCCAACACTTTATACCGCACAATCAACCATGTCCGAAAGTCCTTATTGTAACGGAGCCTCGGAGTTAAAAAATTGCTATCTTTGTTTTAGAAGTGATTTTAGTGAAAATTGTGCCTATACAAATACAATGTCGAGGAACAAAGATTGTTTTGATGTTGCATTTACGAACGATAGTGAGCTTAGTTACGAGTTAATAAATTCAAACAAGTGCTACCGCGCTTTTTGGTCCCAAGATTGTGATGAGTCACATGATATTTGGTTTTCAAAAGATCTTACGGGGTGCTCTAATTGCATTGGCTGTATTAATTTAAGGAATCAACAATATCACATACTAAATCAACCGTATACAAAAGAGGAATACATGGAAAAAATTAAAGAATTAAATTTTGGGTCTTTAGAAAATATAAATAATTTTAGAAAAAAAGTACAAGAATTATTTCTTACACAACCTCGCAAGCAATTTCACGGGCGAAAAAATTCGAATGTATCTGGTGATTATATTTTTAATTCAAAGAATGTGCATAATTCATATATGGGCGGTAATCTGGAAGATGTTAGATATAGCCAATTGCTAAAATCGGGTCCATCGAAAGATGCATATGACTATACAATGTTTGGGCTTACTGCCGAGTTGATATATGAATCTGTTTGGGTTGGTCTTACTGCACGAGACGTTAAGTTTAGTTTTTGGAATTATGGCGTGCATGATTTAGAATATTGCTTTGGTTGTCATGGTTCGGGAAACCTATTTGGTTGCGTTGGGTTAAGAAACTCGGAATATTGTATTTTAAACAAACAATATACAAAAGAAGAATATGTAGGGTTGGTTGAGAAAATAAAGAAGCAAATGGCAGAAGTTTCTTATGTTGATTCTAAAAATAATAAATATAATTACGGAGAGTTTTTTCCAGCTGAATTTTCCCCTTGGGCGTACAACGAAACAAGTGCTTTCGAATTTTTTCCAATTTCTAAAAAAGAGGCAACTGAAAAAGGTTATGCATGGCGCAACGATAATGAAAAAGATTATAAAGAAGCAACAATTTTGATTGCGGATGATATCAAAAATATTAAAAACGACATTCTTGATGGCATATTAAAATGTGACGATTGCGGGAAGAATTATAAATTAATAAAACTTGAGCTTGATTTTTATCGTTTGGTGGGTCTTCCTATACCGAGACAATGCCCTCTTTGTCGCGATAGGGCCCGTATAAAACAATTAAATCCAATTAAAATTTTTGAGAGCAAATGTGCTAAATGCGAAAAAGATATTGAAACTTCTTATGCACTGGAGCGGCCGGAGATTGTCTATTGCGAGAGCTGTTACAACAACGAAGTAGCATAAATAATAAAAATATTTAATAAAATGCTTAAAACAGTTAAAGAATTAAGTTTAATTAATAAGCGCATTTTGGTAAGGTGTGATTTTAATGTCCCCCTAGATGAAACTGGAGAAATTATTGATGACTTTAGAATTAAACAAACCATTCCAACTATTAAATATTTAATAGAACAAAATTCAAAAATAATTTTAATGAGTCATTTGGGCGAGCCAAATGGTAAAATTATTCCAGAATTAAAGTTAGATAAAGTTGCCGAAAAACTTGCGGAATATCTTAGCGTAGAAATTGCTAAAGAAGACGAAAGCGTGGGAGCCGAGGTCGAGGGGCAGAGTAATAATTTAAAGCCTGGAAAAATTTTATTATTAGAAAATGTGCGTTTTCACCCAGAAGAAACCGAATTAGTTGACGGAGCTTGCAACATAGAATTTGCAAAAAAACTTTCTTATTTGGGCGACATTTATGTAAATGACGCTTTTGGAGTTTGTCATAGAAACAATGCCTCTGTTGCCGGAGTGCCAGAATTTTTACCTCATTGCCAAGGCTTATTATTAGAAAAAGAAATTACTGCATTAGATAAAATTATAAAATATCCCCAGAAACCTTTAATTGCAATTGTTGGTGGGAAAAAAGTGGAAACAAAAGTAAAATTTATAAATAACATTTCAAAATTTGCCGACTATGTTTTAGTGAGTGGGCTTATTGCAAAAGAAATTACAGACCAAAATATTAAATTTGATTTCCCAGAAAAAATAATAATACCATTGGGCGACTTAGACGCTCCAGACATTGATGAGGAATCAACTAAATTGTTTGAAAATAAGATATTGCAGGCGGCCACGGTTGTGTGGAATGGACCTTTTGGAAAATTCGAAGATTGCAAACATACTAAGGGCACTATTGCTATTGCCACCGCAATAATAAAAAGTAAGGCATTTTCTGTAGTTGGGGGAGGAGAAACTGTTGAATTTTTAAATAAACAGGGTATTATAAATGAGTTTGGGTGGGTTTCAACCGGTGGCGGGGCAATGCTTAGCTATTTAGCCGGAGAAAAATTGCCAGGACTAGAGGCGTTGGAGTAATTCGCTCGGCCCGCCCTGGGCGGGCTTTGCTTTAAATTATAATATGAAAAAAATAAAAAATTTAGAAAAAGCCGCAGAAAGGATTAAAAAAGCCGTTAATAACAAAGAACGGATTATTTTGTATGGCGACTCTGACATGGACGGCATAACCTCTGTGGTGATTGTGGAAGAAGCCATAAAAAATTTAGGGGGCCACGTTGATTATTGTTTTTTCCCAGACAGAGAAACCGATGGCTACGGCATTAATTTAAAGGCGTTAGAAATGTTAAAAGATAAAACGCCCGCTCTTTTAGTAACTCTGGACTTGGGAATAGGAAATTTAGAAGAAGTTGATATTGCAAATAAAATGGGTTTTGAAGTTATAATTGTTGACCACCACGAAACGCTATTTGGATTGCCTAAGGCCTCAATTATTGTAGACCCAAAACAAAAAGAAGATGCTTACCCATTTAAGGGTCTAGCAAATGTTGGCATTGCATATAACCTTTGCATAGAGTTAGTTGGTGAAAATATTTCTGAAAATTTAAAAAATAGCTTTTTAGAATTAGCTGCGCTGGGAACAATTGCCGATATGGTCCCTCAAATTGAGCAAAACCAAAAAATTATTGAAGAAGGTTTAAGGTCTTTAAAAAATACTTTTCGCCCGGCTTTGAGAGTTTTCCTTGATATTTTGGGAGATGCCGCTGTTTTTTCCGATTCGTTGCCAAAAATAATTTCAGCATTAAACTCGGCTGAGTCAATAAATTTTGAAAATGAATCTTATAAATTGTTAGTTTGTTCTGACAAAAAAAAGTGCAAAGAAATGGCCGAAGAGCTTTTGAGTAGAAACCAATTTAAACAAGTTCAAATTAAAAATATTGTTAAGGAAATTGAAAGAAGAATTGCCAGTAAACCCGATAAGCCCATAGTTTTTGAAGGCGATCCTTCGTGGAAATTAACACTGGCGGGCTCAGCGGCATCAATAATTTGCAATAAATACGACAAACCGGCCTTTATTTTTAAAAAAATGGACAAGGAGTCTTGCGGTTCTGTTAGAAATCCGCACGTTGTAAGCTCTGTAGATGCTATGAAGTCGTGCAATGATTTATTAATAACTTATGGTGGGCACTCTATGGCTTCTGGATTTAGAGTTAAAAACGAAAATTTAAAAGAATTTGAAAATTGCCTTAATGATTATTTTAAAACTCACAGGAATTAAAAATGGCTAATCAAAAGGAAATAGAGGCAATGTACGATTGGGTGGACTATTTTCACGTTTTGAGGCTAGGAGACTACGCTGATTTTACGTGTGCCTTATTTGATGGAGATTTTAGTAAAACATTAAATCAAGCTCAAAAAGATAAACACGAGTATGTGCTTGGCGGTTTGCATTTTAAAGCAGGCGACAGAATTTTAGATATTGGGTGCGGGTGGGGGCCAATGTTAAATTATATTAGAGAACGCGGTGGAAAAGGCGTGGGCTTTACGCTTTCAAGTGCACAAAATAAATATAATGTAAGTAAGGGTCTAGACTCTCGTTTGCAAGACTACAAAACAGTGAAGCCACAAGATGTTGGTCAATTTGACGGGGTGGTTTCAATTGGTGCGCTTGAACATTTTTGCTCTATAGAAGATTTTAAAGCAGGTAAGCAAGAAGAGATTTATAAAAACTTTTTTAAATTTTGTAGCGACGTTTTACCCAAGGGTGGGAGACTGTATTTGCACATGATGATTTGGGGTAAAAAAGTGCCAAACCCAGATAGTTTTAGTTTAAATGCTCCAGAAGGATCTGAAGAGAAAATTATGGCACGTACTATAAAATTTTATCCTGGTTCGTGGTTGCCCGCTAGTAAAGAACAATTAATTAAATGTGCCGAGCCTTATTTCAATTTTATTTCAACAAAAAATGGACGTTTAGATTATATTGAAACGTTAAAAAGATGGGGCGACTGGTCTTCTATTTGGGGTTCGCCCATTAAAACATTTAAGGCACTTTGGGGTTATATAAAATTGTTACCAAAACTTTTTGACCCAAATTTTAGGACGCAGTTGGCCTTCTTGCGCCATAGCGACCAGTCTGCAATTTTTAAAAAGGAAATTTTTACTCACGAAAGAATGTTTTTTGAAAAAAAATAATATTATGGATGGAACTTTAAGGCAAAATATTAAAATTGGCGGGGAAGTGGACATTGTATTAAAAAAAGATCAACCAACAGGTAAAATAACTCACGGAAAAGTTAAAGACATTTTAACTGGCGATAGTCAGCACCACCGCGGAATTAAAGTAAGATTAGAAGATGGACAAGTGGGCCGTGTGCAAAAAATTTATCCAAAATTTCCAGAAATAAACGGAGTTGAATACCAAGAAGGTTTAACATAATGAACGAATGAAAAAAATAATTGTTTATACAGATGGCGGAAGCAGGGGCAACCCCGGCAAGGCAGCAATTGGAGTTGTCTTTTGCAACGAAAACAACTTAGCAATAAAGAAATTTAACGAATATTTAGGAGATAATTTAACAAATAATGACGCGGAATATAAGGCAATTATTTTTGCACTAAAAAAATTCAAGGCGGTTTTTGGAAAAGCTTTGGCCCAAGATACAGATTTGGAAGTAAGGGCAGACTCGGAATTAGTGGTGAAACAACTAAACGGAGACTATAGATTAACCGACCCAAAGATTCAGCAATTTTTTATTGAAATATGGAATTTGAAATTTGATTTTAAGTCGGTTAAATTTAAACATATTTCTCGTGAAAGAAATAAAGAAGCCGACAAGATGGTAAATGAGGCGCTTGACCAAGAAGCCAGTGCTAAACCATTACTTTAGGTTAATGAATAATTTTCTTGACAAAAGCGCGTATTTTAGTATTATAAAGGTGTCTTAGCAAGATGAGTGATTGCTCTAAACGCAAGTTTGGAGAGGAAAGTCCGAACACCAACGTCCCTCACGGGAGTTAAAATAATAGCGGCTAACGGCCGTCCGCAGTAATGCGCGAGGTGCGAACAGAAACGCCGAGCTCGAAAGAGTGAGGCGCCCGGTCGTATGACCGGGCGATTCCAATTGCAAGATTGGACTGAAACGGCTAAATCCTTATTGGGCGCAAGAACAAAGCAGAAAATTGGGTTAAATACATCTCGAGATTCTGTTAAAAGTAGTTCGCTTGATTCCGGCAGTAATGTCGTGAACAGACAGATAATCACATAATACAAAATTCGGCTTATAGTCTTGCTAAGACACAAAAAAATCGACAATCGTCGGTTTTTTTGTTAATATAAATCATTATTTAACTCATCAAGTTATGAATGCAATTAAAGAGGTTAATGGTCTAACTTTTGAACGCAGAGCGGTAAAAACTCGCTTGTTAAATTTTGGTGATGATTTATTACAAGCTATACAAGAATATGTTTTGCCACTAAAACAAGAGGGCGATTGGTTGGCAATATCGGAGAAGGTTGTTTCGGTTTGTCAAAATAATGTGCGGCACATTAACACTGTAAAAGCGGGTTGGCTAGCTACTACAATTGTTAAATATGTTAAAAAGTATCCAAAAGATATTGGCTATTCACGTGCAGAAAAAATGCAAGTTGCGGTGGAAATGGCCGGGCGCCCTAGAATGGTTTTAGCAATAATTTTAGGAGTGTTGGGTAAAGCAGTGGGCATTAAGGGTGTTTTTTGGATGGTGGCAGGCAATAGGGTCTCCGAAATTGACGGCTTTAACCCCGATGCAATGTGGCCTTATACAGAATATGCAATTTTGCCTCCAAAAAATCCCCAACAACTTTGTAACAACATAGAACAAAAATTGAAAATTCCAACGGTTATTATTGATGGCAATAACATAAACGTAAAAATTATTTCAATGAGCAGGGGAGTGCCAGTAAATAAAAAAATGGCCAGATTGTCTTTGCTAGACAACCCAATGGGACAAGACGATGAAATGACGCCATTTATTTTAGTCCATAAAAATGTTTAAAAAAATTTTACACTCACAATCTAAAAGCATAAGTTCTGCTTCTTTAATTTTGGCGGTGTCTTCTTTGGCGTCTGCTATTTTGGGTCTGCTTAGAGACCGTTTGCTGGCAGGAACATTCGGCGCTGGGGATAAACTAGATGTTTATTATTCTGCTTTTACTGTTCCAGATTTTATTGCTTTAATTTTAATTTTTGGTGCAATTTCGGCCGCCGTAATACCTATGTTTAGCGGGTACTTAATAAAATCAAAAGACGAGGCTTGGAAATATTTTTCAACTTTGTTAAATGTTTTCTTAGGTTTTTTGATTGTAGTTTCTTTAATTTTAATAATTTTTGCCCCCTCAATTATTTCTTTAACAGCTCCAGGATTTTCTGGACAAAAGAAAGAAATGGCAATTTTGTTAATGCGTATTATGTTTTTAAGTCCAATTATTTTGGGGGCTTCAAATATGATAAGCGGAGTGTTGCAAATTTTTCACAGGTTTTTGGTAACAGCTATGGCGCCGTTATTATACAACCTTGGCATTATAATAGGAATTGTATTTTTTGTGCCGGCGTTTGGTTTGCAGGGGTTGGCTTGGGGTGTAGTGTTGGGTGGAGTAATGCACCTGCTAATTCAAATTCCTTCATTATTTTTTTCGGGGTTTAAATATAAAGCTAGTTTTAATTATAAAGACCCCGGTGTAGTAAAAACAATTAAGCTAATGGCGCCCAGATCGCTTGGGTTGGGGGCGGGCCAGTTAAGCACAATTGCAACCACGGCCATTGCCTCAACGCTTTTGGCGGGATCAATTGCGGTTTTTAATTTGGCAAACAACTTGTCTTTAATTTTAGTTAATGCCATTGCAGCTTCGGTTTCAACAGCGTCTTTCCCGTCAATGTCTATGGCTTTTTTGAAAGACGAAAAGAGCGAATTTTTAAGAAAATTTTCTAGCATTTTACGCCAGATGATATTTTTAGTGGTTCCGTTAAGTTTGCTTCTTTTGTTGTTGAGGGCGCAAATTGTTAGGGCGGTTTTGGGAGTTGGAAAATTTGGCTGGGCCGATACAAAGTTAACAACCGCCTGTCTTGGCATATTGGCAATTAATTTAATTGCTCAGGCGTTAATTCTATTTTTATCGAAAACTTTTTATGCAGCTCATAATACAAAAATTCCAGCAATTATAAGTGGAGTCACCGTGGCCATTAACATAGCCCTTAGTTTAATTTTAGTTTGGTTAATAAAATTCTTACCCGGAGTTAATTTATTTTTAGTAGATTTTTTAAGATTAGGTGGCGTTAAAGATATTGGTGTTATTGGCTTGGTTATGGCTTATTCTATCAGCAGTGTATTGCAACTCTATTTTCTGTTGCGCATGTTTTATAGAAAATTTATGAAACTTCAACCGGCAGGAAAAACAAAAGATATTTTTAATTCATTGTATAAAGTTTTAATTGCAAGCGTCATAATGTTTATTGTAACTTTTACTGTAAGGCAATTTTTGGGATCTGTGTTAAGTTTGCAAACTTTTTGGGGAATATTTTTTCAGTTGGCGGTTTCTGGTACGGTTGGCGTAGTAACTTATGCAATTGCCACACACTTGCTAAAGTCGCCCGAGAACAAGGCAATTATGGATTCTTTTTTAAAAAAGTTTTTATACCCCAATAGATAAAATGCAAGAAAACGTTAGAAATTTTAGCATAATAGCCCACATTGACCATGGAAAGTCGACACTTGCCGATAGGCTTTTGGAGTTAACAAATACTATAGACAAGAAAAAAATGATGCCGCAATTTTTAGATTCGATGGATTTAGAAAGAGAAAAGGGCATTACCATAAAACTTAAAGCCATTAGAATGAACTACAATTTTGAGGGCAAAGACTACATTTTAAATTTGGTCGATACTCCTGGCCACGTTGATTTTTCTTATGAAGTTTCAAGGTCTATGGAGGCCGTTGAAGGCGCTGTTTTGTTGGTTGATGCAACGCAAGGAATTCAAGCGCAAACATTGGCTAATTTGGAATTGGCAAAAAAGCAAAATTTAAAAATTATTCCAGTTGTAAATAAAATTGATAGCCCAATTGCCAACGTTGAAGAAACTTTAGAAGAACTTTCTAATTTGTTGCAGGTTATGCCCGAAGACATTATAAAAATTTCGGCAAAAGATGGAACAAACGTTCTGCAAGTTTTAGAAACAATTATAAAAGAAGTCCCTCCGCCAAAAGAGTCAGTTAAGCAAGATTTTAGGGCTTTAATTTTTGATTCTGAATACGACTCTTTTAAAGGAGTTATTGCTTATGTTAGGGTTATTGATGGCGAAATTTCTAATGGAGAAAAAATAGAATTAATGGCAACCAAGGCCCCCGCCGAAGTGAAAGAATTGGGTTATTTAAACCCAACATTTTCTGCAAAAGATAAAATTAAGGCAGGTGACATTGGATACATTGCCACAGGAATTAAAGAGCCCGGAAAAGTTACCGCCGGAGACACAATTATAAAGTTACAAACAGTTGCCACAAAGGGTACGGTGCAGGCTTTGCCCGGCTACCAAGAACCAAAGCCAATGGTTTTTGCCAGTTTGTACCCTGAAAACCCCGACGACTTTGACATGTTAAAAGTTGCTTTGGGAAAATTGAAATTAAGCGACCCAGCACTGGTTTTTGAACAAGAAATGAAAGAGGCGTTGGGCCGTGGTTTCAATTGTGGATTTTTGGGCACTTTGCACATTGAAATTATTTCGGAAAGGTTGCAAAGGGAATTTGGACTAGATTTAGTAATTTCTGTGCCTTCGGTTGTTTATAGAATTTATGATCAAAAAGGAAAAGAAATTGTTATTCATTCGGCTTCCGATTGGCCAGAAAACCCTTCAACTATTAAAAATACAGAAGAGCCCTGGGTTTCTTTAGAAGTTATTGCTCCTTCAAGCCAAATGGGGAAATTAATGGAAATTCTAAAAAGTTTAAAAGGGAATTACGTTACAACAAACTATTTAAGCGCCGAAAGAGTTATTATAGTTTTTGAAACTCCTTTGCGTGGAATTATTGCTAACCTTTACGACAAGATAAAAACAGCTAGCCAAGGCTATGCTTCAATGAGTTATAACCTTTTAGGGTACAAGCCGGGTAAATTAGTTAAAATGGAAATTTGGGTGGCAGGGCACAAAGAAGAAGCATTTTCACGAATTGTTGCCGAAGACGAAGCTTATGCTGAAGGCAAAAGAATGGTTGAAAAATTAAAAGACGTTTTACCACCAGAACAATTTTCTGTGGCGTTGCAGGCAGTTATTTATGGAAAAGTTATTGCCAGAGAAACTATTAAAGCATACATGAAAGATGTGGCAGGTTATTTATATGGGGGAGATGTTACCAGAAAAAATAAACTGCGCGATAAACAGAAAAAAGGTAAAAAACTAATGAAACAAAAGGGGAAAGTTAATGTGCCCACAAAAGCCTTTTTAGAAGTGTTTAGGGCTTAACTTATATATTAGATAGAGTATAATTATATAATATATAAATATAACAATATGAACAAAAAAATATTTGTAATTACGATATTATTAATTATCTCTTTTTGTGTGGCTCCGGTTGTGCTTGCAGAAGTAATGACAACTCAACAGCGCGAGGCTAAAATGGCACAACTTAGGTTGCAAATAGCCCAGCTTCAGCTACGAATTGCGCAACTAACAGGTTCTGCCGCCCCAAAGTGTACTTCTAATTGGCAAATTGGTTCGTGGAGTATTTGCACGGGCAACAAGCAAACACGTATTACCACGGACTTAAATAATTGCTCTACACCAACAAGCAGGCCAGTTGTCACGCAAAGTTGTTCAACAAAACCAATTGACATTAGTGCCAATGGTTCGGACGGTCCGTTGAATATTTTTTTAACAGTGGGAAATGGAGCAACACCAAATGGTGCGGGTGTTAATTTAACTTCAAATGTAAATTTGCAGTGGGCTGGAACAAATGTATCTTCATGTGTGGCCTCAGACACTGCAAAGCCAACAGTATTTTCTGGGCACAAAGCATTTTCTGGCAACCAAACAGTAACTTTGTCTGGGACAATTCCGGCCACAGCAAGCACAAACAAAATTTCAGCAAATTTTAAAATGAGTTGCGTTTCAACTATTAGCGGTTCGCAAGTAAGCGACAACATTACCGTAAATCTTTTTTATACAGTTGACGGTTATTGCAACACTAATTGGCAATGCCAGGCATGGAGTGCTTGCGTTTCGGGAAGGCAGACTAGAACATGCACAGATTACAGCGGTTGCGGTTCTTTAACCAATAAACCGGCAATAACCCAAGTTTGCACTCAATAGGGGAAACACTTGACAAGAAATTAAAACAGACGTATAATTGACGCATATTTTAGTTACAGCACATTAACAAAGATAGATCATGGCTTAAAGGAAATTTGCCTAAAAGCGGTTTTTTTTGAGCCGTGATCTATCCTAAACCCAAATTGTTCGGATAGAAGTCTCGGTAATGGAAAAAGATCGAAGATAAAAAACCATGAAGAAGGAAATTCCACCCTGGGTAGACGAAGAAAAACACCTGACTCGGCCGTTGAGTAACGGCAAAAAACCCCCGGGGTCGAGGATCTACTGCGTTCGTTCCGGTAAGCCGCTGAAAGACGTGGCGCATGGGTCCGATCGCTGTCACAAACGGTACGAGATCCACACCATTCTCAGGAACATCGATGAGTTCCGCGAAGGTGATGGAGTATATTCTGTGACGTTCAGCAGCCAACCCTCTCCGCCGACGGAGGAGGAACTGCGTCATCAACGCCGGCAGTCGCCGCTGTATAAGTGCATCGAAGGTAAGAAATGCAACGTCACCGTGACGTCTAATGGCGTTTCTCTCTGGGGCGGGAAGCAACAGAAGGCCCGCCGGCGCCACGGTAGCAAGCGCTGCCGCAAAAACAGCGTTCGCGAACAAGTGTTCGCGCTCCAACCCCAACCCTGCTAACCCTCGCCCCCCAGCACCCACACCCCAGCAAAAAACTTTCCCCGAACAGCCACCCCCTATGGCGGGTATCACTAAGCAAGCGAAAGCGAGCAAACGTGGTACCCGTCCTATTTTTTTATACTTCAAAAGATTGCCCCATTGTTGGAATTTCAACAGGCAATAATGGATAAGATTTTTCCATTAATTCTTTAAAAACAGTAGCTTGAGGAAGCTCTGTGTGAACTAAAAATAATCTTTGTAAATTTTTAACATGCGCAATGTAAGAAGACAAATCGTTTTGGTCTGCGTGAGCTGAAAATTCGTGAAGAGTTTTTACTTGTGCCCTAATTTTATATTCTTTTCCATAAATTTTAACTGGACTAATTCCATCCTGAATTTTTCTGCCCAAAGTGTCTTCCGCTTGATAACCTGTAATTAAAATTATATTTTGTGGGTTTTCTATATTGTTTTTTAAATGGTGTAAAACCCTGCCACCTTCGCACATTCCCGAGGCGCAAATTATCATCATGGGGCCTGGTTTATTGTTTAAAGATTTTGACTCTTCAATTGTGCGCACGTAAGTTAAATTATTTATTGAAAATGCCGATTGCCCGCGCGAGCCAAAATCCCTCTGAAAGTTTCCGTTAAAATCTTTTATATATTTTGGAAAAATTTCTGTAATGTTTTTTGCCAACGGGCTGTCTATGTAAATTGGAATTGCAGGAATTAATTTTTGGTCTAAAAGTTTGTGTAAAATGTAAATAATGTCTTGTGTTCGGCCCAATGAAAAAGCGGGCACAATTATTTTACCTTTATTTTTTATTACAGTTGCAATTGCCCCTTTAAAACTTCCGGTGGCGTCGGTAATGGGGCTGTGGTTTTTGTCGCCATAGGTGCATTCTGTAATAAGCGTTTGCACATCTTCTTGAATGTATTCTGGACGGGGTAAAATAGGGGAATACTCTCTGCCTAAGTCGCCGGTGAAGGCAAGGGTTTTAACTGTCTCGCCCTCTTTTATTTCCAAGAAAATTATGGCCGAACCCAAAATATGGCCGGCATCGTAAAACTTAAACCGAATGTTTTCATTTAAAGCTGTCCATTGCCCAGTGTGCTTAAAATAATCTATTGTTTCAAAATGTTCAACAACTTTTAAAACGTCTTGCTCGGTGTAAATGGGAGAAATTTGGTCTGCGGGATTTTCTGTGTGCTTGTTAAAATACAGGGCGTCTTGCTTTTGAATTTCGGCGGCATCTAGCATAATATATTTTGCAATTTCGGCGGTGGCTGGTGTGCAGTAAATTTTCCCCTCAAAGCCGTCTTTAACTAAAATAGGCAGAGTGCCACAGTGGTCTAGGTGAGCATGAGAAAGTATAACAGCATTAATTTCTTTTGGCTCAAAGGGTAGAGTGCGGTTTAGCCGGTTAGACTCGTCTCTTCTGCCTTGGTAAAACCCGCAATCTAAAAGCAAGTTGTAGCCGTTTGTTTGAATTAAGTGTTTTGAGCCGGTAACATTTTGGTCGGCTCCTAAAAAGTTTATTTTCATATTATGTCATTTTATCATAGTAGCCAAAATATTAGAAACCAAATGCAACTTGATTGGATTAGATTTTTGTGTTAAAGTAACACTATTACAAAATTATTTTGTAATTCGTGGGCCGTGGAGGAGTAGTACCTCGGCAGTCTCATAAGCTGCAGGCCCCCGTGCAATTCGGGGCGGCCCAACAAAATTAGATATTGAATTGACATGTGGTTTGTTTATATAATCAAATGTGTTGATGGTTCTTTATACACCGGTTTTACCAATAACTTGGAAAAAAGGTTTGAAAAACATAAAAGTGGTACGGCTAGTAAATATACAAGATCGCATAAACCGGAAAAAATTGTATTTTTTAAAAAATTCACCAGTAAAATTGCGGCTCTTAAAAAAGAAAGAGAAATTAAAAAATTGACGAGAAAAGAAAAATTAAGCTTTTTGCAAAGTCATAAAATGCCGGGGTAGCTCAGTTGGTAAGAGCGCAACACTCATAACGTTGAGGTCGTGGGTTCGACTCCCACCCTCGGCACAAACATGCGGGCATAGTCCAGCCTGGTTTAAGACGCCTCCCTGTCACGGAGGAGATCGGGGGTTCAAATCCCCCTGCCCGCGCTTTTTTAAAGCCACCTTTCAATTGAGGTGGCTTTTGGTATATAATAAGTTTAATTAAATTTACATTATATAACTATGCCAGTTAACGTGCCCGATAAATTACCAGCAATAGAAACTCTTAAAAAAGAGGATATTTTTGTCATGAAAAGGACAGACGCTCTTCATCAGGATATTCATCCGCAAAAGATAATTCTGTTAAATATAATGCCGACTAAAATAGCAACTGAAACACAAATTTTACGTTTATTGTCTAATTCTCCTTTGCAAATTGAATTATATCTTCTTCATCCTAAAAGTCACAAGCCAAAAAATACTTCTATAAAACACATGAAGATGTTTTATAAGACTTTTGACGAATTGAAAAAAAATAAATACGATGGTTTAATAATCACGGGAGCCCCAGTTGAAAGTATTCCTTTTGAAGAAGTTGATTATTGGGAAGAGTTAAAAGAAATTATGGATTGGAGTAAAAAAAATGTGACTTCCACTTTTTTTATTTGCTGGGCGGCTCAAGCTGGACTTTACCATTTTTACGGCATAGAAAAGCATAAATTGCCAAAAAAAATGTTTGGCGTTTTTCCTCACAAAGTCCTTAATAAAAATGTACCATTGGTGAGAGGGTTTGACGACATTTTTTTTGCGCCACACTCACATTACACGGAAGTTAGAACAAAAGATATTAAAAAAATAAAAAAACTATCACTTATATCTGAATCTGACGAGGCTGGAGTTTATATTGTAGCCTCAAAAGATAAAAAGCAGATATTTGTGATGGGGCATTCGGAATATGACCCGCTGACTTTAAAAGAAGAATTAGACAGAGATTTAGAAAAAGGTTTGAATACAAGCGTGCCTAAAAATTATTTTGTGAAGGACAATCCAAAAAATAAACCTGTTGTAAATTGGAGAAGTCACTCAAGTTTATTGTTTATTAATTGGTTAAATTATTATGTTTACCAAAAAAACGGGAACGATATTTAATTAATTATTTATTTCAACTACTAGCCACCTTTCTTGTCCTGAGCATAGGCGAAGGATAATTAGGGTGGTTTTTTGGTTGTAAGGAAATGCCTGGCCTGCAGTCATATATGTATAGCCCTTAAATTACGAAATGATTTTGAGCCAATTAATTTAAATCAAAAATTTCATTTCGTAATTTAGGGATAAAAATTAAAGAATAAATATATGTTTTTAGAAATTGGAATTGTTTTACTAATATTATGGATGCTGGGTTTTGCCTTTTATCCTCTTGGCGGGCTTATACATATTTTGCTAGTTGTGGCCCTTATTGCCATTGTTTGGCATTTTGTAACAGGAAAGCAGATATAGTAACACCGGCCACCTTTTAATTAGGGTGGCTTTTTGGTAAGGTAAGGTAAAGTAAATTAATTATTCAAATTTTATGGATTATTTAAAACATAAAACTTCGCGATATTGGCTTCACATATTTTCAATGCCTTTTATTTGGTTGCCTTTGCCATTTCTAATGGCGTGCGACTTAGTTTGTGCATTTTATCAACTGATTTGCTTTCCTATTTATAGAATAAAATGGGTAAAAAGATCGGAATATATTTTAATTTTTGACCGCAATAAATTGCCTTATTTAGACGGAATGCAAAAACTTGGTTGCATGTATTGCGGATATGCAAACGGAATTTTGCGATATATGAAAGAAGTTGCTGGCAGAACTGAAAAATATTGGTGTGGAATTATGCACGAAGGTAAAACAGGGTTTAAAACTCAAGAAGACCAAGTAAGCCAAAATTTTGCACACTTTGAAGATGAAAAAGATTTTAAAAATAAATACAAATAAATTATGAAATTATGGAATTGGTTTCTATATATAACTAATAATGAAGAAACTTCCAGACACGAGCAACAATTTGACGTTGCATTCTTTATTATTAATTCAGTGGCGTTAGTTGTTGGCATTTATATGTTTATTGCATATAACGCGCCAGAGTGGATTCCGGTTTTGATTATTGAATATACCTGGGCGTTTGATAATCTTCGTAACAACAGGAATTGAACATGTTTAACGTGGTAAGAACCATCTTGCTAAGGTGGTTTTTTATTTAACGCAAATTTAATAACATAATATTAAAATGGAAACTAGAAATATGGGGTATTGACGATTTAACATGGCGGGAGTATTATTTAAATAGTAATGATTATCATTAACTTTGTATAAATATGGATTCTGGAAATTTAAAGTTAACTTCTGCCCCAATAAAAGAACTTATTCAAACCATGGCGGTGCCCGCCATTATTGGTTTCTTTTTTAATACGCTATTTAATGTAGTTGATACAATTTATTCAGGGTTAATTTCAACACAGGCCATAGCAGCCCTGTCTTTGTCTTTTCCTATCTTTTTCATTTTAATTTCCATTGGCACGGGCTTGTCGACGGGAGCCACTGCAATAATTTCTAATCATTTAGGCAGAGAAGACCACACAGAGGGCAAAATTTATGCTTTGCAAACCATATCATTTGGAATTTTAATTTCTATTCCGCTCACAATTATTGGTTTGGCAGTTTCGCCATATTTGTTTACGTTGCTGGGGGCAACTGGCGAATATTTGGCTTTATCTTTGGCATTTATGAATATGATTTTTTACGGAACCGTATTTTTTATTATGGTTTACGTTTTTAATGCCATATTAAACGCCATTGGCGACACTAAAACATTCAGAAATTTTTTAGTTTCTGGTTTGTTTGTTAATATTATCTTAGACCCCTTGTTTATGTTTGGTTGGCTAGGGTTGCCCAAAATGGGAGTTGCGGGAGTTGCTTTAGCAACCGTTCTGGTGCAGGCAGGAGGAACTGTTTATATGGGGTGGAAGGCGTCTAAGACATTTTTATTTGAACAGCCCACTTTTAAAAAATTGGTTCCACAGAAAGGGCCATTTTGGGGAATAATAAAACAAGGACTTCCTTCGGCGTTAAACACTGCCAGCGTTGGCGTTGGAATATTTGTAATAACTTATTTTATATCCATTTTTGGTAAAGAATCTGTTGCAGCTTATGGCATAGCAACTCGAGTTGAGCAGTTGTTTCTTTTGCCCTTGGTTGGGTTAAGTGTTGCCACCTTAACTTTGGTGGGACAGAACAACGGAGCAAGAAAGTTTGACAGGGTAAGAGAAACTCTCAAAATAACAACAAAGTATGGCGTATACCTCATGACATTTGGGGCTTTATGTATATTTTGCTTTTCGTCATATTTTATGAGAATTTTTACTGCCGATGCAAGCGTTATAAGCATTGGCTCGCATTACTTAAAATATGCCGCATTTTTAACGTGGGCTTATTTGTTTATATTTTTAAATATTTCAGCTTTACAGGGATTAAAAAAACCAATGTATGCTTTATATATTGGTTTAGCAAGACAAATAATTTTTCCGCTAGTTATGTTTGTATGGCTGTCTTCCTATTTTGGAATAGATGGAATTTGGATTTCAGTTTTTTTTATAAATTGGACGGCTGCAATTATAACAGTATTTTATGTAAAAAAACAAATTGCCAAACTAACTTAAACACATGATTAAAAAAAGTTTAGTTAAAAAATTTAAATATAATAATGGCAAATATGTAGGAAGCTCAGTAGACGCACTATATGGTAATGTTAAGGTTCAAATAATTATAAAGCAAGGGAAATTAAAAGAAATAGAAGTTATAGATTATCCCAAGGAAGATTTTTATTCTGAGGAAGTGAATGGCAGGGCACTTCCTGTCTTAAAAAAAGAAGCAATATTAAAACAAACCAGCAATATTGATACGGTTTCAGGAGCTACAGAAACAAGTGAGGGTTTTATTAAGTCTTTAAAGTCTGCGCTTTTTAAGGCAAGCAAAATATAATAAATGTCTATTTGTAATTTACCTTTTAATTAAGGTGTTTTTTTGGTAAAGTAAAATAATTATTAATTAAACTTAAAAATTATGAAATTATGGAATTGGCTTATATACATAACTAATAATGAAGAAAATTCTAGGCATGAGCAACAATTTGATGTGGCGTTTTTTATTATTAACACGGTTGCGCTAGCTGTAGGTGTTTATATGTTTATTAAATATGGTGCGCCAGAATGGATTCCAGTGCTTATTATTGAATACACTTGGGCGCTTGATAATTTGCGTAATAATAGAAACTATTAAAATAAAAAAACTGCCTATTAAAGCAGAAAGGGTGGGTGGTGGCTCAGTCACACATAGCAACTGAGCCACCCTGATTATCTTCGACCCGAGGGGGCCGAGATCGTGTGCTCCGAAGGCGGAGCAGATTTGGCCTTATGGCCGATTGTGGCGCTTCGCAAAGCGCGTATTCGGCCGGATTCGTTCTTGGCTCTACGCGTTGTCGAGGGGCGCCAAGCCGGCGTGAATGCCGTTCTTAGCAGCGTGGATGTTGATGCCGGCCATGCGGATGGTGGTCGTCGCGTTATTGATTGCGACGGGGGATTGGTTGGCGATTGCCAGTAGCTGTCGGCCTTCTTGACGTTGAGCATTGGCGATCACGACGTTGTTTTGGCATTTTCGGGCCATAACGGTATTGGGGTTGGGGTTGGGGTTGGATTGAATCCAGAATCTCCTTTTGGGAGAATTGCGGCCTACATCCGTAGCCACAACCATAAAGCTCCATTTAGAACCTTGTGGCTGTGGCTACAATAGAGATTGTTGTTAATGAACTATTGGAAAACATTATATTAAGTCTATAAAAAAGCAAATATTGTGTCAAGGGGGTTGATGCATAAAATATTTTTTGGTAAAATAAAAACATGAAAAAAGAAATTTCAATAACATTAATTTTAATTATCGTGGTCTGCGTAATTATTAGCGGGTTTTATTTGATGAAACCAAAACAAACGTCAACAACTAATTTAATTAATTCAACTATAAAAAATATGCAACACACAATAAAAATAAAAACAAGCATGGGTGACATAAGTTTTGTAACTTATGATGGTGATGCTCCAAACACAGTTAAAAACTTTATAACATTGGCCGAGAAAGGGTTTTACGATGGTGTGATTTTTCACAGAGTAATTCCTGGCTTTATGGTTCAAGGTGGCGATCCAACGGGAACCGGCACTGGTGGCCCTGGTTATAAATTTGCCGATGAATTAAACCCACAAACAGATTCTTACAAAGAAGGTTACAAAAAAGGCGTGGTGGCTATGGCAAATGCTGGCCCAAACACCAATGGCAGCCAATTTTTTATAATGGTGGCCGATTACCCTTTGCCAAATAATTACACAATTTTTGGAAAAGTTGTTTCGGGGCAAGATGTTGCCGATGCCATTTCTAATGTAAAAACTAACGCAAGCGATAAGCCCGTTACAGCTGTAACAATGGAAAAAGTTACAGTAGCCGAAAATAAATAAAATTCGCTCGGCAATCAAATTTTAAGGCCGCCCTTTGGGGCGGTTTTTGGATTGACAAGAAGTCGGTTTAGATGTATTTTAGATATAATTGCAATAAGGGGTTGCAAGAGCAGACGGTTCTTTGAAAACGAGGGACTAACAAATGAAAAGCCTAATTGAATTTTTTTCAAGTTGCACAGCAGAGCAGTTGGCAGTAGCCAGCATGGTGGGTCTTTGGGCAGTAATAATTGCGGGAGCCATTATTTTCGCCATTTACTATAATGGCGGAGTGAAAGACGAATAAGAACCATAGAAAAAAACAAAAAATGAAACTTCCAACTGTTAAAGACTTCCTTAGTGAAGAAGAAAGGGCCCGTGCAGTTTTTTTGAAGCCTGCAATTGGCAAAGAGCTTGCAATTGTTTATGGACTTGGACGATATTACTTTCGGGAAGCTACTGATATAGCAGTGCGGTTAATGACGCTTCAACCCGATTCAGTGGTTCCTTTTCATATGCACCCAGGCAAGGGAGACAAGCTGAAAGACAAGCTCTATTTTTTTCTGGGAGCTAGTCAGTTTAAGGTTGTAATACAATCAGAGAGCCAGATGACTAACCAAGTTTTTACGATGGATTCTGTGGATTCTAGGAACAAACTTGTCATTCCGGCTGGGCATCCACATTGTTTGATATATTTCCCAAGGCACCAAAGAGTGCAATGTACAGTTCTTGTGGTGGCATCTTCTCCAAATGCCGATATTATTTGGGAAGACGACGCAGAAAAGCTCGTTCTCAACGAGCATCTTAAGTCAGCTGATTAGGCCATACCCCGCGGTTAATACTAAGGGGATTTTTTTTGCTACTTAAGGGAAAAAATGATATAGTAACTGATATGAAAATGAAAAAAATACCTATTGGCTCGCTACTTATAATAACCGCAGCCTTGCTTTGGGCAGTAGATGGCGTAATTCGTAGAAATTTATATACATTACCGCCAATTACTATAATTTTCTTTGAGCATTTAATAGGTTTAATTATTCTAACGCCTTTTGTTTTTAAATACGTAATTAAGGCCAAACTTAGCGGGCGCGAATGGTGGCTGGTTATTTTAATTGCAGTATTGAGCGGACTTTTGGGCACATTGTGGTTTACAACGGCTTTGCTTAAAGTTTCTTTTATTTCTTTTTCGGTAGTATTTTTGTTGCAAAAACTTCAACCAATTTTTGCAATAACTACGGCTTCAATATTTTTAAAAGAAAAATTTGATAAACGTTACATTGTATGGGCAGTTTTGGCAATTATTTCTGCATATTTTGTTACCTTTCCAAATGGTTATGTAAACTTAGCCACGGGGGCGGGCACAATAATAGCCGCGCTTTATGCATTGGGAGCCGCCTTTGCTTGGGGCACTTCAACAACTTTTTCAAAAATGCTTTTAGGAAAAGTGCGCGCCGAGGTAAGCACTTTTTACAGATTTCTCTTTACAGTTATAATTTCCTTGCCAATAATAATTTTCTTTGGCTACCGCGCAAGTTTATTTGCAGTGCTGCCATATCAACTTGGGTTGTTTATTCTTATAGCCGTTTCAACGGGAATGGTGGCAGTGGTAATTTATTATAAGGGGTTGGCAAGCACGCCAGTGCATATTTCAACCATTCTAGAGCTGACGTTTCCTTTTGTGGCAATTTTAATAGATATGATTTTGTACCACAATTTTTTAACCGTTTCACAGTGGGTTTTCGCATGTTTGTTGGTATTCAGCATTTACCGCATTGCGCAACTTCGCGAACCCACAACAATTAATTAAAATGGAAAACATAACTGGTAAAGTTGTAAAAGGCATACAAAAAGGAAGAACTTTGGGCTTTCCTACAGCTAACATTAAAACAAACAGCAATATTGAAGCCGGCATATACGCCGGTTATGTTATAGCAGATAACAAAAAATATTCTGCGGCACTTTATTTCCCGGGAAACAAAATTGCAGAGGCCTACATTTTTGATTTTGAGGGCAATTTGTATGGCAAAGAAGTAAACGTTGAAATAATAAAAAAAATTAGAGATAAAAAAATATTTAAAAATGACAAAGAAGCCAAAGACCAAATTGCAAAAGATGTAATAGAAATAAAAAAATGGACGAAGTAATATTAAAATTTAGCAATGTTTCTTTTGAATGGGCTACCAATAAACCAATATTAAACGAGGCCAGTTTTTCGGTGCGCCGAGGTTCAAAAATTACCCTAATGGGGCAAAATGGGGCTGGAAAAAGCACAATTTTTCAATTAATAACCGGTGAATCAAAACCCGAGGGTGGCGCAATTAATATAAACAATAATTTAACAACCGCCACCGCAAAACAGGTAATTCCCAGAGAAGATTTAGATTTAACTGTTAAAGAATTTTTCGAAAAGTGTTTTAGGGAAAAAGTTTATGATATTGATAAAAAAATTGATGACATTTTAGAAGTAGTTAATTTTACAACGCCTCACGATAGGCCAGTTAAAAATCTTTCGGGCGGGCAACAGGCCAGAATTCTTTTGGCAGGGGCGTTAATTCAAAACCCCGATTTGCTTTTGTTAGACGAGCCCACAAACAATTTAGATAAAGCTGGCATTGAACATTTAACAAAATTTATTCTTGAATACCCAAAAACATGTATTGTTATTTCGCACGATGCCGATTTTTTAAATACTTTTACAGAGGGTGTTTTATATTTAGATATTTTTTCTAAAAAAATTGAACAATACACGGGTGATTATTTTACAGTGGTTGAAGAAATTAGGTTGCGCCTAGAAAGAGAGCGTATGAAAAACGCCAGATTAGAAAAAGACATTTCGCACAGAAAAGAACAGGCAAACTTTTTTGCTCAAAAAGGCGGTCATTTAAGAGATGTGTCGTCAAAAATGAGAAAGAAAATAGAAGAACTTGAAAGTGATATTGTAGACCTAAGAAGAGAAGACAAAACCATAAAAAACTTTTCTATTCCTGCCCAAAAAGATATTGGAGGCGTAATTTTACAATTAGATTCTGTTGCTGTTTCTAAAAATCATAAATTTGTAAATAAAAAAGTTAATATAACTTTAAACAAAAAAGAAAGACTGCTTTTAACTGGTCCAAATGGAATTGGCAAAACAACTCTTTTAGAAAAGTTGGCATCGGGGCATATGAAGGGCGAACACATTAAGGCTGGCGTGAAAATTGGCTATTACAGGCAAGATTTTTCAACTTTAGATTTCAATGTAACCGTTTACCAAACGCTTTCAAATGCCATGGATGAAGATGGCACCGAACAAGGGTTAAGGGCTCATGCGGCCGGTTTTTTATTAGACGCGGAAATTTTAAAAGTAAAAATTGGTTCGCTTTCTGAAGGGCAAAAAGGGTTAGTTGCTTTTGCCACTATTGCGCTAGAAAAACCGGGTTTGCTAATTTTAGACGAGCCAACCAACCATATTAATTTTAGACACATTCCTGTGATTGCAAAAGCTATAAATAATTTTGACGGTGCAATGATTTTGGTTAGTCACGTTAAAGATTTTGTGGAAAAAATTAAAGTTGATTTTACATTAGATCTTGGATCTTTATGAAAAAAAATAATTTATTGTTTTGGATAGTTATAATAATTGTAATATTGTCTGCAATTGGTTATGTGCGGTTGTATTTTTTATATGCCGAAGGTATTGTTACAACGCCCAATTTGCCGGCAGTAGCGCACGTAGTGTTGCCCGTAAAAGTTGAGAATAAAGTTTTTGGTTATTCTGTGCAGAACAAACCAATTGAAGGTTATGAAATAGGAAACGGGCAAGATGTCATTTTATTAATTGGCGCCATACACGGCAACGAAGTTGGCACCGCTGAATTGCTTAATCAACTAGTTGCAGAAATAAAACTTAATCCTAAAATAATTCCTAATAATAAAAAAATAATAATTATACCCGTAACCAACCCCGACGGTTTTACCATTTCACAAAAATTTAATGCCAATGGAGTTAATTTAAATTTAAATTTTGATACTCCTGGCTGGAAAAATTATGGTCCACAAGGCACTTATGCTGGCACCAAACCATTTTCCGAACCCGAGAGTTTGACCATAAAACAGGTAATTGAAAAATATAAACCGCAAATGATGATTTCATTTCATTCACAAGGAGCCATTGTTAACCCTGAAGAAGATGCTCAGTCTGATGCATTGGGGGAATGGTATGCCCAAAAAACAGGCTACACTTATTCCGATTCTGCCGATCTTGGTTGGGACTTTTTTGGAACGGCAACCGGTTGGTTTGCCCAAAACTATAATAAACCAGCTATTACAGTTGAAATTACCAGTCATACAGAAAGCGATTGGGACATAAATAAACCAGCACTAATTGAACTTGTGTCTTCAAATAATTTGACCGCAACTCAATAAGTTTATATACTATAGTTGAGGCATTAAAATAATTTATAATAAAAAATATGTCTATATTAGAAACTTCTCAAATTATTTTTAATTTAATTATTTCCTTAGCGGTAATTTTAATTACTACCCTGGTTGTAGTTATAGCTTACGATATAATAAAAATTAGTAAATCATTTAAGAATTTAATAGAAAGCATTAGCAAGGGTTCTTCAGAAATTTACGAAAAAATAAATCAATTTCTGGAAAATATTTTTAAATTATCATTTTTGTCAAAATTCTTTAATAAAAAGAAAAAAGGTCGTTAGAAATAAATAACAAAAAAAATTATGGCTACATCAAAAAAAGGAAGTGGAACGAAAATTTTAGAAGGTACAATTGCAGGTTTGGCTCTTGGAGTCGCCGCTACATTGTTTATGTCTTCTAAAAAGGGCAAAGAACTAAGAAACAATATTGCAGATGTTTCAGCTGATTTTTATAAATACATTTCACCAAAATTGAAAAAAGCTCAAAAAATGGGTGAGAAACAATACAAGGAATTTATGAAAAATTCAGTGGCACAATATGCTAAAGCAAAGAAGCTTACCGAATCAATGACAAAAGAATTGGTAAAAGAAGCCCAGCAAACTTGGAAACATATTTCTAAGCATATTTAGTGCATATCTAGGCAGCATCAAAAACCGTCCCGATGTACATCGGGACGGTTTTTTGGTATATTAATTAAATGGAATATCCAATAAGAATAAACAAATATTTAAGAGACAAGGGGTTGGCTTCCAGGCGTGAAGCCGATAAGCTCGTTGAAAGCGGGCTTGTTTTTGTTAATGGCAAACGTGTTGATAACGGCGCCATGGTGGCTGAAACTGACAAAGTAATGGTAAAAGAGCAAAAAGGAAAAGATAAAAAACAATATGTTTATTTGGCTTATTATAAACCCAGAAATTTACCCACTCAAGATTTGCCTGGCCGAAAAAGTGTAATTACCGAGTGGCGAGAAAAGGGGCTTTACCCTGTTGGCAGGCTCGACAAAAGCTCGGAAGGTTTGTTGCTTTTAACCAATGACGGCCGTTTTGCCAGAGATGTTTTAGATAAAAGTTCTAAATATGAAAAAGAATATGTTGTAACGGTTAAAGAGCCCTTAAGAATTGGTGTGGTAAGAATTTTTAAAGAAGGCATGGACACTCAAGCTTTGGGCAAGTTGTTGCCGGCTCAAGCGCGAATTATAAACAATTCAAAAATTCAGGTTATTTTAAACGAAGGCAAGCGCCACCAAATTAGAGTTATGTTTAACGAATTAAATTATACAATTTCTTCGTTAAAGCGTGTTCGCATTGGCGACATTAAGATAGGCATCTTAAAACCCGGCGAAACCCGCTCCATAAAGCCAAACGTATAAATTGAAATGGATTCTAAAATAGGCAATAAAATAATTGACTACGTAAAAGTTTTATTTTTACCACTATTGCTGGTGGTTTTGTTTGTCATTCAAAACGAAGCTTTTAATTATTGGCTTAACATTTACTCAAGAACTTATTTTTACAGGTTGCTGTGGGTAACCTTTGGTTTGGGCGTTGTGTTTTATGGGCCGGCTTTGCTTTTTGGCACCAATAACAAAAGATACAAATATTGGTATCTTTTCTTAGTTTCTTTTTTAGTTTCGTTACTTTTTATTGCGCAATTTTTATATTACAGATATTCGCAAAGTTTTTTACAATTTTCGGCAATAAAATATTTGGATCAGGCTGGAAGTGTTGCTGGCACTATTAAAATTTTACTTACGCCAGAACTTCTGCTTTTTATTAGCAATTTAATTGTGGTTATTGTTGCGTACTTTATTACCGGAAAAAAGAAAAGCGAATTTAGTTTGCCAAATTGGGAAAAAGTAATAATTATTTTGGCAATGATTTGTGTAGTGTTTTTTGGATATAAATATCTTTTATACACAGAAAAAAAAGAGTGGGGAAGCACCAGCAGATTATACACAGACGTTTACGACTTAAAAGCTCTTGTGGGCAAAATGGGAATTATGAATTTTTTTCTTGAAGACACTTTAAAATATGCCCTAAGAAGTAATTTAGTAAGCGAAGCCGACAAGGATTTCTTAAAAATATTTGCACAAAATAGGGCTGTCGCGCCGGTCTCAAAAAATTATTTTGGACTTGATAGAAAAAAGAATCTAATAATTATTCAAGTAGAATCTTTGGAAAATGCTGTAATTAATAAAAAAATTTACGGACAAGAAATTACTCCTAATTTAAATAAGTTAGCTACAGAAGGTTTGTATTTTAATAATTATTACACGCAAGTTGGGCCGGGCAACACCGCCGACGCAGAATTTGCTACAATGAATTCTTTGTACCCTTTAGCCGACGACGTAGTTTTTATTAACTATGCCAAAAATACTTATAAGGCCTTGCCTCAACTTTTGGTAAAAAATGGATACAAAACGTATGCAATGCATGGCGATGTGCCAACATTTTGGAACCGGTCTAACATTTACCCGGGGTTAGGTTATCAAAAAGCATATGGTTTAGCAGATTACAAAGTGACAAGGCCTGTTGGGCAAGGTCCCTCAGATTTGGGTGACGAAGATTTATTTTCGCAGTCGGTGCCACGGCTAGAAAGTTTTAAAGAGCCGTTTATGGCAACCTTAATAACCATGAGTTTGCACACGCCTTTTATTTTACCAAACGATTTACAAACCTTAGATATTCCAGAAAATATGAATTTGCCCTGGATGCAGACAGCCTATTTGCAAAGCGCTCATTACACCGACAAAGCAATTGGAGAATTTATAGACCAATTAAAAAATGACGGATTGTATAACAATTCAGTAATTTTTATTTGGGGCGACCATGGAAGCTTTACAGATATTTCTTCTGCGTTGGGGCAAAAAAACATTTTACCCGAATTAAAGAACAGCCAAGTACCAATGATTATTTTAAATTCTGGCGTAAAAAGCCAAACAATAAACACTCCGGCCAGCCATTTAGACATTTACCCCACAATAACAAATTTATTAGGAATTAATCCGCCCAAATCTATTTTGGGGCAAGATTTATTAAATACGAAAAACCCCGTTGAAACTCATTTTGAGCTCGTTTCGGGTGGCATAGATGTAATTTTATCTTCAAAATTATCTTATCAGGCTGATGAAAGTGGAGTTTTTGCAAACGGTTTATGCACGTCAGTTTTAGACAAAAAAACATTGCCAATTACAGATTGCCAAAATATTTACACCGAGCAATCAAATAATTTAAAAGCCTCAAACATTATAGTCCGCGGAAACCTCTTATCCGCCATTTCAAAATAAAAAATATCAGCCACAAAAGAGGGCATTGCCCCTCTTTTTTATTACATAAGAATTTGTTAAGATAACAAAATATGGCAATTGATTTAAATAAATTAAATAAAGAGCAAAAAGAGGCGGTGCTTCATGGCAAAGGCCCGCTTTTAATTGTGGCTGGAGCGGGAACAGGAAAAACAACCGTTATAACCCAACGGATTGTTAATTTAATTGAAACAAAACTAGCAAAACCAGAAGAAATTTTAGCGGTTACTTTTACCGAAAAGGCGGCTTTTGAAATGGAAGAAAGGGTAGATAAATTATTAGAATACGGCTATGTTGATTTATGGATTTCAACATTTCACGCTTTTTGCGAAAAAGTTTTAAGAGAAAATGCTTTAGATATTGGCTTGCCTCCTAATTTTAAAATGCTAGACGGAACTTCTGCATGGCTTTTGGCACGCCAAAATTTAGATAAGTTTAATTTAAAATATTATAAATCTTTAGGAAACCCAACAAAATTTATTCAAGCTTTAATTTCGCATTTTTCTCATTGTAAAGACCAAGAAGTTTATCCAGAAAATTATTTAGAATATGCTAATTCTTTAAAAACGACAGAAAGCCCCACCGAAGACCAAGAAATAGAAAGAATAAAAGAAGTTGCCGTAGCCTACCAGGCCTATCAACAAATTTTGTTAGAAAACAGTTCTTTAGATTTTGGCGACTTAATAAATTACTGTCTAAAGCTTTTTAAAGAGCGTCCATTAATTTTAAAAAAATATCGCCAAAAATTTAAATACATTTTAGTTGATGAATTTCAAGATACAAATTGGGCGCAATATGAATTAATAAAATTATTAGCGGAGCCAAACAATAACTTAACCGTTTGCGCCGACGACGACCAGGCAATTTATAGATGGCGTGGAGCTTCATTTTCTAACATTATAAAATTTAAAGAAGATTTTCCGAGCGAAGCGAGAACCCCGTCGAATGACGGGGCCACACTCAAACAGGTTTCTTTGGTACAAAACTATCGCTCTGGGCAGAATATTTTAGACCAGTCATATAATTTTATTAAACAAAACGACCCCGACAGATTAGAATTTAGAATTAAAATAAATAAAAAATTAGTTTCTAATATAAAAGATAATGGCACAATAGAACACATTCACTGTAAAACATTAGACCAAGAGGTTGGGCAAGTAATAAAAAAGATTTTAGAAATTAAAAAAACCGACAAAAGCGTTTTATTTAACGATTTTGCTATTTTGGTGCGTGCAAACGACTCGGCCGCCCCTTTTGTAAGAGCTTTAGAGCGGGCACAACTGCCGTATCAATTTTTAGCTTCACGTGGGCTTTATTCTAAAACAATAATTTTAGACATTATTTCATATTTTAAACTTTTAGATAATTACCACGAAGGCATTGCAACATACAGAATTTTAAGTTTGCCATTTTTAGAAATTGATAATACAGACATCTCAACCATAACGCAATATAGCCACAAAAAAACAAAATCACTTTTTGAATCTTTACACGAATTGCCGTTAATTACAGGAGTATCTAAGCATGCACAAGAAAAGGTGGCTTTTATTTTAAGTTTAATTGAAAAACATAGTCAAGACGCCCGTGACAAAGGAGTCTCAGAAATTTTAATTAATTTCTTAGTTGATTTTGGTTATTTAGATTATATTAAAGAAGACCAAGAAAAAATTGATTTAGTAAACCAATTTTTAAAAAAGACCAAACAATTTGAAGAGAATAATTTAGAGCCTTCGTTGAAAAATTTTATGGAGCAAATGACGCTTGAAATTGAATCTGGCGAAGAAGGTAAATTGGAATTTGACCCCGACCAAGGCCCCGACATGATTAAAGTAATGACAATTCATGGCGCCAAAGGTTTAGAATTTAAGTACGTGTTTTTGGTAAATATGGTTGATAGAAGATTTCCAACAGACCAAAGAAAAGACCCCATAGAATTACCCGAAGCCCTTATTAAAGACATAAAACCAACCGGTGACATTCATTTGCAAGAAGAAAGGAGGCTTTGTTATGTGGCAATGACCCGTGCCAAGAAGGGGCTTTATTTTACTTCAGCTGAAGATTACGGTGGCCAAAGAAGAAAAAAATTATCACGGTTTTTAACAGAAATGGCATATAGTCAGGAAGAGATGCCTGCTCACTCCGTGCAACCTACTCGTCTCGCTTTGCGAGACTCGCCCATCCCTAACCCTTCCGTTCGCAAGCATATCTTGCCTGCCTCATACTTTCCATCGCATTTTTCTTTTTCTCAACTTTCAATTTTTGAAAAATGTCCTTTGCAATATAAATTTCAATACATTTTAAAAATACCGCAAAAGGGAAAGGCAGTATTTTCATTTGGAAGCACAATACACAATACTTTTTACGAGTTTTTAAATTCTACAGGCAAAAAGAAAACGCTTAAAAATTTAGAAGAAATTTATGGAAGAAACTGGATAGACGAATGGTATGAGAATAAAAAACAAAAAGAAGATTACAGAAAAAATGGTGAGCGAATTATAAAAAACTTCTACGAAAATTATTCAAAAAAACAGCCACAACTGTTAGAAATTAACGGAACGTTGGCCCTAGAAACGCCGTTTAATTTAAAAATTGGAGAAGATACAATTTATGGTAGAATAGACAGAATTGATAACAACAATGGGGAAATTGAAATTATTGATTATAAAACTGGCAAGCCAAAAGACAAATTGACCCCCGAAGAAAAAGAACAGTTGTTGATTTATCAAATGGCTGCTCAAGAAGTTTTGGGCATAAAACCGCAGAAGCTTACGTACCACTATTTAGAAGAGGACAAAAAGGTTTCTTTTTTAGGCACAGACTTAGAAATTGAAAACTTAAGAACCAAAATTAAAGAAATAATTAAAAAAATTAAAAACAACGATTTTAGCGCAATCCCTGGGTACCATTGCGAGTACTGCGATTTTAAAGATTTGTGCGATTTCGCTCAAAGATAAAAATGATTAGAGATGATAACAATTCAGTGTGGGTGTCTCACTCTTCAATGAACGACTATTTGAAATGCCCAAGACTCTATTTTTTACGTAACATATATAGAAATGAACGTGGGAAAAAAATAAGCATAGCTGCCGTGCCTCTTTCTTTAGGAAAAGCAGTGCACGACACATTAGAAGGCTTGGCAGAATATAAGGCAGAAGAAAGATTTTCAAAGCCCTTAATGGAAACATTTGAAGAACACTGGAAAAAAGTTACAGGAAAATTTGGAGGCTTTAAAACTGAAGACGACGAAGCCGTAGCAAAAGAGCGTGGCAGAAATATGATAAACAGGGTTTGTCAAAACCCAGGGCCCTTGTTGAATAAAACGGTAAAGCTTTACGACAAAGATATGGGAAGCCTTTTAAATTTTTATTTATCGCCAAAAGACAAAATTGTTTTATGTGGCAGAATTGATTGGCTAGAATATGTGCCCGAAGATGACAGTTTGCGAGTTTTAGATTTTAAAACCGGCAAAAACAGTGAAAAGAAAGATTCTTTGCAATTGCCCATTTACGCCTTGCTGTTAAGGGCATTGCAAAAAAGAAAAGTTACGGGAGCAAGCTATTGGTATGTTGATAAAGACGACGCTCCCATGGAAGTTGAATTGCCAGACATAAAGTCTTCGGCAATAAAAATATTACAAATAGCTAAAAGAATAAAACATGCCAGAGCAAGCGAACAATTTAGTTGCCCGCGGGGTAGGCAAGGATGTTTTGCTTGTAAGCCCTTTGAGAGCATTTTAAACGGCAAAGCAGAGTTCGTTGGCGTGGGTGAATACGATCAAGAAATTTATATGCTATAATAAGAATCAATCTTATTAATAACAACGTATTAAATATATTATGAAAATTATAAACGATGAATTTGGTCCTGAATATGTAATAAACATTTACGACCCTAAACTAAAAATGGAAGGGTTTTTAGTAATTGATAATACCGTGCTTGGGCCGGGTAAAGGCGGAATTAGAATGACCGAAAACGTAACCGCAGAAGAAGTTTTCAGATTGGCCCGAACAATGACTTTTAAAAACGCTTTAGCAGATTTGCCTTTTGGTGGAGCAAAAGCTGGAATAGTTTGGCGCGGTGGAACAGATGAATTAAAAAAGAAATTTATTCAAAGTTTTGCTAAATCTATAAAATTATTAACTCCTAAAAAATATATTGCAGCACCAGATGTTCACACCGGCGAGAAGGAAATGCAATGGTTTGTTGAGGCAACGGGTGATTGGCGGTCTGCTACAGGCAAGCCCGCTAATTATTGTATGAAAGCCTTTGGCAAAAAAGGGGAAAGGTGCGGAATTCCTCATGAATATGGAAGCACTGGTTTTGGAGTTGCAAAAACTGCCCAGGCGGCTGCTGAAATTTTGGGAATAGATATTAGGGGAGCCAAAGTTGCTATACACGGTTTTGGAAATGTTGGAACTTTTGCCTATAAATTTTTAACAGAAATGGGGGCTAAAGTTGTTGTTTTAGCAGACCACGAGGCGGCAATTTATGAAGAAAATGGTTTTGACCATAAATTAATTGCTGAAATAATGAAGGAAAGAAAAACCTTAAAGCATTATTCAAAAGGTCAAAAAATTTCTGCTGAAAAATTTTGGGAAATTGAAACAGACATTTTAATTCCAGCTTCAATTACAAATGTAATTAATGACAGTAATAAAAATAAAATAAACACAAAACTCATTGTTGAGGCGGGCAATATTCCAATGTCTGAAGAAATTGAAGAAGAATTTTTTAAAAAAGGAATTCCCGTTGTGCCAGATTTTATTGCCAATGCTGGCGGAGTTATTTCTTCTTATGCAGAATACCGCGGCTACAACCCAAAAAGAATGATGGATACAATAGAGAAAAAAATAACCAAAAATGTTAAAATGATAATGAAGAAGAGTCTTAAAGAAAAGAAAGATCCACGCATTGTGGGCATAGAAATTGCCGTAAGCAGAATTACAAAAAAATCTGCAAAGGTTCCGCACCAAGTTAAAATGTTTTCAGATGTAGACGTTAAAGCGGTGGTAGTTAGACAATAAAAATATGGAAGAAATATCATTTGATGATTTTAAAAAATTAGACATTCGTATGGGCAAGATAATTTCGGCCGAGAGGGTTGAGGATTCTGATAAATTGTTAAAGCTTGTAGTGGACTTTGGGGAATTAGGTGCCTCTGATTTGCCTGCCCACAGGCAGATTATCGCCGGATTAGCGCAATTTTATGCCCCAGAAGCGCTTGTGGGCAAAGAGTGCCCTTTTGCCTACAACCTAGCCCCACGCGTCCTAGCGGGCCTAGAGTCGCAAGGCATGGTGCTCTGTCCATCAGATGCTGTTGGGCCAGCTTTATTGCACCCCGATAAAGAAGTCCCCCCAGGAAGTAAAATAAAATAGTTCATGGCGCAAGATAAATACAAATCAGTTTGGGTTTCACATTCTTCAATTGGTGACTTTTTGAAATGCCCCAGGCTTTATTATTTGCATAATGTTTATAAAAACGACCTAGGCAGAAAAATAAACTTAACCAGCCCCGCACTTTCATTAGGAATTGCTGTGCATGAAGTAATTGAAGGGTTAGCAAAATATAAGGTTGAAGAAAGATTCTTAAAACCGTTAGAAGAAACTTTTGAAGAAGAGTGGAAAAAAGTTACTGGCAAACAAGGTGGTTTTAAAACCGAACAAGAAGAAGCTGAAGCCAAAGAGCGCGGGAGAAAAATGATTTTAAGAGTTGTAAATAATCCTGGCCCGCTTGCCAATAAAACTGTAAAACTTCCGCCCGCGCACAATAACATGCCGCCAAATTTTTTTCTTTCGGAAGAGGAAAATATTATTTTAAATGGGAAAATAGATTGGTTAGAGTATGTTCCAGAAGACGACAGCATTAAAGTTATTGATTTTAAAACCGGAAAAAATGAAGAAAAGGAAGATTCGCTTCAACTGCCAATTTACGTTTTACTATTAAATAATTTACAGAAAAGAAAAGTTTCTGGAGCGGCTTATTGGTATTTAGATTCTTCAGACACGCCAATTGCGGTAACCTTGCCAGATGCCCAGAAGGCGCACGCGCAAGTTTTAGAAATTGCTAAAAAAATAAAAACTGCCAGAGAAAAACAAGAATTTAATTGCCCCAGGGGCCCTGAAGGATGTTTTGCCTGCAAGCCGTTTGAGAAAATTTTAAAGGGTGAGGCTGAATATATTGGCGTGGGCGGGTATGGGCAAGATATGTATATTCTTTAAATAATAATTACAACTATGGCTGGAAATTTTAAAAAAATATTATTATCTTTAACATTCGTGGTTGTTTTTGGGTTATACGTAATTTATCAGAAAAATACTAGCGGGGGCGCCAACCCCGTAGTAGACACTTTGCAAACAAATCCAAGTCAAATAAATAATAATCAAGATATCGCAATGGCGCCAATGTCAAAAAAAAATAAATTTAAGAACGGCCAATACACAGGAAATTCAGTAGATGCGTTTTATGGTTTGGTGCAAGTGCAAGCAATTATTGCTGGTGGAAAATTAACAGACATAAAATTTTTAGATTATCCGCAGGTTGATGACGCTTCTTTAAGCAGGAGCAACCATGCTTTGCCTATTTTAAAATCAGAGGCAATACAAACGCAAAGCGCAAATGTTAATGCCGTTTCTGGAGCCACTGAAACCAGCAGGGCTTTTGGCGAGTCGTTGTCTTCTGCGCTTTCTCAAGCCATTTAATATGAAAGAAACCAGATTTTTAATGGGCATGCCGGTTGTAGTAGAAATTGTTGACGCAAATGCTACACAAGAATCCATAAATAAAATTTTTGATTATTTCAAATATGTTGATGAAAAATTTAGCCCCTTTAAAGAAACCAGTGAAGTTTCAAAAATAAATAACGGTTTAATAAAAGAAAAAGATTATAGCCAAGATATGCAAGAAATACTAAAACTTGCAAAGCAGACAAAAGAAGAAGCCGGTGGATATTTTGACATTACTGATAATAACGGGAAAATTAATCCTTCGGGAATAGTAAAGGGGTGGGCTATATTTAATGCATCAAAATTGGTGCAAGAAATAGGTTTTAAAAATTATTATGTTGAGGCCGGAGGTGATATACAAGTTAGCGGAAAAAATTCAAATGGAGAGCCTTGGAAAATTGGTATAAAAAACCCATTTAATAATAGCGAGATTGTAAAAATTGTTTTACTTGATAAAAATCAGGGCATTGCTACTTCGGGTACATACGTAAGGGGGCAACATATATATAACCCAAAAAATAGAACTGAAGAAATGACCCAAATTGTGAGCATTTCAGTTATTGGCCCAAATGTTTATGAAGCCGACAGGTTTGCAACTGCAGCCTTTGCAATGCAAAAAGAGGGGATTAATTTTATTGAAAAATTGAGTGGCTTTGAAGGTTACATGATAAATAAAAATGGAATGGCAACCATGACAAGTAATTTTGAAGCTTACACAAAATAGAAATGCTTAAACTTATTGACGACTTCTTAAATAAGACCACAATGTATAGGCTGCTAATTTATTGCCTGTCGTTTTTGGTTTTGACGGCATTAATTTTCAGTGCTTTGGGAGTAATGTCTTTTAAGCCGGCGAACTTCATTTTTTCAACAATTTTTTTGATTTTCTTCTGCCTTTTTACAAACTGGGTTTTTGCCAAAGTTTTTGAAGCGCCTTCAAACATTGAATCTGTTTACATAACCGCCCTTATTTTAACTCTTATAATAGACCCAATTCAGTCGTTAAACCAAGTTTTGTTTTTGTTTTTTGTGAGCGGTTTGGCAATGGCTTCAAAATATATTTTGGCCATAATTAAAAAGCATATTTTTAATCCAGTGGCAGTGGCGGTTGTTATTACTGCTTTAGCTATGGGGCAATCAGCAAGTTGGTGGGTGGGGAATTTGTATATGGCGCCGTTTGTTATAATTGCCGGAATATTAATTACCAGAAAAATTAGAAGGGCAGACATGGTCGTCACTTTTTTTGTAGTGGCGTCTGCAGTTACCATAATTAATAGTATTTTAACTGGAACCGATGTAATTAAAGCTATAGAGTTTATACTGGTTTACTCTTTTTTGCCTTTCCTGGGTTTTGTAATGTTAACAGAACCCATGACAACTCCGCCCTCTAAAAAATTGCGAATAGTTTATGGGGCATTTGTTGGATTCTTATGCGTGCCTTCGGTGCATTTTGGGAGCACATATTTTACGCCCGAAATAGCCCTTTTAATTGGAAACGTATTTTCATATTTTGCCAGTCCAAAACTAAAATTAATTTTAACCTTAAAAGAAAAAACAAAAATTGCTAACAACACTTTCGACTTTGTTTTTAAGCCCAACAGAAGGTTAAAATTTAAACCTGGTCAATATTTAGAATGGACCTTGGGGCATGAAAGAATGGATAACAGGGGAATGAGAAGATATTTCACAATTGCATCTTCGCCAACTGAAGACAAATTAACAATGGGCGTGAAATTTTATGATAAGCCCAGTTCGTATAAGCAGGCGCTAGTTGCTTTAAATTTAGAAGATACGCTTGTAGCTTCTCAATTGGCGGGGGAGTTTGTATTGCCAAAAGATAAAAACAAAAAGCTGGTTTTTATTGCGGGTGGAATTGGAGTTACGCCCTTTAGAAGTATGATAAAATATTTGATAGATAAAAATGAAAAAAGAGATATTATTATTTTCTATTCCAACAACACAGTAAATGAAATAGCTTACAAAGACATTTTTGACCAAGCTTATGAAAAACTGGGCATTAGAACTATTTATTGCCTAAGTGATTCAAATTCCATGTCTACTGGGTGGGAAGGTGAGTGTGGATTTGTTAACAACGAAATGATTACAAAATATGCTCCAGATTTTAAAAACAGAATGTTTTACATTTCTGGTCCACGGTCAATGATACTTTCTTTTCAAGAAACTTTAAAAAACGCAGGAGTGCCTAAAAACCATATAAAGACAGATTTCTTTCCAGGTTTTGCATAATATTGTATTGACATGTTAAATGTGCTATTATTAATTATTAGTAATAATTATTGATAAGAAAATAATGTTTGAAGACGAAGAATTAATAAAACAATACTTAAAGGGCAATAATCTTGCTTTGGAAGCCCTTATTGGTAAATATTTAAAACCAATATACAATTTTTCCTTTAAAAATGTGGGCAACGAAGCAAATGCTGAAGACATAACTCAAGAAGTTTTTATTAAGGTTTGGAAAAATATTAAAAAATTTGACCAAACTAAAAAGTTTAAACCATGGATTTTCCAAATAGCCAAAAATACTTCAATTGATTTCTTAAGAAAGAAAAAAACCATTCCATTCTCAAGATTTGAAAATGAAAAAGGGCAAAATGTATTAACGGAAAACATGGCGGCAAAACCCCTTAACTTATTAGAACAATTAAGCGACAAAAAAACAGTTTTAGTTGCTATGGGAAATTTGTCGTATAAAGAGCAAAAACTCATTACTCTTAGGCACACTGACGGGCTGAGTTTTAGGGAAATTGCCGAAGCCTTTCAGGAGTCTGTTAACACAATAAAAAGCAGATATCGCAGAAGTTTGGTGAATTTGAAGAAGAATATACGCACCTAACTCTCTCTGGGTTCCGTATAATTTATATGGAAACTAGATTTAGCATAAATCCACCTCAGGGATTATTAGAAAAAATAATCAAACGCATCCGCAGAAAGGAGCGTGTTTTGGTTTTAAGAAAAACCGTTATTTTTTCAGCTACTTTAGTTTTGTCGGTGGTTTGTTTTGTGCCGGCTTTCAAAATACTATTGTCTAATGCTAGTCAGTCGGGGTTTATTAATTTTTTCTCTTTAATATTCTCTGATTTCTCTTCGGTGGCAACTTATTGGAAAAGTTTTGCAATGACTCTTTTGGAAACATTACCGGCGGTTAGCTTGGCATTTTTTATGGCGGTTTTACTTACGTTTTTGCAATCAATTAAATCTCTCACAAAAAATATAAAATTAATATATGGACACAGACAAACTATTTGAATCAAAATTATTTAAAATAATTGTCTTTAGCATTGCGGGACTAATTGTTTTAGTTTTTGTTTTTGGAATGGGGGTTTATGTGGGCGCCAAAAAGGCCGAATTTTCCTTTAAATGGGCAAACGAATACCACCGTAATTTTGGTGGCCCTCAAGGCGGTTTTCTAGGTGGCATGATGAGCCAAGAATTTACCGAAGCCAATGGCGTTTTTGGGCAAATAATAAAAATAGATAATCAATCTGTCACTATAAAGGGCAGGGACAATGTTGAAAAAGTTGTTTTGATAAACAGCAAAACGTCTATTGTTTACCAGAGAAAAAACGTAGATTTATCTGGACTTAAAATTGGAGATAGTGCAGTTGTAATTGGAGAACCAAATAATTCCGGGCAAATAGATGCGGAATTAATTAGGGTTATTCCAGCTCCACCGGTGCTACCTCAATAAAATTAATTTTTTTAACATGAATTTTTTTACAAAAATAAAGGAAATCATTTTCAAATATAAAAAAACAAGCATAGTTGTAATTTTAGTTTTATTAGGCGTGGGGTATTTTTGGTATCAGTCGTCAACCAGCGCAAAAGGGGTAAGCAAATATGTTTTGGCAGAAGTTGTTAAGGGAACTGTTATTTCTTCTGTTTCTGGTACTGGGCAAGTTTCGGCATTAAATCAAATAGATATTAAACCGGAAACTTCTGGGCAACTTGTTTACTTAAACATTTCAAAAAATACACAGGTTAAAGCAGGAACCTTGTTGGCACAAATTCAGTCTAGGGATGCTCAAAAAGCTGTTCAAAGTGCTAAAAATGATTTGGCAACTGCTGAATTATCTTCTCAAGATATTGGAGGGCCAGCGGGTGACGCTTTAAAAACTTCTTATAGTAATGCCTTAGATGCCTTAACCACCACTTTTAATGATTTGGTGGCAATGAAAGCAAATTTAGATGCGATGTTTTTGGAAAGCAGTTACCACGGTAGCGACAGCGATATAAATTATTACATTGGTTTTGTGCGATATTACGATACAAATACTACAAATGAATTAAGCTATTGGAATACTGACGCTAAGAAAAAATATACAGACATGCAAACCAAATTAGACGCACTTGAAGCAGGAGCTTGGAAATTAAACACTGCTTCGGTACCAGCTCAAATTGAAAGCGCAGTAAACGACAGTTATTCTGCCACAAATGATTTTACAGATTTAATTCGTCAAGTATCAAATTTAATTCAAAGATATCAAAAAATTTCTAGCGCAGAAAGCTTAACAACTCCAATATCTTCAACAACAACTACCAACCAAACAACTCAACTAAGCGGTGCGCTTTCAACATTAACAAAAGATTCAACAGCGCTTTATACGGCAAAAACCGATATTACTACAAGAAAACAAGCTTTTGCAAAAGTTGGAGTTGACACTCAAGCTCAAAATTTAAATATTTTGCAATATCAAAATGCTTTAGCAGATGCACAAAATACTTTAGCAAAATATTTTGTATATGCACCCATAGATGGAATTATTTCTGCTTATGATACTACTGTTAAAGTGGGCGACAATGTTTCAGCAGGTGTAGTTTTGGGTTCGATTATAAGCAAACAAGATGTTGTTGAGATTTCTTTAAGTGAAGTTGATGCAGTGAAAGTTAAGAAAGGTCAAAAGACAACAATTACGTTTGATGCTTTGCCAGATTTAACTGCAACCGGTTCTGTGGAAGACATTGATTCTGTGGGAACAACCACTCAGGGCGTTGTTAGTTATGGTGTAAAAATTGCGTTAGACGTAAACGACGCTCAAATAAAACCTGGCATGAGTGCCAGCGTGAATGTTATTACAAACACCAGGCAAAATGTTTTAACTGTTCCAAACAGCGCTGTAAAATCAAAAAATGGAGTTGATTATGTTTTAGTTTTAAATCAAAAACAAGATTTAACCAGCGCAACTGCCAGCCAGGGATTTGTTTCAACCGTAGCACCAACTCAAAAAACAGTTGAAATAGGTTTAGCCGACGACACAAATACAGAAATAACCAGCGGGTTAGTCGAGGGCGACCAAGTTGTTTCTAGAACAATTACTGCCACAAAAACCACGGCAACTGCTACGTCGACTACTACAAGTCGAACAACTAGACAAGCAACCCAAAGTTTGACTGGTGGTGCTCCTCCTGGTGGATTTTAATTAAAATTTAGATGATAGAAATAAAAGATTTAATAAAAATTTATAATTCGGGAAGTGTGGGGTTTCAGGCTCTCTCGGGAGTAAATTTTTCAATTAAAGACGGAGAATTTGTGGCAATTATGGGGCCTTCTGGGTCGGGCAAATCAACCTTAATGCATATTTTAGGATGCCTAGACACGCCAACTAGCGGTACATATTTTTTAGATGGCAAAGATGTTTCAACTTTAAATGAAGACGAGTTGGCGGAAATAAGAAAAAATAAAATTGGATTTGTTTTTCAGGCATTCAACCTTTTGCCAAGAACTACTGCCTTAAGAAATGTTTCGTTGCCTTTAGTTTATGCTGAAGTTGACCCAATTGAGCGCGAGAAAAAAGCAAAAGAGTCATTAAAATCGGCCGGTTTAGATGAAGAATTTTTTGATCATTTGTCTAACCAATTATCGGGCGGACAAATTCAAAGAGTTGCCATTGCCAGAGCGTTGGTTAACAACCCTAAATTAATTTTAGCCGACGAACCAACCGGAAACCTAGATTCTAAAACCGGAGAAATTGTTTTGGAGACTTTTAGAAAATTAAATAAAGAACACGGAAGAACAATTATTTTAATAACTCACGAGCACGAAGTTGCCGAACACGCAGACAGAATTATTTCACTAAAAGACGGGCTAATTATTAGCGATTCTGGCGCACATAAAAAAAAGTAAAGTTATGAAATTAAAAGATACTCTAGAAGAAACATTTTTAGCACTTTTGGCAAACAAAGCCCGCACAGCTTTAACTATTTTGGGTATTGTTATTGGAATAAGTTCGGTAATTGTTATGGTGTCTGTGGGGCAGGGGGCAACTGGGTCAATCCAGGCCAGCATTGAATCAACCGGCTCTAACCTTTTAATGATAACTCCAGGTGCTGCAAGAACTTTTGGGGCTGGAGTGCGGTCGGCGGGAGGGACAGCGCAATCACTTACAGTTGACGACGCCAACGCCATTGCCAGCCAAGTTGCTTCTGTGCAATACATGACACCGGAAGTTTCGGGAAGATACCAAGTTGTATATAAAGGAAACAATACAAATACTTCAATAATGGGAACCAGCGATAGTTACACGCAAGTTAGAAATTTAAGCATAGACCAAGGGGTTTTTATTACCACCCAAGATGTTGAAAGCGCGTCAAAGGTTGCTGTTGTTGGGCCAACAGTTGTTACAGATTTGTTTGGCACAGATGCTGTGGCTTCAGATGCAATTGGCCAAACAATAAAAATAAATAAAATACAGTTTCAAATTGTGGGCGTAACAGTTGCAAAAGGTGGTAGCGGTTTCCAAAACCAAGACGACAGAATTTATATTCCATACACTGTTTCGCAAAGATATTTTACAGGGAACAAATATTTGTCAGAAATTGATTTACAAATTGCTAGCCCAGACCAAATGACCACAGCTCAAAATGATGTTACAAGTTTGTTGCTAACGCGTCACAACATTGCAGACCCAACTTCCGCAGATTTTACCGTTCAAAACCAAGCCGACATTTTGTCTTCTATTTCTAGCGTAAGCCAAACCTTAACAATTTTATTGGGTGCAATTGCCGGAATTTCTTTATTAGTTGGTGGAATTGGAATTATGAATATGATGCTAACAACTGTTACCGAAAGAACAAAAGAAATTGGTTTGCGCAAAGCCATTGGAGCAAAAGCCAAAGATATTACTTTTCAATTTTTAACAGAAGCAGTTGTGTTAACTTTTTCGGGTGGAGTAATTGGAGTTTTTTTGGGGTGGGTAATTTCGTGGGGTGTTAAATATTTTAATTTGTACCAAACAAAAGTTTCGTTGTTGTCCATTGTTTTGGCAGTTGTGGTTTCGGGCGCAATTGGAATTGTTTTTGGGTATTATCCGGCCAAGCGTGCAGCAAAATTAAATCCAATAGAAGCATTAAGATATGAGTAAAAATTAATATTAAAAAAATAAAAAATATGAAAAAAAATATTTTGATCGTGAGTATTATTATTTTAATTGTAGCCGGTGGGGCATTTTATGGTGGAATGCTTTATGGCAAAAGCCAGAATGCGCGCCCAAATTTTGGCAATGGAACTTTCCAAACCAGAATTAATAGGGCCGGAGCCAATGGGGGTTTTATTTCTGGCACAATACTTTCTAAAGACGCCAGTAGCATTACAGTGCAACTTCAAAATGGAAGCGGTTCAAAAATAATATTTTATTCAGACACAACATCTGTTGGAAAAATGACTGAAGGTACAGCAAATGATTTGGCGGTTGGAACTTCGGTGAGCGTTATGGGCACAACTAATTCCGATGGAAGCGTAACTGCTCAAAGTATTCAAATTCGGCCAGCTGGGCAAGGAAAGCCAATGAGCCCATCTTCGGTTGATACAGCTGTTCAATAAATCGTTTTTAAAAGCCCGTGGCTAATTGCCGTGGGTTTTTTCTTGCAATTTTTTTCACTTTGATTTAATCTAAAAATGATCAACGCGAGGCAGTTCTCGCGCTGACGCATCTTGATAATCAAGTTCTTTTTTACCAACCCCAACCAAACCAACCCCAATAGGAGGAACACGCCATGAGTACCAACACAGCTACAAAACCCGAGAGGTTTTTCTTTTTTTCGTTGACCGACAAGGACGGTTCTATTGAATTTGCACGTCGTTTAGTGAATATTGGATGGCATGCATTGAGTGCCGGTGGAACTTGCAAAATGCTAGCGGAAGCTGGCATTCCCGTACAAGATCTTAAAGACATCGTGAAGGGCGGAGCCATTCTCGGGCACAAAGTTCTCACCTTGTCGCGGGAACTTGCCGCCAGCCTTCTGGCTGATACACTCGACCCCGAAGAATTGGCTGAATTAGTCAGCATGAATCTACCTTTCGTCGATTTCGTTTATTGCAATTTCTATGACCTCCAAAAGGCAATCAACGACGCTGCCACGCTCACGCGTGAAGAGGCGATTGCCTTAGTGATCAAGAAATTGGATATTGGTGGCCCGACTATGACGCGTGAGGCTGCCAAAGGGTTCCGGATTGTTGTTTGTCGCAAACAGGATATGGAGCTCGTGCTCTGTGAACTTGAAAAGACTGGCGACGTTTCAGTTGAAACCCGCCAAAAACTCCGCGCGCGTGCCGAGTACGAAGTTGCAACGTATGTTGCCAAGTCGGCAGTTTTTCACGGCGACGGACAATTCAATATCATTGCAGGCGAGCGCGTTTGCACATTCAAGGGCGAAAATGGTCCGCAAAGTCCCGCGGCGCTTTACAGCACTGGTAGCGAGGACCCGTTGGCCCTCGACAAGTTCGAGTTACTTGCCGGCGCAGATCCCAGCTATAATAATTGGTGCGACGTGACCAGATTGTTGGACACCATGACCCACATTGGTGCTGCATGGAAGTTGAATTTTGGGGAAGTCCCCACTATTGCCATTGGTGGTAAGCACGGCAACGCGTGCGGTGCGGCGGTAGGAACATTCGTTGCAATTGAAAATGTCGCTCAAAAAATGGTTCGTGGTGACACCCGTGCCATTTTTGGCGGGCTATGCATGATTAACAAGCCAGTGGACGAGTTTGTGGCGGTGGAAATGGCGAAAGCCATGCCGAGCAAAAAAGCCATGTTTGACGGTGTAATTGCTCCGGAATTCGACGCTCGCGCTATTGAAGTGTTGTCGCGGTCCAAAGGCAAATGCCGGTTGATGAAAAATTCCGCATTGTTCGGATGCTCGGCTATTTTGGACACCGCACCGCGCTTTCGCTATGTGCGGGGCGGTTTCTTGGCCCAGCCCAATTACCGTTTTTTGCTGGATTTCAAAGACCCCGATTTGAAGGTTTTCGGAGAACCTCTGGATTTGGAAACGAAAGAAGATTTGTTGCTGGCGTGGGCTATTGGTAGCACGTCTAACAGCAACACCATCACTATTGTGAAAGATGGAATGCTCATTGGCAACGGCACAGGTCAGCAAGACCGAGTTGGTGCTGCCGAGCTTGCCATTAAGCGCGCAATTGATGCGGGCCACGGCTCGTTTACATGGTGGGGTAAGTTGCTCCGCTTCTTGGGAGTTAACTATACTAAGAACGCACTTAAGGGGGCGGTCGCGTATAGTGATTCATTTTTCCCATTTGGTGATGGCCCCAAGATGCTACTCAAGGCTGGTGTTGAAACTATCCTTAGTACCAGTGGTAGCGTGAAGGACCAAGAGATTCAAGCCCTTTTCCTTAAGGCAGGCCGTAGGTTCGTACAGTTGCCCGATAGCAAGGCGCGTGGCTTCTACGGCCATTAAGCCAGTTTGGTAAATTTTAAACAGGCCTCGTAGCACATCACGTGTTGCGGGGCATTTTTTTGTATAAAAAATACTTGCTAACTATTGACAAGGGGACTTCTATAGAATATAATAGATAATCTAATAGTTAGGTAATCAAACTATTAATTTTCACGCCTATGCAACAAAATGAAAAACTATTATCTGCCATATTTAACGTTGGCAGACTCATAAGAGAAGAAATACATAAAAGCAATTGCTTGGCCGATTTTACGCACACAGAAGTGGAAGTTTTGAAATTTTTGCACGGCAAAAAAAGCACAACAATGAAAGCCATTGCCGACTATTTATACATAAAGCCATCTTCGGCAACGCCTGTAATTGAAAATTTAGTTGCAAGGGGTAGCCTAAAAAGAATAGAAAATAAAGAAGACAGAAGGGTAGTATATATAGAATTAACTCCAAAAGGCAAAAAAACTTTAGAAAATAAATATAAAACTATACGTAAAACCGTAGATAAAATTTTCGGTAAATTAAATGCAAAAGATAAAACAATATTAATTAAAATTTTTGAAAAAATTAACGATGAAAATATCTAAAAGAACAATTATAATTATTTCGGCCATAGTTTTAATTGGAATTATTGTTTGGTTATATTTTATTTTTGGCACAAAAGCACCAGCAACCTTAACCTCAGTTGAAGTAAAAAGTGCAAACATTACCGAAAGTGTTAATTTAAGCGGCCAAGTTAAAGCTTCACAAGGGGTAGATTTATCTTTTGAATCTCAAGGGAAAGTTGTAGCAAATTATGTAAAAGTTGGTGACAAAATTTATGCAGGCCAAGCCCTTGTTGCAATAGACAGTTCTATTTTAAGGTCGCAGTTAAAACAGGCTCAAGCTCAGCTCGATATTTTAAGCGTTGACACAGTAAAAAGCAAAACCTTTTCTAGTTTGCAGGTTGCTTATCAAAATAGTTTAAGTGCAGCACAAAAATCTGTTGACAATGCAAAAAGCGTTTTACTAACAATGATTGACCTTCAAAATGACCATTTTAAAACTCAAACAACTCAAAACATTCCACTTTTTAATACAAAAGCGGTGGCAATTACGGCCTTATTGGGGCAATATTCTGGCGGAAGCATGCCAACTTCTGAAGATTTGGGCGCATTAAATGGCGGCGCTTTTGGTTTGGTGCAAACGGCAATTCAAAACCCAACACAAACAAACATTGATGTGGCTCTTTCAGGTACAATAATTGCGTTACAAGATTTAAGCGACATGCTTGGTGCTGTGCCAATTGTAGATACTTTAAGCCCCGCAGAAAGAATTGTACTAAGCACATCCAAAACCAGCATAAATGCTGAAATTGTTACGACAACAACTAACATTCAGGCAATCGCAAATTTAAAAGTAGATAACTCTGCAACAGTTTCAACGGCAAGTGCACAAGTTGAAGCTGCCCAAGCTAATGTTGACGCCGTTAGAGCACAAATTGCAAAAACAGTAATTGTGGCCTTATTTGACGGGCAGGTTGATAAAGATAATGTGGTTGTTGGGCAATTAATTTCCTCAAACACGCCGGTTGTTACAATTTCAAATGATAATTTAGAAGTGGACACAGCAGTGTCTGAAATAGATTTGCCAAATGCAAAAGTTGGCGGAAAAGCTAACGTAACACTAGATGCTTACGGCAATGGTGTAAATTTCCCAGCGGTAATTTTTTCTGTAGATTCGGCACCAACAATTATAAATGGAGTGCCAACCTACGGAGCAAAATTAAAATTTGATGCACTTGATAGCAGAATTAAACCTGGAATGACCGCCAATATAACAATGATTTCCGAAACTCATGCAAACGTTTTAGTAATTCCAAAATCGGCAGTTATACAAAACAATGGACAATATTTTGTGCTGGTTGATTTAGGAAATTCTAAAAAAGAAACGCGCCCAATTGTAGTGGGCCTTCACGACGACAAAAATATTGAAATAATTTCTGGCTTGCAATTAGGAGAAAAAGTATTTACTTATTAATTTAAAAAACATGGAAAAAAATAAACGAAATAAAATAATTGCAGGTGTTGCCGTGGCGGTAATAGTTTTGGGTAGTATTGCGGGATTCATTTATTGGACGATTTCTTCGGGCAGTATCTATGTAGAAAATTCAATGGTGTCGGCCCCCGTAATTAATTTAGCGCCAGCTTTTGGCGGGACTCTTCAAGAGGTATTTGTAAATGTGGGCGACAAAGTGCAAACTTCGGCTCCAATAGCTAGAGTTGGTAATGAATTGTTAAAAGCGCAATCTGCTGGGCAAATTTTATCAATTAGCACAGACATAGGGGCTTCTTATGGGCCAGGTAAAACTGTTGCCACAATGATAAACCCCGAAGATTTAAGGGTTGTTGGGCAAGTACAAGAAGACAAAGGCTTAAAATTCATAAAAGTTGGGCAAGCAGCAACGTTTACTGTAGATGCTTTTGGTTCTAAAAAATATTTGGGCATTGTAGACCAAGTATCACCAACTTCAAACGTCGGAGATATTGTTTTTAACATTTCTAATTCCAGACAAGAAAATGATTTTGATGTTAAGGTGCGGTTTGATATTACTCAATACCCAGAATTAAAAAATGGAATGTCGGCAAAACTTTGGATTTATAAATAATTTTATTTAATGGACGAAGACCACAAAAATTTTAAGTGGCTGGTGCTGTTAACCGTTATTATCGGAACATTTTTGGGCAGGTTAGACCAAACAATTGTAAACTTGGCCTTGCCTAAAATAATTACCGACTTTAGAATTACTGTTACTTCGGCCAGTTGGATTGCAACCGCGTACATTTTAGCTAACGCGGTTTTTGTTCCTATTTGGGGAAAACTTGGCGACACTATTGGAAGAAAAAAAGTTTATCTTTGGGGTTTTGGAATTTTTATTTTTGGTTCGGCCCTGGCGGGGTTTGCATGGAACTTGAGTTCTATGATTGTTTTTAGAATTATACAAGCAATTGCCAGTTCGGCCGACTACCCAACAGCCATGGCAATTTTGGCGGTAACTTTTAATCATGGAAAAGAAAGGGCGCAGGCATTGGGGTTGTGGTCGGTGTCATTTGCGGCAGCTTCTGTTTTTGGGCCATTAATTGGCGGTCCAATGATTGATATTTTTGGTTGGAGAAGCATATTTTTACTAAATATTCCAATTGGAATTATTGGAGTTGTAATGGCGTTAATTTATATAAAAGAATCTGTTTCTGAAAAGAAAACTATTTATTTTGATTGGTGGGGGGCAGTTACACTAGGCGCTGCACTTTCAGCTTTGGTTTTGGTATTAGATCAAGGAAGTCTTTGGGGTTGGCTCGATTTAAGAAGCGTTCTTTGTTATTTGGCCACTGCTATATTCACAGTTATATTTATTTTAATAGAGCTAGATGCAAAAGAACCAATAGTTGATTTAAAATTTTTCCAAAACAGTGTATTTGTAAATATTCTTGTAAATAATTTCGTTGTTTTTATGGCTTTAATGGGAGCAGTATTTTTAGTTCCTATTTTTTGCCAAACTTATTTAGGTTATGACGCCACAAAAACGGGATATATATTTATTCCAATGGCTTTTTGCATGGTTGTGGCTTCTGCAATTGGTGGAACGTTTACGGGCAAGGTTGCGCCCAAATTTATTCTTTTTGCCAGCACATTTATGGCTGCAGTGGGTGTATTTTTGTTCTCATATTTAGATCCAAGATCATCTATTTGGAGTGTTATTGTGCCCCTTTCGGTTATGGCATTTGGTTTGGGTTTTGGAATGTCGCAACGTACAAATGGAATAACAGTTGTTGTTCCTGTTGAAGAAATGGGAATTGCTTCTTCGGTTTTAGCGCTTGGCAGAAATATTGCCGGCTCATTTGGAATTGCAATTTTCGGAACAATTTTAACAGACGCCACAAAAACAAACGTTTTAAATACTGCCTATCACAGCGTAATTAACGTTACAAATTCTACGGTTTACAGCCAGGCGGTGCAATTAATTATTTTAAAAGCCCAAATTGACGCCTATAAGCCGGTTTTTTGGACGGCCTCTGCTGTTTTATTAATAGGAGCATTTTTATCGTTATTTATAAATATTTCTAAAGAACAAATGACGCACGGACACACGGCCGAAGACTTTGTGGAAATCTAACGCATTTGCAGTTCAATTTAATAGTAGTATAATTAATTCATTATAATTAACAAAACAAAAAAAATGTTTTTTGCAATAATATTCATCGCAATAGGAATAGCTTTATTATTAAATGCCACCGGCCTTTTTACGGGCAGTTTTTGGGGAATTTTTTGGGGAATTGTATTCATAGTAATTGGCATTAGATTTATTACAAAAAGGGGTTGTTGTCCAATGTGTGCAGGTGCTATGTGGAAAACAAAAATGATGGGAAAAATGGACAACAACGGTTGTGATTGTGGCCACGAACACGCTCCAAAAACAAGAAAACAAAAGTAATTTAACCTAAGAAAAATCGCCGCCGATAGCATTGGGGCGATTTTTTTGATAGAATAATATAATTATTATTATTATTTTATGGAAAAAGAAACAAAGGAGAAAAACCGAAATGTATTCTATGTGGGAATGTTGAGTTTTTTTGGCGGTTTAAGCCAAGACATTTTTGCACCCATTTTACCAATTTATTTAACTTCAGTATTGGGTTTTGATAAAGCGGTTGTGGGCATTGCAGAAGGAATTGTAACCGCTAGCGTCAACCTATTTAGAATTGTTGCGGGCTTTTTATCTGATAAATTTAAAAAACAAAAGCCAATAATTTTTTTAGGTTATTTTTTGTCTATGGTGGCGCGGCCATTGTTGGTTTTGTTTACATCAATTGGGGCGATTTTAAGTTTAAGGTTGCTAGATGGTGCCGGCAAGGGAATTAAAGATACTCCAAAAGATGTTTTAATTGCCGGTTCATCAGAAAAAAAAGTTCGTGGTAGGGGATTTGGAATTGCAAGAATGCTTGATACGTTGGGGTCGGTGGTGGGGCCGTTGTTGCTTTTTGCTTTGCTGTACATTTTTAAAGATAATAAATATCTATATCATAATATTTTGCTTTTTACTGCAATCCCTTTGGCAATTACGCTCTTGTTGATATTTAAATTAACGGAAATTCCAAAAGCCGAGTTTAAAAAAGTTGAGGTTTTGGAAGCCAAAGGAAAATTACCGGCAAGTTTTTATATTTTTATTGCAATAGTTATTATTTTTACACTTGGAAATTCTTCAGATGCATTTTTAATTCTGCGGGCAAAAAATGTTGGCGTGTCTTTATTGGAAATTCCGCTTATTATTGCGCTGTTTAATTTAATTTATGCAACTTGCGCGGTTCCGTTTGGCTCGCTATCTGACAAAATAGGAAGAATTCCCACATTGGCAATTGGCTGGGTTGTTTATGCGTTAGTTTATTTGGGATTTGCATTAACTGCTACGCCCATATCAGTTTGGATTTTATATTCATTGTACGGAATTTATTATGCCACTAACGAGGGCGTATCGCGAGCAATGTTGGCCGATTTAGTAAACCCCGACCACCGGGGCAGAGCATTTGGAATTTATGGCATGGCAATTGGTTTAACAACTCTGCCGGCCAGTTTTTTAGCAGGTTTTTTATGGGATAAATTTGGCGCGCAGGTGCCATTTTTCTTTGGAGCTACAATGTCTTTAATTGCACTTTTAGCCTTATTGGTCTTTTCTAAAAAATTACGCACAACATAATTGTCACTCTTGACACGGGATTGCTAATTTTGTAATATGGGTATATATGATAACCGAGAGGCAAGAAAAACTTTTAGACTTTCTAATTAGAGAGTACATAAGCACGGCCGTACCCGTGGGTTCTTTAGCTTTAAAAAAGATTTGTGATTTAGAAGTTTGTGGCGCAACAATTAGAAATGATTTGCAAATATTAACCAAAGAAGGTTATATTGAGCAACCACACACTTCGGCTGGCAGAGTGCCAACCAAAAAAGCCTATAAACATTTTTCTGAACAACTTGTACAAAAAAGGCAAAAAGAATTTGATGACTTTATTGTTAGACAGGTTCGGTTTGCGCACGAAGAAATGGCTCGCGAAATGAGGCGAATGGAAGAGTTAATGCAAGTGCTTGAGCAAGATAATTTTTTTGAAATATTAACAACAATAGAAATATGGCACAAGAAGAAGATATAATAAATGATCCCGCCGCCGCTGGAAGCTTCGGCGAGGCGACGGATGAATTAAAAAAGCAATTGGAAGAAGCCAAGGCCAAGTGCGAGGAATATTTAAATGGCTGGAAACGCGAGCGAGCAGATTTTTTGAACTACAAAAAAGATGAAATGGAACGCATTGGCCAGTTGGTAAAATATTCGAATGAAGAATTAATTTTAAAAATAATTCCAATTTTAGATAATATTTATTTAGCCGAAATCCACGTGCCAGACGAGCTAAAAGACAACGACTGGATTAAAGGATTTAATGCAATTAAAAATCAACTTTGTGAATTTTTAAAACGCGAGGGAATCGAAGCAATTGAAACCGTGGGAAAACCGTTTGACGCAACTGTTATGGAGGCTGTTGCCGCCTCGCAAAACGAGGCGAGCCTCGCCCCAGAGGGGCGGGAGGATGTTGTAACTGAGGAAACCCAGCGTGGTTACACAATGAACGGAAAATTAATTAGAGTAGCGAAAGTTAAACTGTCTAAATAGTAATCACATCGCATAACCGACCAATTTAGTCGGTTATGGAAATAAATAAAAAAAAATTAGAAATATGAAGAATTTAGCAGAAACAGGTCGAGATCCATCCGAGCCAGCAGAACCGCAGGTGAGCATTCAATCTTTTACTCCCGAATGGCAAGATAGTACGATTGATTGCATAGCAGAAGTTAGGAGAGCGCAATATAATGACCCAACCGGCTTTGTAAAACCAATATATAAAGAGGGAATTGCAAAAAATTTTCAGCGGTTTCCTTACGAAGATTTCTTTATTGCTTTGGACCAAGAGGGGCAACAAGTCGTTGGAAATATTGGGTTAAGATTTGTTAAAGAGGAAGAAGATAAAACGAGAATTGGCCAATTGAGAAGATTTAATGTTCGGCCAACATTTGAAGGTAAGGGAATTGGTTCGCGCTTACTTAATCGTTCGCTCGATTTTGCCAAGGAGAATAATTATAGGGAGATTTACTTGACTACCGAGTGCGATAAAGAGCATGAACGTGCGCGTGGAATGTACGAAGGCCAGGGTTTTAAAAGAGTTGCATCTGAAGAAATGTCACCAGATGATTTGAATTTGATATTAACCGGTGATGTCGACGATAATTTAAAGAATATTAAAGAAGGTAAAACATTAATTTACAAATTAAAATTAGGGGCAGGTGAGCCATTCCACGAAAAAGTGGAATAGTAATAGAAAAACATAAAATAATCAAAGAGAAAATTATGGCGGAAGTTTATACAACAAACAATTTTGTAGTTGAGTCAGCGGAGGCTCCGCATGTGACGCGAACAGATGGCGGGCATATGAGAATATTGCCAAAGGAAAAAGTTGCCGATAGAACCAAGTTGTCTCCGCAATTGGCAATAGAATTAATGCGCCTAACAATGGTGGCAGGAGAGGCTATGGCAACTGCTATGAATAAAAGAGGTGTTGATATTGGAAGAATAAATTATCAAGATAATGGGAATTGGACGGTTTTTTTTCCAGAAGGTCCAGTTTTGCACATTCACCTTTATGGCAGAGCTAAAAGTGCAAAAATTCATAAATATGGAGAAGCTTGCTATTTCCCAAATAGAGACACAGGATTCTATGATAAGTTTGAGCCACTTGATAAGGATGATGTTTTGGAAATTCAAAAAGAGATGGAAAAAATATTTAAAGAAGAGAAGTATTCAGATAAAGCCTGGGGAATATAATATTTAAAAATTAATTAAATAAGAAAATTATCGAAAAAGAGCAATCACAACAAATTCAAATAAATATAGACCCGAATTCATATATGATTACAATGATGAACATGGGTTTTGACGAGGAAATGTTTCACTTTATGATAACTTCGGCAAATCAGGGCAGACAATTTGTTGCCACGCCAAAGCATGCAAAAAGAATATATTTACTTTTGAAACAACAAATAGAAAATTACGAAAAACAATTTGGCGAAATAAAAACGCAACTACCAACAAGCCCAAGCAACACGCAAGAAGAAAACAACAAAACATTCTTTTAAAAAAAATAAATTAAATAAATCCTCCAAAATTTTGCAAAGCAAAATTTAGGAGGATAAATAAAAAACATTATGTCAAAAATATTAGGAATTGATTTGGGGACAACTAACTCAGCTATGGCCATTGTGGAAGGTGGCGATGCTAAAATTATTGAAAATAAAGAAGGGGCACGAACAACGCCTTCTATTGTTGCAATATCAAAAAATGGTGAGCGAACAGTTGGAGTTTTGGCAAAAAGACAGGCCGTTACAAACCCGCAAAATACAATTTTTTCAGTTAAAAGGTTAATTGGAAGAAAATTTTCCGACCCAGAAGTGCAGAAAGATAAAAAAACTTTGCCTTACGAGATTAAAGAATCGGCTGACGGCGGAGTAGATGTTAAAATGGGTGACAAATGGCTTAATCCGGCAGAAATTTCGGCAATGATTTTGCAAAAATTAAAAGCCGACGCCGAAGCCAAACTTGGTGAAACAATTACCGACGCCATTATAACTTGCCCAGCATATTTTGATGATTCGCAAAGAAAGGCTACGAAAATTGCAGGAGAAATTGCCGGCTTTAATGTAAGAAGAGTTATAAACGAGCCAACTGCTGCTGCTTTGGCCTATGGATTAAACAAAAAGAAAGACGAAAAAATTGTAGTTTACGACTTTGGTGGTGGAACTTTTGATGTTACTGCAATGGAAATTGTGGCTTCAGAGGGCGAAGATAAAGAGCAACAGGGTAGTATTGAAGTTAAATCAACCGGTGGCGACACGCACTTGGGTGGCGACGACTTTGACCAAAAAATTATGCATTGGATTGTTGCCGAATTTAAAAAAGAAAGTGGAGTTGATCTTTCAAAAGATAATTTGGCTTTGCAACGCATTAAAGAAGCTGCCGAAAAAGCAAAAATTGAATTGTCTAGCAGTTTAGAAACTCAAATTAATTTACCATTTATTACTTCGGATCAAAATGGCCCAAAACACTTAGACTTAAAATTAAAGCGCGCCGAATTTGAAAACATGGTGCAAGACGACATAGACAGGTCTATTAGTTTATTAAAGCAAACTCTAAAAGAATCGGGTTGGGATGTTAAAGATGTAAACGAAATTGTTTTGGTGGGTGGGCAAACAAGAATGCCAAAAATTCAAGACGAAATTAGAAAACTTTTTGGCAAAGAACCAAACAAAGAAGTTAACCCCGACGAAGTTGTGGCAATTGGAGCCGCCACTCAAGGTGGAATTATGGAAGGAACCGCCGGTAAAGATGTTTTGTTGTTAGATGTTACTCCATTATCTTTGGGAATTGAAACTTTTGGTGGAGTAGACACAATTTTAATTTCAAAAAATACAACTGTGCCAACTTCAAAAAACCAAACCTTCTCAACTGCCGCAGACAGCCAACCAAGTGTGGAAATTCACGTTTTGCAAGGTGAAAGGCCAATGGCAACCGACAACAAAACATTGGGCAGGTTTATGCTAGATGGCATTCCGCCCGCACCACGAGGCATTCCGCAAATTGAGGTTTCTTTTGACATTGATGCTAATGGAATTTTGAATGTTTCGGCAAAAGACAAGGCAACAGGCAAATCGCAGTCAATTAAAATTGAAGGTTCTTCGGGAATTTCAAAAGATGAAGTTGAAAGAATGAAAAAAGATGCCGAAATGCACGCCACCGACGACAAAAAGAAACAAGAAGCCATTGAGGCAAAAAATACTGCCGATGCCTTGGTGTACACTTGCGAAAAAACACTTAAAGATTCTGCCGACAAAATAAAGCCAGAAGACAAAAAAGAAGTGGAAGACAAGATTGGTGCCTTGAAAGAAGCACAAAAAGGTGATAATATAGAAGAAATTCAAGCAAAGACTAAAGATTTATCGGAAAGCATGCAACGCGTTGGGGGAGAGTTATACAAGCAAGAACAGGCTCAAACGAACCCAGACGAAAAAGATATTCCACCCGCCTCCGGCGAAGGCTCTGGCGAGGCAAAGAAAGATGACGAACCAAAAGCCGAAGAAGGAAAGTTTACTGAAGAAAAATAGTTTGTAGTGAGTAGTTTGTAGACTTTTAAAAGTATTTCTACCAACTACCAACTACCAACTACCAACTGACGATGGATTATTACGAGCTTCTTGGGGTGCAGAAAACTGCTTCCGAGGACGAAATAAAAAAAGCATTTCACAAATTGGCCCACAAATACCACCCAGACAAAGGCGGAGATGAAAAAAAGTTTAAAGAGATAAATGAAGCTTATCAGGTACTTTCAGATAAACAAAAAAGAGCTCAGTACGACCAATATGGCAGAGTCTTTGACCAAGGTGGCGCCGATGCTGGCCAAGGCTTTAACTGGGCTTGGGGAAACGGTGCACAGGGCGATGGTGCTGAATTTGATATGGGCGACATAGGCGATGTTTTTGAAGAATTTTTTGGCGCCGGAGCATTTGGCGGAGGCAGAAGGTCTACTAAAAAAGATTCAAGAAAAGGAAAAGACATACAAGTTGACGTTGAATTAAATTTAGAAAGAACATTGAAAGAGTCGGTTGAAAGAATTAATTTATATAAGCAAGTTATTTGTAACAGATGCGCAGGCGTGGGCGCTGAGCCCGGCACAAAAGTAAAGGAATGTTTTTCTTGCAGAGGAACTGGACAAGTTCAACAAGTTAAAAAAACAATTTTTGGGTCTTTTACAACTTTGGGCACATGCCCAGAATGTAAAGGTGAAGGTACAATTCCCGAAAAGCCATGTAATGTTTGTAAGGGTGAAGGCAGAACAAAAGGGCAAGAAACAATTGAAGTTACAATTCCAGCAGGAATTGACACAAACCAGGTTATAAGAATTGATGGCAAGGGTGAAGCTGGCAGAAAAGGCGCCAAGGCAGGAAATTTATTTGTGAGAATTTTTGTCAAAAAACATTCTGTATTTGAAAGAAGAGGCGACGACCTATTTTCTTTTGTAGATGTTAGCTTCCCTCAAGCAGCACTGGGCGATGAAATAGAAATAAAATCTTTAGAGGGCACAAACATTTTGTTGGAAGTTCCTGCAGGCACAGAAAGTGGAAAAATTTTAAGAATTTCAGGAAAAGGAATTCCTCATTTTGGAGGATATGGCAAGGGCAACCTATATGTTGAATTTAAAGTTAAGACACCCAAAAAATTATCTAGAAAGCAAAAAGAATTATTAGAAAAATTGAAAGAAGAGGGGATGTAACATCCCCATTTGCTCCCGTAGCTCAATGGTAGAGCAGTAGCCTTTTAAGCTATTGGTTCCGCGTTCGAGTCGCGGCGGGAGCACACTTAGGCCCAGTTTTTGTTTAATTTAGTAGCCCTTAAAATTATGCGTTCGCCCGGTGATGAACACCGGGCGTCGGGTGTTTATCACCCGACGAGTCGCGGCGGGAGCACATTAAAAAACGCCTTTTTGGGGCGTTTTTTGGTAAATGGGGCAAAAGGGGGTCGGACTATTGACATCTTTTATCTAATATGGTAGGGTTGAGTATTAATTGGTTTTTAATAATAATTAACTAAGATAAACTAGTAAAAATAGTTTAAAGAAAATAAAAAGAAAATAATATGAAAACAATAAATAAATTAATTGTTGGATGCATATTCTTAACGGTCGGAATTGTTACATTGTACGGAAACGCTGCAATTGTTTTCGCGTGTAACGGAAGTAATCATTCTTATTTGGGATGTAGCGGAGGATCGGTATATTGGTTCGATTCCTGCGATTTCAAAACAGATCTTTACCAGCAATGTGCCGCCGACCAAATTTGTCAGTCTGCACACTGCATAACGGTAAATATTGACTGTTATACTAACGCAGATTGCGGAACCAGCGGTTTCGTAGGAAGCCCATTCTGCCAAGGAAACTCGGTTTACAAGAATTACAAAACATTTACTTGTAACCATCCTGGTACGTTAGATAGCATTTGTACTGACGCCACAACAGCTCAGCTTCAAAATACTTGTTCTGGCAGTCAAACATGTTCTAATGGTAGCTGTAACACAATAGTATGTAGTAACGACTCTCAATGCGGAACAGACGGTTTCGTAGGAAGCCCATTCTGCCAAGGAAACTCGGTTTACAAAAACTACAAAACATATACTTGTAACAACCCAGGAACATCTTCCAGCTCTTGTACAAATTCAACTGCAGCTCAATTGCAAAATACTTGTACTGGAAATCAAACCTGTAGCAATGGAAGTTGTTCAGCCGTGGTTTGTAGCACAAACTCAGATTGCGGAACTAGCGGATTTACAGGAAGCCCATTCTGCCAAAATAATGCAGTTTACAAAAACTACAAAACATATACTTGTAACAACCCTGGAACATCTTCCAGCACTTGTACCAACTCTACAGAGGCTCAATTGCAAAATACCTGCTCAGGTAGCCAAACTTGTAGCAACGGAAGCTGTAATTCAATTGCATGTAGCTCAAATAGTGATTGCGGAACCAATTCTTTAACGGGCAATCCTTTTTGCCAAGGTGGAAACGTTTATCAAAATTTCAAAACCTACACCTGTAACAATCCAGGAACATCTTCCAGCACTTGTTCAAACTCAACTGCAGCTCAGTTGCAAAATACTTGTGCATCGGGACAGACTTGTAGCAACGGAAGCTGTAATACAGTAGTTTGTAGTGCAAACAGTGACTGCGGAACAAATGGAAGCACTGGTGGTTTATTCTGCCAAGGAAACAGTGTATATCAAAATTTTATAACTTATACTTGTCACAATCCCGGTACTTCAACCAGCACCTGTTCTAATTCAACAGCAGCCCAATTGCAAACAACCTGTACTGGAAATCAAACATGTAGCAACGGAAGTTGTAGCGCAATTGCTTGTAGTTCCAATTCTCAATGTGGAACAAACGGAAGCACGGGCGGCCTATTTTGCCAAGGAAATAATGTTTATCAAAACTTTATAACTTACACCTGTAACAATCCAGGAACATCTTCCAGCTCTTGTACAAATTCAACTTCGGCTCAATTGCAAAATACTTGTACTGGAAATCAAACCTGTAGCAACGGAAGTTGTTCAAATTCATGTACTGCAAATTATCAGCAAAGATGCGTTGGAACAAGCATGTATTGGTTTGATTCATGCGGTTCGCAAGGTAGCTATGTAGGAACTTGTGGAAATAACTGCACACAAAATTATCAGCAAAGATGCGTTGGAACAAGCATGTATTGGTTTGACTCTTGCGGTTCGCAAGGCAGTTATGTAGGAACTTGTGGGAATAACAATAACAACACCACGCTAACTGTTACAAAAATGGTTAGAGACCTTACAACAAATACAACTTTTGCAAATTCAACATATGCCAATCCTTCAGATATGTTGATGTTCATGATTACTGTGCAAGCCAATGGAAATCAAGATGCTCAAAACATTTCTTTAAGAGACACACTTCCAGCAAACCTTATTTACAACAATCAATTAGTTGTAGCAAGGTCAAATAACAACAATTACAACAATTACTCGGGTGACATAATGTCTGGTTTGAATTTAAATACAATTTCAGCCGGTCAAACAGTTACCATAACATACCAAACACAAGTAGCCGGCGCAACAGCCTTTGTATTTGGAACAACAACTTTAAGTAACCTTGTAAATGTTACCAGTTCAAACACTGGCTATGTTCCAACTGCCTCAGCTTCTGTAATTGTTACAAGAGCGGGCGTGTTAGGAGCTTCAACAGTTTCAACCGGTATAACCGATAATTTCTGGATGGATTCGTTTATTTTGCCTTTATTGTTAACATTAATGGGCATTTGGATGTGGAAGTCTGGAGTATTCTTTGGAATTGAAAAATGGTTTGATAACAAAAAGAAAATTAGAAGGGGACACCAAGCAGAAAAAGAATTCTTGCATAGAATTGCCAATATCCAGAAATCTGGAAAATAAAAAAAACGAATGACCAATGAAGAATTTGAAAAATTGGTTGGCGAGGGCATAGATGCCATTGGTGAAAAATTTCTGTCTCGGTTGAAAAACGTTGAAGTAATTATTGAAGACGACCCAACTCCCCAGCAAATGGAGAAACTTAAATTACACAACACCCTACTTTTTGGTTTGTATGAAGGCGTGCCCTTAACAAAACGACAATCTTATGGGCAAGTTTTACCAGACAAAATAACAATATTTAAAAATTCTATTGAACGGGTTTATACTCGCCCCGAAGATATTAGACAAGCAGTTAAAAACACTGTTTGGCACGAAATAGCTCATCACTTTGGAATGGACGAAGAACAGGTGAGGGCCGCCGAACATAAAAGAGACAGCTAAATAAAAAATCCCCCTTTGGGGGATTTTTTATTTTCTTCCTTCAAGTGCCGACTCTAATGTTTCTTCGTCGGCGTATTCAAGCTCTCCACCAACGGGAATACCACGCGCCAGATGTGTAATTCTTCGATTTGGCTCAGAACCTTCGGTTTTAGTCGCCTGCCAAACTTCTCTTATTATTTGTTCGACAAGTACAGAAGTTGTCCTGCCTTCTGGTGTTGAGTTTAGCGCTACAATTATTTCTGAAAAATTACTAATAGATATTCTTTTTTTAAGTTGTTCAATTCTTAATTGACTAGTTTCTTCTGGGCGCATTGTTGCAATAGTTCCACCAAGGATAAAATATAACCCGCTGTATTTTTTAGTATTTTCAAGTGACAGTAAATCTGTTTCTTTTTCTACAACGCAAAGTAAATTTTTGTTTCTGGCAGGATTCTGACATATCAAGCAAAGCTTGCCCTGCGCGGAGTCGAAGGGTTCAAACGGGTTAAAACAATTTTCGCATAATTTTATTTTATTTTTTACTTCTAAAATTGCACTAATTAATTCGTCTACTCTTGCTTTTGGTAACTTCATTAAATAGTAAACAAAACGGCCGGCTGTTCGTGAGCCAACCGTGGGAAACTTTTTAAACAAATTTATTAATTTTTCAACTGAATCCATAATAATTTAATTGCCCTCGCCGGTTTCTGGAGTATATTGGTTTTTATCTAAATTTCTAAAGCTTACACGTTGTTCGTCAAAGTATAAATCAACATTACCAACCGGGCCATTTCTGTGTTTTTCAATCATAACTTTTGCCAAATTTGGGTTTAAGCTTGTTTCGTTGTATTTATCTTCTCTATAAATCATAAGCACAACATCGGCATCTTGCTCAATGGCACCAGATTCTCTTAAATCGGAAAGTTTTGGAATGGAGGGTGTACGTTGTTCAACTGCACGCGATAACTGCGAAAGCACTAACACCGGCACATTCAATTCTTTTGCCAACATTTTTAAAGCCCTGGAATTTTCTGTTACTTGTTGCACCGGCGAGGCAAACCTGTTCATTGGTTCCATTAGTTGCAGGTAGTCAATTACAATGAGTGAGAGCCCCTTATTGGCCTGTAATCTGCGCGCCATGGCTCTTATTTGCAGAATGTTAACGGAACCCGCATCGTCTATATATAGAGGTGAATCGGACAAACTCCCCATGGCATGTTGCAAGCGGGAATAGTCGTCTGAAGTTAACCGGCCGTTTCTCAAATTCCATAAATTAATGTTTGCCAAACTGGCCAAAAGCCTGTCGGCTAATTGGTCTTTAGACATTTCAAGACTAAACAGTCCCACGGGTTTATTTTCCAAAACAGCTACATTTCTGGCAATGTCTAAAGCTAGTGACGTTTTTCCCATTGAAGGCCTTGCTGCTAAAATTACTAAGTCTGATTTTTGCAAACCTCCTAAAAATTTATCTAAATCAACAAAGCCGGTTGGTACTCCTCGCATTGAACCCGCGGTTTTAGAAAGTTCGTCTAGCCTTTCAAAAGTGTCGGCTAAAATATCTTTAATTGGCAGAAAGGATTGCGTTAACGAACGTTGCCCAATGCTAAATACAGTTTTTTCGGCTCTATCAAGCAAAATTTCAACCTCTTCTGATTCACTAAATGCGGACAATCCAATTTCTTCTGAAGCGGAAATTAAATCTCTCAAAATCTTTTTTTGTCTTACAATTTTCCCATAATTGTAAACATGAGTTGCCGTTGGAACAGAATTTATTAATGAAGTTAAGTATGTTTGGCCACCAATGTCTTCAAGCCTGTTTCTTTCTTTTAATTTTGCAGAAACCGAAAGTATATCAATGGGCTCGGACCTTTCGTAAAGGTCAACCATTACTTGGTAAATGTCTTGGTGAATACTTTTGTAAAAATCTTCAGCTTTAATTAAATCAACAACTTTTACAATTGCTTCTTTATCTAGCATTAAGCAACCAAGCAGTGATTGCTCGGCGTCGTTGTTTTGCGGTGGTAGTTTGTCGGGGAGTTCTTTTGCCATAATAATATATCTTATACATGCCCCAAATTAAAAGCAAGAGGATAATCTGTTTATAAACTTTTTAGGGTAGAACCGTCTTTTGTGTCTTCTACTGTAAAGCCTTTTTTCTCAATTTGAGCTCTTGCTTCGTCGGCTTTTTGCCACTCTTTATTTTTGCGGTGGAGCTCTCTTAATTTAGCTAATTTTTTTACTTCGGCTGGAATGGCCTTATTAACTTTTTCAAAATTTATAATTCCAAAAATTTTATTTATGTTCTGGAATAATTTATAAATTTCCTGCGCTTCTTTTTTAGAAATTAAATTTTGTTCTAACAAAATGTTTGTTTTGCCAATAAATTCAAACATAACGGCAAAAGCCTTGGGAGTATTAAAGTCGTCGGCAAGCTCGGCATAAAAACTTTTTTCAAAAGTTTTTGCAAGTTTTAAATTTTTTGTTACGGCCTTTGCATTCTTTATTTTTCTTAGGAATTCTTCTATTTTATCAGCGGCACTTTTTACTTCTATCATTGCAGACTCAGAATAATCTACTGGAGAGCTCCACAAATTTTTGACAATAAAAAATCTTAAAAAGTTTGCAGGGCATCTTTTTAAAAGGTCACCAATAGTAATAAAATTTCCCAAAGATTTGCCCATTTTTTGGTTGCTAACAGTTAAAAATCCTGTGTGCATCCAATATTTTGCCATAGGTCTTTTGCCAGAAATTGCTTCCATTAGGCTTATTTCGGCCTCGTGGTGAGGGAATATCAAATCGCGAGCGCCTCCATGAATATCATATTGCGCGCCAAAGAATTTTTCGGTAATGGCGGTGTCTTCAATGTGCCACCCTGGCCTTCCAGCTCCAAATGGTGCTGGCCAAGAAGGTTCTGATTCGTCAGATGTTTCATTAAATTTCCAGATGCAGAAGTCGCCTCTATTTTTTTTATCTTTGCTATAATCTATTCGTGTTACGGCATCTTCTGCACCTAAAGCAGTTCTACCCGCTAATTTACCATAATTTTTAAACTTTTCAATATTATAATAAATTCCATCACCCTCAATTTTATATGCATATCCTTTTTCTTCTAACCTTTGTATTTGGCTGATTATCTGTTTTATATAATTAGTAGCTCTGGCATATTTTGAAATGCTATTAATCCCTAGGGTTTTCATATCTTTTAAGTATTCTATTTCAAAGGCAATTGCCAAGTCTTTTGGTGTAACGCCCTTTTCTCTGGCGCGAGCAATTATTTTGTCGTCTATGTCGGTAATGTTTTGCAAATAAAAAACATCATATCCTATTTGCCTTAAATATTTTACAAAAGCATCAAAAATAACATAAGTTCTGGCATGTCCTATGTGAGAATAATCGTAAACTGTTGGTCCGCAAACAAAAAGGTTTATTTTTTTCCCGTGAATTGGTTTTAGGTCGTCTTTTTTCCCCGACAGGGTATTATATATTTTCATCTTGTTTTGTTTTTTTAAATTCTTTAGTTACAATTTTATTTTTAATATAACCTACTTTGCTCAATTCTATTATCTTTGCAAAAATGCTTAAAATTGAGAAAACCAAAGAAATCCAAATTATATCAATAAAAAATTCAGCCGGGGGATTTGGCCAAACAATTAAAATGGCTATAAATACCAAAGAAAGCAAAACCATTTTCGTTTTTCCAAATATGTTTGCTGGAATGTGCATGCCTTTTGATTCGTGGAATATTGAAATTAATGCGGCTATAATTTCTACCAAAAACAAGAACAAAAGCAGCCATTTTTGTGTGCCGTAGAGGCTGTAAATAGCAATTGGTAAGATTAAAATTCTATCGGCCAGCGGGTCTAGCATGGCGCCAAATTCTGTTGTTTTGTTTAAGCCTCTTGCAATGGAGCCATCAAATAAGTCTGTTAAAACACCTATACAGAACAATGTAATTATTAAAATACTGTCGTTGGCGTTAAAAAATAACAACAAGACAGCCAAAGTTAAGCCAATAACTATTCTTGAATAAGAAAGATGATTGGGAGTAATTTTGCGCGGCCAAAACGGTTTTATAAGTAAAAAAAGAGCCTCATCTCTATAGCGGTCGAGTTTTTTTAAAAGATTGCCAAGTTTTTCTAAAAAATTTTGTATCATAGTGTCTTGTATATATTGGTTAGCTAATATTAGCAAGCTTTCCAAATAAATTCAATTATGATAAACTGACACAATAAATATGAAAATTTTTGGTGATGAAAAATTAGCCGGACAGGGGGTAAGACATCTTATAACCGGGGCAGTAGCGGATTTAGCAGATATTGGTTTTTTTAATATTTTTTTATTTTTCGTTCCAGACATTTTTGCAAAGGCGCTTTCATTTTTAGTAGCAGTGTGTATTAAATATGCAGGTAATAAATATTGGGCGTTTAAAAAACCTGAAACAAACGAAATAAAGAAAGAAATTATAATTTTTGTTATTGTCACCGTTGTTGGCCTAATAATTAACCTTGTATCGTTTGCTTTATTTGTTAGAATAAATGCGGGCGTGGGTATAAATTTATGGCGCCAAATTTCGGTAATTTTAGCAATGGGTGTCACAGCAATTTGGAACTTCTTTAGCTACAAATTCTTAGTCTTCAAAAAATAAAATGGGCAAGTTAGCGTTGGCTATTGACAAGGTTGCTTGATAGGTGTATACTAGAAAAGATGATAAAAGATGCCTGCGCCCAAAAGCGCATAACCCAAGAATTAAATAAAGAAAATATGAAATCTTTTCCACTTGGAAAATTTAAACGAAAGTGGGAAATCTTAAAATTTAAAAATGAAATACGAACTTAAAAGGTTCGTATTTTTTTGTGCAAAAAACCGTCGCAAGGTGAATGCCTTGCCCGATGAGTCCAAAAGGACGAAACGGAAAAGCTCTTTGATAATCTCTGCTTAAACTCGATGGATGGATAATGCTCGAATTAAATAGATTCTGGTATTCTCCATCTATCGAGTGAGGCATAAAGCCGACTACGCCACTGCGCGA
>CAIYRH010000011.1 GCA_903928565.1 Candidatus Staskawiczbacteria bacterium
ACGTGCTAAGATTTTGGTTAAAAAAAATACTAAAAAATCAGTTAAAAAAAATATCAAGAAAAAGGTAGTAAAGAAATTAATTAAGAAAATAAAACCGAAAGTAAAAAAACCAGATAGGAAAATTATTAAAAAGAAATTAGTAAAGAAAGTAGTCAAGAAAAAAGTTTTTCAACAAGCTCAGAGCCTACGGCCAGTTAAGAAAATTAAGCATGTAAAACCTGCTAAGATTTTGGTTAAGCGAAGAGCGAAGAAGGCAGTAATTTTTTTGCCACGTGGCAAAAAAGTTGTTAAAGCAAAAAGCAAGCCCGAAGAGAATTTTCAGGCAGAGGCTTTATTTAAAGCAAAAATTAAGGTTATTGGTGTTGGCGGTGGCGGTGGGTCAATTGTTTCCGAAATTGGAAGGTCTCTAGAAAAAGCAACCTTTGTAATTGCAGACACTGACATTCGCGCCTTGAAAAAAAGAAGCGGAATGAAATCTTTTTGGTTTGGCGAAGACTTAACTCACGGTTTAGGCACTGGTGTTAATGTTGATTTAGCAAAACAAGCAGCCGAGGCATCTAAAGAAAAAATAAGCCAATACTTTAAAGACCAAGATATTATAATTTTTGTTGCTTCACTAGGTGGCGGGTTGGGCTCGGGTGCTACACAAGTTTTTGCAGAAGCTGCTAGAAATTTTGGAGGTATTACTTTTGGCATATTTACGATGCCATTTAAATTTGAAGGTAAAAACAAGCAACGCATTGCGCAAAACGCCTTAAAGTCGTTACGTAAGTCGTTAAATGTTTCTTTGGTAATTCCAAACGAGAAAATTTTTAAGATTATAGACGAGTCAACTCCAATTATTAATGCTTTTTCAACAGTAAACAAAAGTTTAATAGAATCACTAGAAAGTTTAATAGATTTAATTTACAGCCCTGGCGTAATTAACATAGACTTTGCCGATTTGCGAACAATTTTGCGTGGCCGAGGAAATTCTGCATTTTTAAATACAATTGAGGCTTCTGGAAAAGACAGCGTAGAAAATATTTGCGAAAATATTTTTAAAAATCCTTTATTACAAACAGGTGTTTTCAAAACAGAGAAAATTTTATTTAATATTGCCGGTGGTGATAGTCTTTCAATGTTCCAAGTAGAAAAAATAAGCAGTCACATTTCAAATTTAAATCCAAAAGCAAAAATTATTTTTGGAATTTCAAAAAACTCAAAACTAAAGCACAAAATTAAAACCACAATTTTAATGACCGGCCCTTCACCAGAGTCTCAGCCCGATGAGGAGGTGGCTGTTAAGAAAGAATTACCGGAACCAGTTAAAATAGAAGCACCACTTGTGGCAAAGCCGGTTGAAAAGCCCAAAATTATTGCCAAAATCAAGCCCATAATTACCAAAAAAATTAAAAAACCCGCTGTGGTTGCTCCAACAATAAAAATTTCTAAACCTGAAAAGCTTCCCGTAGTAGCGCCGGTTTTAGAAAAAAGAAAAATGGAAATAGTTGAAACAAGCGCAATGTCGGCGAAAAAGACTATAAGACGAAGTGGTTTGGAAATTAAAGAAGCAGAAGATTTATTAGAAAAAAAACGGATAGCCCAAGAAAAAGAATGGGAAATACCTGCGTTTTTAAGAAAAGTTAAATTTAAATCATAATATTTTATGGCAGAAGAAATAAAGGAAATAAAAAAAGCAATTATTCCGGTTGCAGGGCTTGGAACAAGGTTTTTGCCTTTGTCTAAGGTTTTGTCAAAAGAATTTTTTCCACTTGTAGACAAGCCGGTAATACAATATATTGCTCAAGAAATTAAAGAATCGGGCATTGAGGAAATAATTTTTATTATAAGCCCTCGTCAAAAAACAATTTTAAAGTATTTTCAAAAAGACGAGGAATTGGAAAAAATATTATCTGAAAGAAAAAAAGTTGACACTTTAAAGCAATTGCACGATTTTCAAGACGTATTTAAGGGCTTAAAAATGACTTTTGTTGTGCAAAAAGAGCCAAAAGGCGACGGCCATGCTATTTTTCAGGCAGCTAAATATTTAAAAAATGAACCCGTTGTAAATTCTTTTGGCGACGACATAGTCGTTTCTCAGACTCCTGCCGTATTACAATTAATGAACATTTATAAAACTTGCCAAGCGCCGGTTATAGGCTTAAAACGACTACCAAAAGACAAAATTCCAGCCTATGGTTCGGTGGCAGTTGAGAAAATATCAAATAATTTATATAAAATTAAAAAAATAATTGAAAAACCTCAACCTTCAGAAATTATGTCTGATTTAGTAATAATGGGAAGGCACATTTTAACTCCAGACGTTTTTGAATATTTGAAAAAGGCAAAACCAACAAAAAAAGGTGAAATAATTTTAACCGAAGTGTTGGGTAAAATGTTAGACGAGGGCAAGCCAATTTACGGCTACGAACTAAATGGCGAGTGGCTTGAATGTGGCGATAAATTGAAATGGATAAAATCTTTCTTTTATTTAGCGTTGAAAGATCCGCAATATAAAGACGAATTAAAACAATATATAAAAACAATCAAGTGATATACGACTTAATAATTATAGGTTCAGGTCCTGCCGGGGTTTCGGCGGCCATTTATGCAGCCAGGCAAAAACTTAATCTTTTGGTAATATCAAAAGATATGGGCGGGCAGGTTGCCAAAAAAGCAGTTGATATTGAAAATTATCCGGGTTTTGATAAAATTTCCGGCCCCAATTTAATTAAAATTTTTGAGGCACAGCTTCAAACTAACAAAGTTGAGGTGGTTTTTGATGAAGTTTTAAAAGTTGAAAAACCCTTCGACTCCGCTCAGGGCGCTCCCATTTTTAAGGTCGCGACCGCATTGGGCGACAATTACGAAGCTCTAACGGTTGTAGTGACAACTGGTGGTGACCCGCGCCCTCTTAAAGCCGAAGGCGAGAAAGAATTTATTGGAAAAGGCGTAAGCTATTGCGCATTGTGCGACGGGCCAATATTTCGCGACAAAACTGTTGCCGTGGTTGGTGGCGGAAATTCTGGTTTTGAAACGGCATTATTTTTGTCTAATTACGTAAAAAAAATATACATTTTAGAATATGGTAATAAAGTTAAGGCCGACGAAGAAAACCAAAAAATTATTGCAAACAATAATAAAACAGAAATTATTACAAGCGCTAAAGTGTTAAAGATTGAGGGTGATACCCTTGTAAAATCGTTAACTTATGAAGATATGGCAGCAAATCAGCAAAAAACAATAGAAGTGGAAGGCGTTTTTGTTGAAATTGGTTATTCACCGGCAACAGCTTTTATAAAAGATATGGTGGATTTTTCAGAAAGAGATGAAATTATTACCGACTTAGAAACTTACTCAACTAGAACTTCCGGCTTGTTTGCCGCCGGAGACTGCAACAAAGGTAAATACAAACAAATTGTCACTGCCGCCGGTGAAGGTGCTAAAGCCGCCCTTGCCGCCTACGATTATTTGTTAAAAATCAAAAAATAAATGAGTAAAATAAAGGAAATAATTGCCAGGGAAATTAAAGATTCGCGGGGGAAACCCACAATTGAAGTTGAATTAGAAACCGAAAAAGGAACTTTTGTGGCTTCTGTGCCTAGCGGAGCTTCAACCGGCGAAAATGAAGCCCTTGAATTGCGTGATGCCGACGGAAAAGGTGTTTTAACCGCCATAAAAAATGTTAATGAAATTATTGCACCAAAACTCAAGGGTAAAGACGTAGTAAACCAAAGGGAAATAGATGACCTAATGATTGCGTTAGATGGCACCGAAAACAAATCAAAATTGGGAGCCAATGCTATTTTAGGCGTTTCTTTGGCAGTTTGTAGGGCCGGAGCCGCCTCTAACAAAGTTTCTCTATACCAACACATCGCCGACCTATCCGGCTACCCACTACTCACTACAAACTACAAGCTGCCTCTTGCAATGTTTAATATTTTAAACGGGGGATTGCACGTCCGCAGGACCCTGAGCGAAGTCGATGGGCATTTAGACCTTCAGGAGTTTATGATTGTTCCCAGTAAAAAAACGTTCACTGAAAATTTAGTTGTCTGTAATAATGTTTTTAATAACCTAAAAGAAGCAATTGCTAAAAATTTCGGCACAGACCATTTAGGACTTGGCGATGAAGGTGGTTTTGCCCCACCGGTTAAAACAGCCGAACAAGCATTATTTTTATTGAAGAACGCGGTTGACGGAGAAACAGATGTTAATTTTGCAATTGATTGCGCGGCTTCGGAATTTTTTACTGAAGGGAAATACAAATTAGAGGGCAGGGAAATGACAAGAGCAGAACTTTTAGAATTTTATACAGATTTAGTTAAAAGATTTAATATAATTTCAATTGAAGACGGCTTTGCCGAAAATGATTGGCAAGGGTGGCAACTAATTTCAAATTTTAAATTTCAAATTTCAAATTTATTAGTTGTGGGCGATGATTTAACAACAACAAATATAAAGAAAATTAAAGAAGCGCACAGTAAAAATGCTTGCAATGGAGTAATTTTAAAATTAAATCAAATTGGAACAGTTTCAGAAACAATTGATGCTTCAAATATGGCAAAATCGTTTGGCTGGAAAACAATTGTAAGCCACCGCAGTGGCGAAACAATGGACAATTTTATTGCCGACCTTGCGGTTGGCTTGCAGGCAGACTTTTTAAAAGCCGGCTCACCGGCAAAAGAAGAAAGAATGGTCAAGTACTCTAGGTTACTAGAAATAGAAAGAGAATTAAATAAGAAATAATTTTTATGGCGAAATTATATTTACAAAGACATTTAAAGTCACAGTGGAATTTAGAAAACCGCTTTGCCGGCTGGGTTGATAACCCGTTGTCTAAAGATAGCAACATAGTTGCAGAAAAAATAGCTAAGGAATTAGAGCAGATCAGCTTTAGCAAGGTTTACTCATCGGCACTTTTTAGAAATATGGATACAATCGCAAAGATATTTGATTTTATTCCAACAAGGTATCCGGTTTTCTTGCACGTTGATGGTGGAAAACCGCAAGAATGGGCAAAATATGGCAATGCAAGTGAAAATGAAATACCGGTATTCGTTTCGGAAAAGCTTAACGAGCGTTCTTACGGCGAATTGCAGGGTTTTGACAAGACAGTGTTAATGAAGAAATATGGCGAAGAGAAAATTCATTCTTGGAGGCGCGACTATAACGAGGCTCCTCCCGGTGGCGAAAGTGGTAAAGATGTGTATGAAAGAGTAGTTCCATTCTTTAAAGTATTTGCAGAAAAAGATTTGAAGGAGGGGAAAGATGTTTTAATTGTGGCGAGTCATGGAAGTTTAAGGGTGATTATGAAATATTTAGAAAATATGACAGATAAGGATTTCGGGGTTTTGGAATTGCCGTTTGGGGCGCTAATAAAATATGATTTTGATGGCAAAAATTACGAAAAGTTGCAATAAATTTCATATCGAATATAATAATATATACAATAATAAAATTAAAAAATAAAAAACATGTCAAAATTTAGTTTTTTGAAGAATAGAAATTCTATTCTGGTAATTGTAGCCATTGTGGCCGTGGTAATAACAGGTGGTTTAATTTATGCAAATTCAAACCCCGGTTTTTCGCTTTTTGGAAAATCAGACAACCAAATTGGCAGTGATGTTGTAAAATACATCAACGACAATCAACTTGCCCAAACACCAGCAACATTGGTAAAAGTTTCAGAAGCTTCGGGTTTGGTTAAAGTAACAATTAAAATTGGAACAAGCCAATTTGATTCTTATGCCACCAAAGACGGAAAACTTTTATTTCCACAGGCATTTGATATGACTCCAAGGAAAACTGCAACTACTGCCGGTTCTACAACAACAACGCCAACAGCAACCGCAGCTAGCGTGACAAAAGTTGATAAACCAGTTTTAGAGGCTTATGTTGTGAGCAGTTGCCCTTATGGTTTGCAAATGCAAAGAGCGTTGGCTGAGGCTGTAAAAAATGCACCCGCATTGGCCTCTAACATTATTGTAAGGTACATTGGCTCGGTTACTAACGGACAAATAAACTCAATGCACGACTCAGATGCCTCTGGAAAAGCAGTTTCAAACGGTCCAGAAGCTAAAGAAAACTTAAGACAAATTTGTATTAGAGATGAGCAACCAACAAAATATTGGAATTATGTTGCTTGCTACATGAAAAAAGCTTCTGGCACATTGCCTAATGGCATGCCTTTGGGAGACAGCACAGGTTGCTTGGCATCAACAGGCGTAGACACAGCTAAATTAAATGCTTGCGTTTCAACACCAAGCAGAGGTATAGCCGATGCTCAAAAAGACTTCGATTTAGGAACAAAATATAATGTGTCTGGTTCTCCAACATTAATTTTAGACGGGGCTGTAATTTCAGAATCTGACTTTGGAGGAAGATCTGCCGATGCAGTAAGATCAATTGTTTGCACAGCATCAAAAACACAACCTGGCTTGTGCTCAACAAAACTAAACACAGCAGAGGCTTCAGTATCCTTTAACGCATCATACGCAACTTCTGGAGCTGCAGCATCTAGCGCTAATACAAACTGTGCTCCAGCAGCTCAATAATATGGTAAAAATTTATTCTACACCAACTTGTGTTTACTGTAAGACACTAAAGGGTTATTTAAAAAAAAATGGCATTGATTTTGAAGACATAGATATTTCTAAAGACGAAAAACAGCTTCAAAAAATGATAAAAGATTCTGGGCAGATGGCGGTTCCGGTGGTTGACATCGACGGCGAAGTTATAATTGGTTTCGACAAGCAAAAAATTGACGCATTACTAAAAATTAACAAAGCATAATATGTCAATAAAAGTTGCCATAAACGGTTTTGGAAGAATTGGCCGACAAGTTTTTAAAAACATTGAGCAAGCTCATCCTGGTTTGGAAGTTGTTGCAATAAACGACCTAACCGACAACAAAACTTTGGCCCATCTTCTAAAACACGATTCTACCTATGGAAACTATGGTGCCGAAATTTCGGCTACAGAAAGCTCAATAACTGTAGGGAAAAAGAAATATTTAGTTTTAGCAGAAAAAGACCCAGAAAAACTTCCTTGGAAAAGATTAAAAGTTGATATTGTGTTAGAATGCACCGGCTTTTTTACAGATGCGGAAGGTGCAAAAAAACACATTACCGCTGGCGCCAAAAAAGTAGTTGTTTCAGCCCCATGTAAAGATTTGCCAGGCTATGTTTTGGGAGTTAATGCCGAAACTTACAGCAATGATGTAAATGTTATGGACATGGGTTCTTGCACAACGAATTGCTTGGCCCCAATTGCCAAAGTTTTAAATGACGAATTTGGCATTGTAAAAGGTTTTATGACAACAGTCCACAGCTATACAAACGATCAGAAAATTTTAGATTTACCTCACAAAGATTTGCGAAGAGCCAGAGCCGCAGGGTTAAACATTATTCCAACCTCAACTGGCGCAGCAAAAGCAATTGGCAAAATGATTCCCGAACTAAATGGCAAGTTAGACGGCATTGCTGTACGAGTGCCTACACCAACAGTTTCGTTGCTAGACTTAATTGTTGAAGTTAAAAAAAATACCACAAAAGAAGAAGTTAACGAAGCTTTTAAAAAAGCGGCAGATTCTAAAAATTTCAAGGGGATTTTACGAGTTGAACAGGAGCCTTTGGTTTCTACAGATTTTAAGGGTGACAGCCACTCGGCAATTGTTGACGTTGAAGAAACAATGGTAAATGGCAATATGGTAAAAGTTGTAGGATGGTACGACAACGAATGGGGCTATTCTTGTAGATTAGCCGACTTCGCCGAATATATCGGAAATAAATTATAAAGAAAAGAAGCGTCGATATTGCGACGCTTTTTTAGTTTTAAAAAACAGTGTATAATATATAAACATGCAGGTAATTGAATTTGAGGAGGCGAAAAAATTATTGGCCGAATATAAAATTTCTTTTCCAAGAACTGTTTTTTATTCTGCAGAAAAAGAAGTTAAAAAAAATGCCGGAAGTTTTAAATATCCTGTATTTTTGAAAGTTTATGGAAAAGACATTTTGCACCGCACAGAAATTGGCGGAGTTGGCGAAGCCAAAGATAAAACAGAATTGCTTAAAATGTTTTCTAAAATGCTCAAAATAAAAGGAGTAGAAGGCGTTTTAGTGCAAGAAAAAGTAGATGGCAAAAGTTTAATTATTGGCATGAAGCGCGATCCACAGTTTGGGCCGGTAATTATGGTAGGAATTGGCGGTATTTTTACAGAAATTTTGAAAGATTTTATCTTGCGGGTGGCACCGGTTTCAAAAGAAGAAGCGTTAAATATGTTGATCGAATTAAAAGGTTATAATTATTTGTGCGGGAAAAGAGATAATCAGCCAATTAATTTTGAAGAAACCGCAAAAATTATAACCGCTATTTCTAATTTGGCTTTAAAACACGAAGAAATAATTGAAATTGATTTAAACCCGGTAATTTCTAATGCAAAAAAATCTTCGGCGGTTGATTTTAAATTTATAATATGAAAGATTTAAGCAAATTATTTAATCCAAAAACAGTTGCAATTATTGGAGCCAGCTCTAAGGAAAAAACAGTTGGTTTTGGCCTGGTAAAAAACATTTTGACAGGCAAGGATCAGAGACAAATATATTTTGTTAATCCCAATCTAAATGAAATAATGGGCATTAAACCCGTGGCTAAAATTGCCGACATTGCCGAAGAAATTGATTTGGCGGTAGTGGCCGTGCCCGTTCAATTTGTTAGCGAAGTAATTGATGAATGTTGCGCTAAAAAAGTTGGCGGAATAATTGTTGTTTCGGCAGGATTTAGTGAAATGGGGCCCGAGGGCAAGACTCACCAAGAAGAAATTTTAGCAAAAGTGCAGACGGCGGGCATTCCAATGCTGGGGCCAAATTGCTTGGGTGCTGTTATAACTAAAAATAAATTAAATGCGTCTTTCTCGCCTGGTACACCGCTTGAAGGCAAAATAGCTTTTATTTCGCAGTCAGGAGCATTGGTTGACGTTATAATCGACGGAGTGGAAAAATTAGGGGTGTCTGCGGCGATTTCCTACGGAAATGAAGCCGATGTAGGTTTAACCGATTTGCTTGAGTGGTTTGGGCAAGACACAGAAACAAAAGTTTTGGCTTTGTATGTGGAAGCAATTAAAGATGGAAAAAAATTTATGGAAGTTGCCCAGCGTATTACAAAAATAAAACCAATTGTAGCAATTAAAGCAGGAAAGTTTACCGCAGGTGCAAAAGCGGTTCAAAGTCACACTGGGTCAATGGCTGGCGATTACGAAACTTATAAAGCAGTTTTTAAACAAGTTGGAATTATTGAAGCCGAATCAATTGAAGAGTGGATAGACATTTCTAAGCTTTTGGCTTGGCAACCGTGCTGCACAAATTCTTTTGCAATTGTAACTAACGGTGGGGGTTGCGGAGTTATGGCGGCAGACTATTGTAAAGTAGAGGGAATAAATTTAACCGAACTTTCTAAAGAAACAATAGATAAAATTTCCAGTTCGCCAAACGTGAGCCCACACTGGTCTAAACATAATCCACTAGACATTGTTGGAGACGCTTCAAGTCTTGGCTATAAAGTTGCAATTGAAACGGTTTTAAACCAAAAAGATGTTTCGGGGCTTATTGTAATTCAAACTCCACAAATTATGACAGACCCAGACGAAAATGCTAAAATAATTGTAGAGCTAAGGAAGCAATTTCCACAAAAGCCCATTATTTGTTTTTTCTTGGGTGGGAAAATGTCAGACGAAGCCATTGATATGCTTGAAGAAAATCACATTCCAAATTACAGCGACTTAAAGCGTGGAATTATTGCAATTAAGTCGTTAGTTAGGGATAAAAATTATTGTTAACTCAAAAAGTATGAAAAATATTCTTTGGTTTGATGAAATTGGCACTGCCGATGTGCCTAGCGTTGGGGGCAAAAATGCTTCTTTAGGTGAAATGACAAAAGCGGTTATTTCCAAGGGAGTTAATGTGCCTTTTGGTTTTGCCACAACTGCCGAGGCCTATTTTTATTTTTTATCAACAACCGGTCTAGACAAACAAATTGAAGAAGCGCTAAAAGATTTAGATGTTCATAATTTAAAACAGCTTACCGAAAAAGGTAAATTAGCCAGAGATTTAATTTTAAATTCGCAATTACCGCAATCATTAGCCGAGGATGTATTGTTAGCCTACAAAAGATTGTCTGGGAAATATGGCCCGGAAGACACAGACGTTGCTGTGAGGTCGTCAATTACGGCCGAGGATTTACGCGGAGCTTCGTTTGTAGGGCAACAAGAAACTTATTTAAATGTTGTAGGCGGTGAAAATGTTTTGTTGGCGGTGAAAAAATGTTTTGCTTCCCTTTTTACTGACAGAGCAATTGTTTATAGGTATGAAATGGGGTTTTCTCATTTAAAAGTTGGATTATCTTGTGGAATACAAAAAATGGTAAGGTCCGATTTGGGGGCTTCTGGAGTTATGTTTTCCTGCGACCCTGAATCTGGTTTTGCAGATGTGGTTTTAATTAACGCAAGTTATGGATTAGGCAAGAATGTTGTGCATGGAATAGTTGAGCCCGACCAGTATTATGTTTTTGAAACAACCCTAAAAAAAGGCTTTAAACCAATAATAGAAAAACGCGTTGGCTCAAAATTAGTAAAAATGGTTTATGGGTCTGGAAAAGTTTTCACTAAAAATTTAAATACAACCAAAAAAGAGCGTGAAAGTTTTGTTTTAGATGATGAAGAAATTTTAAGTTTGGCAAAATGGTCTATAATTATTGAAAATCATTATAAGAAGCCCATGAATGTGGAATGGGCAAAAGATGGCCGCGACGGCAAATTATATGTTGTAGAGGCAATACCAGAAATTGTTCAAAGCAAAAAGAATTTGAAGGTTTTAGAAAACTATGTGCTACAAACTACTAACTACAAACTACAAACCATTGTGAGCGGAATGAGTGTTGGCAGTAAAATTGGAAGTGGAAAGGCTAACAAAATTTTAAGCGTTGCTGACATTGGCAAATTTAAAAAAGGTGAAGTATTGGTAACAAGCACCACCGATCCGGATTGGGTGCCGGCAATGAAGTTGGCTTCTGCAATTGTGACCGATCAGGGGGGTAGGACATGCCACGCTGCAATTGTGGGCAGGGAATTGGGAGTGCCAGTTATTGTTGGTTCGGAAAAGGGAACTAAGATAATAAAATCTGGGCAAGAAATTACTATAGATTGCTCGCAGGGTGAAGATGGAAAAGTTTACGAAGGCATAATTCCGTTTGATATTAAAAAAACTGATATTTCAAACATTCCTAATACAAAAACCAAAATTTTAATGAATGTTGGAGAGCCGTCAAATGCTTTTAATTTAAGTTTTATTCCGAACGATGGCGTGGGTCTTGCGCGCGAAGAGTTTATAATTATAAACTCTATAAAAGTTCACCCAAATGCGTTAATAAATTTCAAAACGCTAAAACCAGCATTAAAGAAAAAGATAGATGCTGTAACTTTAGGCTATACTGATAAAGTTCAATTTTACGTTGATAAATTAGCAGAAGGCGTGGGGATAATTGGGGCGGCATTTTATCCAAAGCCGGTAATTGTAAGATTCTCAGATTTTAAAACAAATGAGTACAGGAGTTTGTTGGGTGGCGAGGAATACGAGCCATTAGAAGAAAACCCAATGATTGGCTTTCGCGGCGCTTGCCGATATTACGACAAAAAATTTAAAGATGCCTTTGTTTTGGAATGCAAAGCAATGAAAAAGGTGCGTGAAGAATTTGGTTTAGACAATGTAATTCCAATGGTTCCATTTTGCAGAACACTTGAAGAAGGCAGAAAAGTTGTGCAAATAATGGAGGAGCAGGGACTAAGCAGAGAACCCCACTTCGCTGAAGCTTCGCGGGGTGACATAAATTTGAAGCCACTTCAAATTTACGTCATGTGCGAAATTCCCGCTAATGTAATTTTGGCGGAAAAGTTTTTAGAAATATTTGACGGTTTCTCTATTGGTTCAAACGACCTAACTCAATTGACATTAGGTTTAGACAGAGACAACGGGCAATTATCATATATTGGGAATGAAAAAAATGAAGCAGTCAAAGAGCTTATTGAAGAAGCCGTAAAAGTATGCAAGAATAATAATAAATATATTGGAATTTGTGGGCAGGGGCCAAGCGACTACCCAGACTTTGCTCAATTTTTAGTAGGGCTTGGAATTGAATCAATTTCACTTAACCCCGATTCTGTTTTAAAAACAAAAATATTGATAGCGGAAACCGAAAAAAAGTTAAACAATAAATAATATGCCACAAAAAGAACACGAACACACTGAATATGGAGAGCCTTCGCCAACCGAAGACGCAGAAATTGATTTGAAGGGCGAGAAAAAAAGCTTTAGAGAACGCTTTAGGGCTTGTTTATTGGAGGAAAATGATGCATTAAGGTCTAATGTGATATTTGAATTATTACATGGAGAAAATAAAACTAAGTTGCCCGTAGGAGAAATTAATGACGCACTGGTAGAAATTTTATCTGAAGAATTGGGCAGAGGCACTATGCCTGAAAAGATTTATGGCGTTATTGGCGCTCTTAAAGATGCAGATTTTGTTGTTTACGACCCAATAATCACTGAAATTGCAGAACGTGCTGTTGAATATGCTAATCAAAATGGCGAAGGCCAAAGAGCGAAAGATATTCGTGAATATTTTCGCTTGCCAGAAGGCAACGATTGGTAATTTAAATTGATTAAAAATTATAAATTAGAAATTAAAAATTTCAGCTACTATGTATGACATTATAACATTTGGTTCGGCTGCAGAAGACATTCATCTGCGGTCTGAAGAATTTAAAACAGTAAATGATGCCCAAAATTATACAACTGGCAGGGGAATTTGCTTAACTTTAGGTTCTAAAATTAACATAGATGACATTGTTTTCACAACCGGAGGTGGTGGTACAAACACTTCGGCAACTTTTGCAAAACAAGGTTTAAGAACTGCATTTTGTGGAGCCATTGGCGCCGATGCTTCGGGGTTGGGAATTGTTAGAGAGTTAAAGCTTTTAGGCATTGATACAAAATTTGTTGTTAAGAAAAAAGAAAGACACACAAATAGTTCAATAATAATTTCAAGCACTGGGCAAGATAGGACAATTTTGGTTTACAGGGGGGCTTCCGATGTTTTAGGTGAAAATGATATTCCGTGGGCAAAAATTAAAAAAACAAAATGGTTTTATTTGGCTCCGCTAACAGGTTTATTGTGCGACACATTTGAAGAAATAGTTAATTTTGCTCATAAAAATAATATCAAAATTGCTGTTAACCCATCAAAAGAACAGTTGTCTTTGGCATCAGAAAAACTAAAAGACATTTTTTCAAAGGTTGACATATTATTTTTAAACCAAGAAGAAGCTTCGTTTTTAACAAAAATATCATTTGAAGATGAGCATGAAATATTTAAGAAAATTGATGAAATGTGCCCTGGCATTGCCGTTATGACAAAAGGTGGACAAGGTGTTGTTGTTTCAGATGGTAAATATTTATATTCAGCTATGCCCGACGAAAGCAGAAAAATAGTTGATACAACCGGCGCAGGCGATTCGTTTGCCTCAGGCTTTTTAACTGATTATATAAGATTTGAAGGCGACGTTGAAAAAGCCATGCAATTTGGGTTGGCAAATTCTGCAGCCAATTTGTCGGAAATTGGAGCTAAAAAGGGCTTATTAGAAAAAGATGAAGAATTTAAAAAAATGCCGGTTACAAAACAATTATGTTCGGAAAATAATAGGTGTATAACAAAATGAAAAATGCAAAATATTATTTAGAAAAGGCGCAGAAGGAAAAATTTGGCATTGGGCAATTTAATTTTTCCGATTTTAGCCAGCTAAGGGGCATTATTAATAAATGCGCCGAATTAAAGTCTCCGGTTATTTTGGGAACATCCGAAGGCGAAAGCAAATTCGTTGGGCTCCAAGAGGCGGTGGCAATTAGAGATGTTTTACGTAAAAAGACAGGTTTGCCAATTTTTTTAAATTTAGACCACGGCAAAAGTCTTGAATATTTGAAACAAGCAATTGACGCTGGGTACGACATGGTGCATTTTGACGGTTCTAAATTGCCCCTAGAAGAAAACATAAAAATTACAAAAGAAGTTGTAAAATACGCAAAACGCCACGGCGTAACTGTTGAAGGTGAAGTTGGTAGAATTGGCACAGATTCGTCAAAATTATACACAGAGAAATTTGAAATTAAAGAAGAAGATTTAACTAAACCAGAAGATGCAAAACGTTTTTTAAAGGAAACAAAAGCTGATTTATTGGCAGTAAGCATTGGGAATTTTCACGGAATAGAAATTTCTGGCATAGACCCAAATTTAAGATTAGAAGTTTTAAGAGCCATTAAAGATGAAGTTGGAAATGCCTTGTTTGTGCTTCACGGTGGCTCGGGCACGCCAAGTGACGACATAAAAGAGGCAATTCAACTTGGTGTTGTTAAAATAAATATAAATACAGAGTTGAGGTTGGCATTTTCGGGTAATGTTAGAAGAGCGCTAAATAATCATGTTGAGGAAATTGTGCCTTATAAATATTTAACAGATGCAATATATTCAGTTGAGAAATTAGTTGGGCTAAAAATAGATATATTCGGCAGTGCTAATAAGGCTTAACTCTTTACTTTTTTTAATAAATATACTAATATATAAACACTAATTAAAAACGTATGTCAAAAATAAAATTAGAAAGAGAAGTTTGCATTGGTTGTGGTTCGTGTTCGGCACTGTGCCCAAAGTATTTTGAAATGGCAGATGACGGCAAATCACACATTGTTGGCTCTGAAAAAAAAGAAATTGAAGAATTAGAAGTAGAAAAAATAGAGTGCGCTGAGTCGGCTGCAGAGGTTTGCCCAGTACAGTGCATACACATAGAAAAGTAATTCAAACATTATTATGATTAAATTATCAGCAAAAATTAGGGAAGAAATGGGCAGAAAGACTATTGCCTTAAAGAAAAATGGAAGAATTCCCGCGGTTATTTATGGCCACAAAGTGAAAAATGTTTCACTGGATTTAGATTATAAAGAATTTTTAAAAGTTTTAAGAGAGGCCGGTGAAAGCTCATTAATTGAACTTAACGTTGAAGGGGAAAAAGAAAAAAGAATAGTATTAGTGCACGATTTGCAAAAAGACCCAGTTTCTGACAATTACATTCACGTAGATTTTTTTGAGACTTCTGCAAAAGAAGAGGTGGAAGTAAATGTTCCGTTAGTTGTTGAAGGCGAATCATTGGCTGTTAAAGATTTAGGGGGCACATTAGTTCAAAACATTCACGAAATTGAAATTAAGGCAATGCCGGGCGATCTTCCTCGCGACATAAAGGTTTCTATTGCCGGTTTAAATACTTTTGAAGACCGAATTTTGGTGAAAGATTTGGTGTTTCCAAAAAATATAAAAGTTATGACGGGCCTAGAAGAAATTGTTATTTCTGTAGTAGCCCCTGCCAAGGTTGAAGAAGACTTAGCAAAGGAAATTGAAGAAAAAGTAGAAGACGTAGAAAAAGTTGAAAAAGATAAAAAGGAAGATGTAGTTGTAGAAGACGAAAAGTAAAATTACCGACCCTGCCTGTGAACAAGGCAGGGTTGTTTTTTTGCATAAAAAAGGAGATAATAAAAGAAAAATGAAAAAATATTTTTTAAGTTTATTAGTATTTTTTGCCGTAGCGGGACTTGTTGTCCCTCAGCTTAATATAAAAGCGGAAGATTTGGGTGCGCAATGCGCAGCAGTTACAACTTCTAGTAGTTGCTCTAATGCAACAACTGCAGAATGCAAAACATTACTGCAAAAATGTGCAGATTATTACGACCAACAATCTGCTCAATTAGCTCAAGACCTAACAAAAACTTCAGCACAAAAGAATACTTTGCAGAATGCAATTACAAAGTTAAAAAATAAAATTTCCAGTTTGAAGGATGATATTAATCAGGGCAAAATAATGGTAAAAGGTTTAAACATCCAAATTTCTGACACACAAATTTCAATAAACAAAACCTCGGCACAAATTAGTAATTCGCAACGGCAATTAATAGCCATTTTGCAATCTGTATACAAAGAAGACAAAAAGCCGGAATTTGTTATTTTGTTAGAAGGCAACTTGTCTGATTTTTTTAGTAATTTGGCTTATTTAGACAATCTTAACGAGCAGGTGGGAAACCTTTTATCTAACACAAAGAATTTGAAAAATTACTTACAGGGACAGGAAATAAAAATGAATGATAACGTAACGCAATTGCAAAAAACAATTGAATTGCAAAAGCTTCAGCAACAACAGAGTGAAGCAGATCAACAACAGCAGAAACAATATTTGCAATTAACCGAAGCCCAGTATCAAAAACAGCAAGCCGATAAAGCTGCTGCTGACAGCGCTTCGGCAAAAATTAAAGCAATGTTGTTTACGGTTGTTGGTGTTACAAAAGCACCAACTTTTGGTGAAGCAATTAACATTGCCAAAGCGGTTTCCAATTTAGTGCCAATTAGACCGGCTTTTCTGCTGGCGGTTTTAAGCCAAGAATCGGCGTTGGGAAAAAATGTGGGGCAGTGTTTGCTCACTAACCCAGTCACCGGTGAAGGTAAAAGAATTTCTTCGGGCGCATATATGCCAAGAGTTTTTAAAGTAAGCCGTGACCTGCAACCATTTCTAAGCATTACAGCCTCTGTTGGGAAAGACCCACTTAACTCACCGGTTTCATGCGATACATTTGGTTCAATGGGGCCGGCACAATTTTTACCTTCCACGTGGATGCTTTTTGTTAGCAGGTTAAAGTCTGCACTTGGGTATAGCGCAAACCCGTGGGTTATTAAAGATTCTTTTACGGCTTCGGCAATGTATCTTTCAGATTTGGGTGCTGGCGCGCAAACAACAACTGCTGAAGCAAATGCAGCCTACAGTTATAATGGGTCGGGTAACATGGCGCGTGTTTATTCAAGAAGCGTTATGAACAGAGCTTCTTGTATTCAAACTTTTATAGACTCAGGCACAATGACTTCAAGTTGCCAAAGCCTAATTTTAGGCAGATAGATTTTTATAATAAAAAAGCCCGCTTAGGCGGGTTTTTGTTTGAAGGCTTTTACTATGGGCTCTAAATTTCCGTCTACGATGCTTTCTAAGTTGTGCCAGCTTTTATTTATACGGTGGTCGGTGATTCTGTTTTGCGGGTAATTATAGGTGCGAATTTTTTCCGAGCGCTTTGCCCAGCCAATTTGGTCTCTTCTTTCTGCCGACAAGCTTGATAAATTATCTTCTTCTTGTTTTTGTAAAATTCTTGCTCCCAAAATGGACATTGCGGTTTCTTTGTTTTGTTGTTGGTTTCTTTCTGTTTGGCAAGTGACAACCGTGTTTGTTGGAATGTGCGTAATGCGAATTGCCGATTCTGTTTTATTAACATATTGTCCGCCAGCTCCAGAAGACCGGTAGGTGTCTATTCTTAAATCGGCGGGGTTTATTATAAATTCTGTTTTTTTAGGTTTTAGCAAAACAGCCACAGTGGCGGTTGAGGTGTGAACCCTCCCTTGTTTTTCTGTTTTTGGAATGCGTTGCACACGGTGCACACCACCTTCATTTTGTAGTTCGTCAAAAGCGCCGGGGCCATCTAATTCAAAAATTATTTCTTTATAACCGCCCACAGAAGTGTTGTTGGAATCTAAAACTTTTTCGCGCCATCCTTTTGTTTGGCCATAGCGGGAATACATTCTGTACAAGTCGCGCGCAAAAAGACCGGCCTCGTCGCCACCTTGGCCAGCGCGTATCTCAACGATAGCAGATTGTTTGCCTGCTTTGTCGTCTGTGTCTGCCTTATATTCATCTGGCTTGTAATTCTTCCAGTCCTCGGCAGTAAATTTTGAGTAATCTTGCTCCATTTAAGTAATGTATCACTTTTTTAGGTTAATTTCAACATGTTAGATGGTAGACTATTGCTTTTTACAAAAAAGTTTGTTAATATATGTTTATACAAATTCAATCAAATAATTATGAAAGCAGATATACATCCAAAATATTATAAAGCAAATGTACGTTGCGCATGTGGTAACGTTTTTACTGTAGGCTCCAGCAAAGAGTTTATAGAAACTGAAGTTTGCGCCAAGTGCCACCCTTTTTACACTAAGCAAGAAAAAGTTATGGACACATTGGGCCGAGTACAAAAATTTAAAGACAGAGCTTCAAAGAAATCTACAACAGTTAAAAGGGTTAAAAACCCACGCGCTAAAGCAGAAAAAAAATAAATAAACCGAAGCGAAAGTGTCGCCCCGGCGGCATTTGTGTCTCTGGCAAGTTCGTTCTACGCCCTTGCTGGTTCGCATGCAAGCTTCCCTGCCGGCAGGCAGGTAACAAAAAATAAATGTCAAAAGATATAAAGTTAAATATAGAAGAAATGGAAAAAGCCGGAGTTGGCTTTGGACATAAAGTTTCTCGTTTGCACCCTAAAATGAAAGAATATGTTTCTGGCGTGAAAAATAATGTTCACGTTTTTGATTTAGAAAAAACAGCAAAGGAGTTGGAAAAAGCATTATCTTTTATTTCAAAAACAATTTCAGAAGGCAAAACGATAATTTTTGTAGGAACAAAAATTCAGTTAAAAGCTATCATTCAAGAAGCGGCAACAGAATTAAATATTCCATATGTAACAGAAAGATGGCTTGGTGGAACATTTACTAATTTTGAAACAATTCAAAAAAGAGTTAACCACTTTAAAGATTTAGAAGCAAAAAGGGCAAGTGGCGAATTGGCAAAATATACAAAAAGAGAGCAATTAGATTTCGACCGCGAAATTACCAAATTGAAAATAAAATTTGAGGGCATTAGAAACATGGTAAAATTGCCGGATGCAGTGATTATTTTTGGACTTGAAAAAGATATCACTTGCGCCAGAGAAGCAAAAAGAAAAGGCATTAAAATTGTTTCCATTGTTGACACAAACGTAAACCCAGACATTGCAGATTATTTAATTCCTGCCAACGATGATGCAATTTCTTCAGTTCGTTATATAATAGATAAAATGAAAGAAGCATGTCAACAATAGACCAAATTAAGCAATTAAGAGAAGAAACGGGCTCGGCGCCAACGCAAATAAAAAAAGCGCTAGAAGAATGTGCCGGCGATATTGATAAGGCCAGAGACTTGTTAAGAGTTTGGGGCAAAAATATTTCTATTAAAAAAGTTTCAAGAGAAGCAAAATCTGGTTTAATAGAAACATATTCTCACTCAAATTCAAAAACGGGCGTGTTGCTAGACATTAGGTGTGAATCTGACTTTGTTGCTAAGAACCCAATGTTTAAAGAGTTAGCTCACGAAATTTGTTTGCAAATTACCGCAATGAAGCCATTATATGTTTCAGAAACAGACATTCCCGAAGAACTTTTAGAAAGTGAAGCAAAAATTTACCAAGACCAAATAAAAGATTCAGGTAAACCAAAAAATATAACAGAGCAAATTATTGAAGGCAAATTAAAAAAATATAAAGAAGAGGTTGCATTGTTGTCGCAACCATGGATTAAAGACGATTCTAAAAAAATTGCCAATTTAATTGAAGACGCCGTTGCAAAAATTGGAGAAAAAATTGAAGTAAAAAGGTTTGCAAGATACGAAATTTAATTTATGATACAACTAATAATCTCAATAATTTTTATTCTTAGTGCCGGCGGGGTATTATTTATACTCGCTAAAAAATTGCCAACATTAAATTCGTTGCCAAGCACTGGTACAACAGGAATTAAAAAACACAGAATTATTTTAAACGCTGAAACAAAAATAAAAGAAGTTTCGGTTTATTTTGAAAAACAAATATTTTTGCACAAAGTACTTTCGTGGGTAAAAATAATGACATTAAAAATAGAAACAAGAGTTGATCATTTATTGCACGGCATAAGAAGAAAGGCACAGCAGGTTGATAAAAAAATAAAAGAAAAGAAAAAATAGCACGCAAGCCGAAGTAGCTCAGCGGTAGAGCAACGCTTTTGTAAAGCGTGGGTCGGGGGTTCGACTCCCTTCTTCGGCTCAGATACTTGACACGAGTTTAATTTTAGAATAGAATACACTTTGTAGAGAGCAAATACAATTAATTAAATTAATAAAAAAATAATTTAATTGCAACAACTTAAACTTTTGTAAATTTTTATACAAAAGATATTAAACGTCCGCGAAAGTATTTTCTAACAAGAATATTTTCGCGGGTGTTTTTTTCAACGCCAGCAGGCGTGATCCCGCGAAGCTTTAGCGAAGTGGGACTGAAACAAATATGCCACCTTGAAAATAACTATATGGAGCATGATTTTAAAACCATTTTTAAAATCAGCAAAAGCCCGGTCATTCGACCGGGTAAATAAACAACCAAAAAATTAGTTTTTTAAAGTTGTTTCGAATTAGATTTAAATTTTCATAAGAAAAGGTAA
>CAIYRH010000012.1 GCA_903928565.1 Candidatus Staskawiczbacteria bacterium
AAATTCTTAAATACACTGTAAACCGATCTTCTTTTGTTCACAAAAATGCCAGAGAACAGATTGAAATGCGAGTACACAAACGTATTATTGACATTTTAAATCCTAATGCAGAAATTATTGAATCGTTAAGAGATTTAAATTTACCTTCAGGTGTTGACATTACGATAAAAATTTAGTAACATACTTAATTACAAACAATAGTTAAATTTCCCGACTTCGGTCGCGGATAACAACATTGCCAAATTCAAAAATGGGCATAGCCCATTTTTAGTTAATAGCTAAACTATATGAAATTTATATTAGGCCACAAAATTGGAATGACTCAAATGTTCGACAAAAATGGTAAAATGACACCTGTTACTTTGGTTGTTGTTGGGCCTTGCTCTGTTTTACAGAAAAAAAATATTGAAAAAGACGGATATTCAGCTTTACAAATTGGTTTTAAAAAAATAGAAAAGAAAAGCAAAATTGGTAAATCAATGAAAGGAAAAGAATACAGGCATGTTAAAGAATGCAGAGTAGCCGAAGGCGAAACCTTAAATGTTGGCGACGAAATAACAGTTTCAGCATTTGAAGAAGGTCAAATTGTAAAAGTTTCCGGAATTTCTAAAGGAAAGGGCTTTCAAGGTGGAGTTAAAAGACACGGTATGCACGGCAGAAACGCCACTCACGGTGTAAAGCACGAAGAAAGAGAAATTGGTTCAACCGGTTCTAGGTTTCCACAGCACGTTATAAAAGGAAGAAAAATGCCAGGAAGAATGGGTTCTGAAAGAATTTCGGTTAAGGGCTTAAAAATAATGAAAGTTGACCCAGAAAATAATTTGTTAGTTATTAAGGGTGCAGTGCCAGGAACAAAAAGCACATTATTGGAAATAAGGGGCTAATTTTAAAACAATGAAGACAGATATTTATAATCAAAAAGGAGAAGTTACAGGAAGTGTTACTTTGCCAAAGGAAATCTTTGATGTAAAGTTTAACGCAGATTTAGTGCACCAAGTGTCAGTTTCTTTGTCTGCTAATAAAAGACAAGTTTCTGCTCATACAAAAACCAGAGGTGAAGTAAGAGGCGGAGGAAAGAAACCATGGAAGCAGAAGGGCACAGGACGCGCCAGACACGGTTCTAACCGTTCACCAATATGGAAGGGCGGAGGAATTACACATGGCCCACGCACAGACCGTATTTTTGCTAAAGAAATTCCACTTAAAATGAGAAGAAAAGCCTTATTTATGGTTTTGTCTGAAAAAGCAAGGAATAAATGTTTAATAATTTTAGAAAACATTGAATTAGAGAAAGGAAAAACCAAAGAAATGGCAAGTTCATTATTGAAATTACCATGCAAAAACCAAGGCACATTGGTAGCCTTACCAAACTACGATAAAAAGATTTTTATGGCAACCAGAAACATAAAGAAAACTTATGTTGAAGACGCAAGAAATCTTAATGTTTTGCAATTGCTAACTTCAAAATATTTATTACTTACAAAAGAAGGAATTAAAACAATAGAAAACACATTTACCAAGTAACATGGCTATATTAGACTTTTTAAAAAATAAGAAAGACGCCGAAAAATCAAAAAAGCAGGCAAAACGCCCTGTTAAGAAAGTTTCGGTTAAAAAAGAAGAGGCAAAAGAAGAAAAGGCAGTTACGGCCATAAAGCCGGTTAAAACTGTTGTTAAAGATGGCGCCTTTTCATATGAAGCTGTAAAACAGCCACACATTTCTGAAAAAGCAACTTATTTAGCAGATAAAGACCAATATACATTTAAGGTTGCTCCAAATTATAATAAACACGAAATAAAAAATGCAGTTGAAGGAATTTATGGAGTAAATGTATTGTCAGTTAACATAATAAAAATTCCGGCAAAAAAGAGGAGATTAGGTAAAACAGAAGGATTTAGAAAATCATACAAAAAGGCCGTTGTAAAAATTAAAGAAGGTCAAAAAATAGAGATTTTGTAACATGAAACATTATAAACCAACATCACCAGCAAGAAGGGGAATGACAGGAATAGACTTCTCGCAGCTCACTAAAAAAGGGCCAGAGAAGAGTCTTATTAAATACGTTAAAAGAAATGTTGGAAGGTCTAATACTACAGGAAGAATAACAGTAAGGCACAAAGGAGGTGGAGTTAAAAGACTTTACAGAGTTATTGAATTCGCTCAAACAAGAATGAACATTCCTGCAAAAGTTGTAGCTTTAGAGTACGATCCAAACAGAACAGCTTTTATTGCTTTAATTAAATACGCCGACGAGAAAATACAATATATTATAGCTCCACAAAACCTAAAAGTTGGCGATGAAGTATTATTTGCCGAATCTGCACCGTTGGCCATTGGAAACAGAATAAAGTTAAAAAACATTCCAGTTGGAACTGCAATTTATAATATTGAAATGGACGAAGGAAAAGGAGGAAAATTAGTAAGGTCTGCAGGGTCTTCAGCGCAGGTTTTAGCCCACGACGAAGGCTATGTTAACCTAAAAATGCCATCTTCAGAAGTTAGAAAATTCAAAGGAGAATGTTTTGCTTCAATTGGAATGGTATCAAACCCAGAAAACAGATTTTACAGAGTAGGAAAAGCCGGAAAATCAAGATTAAAAGGAAGAAGACCACATGTTAGAGGTTCAGCTATGAACCCGGTAGATCACCCACACGGAGGAGGAGAAGGAAGACAGCCAATTGGTTTGAAATATCCAAAGACTCCGCAAGGAAAACATGCATTAGGAGTTAGAACAAGAAATAAAAAGAAATGGTCAAATAAATTAATAATTAGCAGAAGAAAGAAATAATTTATGGCAAGAAGTTTAAAAAAAGGCCCATATATAGACGAAAAATTGCTTCAAAAGGTTTTGAGTTTAAGAAAAGACGAAAAAAAGATTATTAAAACCTGGGCAAGACATTCTACAATATCTCCAGAAATGATGGGTCATACATTTGGCGTGCACAACGGAAAAGAATTTGTTGCAGTTTATGTCTCGGAAGATATGATTGGCCACAAATTGGGAGAATTTTCACCAACAACAAAATTTATCAGACACGGAGGTAAAATGCAAAAAGCCATAGAGACTGGTGAAGAACAAAAAGCAGCAGTAAAAACTGTAGCTCCAAAAGCTAAATAAAATAACATGGAAATTAAAGTTAAATTATCAAATTTAAGAACCTCACCTAGAAAAGTCAGACAAGTAATTGACTTGGTTAGAGGAAAAAAAGTTGCTGAAGCTCAGTCTATACTTTTATTTACTGTGAATAAATCTTCCAGTCCTGTTTTAAAACTTTTAAATTCAGCAGTAGCTTCAATAAAAAACGATTTTCATTTAGACGAAACAAATTTTTTCATTTCAGAAATAACTGTTGACGAAGGTCCAAAACTGAAAAGATGGCACCCAATGTCTCGTGGAAGAGCATATCCCATTATCAAAAGATCAGCTCACGTAGCGCTTATACTTTCAGAAATCAAACTTCCAGAAAGCAAAATAAAGAAGGTTGTTAAACCCGAAGCACGAAATCCGAAATCCGAAACAAATCCAAAAATTAAAAAAACGAAATCTAAAAAACAAAAAATTAAAAAATAAAATTTGTTTCGAAATTCGAGTTTAGGATTTCGAAATTCTTTTACGAAGCAAAAGCATTATGTCACACAAAGTCCACCCAAAATCATTTAGAATCAAAGAAACCGAAGATTGGAACATCCGTGGGTTCTATGGTAGAAAAATGCCTCAATACTTAGAGGAGGACTTTTTAATAAAAGATTTTTTAAGAAAGAAATTAATTGAAGCTTCGGTTGCTAATATACAAATAGACCATTCTGCCAATAAAGTTAACGTAATTATTGAAACAGCAAGACCGGGTATGCTAATTGGAAGAGGCGGTGGCGGAGTTGATGCTCTTAAAAAAGAAATTGAAAAGAGAATACAGAAAAAACTAGTAAATAAGACTAAAAGAGAAATTAAAATAGAAATTAGAGAAATAAAAAATCCTTGGATTTCAGCCGCATTGGTTGCTCAAATGTCTGCTCAGCAAATAGAAAAACGTATGCCTTTTAGAAGAGTTTTGAAAAAATCTATTGAAAGAGTAATGACAAACCGAGAAGCCAAGGGAATAAGAATTGAAGTTTCGGGCCGTTTAAATGGAATTGAAATTGCCAGAAGAGAATGGTTAAGCCAAGGCAGATTGCCAAGGAACACCATTAGAGCAGACATTGACTACGCACAAGACGAAGCCAGATGCACATATGGAAAAATTGGTATAAAGGTTTGGATTTATAAAGGAGATAAATTTGAAGAATAAATAACAAAATACTATGTCATTATTAATGCCGAAAAAAGTTAAACACAGAAAGTGGCACAAAGGTGCTTCTAAGGGTGTTGAAAACAGAGCAACTGAAATTAATTTCGGTAAGTTTGCTTTGAAGGCTTTAGATACAAGATGGATCACCGCAAGACAAATTGAATCGGCCAGAAGATATATTCTACGATATTTAAAGAAAGGAGGAAAGCTTTGGGTAAGGGTATTCCCAGACAAACCAGTTACTGCTAAAGGTTCAGAAGTTGGAATGGGTTCTGGAAAAGGAGCCGTAGACCACTATGTATTTGCCGTAAGACCAGGAAGAATCTTATTTGAATTAGATGGTTTGAAAGAAGACGTTTCAAAGCAAGCATTAGAAGGAGCCGGCAGAAAATTACCAATCAAGACAAAATTTATTAAGAAAGATAACGTTTAATTATGAAAGTTACAGAATTAAGAAAAAAAGATAAAAAAGAGTTAGAAAAGAGCATTCACGATCTAACAAAAAAACTGAGCGATCTTAGGTTTAAATTTTCATCCGGGAAGTTAAAGAATGTTAAAGAGATTAATAATTTAAAAAAAGAAAGGGCCAGAATATTAACCCTTATTAAAGAAAAAGAAAATGCCTAAAAAATTATTACAAGGAATTGTGGTTTCAGACAAAATGCAGAAAACTGTTGTAGTTAAAGTGGAAAGCATTAAAGAGCACCCAAAATATAAAAGAAGATATAAAAGCCACAAGAAATTCAAAGCCCACGACCAAAATCAAGAATATCATATTGGAGATAAAGTTGTAATAGAAGAAACAAATCCCATTTCAAAAGATAAAAATTGGATAGTAATTAAGAAAATTTCATAAATTTATGATACAGCCAAGATCAATGTTAAAAGTAGCCGACAATTCTGGAGCCAAAATTATTCAGGTAATTAATGTTCCCGGCGGCACAAGAAAAAGATATGCTCAACTAGGAGACATTGTTGTGGCTGCAGTTAAAAAAGCCGAACCAAGAAAAGCTGTTAAAAAGCACGATAAAGTAAAGGCCGTAATTGTAAGACAAAGAAAAGAGTTCAAAAGAGCAGACGGTTCATACATAAGATTTGACGACAACGCCGCCGTAATATTAGGCGACGGCAAAGAGCCAAAAGGAAGCAGAATTATGGGCCCAACAGCAAAAGAAATTAAAGATAAAGGCTTTGCAACAATAGCCATGATGTCATCGGAATTACTTTAAAAAAATATGAAAATTAAAAAAGGAGATTTAGTTTTAATAACAGCAGGAAAAGACAAAGGCAGAACAGGAAAAATAATAAAATCATTCCCAAAAGATTTGAAGGTTTTGGTTGAAGGAATAAATTTAAAGAAAAAACACGTTCGCCCAAAAAGAGAAGGCGAAAAAGGCCAAGTAGTTGATATTCCAGCAGCAATAAACATTTCTAACGTGAAAATAATTTGTTCAAAATGCGGAAAGGCAACCAGAGTTGGCTATACTATTGAGAAAGACGTTAAAAATAGAATTTGTAAAAAGTGTAAGCAACCAATTTAAATATTATGCAAAGCTTAAAAGAAAAATACAACAAAGAAGTAATCCCAGCAATGATGACAAATTTGGGGTTTAAGAACAAAATGGCCGTGCCTTCCATAAAGAAGGTGGTTATTAACAGTTCTTTTGGTAAGGCTGTAGTTGGAAAGTCTGCCTCGGAGAGAGAAAAGATTTTTAATTTTATAATGCAAGATTTATCGTTAATTGCCGGCCAACACACAAATATTGTAAAATCAAAGAAATCAATTGCCGGGTTTAAATTAAGAGAAGGTTTAGAAATTGGGGCAGTTGTTACCTTAAGAAAATCAAGAATGTGGGATTTTTTAGAAAGATTAATTTATCTTTCTTTGCCAAGATCGCGCGACTTTAGAGGAATTGACCCAAAATCAATAGACAAAAACGGAAATTTGTCCCTTGGGTTTAAAGAGCATATATTTTTCCCAGAAATTTTTACAGAAAAAGAAAAAACAATTTTTGGATTTGAAGTAACAGTTGTAACAAATGCAAAAAGCAAAGTAGAAGGTTTAGAATTATATAAATTATTAGGTTTTCCAATGAAAGGCTAGTGAGTAGTTGGTAGTGAGTAGTTTGTAGATTAAAGTAATTTTATCTGCTACTCACTACAAACTACAAACTACAAACTAAATTATGGCAAAAGTATCACAAGAAGCAAAAGCAAAAGTAAAAACAAAATATCCATCTAGAAAGATAAGGAGATGTTTTAAATGTGGCAGAAGGCACGGTTTTATGAGGGCTTTTGGTCTTTGCAGAATATGTTTTAGGGAATTAGCAAATAAAGGAGAAATTCCGGGAATTAAAAAATCATCTTGGTAATAAAAATTAGAAATTAGAAATTAAAAAT
>CAIYRH010000013.1 GCA_903928565.1 Candidatus Staskawiczbacteria bacterium
AATTTTCATTTATTTGTTCTGCAATCTGATAAAAATTATTATCGTATTCTGGCTCCCTCCCTTCAAGCTGACAGATTTTTGAATAAACAACACGAGTTATTAAATAGTATATACTTGATATATTTTCTCTTTGTTTTAGAACAAATCGCTTCAAAATTTCATTTTTTAAAAAATTTTCGTCAAAAAATAGATTATGCCACCTAACTGAAATTTCTTTTATTTTCAACTTTTTTCTTAATTCATTCATTTTATTATGTCCTTCAATAAAATTCTCTATCATTATATAATAACCGCCAGTTTTGAGATATCTATAAATTTCCAATACGGCTTTTTTTTGCAATTCTCTATTTGGCAAGTTGATTAAACAGCGATCAGAGATTATAACATCAAATTTTCTATTCAAACTTATATTTGTAACGTCAACAACTTGAAAATCGATTCTTTTAGTCGATAAATGCATTTTTTTAGATAAACGTTTAGCATTTTCAATCATTTGGATAGAATAATCTCCACCCATAAAATAAGAATTTGAGAATGCTTTTGCAATACCCAAAGTGCTGAAACCATCGCCACAACCGATATCTAATATATTCTTCTTTTTTGTAATAATTTTTAGAAATTTTATAATTGATTTAATTTCTATTTTTCTTAACCAAAGATCATCCGTTGTTGCCTTCGGATTAACCTTATATTTGTTGGCTCTTTCTTCCCAATAATTTTTAATGATTTTTATATTTTTTTTCATATTTTTAAAATTTTTAATAAACTTTTACAAACATAATCGACGTTTTCTTTTGTGATGTTAAAACCACATGGTAAATTTATTGCTCTTTCAGAAATATCAAAAGAAACTGGAGTATTGGCATTTTCATTTATAGCAGGTAAAGAGGAAAGCGGATAAAAAAATGGCCTTGCCTGGATATTAAATTTTGCGAAAGCTTCAACTAATTCTTCTTTATTAACATTATATTTTTTATTAAATACAACCGTCACCATCCAATAAGTATTTTTAGTATTTTTAGGTTCAACATTTAATTGTAATCCATTAATTTTAGAAAGCCCTTTTTTATACCAACCAAAAATTTGACGTTTTTTAGTAGTCAAGGTCTTTACCCTTTCGAGCTGAGCCAAGCCACAGGCAGCCTGCAAATTAGACATCTTATATTTATACCCAACTCCTAAATTCCAAAATATCTTTTTTGAGTCTTTGCAGTGGTCATAATAATATTTAGCTTTTTCAAAAATAGCAACATTGTCTGTCAAAAGCATTCCACCCTCACCGGTTGTGAGAGTTTTCGAACCATGAAAACTAAAACAGGAAACGTCGCCAAAACTTCCAGCTTTTTTATTTTTGTATTCGCACCCAATAGCCTCTGCTGCATCCTCAATAATTTTCAAATTATATTTTTTAGCAATCTCCAGTATCTTATCAATGTCTGGCATACTTCCATACAAATCAACGATCAATATAGCTTTTGTTTTTTTGGTTATTTTTCTTACGATATCCTTTAGATTAATGCACCATGTTTTTTCATCTATGTCAGCAAAGACAGGCTTGACGCCCATCCAATACAAGGGCTCAACTGAGGCAATCCATGTTATGTTTGGGACTATAACTTCGTCGCCTTTTTTCAGGTCTAAAGATAAAAATGCCAAATGCAAAGCAGCTGTGCAGGAAGAAGTTGCCAGAGCATATTTTCTTTGGACATATTTTGAAAATTTCTTTTCAAATAAATCAATATATTTTTTATAATTTTGATTCCATCCGTCTCTTGTGGCCATGGCAACGTATTCCACTTCTTTCTCTGTTATAGACGGACCGGTAACCGGTATGAATTTTTGTTTCATAAAATTATTTTTTAATCAACGGCCAATTTTTGTCTTTGTCAGAAATAACTGATTTTTCTATAGGCCATTTTATATTTAAGAATGCGTCGTCCCAACGCACTCCACTAGCATTTTTTGGAGAATAAAATTCTGACATAAAATATTGCACTTTGCAATTATTGGTCAATGTCTGAAAACCATGCGCAAACCCCTTAGGTATAAAAAACATTTTTTCGTTGTCCTCGGATAATTCGCAACTAACCCATTGGCCATACGTCAAAGAGTCTTTTCTCAAATCAACTGCCACATCAAAAATTGAGCCATTCAAACATTGTATTATCTTATCCTCAGATTTCGGATCTGTTTGAAAATGCATCCCTCTAATTGTCCCCTTCTGTTTTGTAATTGACTGATTAGCTTGCACTATATCAAAAGACAGTCCAGTTTTTTCCAATTTATCTTTACAAAAAATCCTAACAAAATTTCCTCGTTCATCGATATTTGGCTCAGTCTCAATAACATATAAATCTTTAATCTTTGTTTCTTTAAATATCATATGATTTTAATTTCCGGTATTGGTATAATAAACTTTCCTCCATTATTTCTATATTGTTTTAATTCTTCCATATTTATAACTTCTTCAGATATATTCCAACACAAAATTAGAAGATAATCTGGCTTTTCTTCATATATTTTTTCTAAAGGATTTACCAACATGTGAGTTCCGGGCGTATAAAGATTCTGCTTTGCTTTTGACTTATCTACGACAAAATCCAAATAATTTTTATTTATCCCAAAATAATTTAATAGAATATTACCTTTTGCTGGAGCCGAGTAGGCGGCAATTTTTTTACCCTCGCTCTTAATTTTTTTCAAAATAGCTATCAGGTCGTTTTTTATTTTTAGAACACTCATTGTTATTTTTTGGTAGGTTTCTAATTTATCAAATCCATTTTCAAATTCCTCTGCTGAAAGTTTATTTACATTTTCTTTAATTTTGAAAACTCCAGGATTAGAAGCAAATATCATTAAAGATCCTCCTTGCATGGGGGTCAATTCAACATCATAAATTTCCAGCCCTGCATTTTTAAATAAGCCTATTAACGCAATAATGGAATAATAAAAAACATGCTCATGATAAATAATATCAAACTTATTTTCCATTAAGCCCTTAAGATATGGAAACTCAAATACTGCTGTGCCTTTCGGTTTTAAAGCCACTTTCACGCCTTTTACAAAATCTACAATTTCTGGCACATGCGCCAGAACATTAGCCCCGAAAATTAAGTCCGCCTGAATGTTTTGCTCTTCTTTAAGATTTTTTGCAAAATCTAAATTAAAAAATTCTGCGAGGGTTTTAATCCCTCTTTCGTTGGCAACCTTTGCAATATTCTCTGCAGGATCAACGCCTAGAGTTGGTATTTCTAATTCTTTAAAATATTGCAATTGAGCACCGTCATTACTGGCAATCTCTAAAACTAAACTATTTTTATTAAGATTCAGTTTTTTAGTTAAATTATTTGCGACTTCTTTGCAATGATCTAAAAAATATTTGGAGTTAGATGAAAAATAAATGTAATCTCTAAAAAGGTCTTCAGGCGGTATGGTGTTTATAAGCTGAACCAAATAACATTTTGGACAGAATCCAACGCTTAAATTATATTTTTTTTCACGAGCCATATCATCTTCTTTTAAAAAAGAATTAATGGGAGGCATTTGGCCTAATGAAAAAAATTCTTTTATTTCTGTACCACAATTTCTACAATTCATATTTTATTGAAATTATTATTAATTTATTGCTTCACGACCAACTTTTTGTTATTATATATTAACATATTTAACCATTTATTATCATGTTTTTCACCCTCACATCACAACAAAAGGATAAACCCATACAAGATTACAAAAAAGCCATTGAGGCATTAAAGGCTGTTGACCCTACTCAGCCTTATGACAATAAGTTTTTTAATGCGCTTGCTAGACTAACTGTAAGCGTCGCGATAGAAGCTGTCTGCCTTCGGCTTAATCGCTCTTCCGAAGCCCTTGAGGTCTTCATGACTCAACGTGGGCCGAATGAAGCTTATGCTGGGCAATGGCATTGTCCCGGTTCAGTATTAAGGTCTGAAGAAGATATTGAAGATGTTTTTAAACGCCTAGAATCCAAAGAATTTGGTGCAACCATTCTTTCTCATAAATTTGTCGTCAATATAAATAATCCAAAAGAAGAAAGAGGACATTTCTTTTCCGTTGTTTACCTTTGCGATATCGAAGATTCATCCCTTACGGGTGGGGAATGGTTTCCGGTCAATCAATTGCCAAAGAATACTGCATGGCATCATGCGCAAATAATGATACCTGCTGTGGCCAAAGAGTTTAGCTCTAAAGCATAAACTTACCATTAAACCAATTTGATGTTTCTGTTATTGCTTTTTCAAATGATGTTTTCGGACTCCAACCCAAAATTTCCTCGGCTTTCGACCAATCAAGATACTGTTTCTGTATCTCATTTTTCGCCATATTTAGCACTTTGTAATTAATTTTTTTTCCTAAAATTACTTCAATTTTTTTCACTAAATCTAATACGCTGAATATATTTTTACTTCCAAAATTAAACGCCTGCCCGATAACCTTTTGCTTATTTTCAAGCATTGTTATGCATCCATCTACGATATCTTTTACATAAGTGTATTCTCTTATCATCTTGCCATCGCTCCTTATTAAAAGCGGCTTATTTTTTGTTACAGATTCAAGAGCACTGGGAATTATTCTTGAAAGATTAAAATCGCCCGGTCCGAAAACATTGCTAAACCTTGTTATGGCCACGGGAAGGTTGTACGTGGAAAAATATGTTTGAGCTATAAGGTCAGCTGATGACTTTGACGCATCGTACGGATGGTCTCCCTTTAAAGGATGCGTTTCTTTATATGGTAAATCTTTTGATTTGCCATATGCTTTATCAGAAGATACAACCACAACTAATTCTATATTCTTATTATTTCTACAGACCTCTAAAATATTAACCGTGCCCATTACGTTTGTATCTATCGCAGAAAAGGGATTTTTATAAGCCTCGTCAACAATTGCCTGAGCAGCAAAATGGAAAATAATATTCGGTTTTTCTTTTCGAAAAATTTCTAATAATTTATTACTTCTTATATCAATTTTATAAAATTTCGCTTTGGGATTTACATTTTCTTTCTTACCAGAAGACAGGTTATCTATTACGATAACCTTATTCCCCAAGCACACTAATTCATTAACCAGGTTGCTTCCAATAAACCCAGCACCACCCGTAACTAAGATTTTCCTATTTTTTATTTCCATATTTTCCATTTCGGATCACCGTTCCACAATACATTTAATTCTTCCATTTCTCTGTAGGTGTCCATTGCCTTCCAAAATCCTTCGTGAGTGTAAATAGAAAGCTGTTTTTCCTTAGTAAGCTTTACCAATCCATCCTCCATGGGACCATTATCAAAGTAATCAAAAGCTTTTTGATTAAAAATCATAAATCCCCCACTAGCATAATCATACATTTGAGGTTTCTGATCGAAACCTTTTACTAAATTATTTTTTTTATCAATTTCAACTAAACCATACTTAGATCGAGGATGCACGCCGGAAAGGGTGCCAATTGTCTTATGATTTTTATGAAAAGCAACTAATTCTTTTATATTAATGTCGCTTACACCATCGGCATAAGTTACCATAAAATCTTCTTCGTTTATATACTTTTTAACTCTCAAAATCCTTTCCCCAGTATCGCTTTCCAAACCAGTTTCTACAAAAGTTATTTTAAAATCGTCACAATTATTATTATAAAATTTTATTTGACCGTCGCGGGTATCAATTGTAAAATCGTTAACAAATGCATTTTGATTTAAAAAATAATCCCGAATCATTTCTCCTTTATAACCTAAAGCCAGCACAAACTCATTATAGCCATAATAAGAATAAATCTTCATTATATGCCACAATATAGGCTTTCCTCCAACTAAAACCATCGCCTTAGGCTTAAACTCCGTTTCCTCTTTCATGCGAGTGCCAAGCCCTCCACAAAGAATTATAGTTTTCATATTTTTATGATTTTAATTTATATTTCAAAATTAAATCTATTGCCTCGCTTTTATAATATTTTTTAAGAATCTTAGCGTTTGGGACAACGCAATGTCCACCAATTGGTTTATCGTCAACAGCCAAAACTGGCCTTACCACATTTTTTTTGCCGAGTTTTGGATATGCTTTGTTGTAGGTTTTGTTAAAATCAGTCACCGCTTCATCAAAATTTACCCCAAATTTATCACATATTTTTTTCATATCCTTATGCCAGGCAATGCAAACTCCATAATAAGTTGTGTCTAAAATTTTTCCCAATTCCGTGGTTGTTGATGGAAAAAATAATTTTGTACTTATGCCTATGCTTTCTAAATGTTTTTTTGCCATTGTGCCCGCCTTCTTACTGTCTGCACCGACGTACTTAACAAATAACTTTATACCTTTGTAAAGGTTTGGATGAGTACCCCTCATTGGACTATGGACAACCATTCCATTAAAAATATTCGCCAGCTTTTTAGTTGTACCAGGCGCAACTGTTGAATGGATAATTGTGAGCTTTGGCCCTATTTCTTTAATTTCTTTTTTTACAATTTCTATAAATTTATCATCATACGGGATGCTAATGTGCAAAATATCTACGCCCTGTAAGCCATCGTCTCTCTTCAAATCTTTTATTTTTGGGTTTTTATAAAACCGCGCAAATGAACTGCCTATTTCGCCATTACCCAAAATACCTATTTTAATTTCTTTTTTATCCTTTTCCATTGATTTTTATGTTTTTTATTTATATCATAGAATCGTATGGAAAACAATAAATCTCAAAATAAATTTTACTGGGTATATTGGGTTGGGTTTTTCATTATACTGGCGTTGCCAATACTAAATGTTCCACCTTGGTTTACTCCACCAGCCTGGACACAGGCAATTTTATTCAGATCTATTTTAGCAATATTTCTTCTTAGTTTTTTATTAAAAGATTCGGCGGGTATTACAAAGATTAAGAGCGGACTTAACCCAAAATCACCACTTTTTGTGCCGTTGCTAGCATTAATTGGCTATTCTATAACTGTTTTTATTTCAACACTTTTTTCTGCTGATGTTTCATTTAGCTTCTGGGGCGATCCAAACAGGGGTGGAGGATTTATTAACTTTGCATTTTTTATAATTTTTTGCCTCTTTTTATTTACAATAATTAAGGATAAAGTTTGGAGAAAATTGCTTGATTTTTCTTTAATTATTGGGTTTTTGGTTGGTTTAATAGCCATCTTCCAGCGGTTTGGGATTTTGAGTAACATTTTTGTTAAAATGTCGGCAAGGCCAACCGCGACTCTGGGAAACCCCATAATTCTAGCCCTTTATCTTGTGCCATTAATATTTTTAGCATTATCTTTTTCTATTACAGAGAAGTTAAAGGCCAAAAAATATTTATATATATTTTTAACTTTGTTTTTCGGCGCCACTGTAATTCTTATGACTCAGACAAGAGCCTCCATACTAGCCATTTTTATTGGCGCGCTTTGGTTTTTATTAACCTATCCCTCACGCGCAGATAGACAGGGAAGAAGAATAAAGGGGCTTAAGGTTGGCGCCGTAGTTTTATCTTTAATAATTGTAATATCATTTTTCTTTCTAAGTGTTAACCCGCAATTTTATAGCGGGCTGCCAAACATTTTGAAAAGTCCAATTTCTAGAATTGCAAGCATAACACAAGATTCCGAGTCTAGCTCGGCTAGAATATCTGTATGGGAAATATCCGTGCAAGCATTTAAAGAAAAACCATTCTTTGGTTATGGACCAGAGAATTTTTATGTTGCTTTTAACAAATATTACAACCCCAATTTGCCTGCCATGGAAATTGAGAAAAACTTTGATAGAGCACATAATTCATTAATTCAAATATTAATAGATTCTGGCATTTTTGCCCTAATTTTTTATCTTATTTTTTTCATTTCACTGCTATGGGGGCTTCAAAAAATTAAAAAGGAACAGCCAGTTGCGCATGGTTTACAGGCAGGGTTTATTGCCTATTTTGTGGCGTCTTTGGCGGGCATTGATGGATTTGCCAACGTGTTTATCTTTTTCCTATTATCGGCCCATTCTTTGCATTTAATTTATTCGGCCAATGCAAATAACCCTGACGTCATTACAAAAAGCGAAGCGACAAAGCAACCTAAATACGTTTTTTTAAAAAATGCCGCTTTGGCTTTTGCTTTTCTTGTTTTAATAATATTTCTCTGGCAATATAACTTTGTACCATTGCAGATGAATAAACAACTTAATGTTGCCCAAGAATTGGCAAGAGATGATTGGCAAACAGCTTCTAAAATTTTAGATGAACAATCTAAAATAAAAACTTTTTTTCTTCCCTATGTAAATTCAATTTATTTAAACTTATTGGTAAACAGAACAGCAACAAACCCAGAAGAAGCAGCCACATTGTCTAAAAAAATTGTGCAAATTTCTGAAACAAACACCAAGCTACAACCATATAACCCACAAAACTGGCTACGCCTAGCAGAATCTCTTTCTGCAACAGGACAAACAATAAATTCTCAAAATGCGTATAAAAAAGCACTACAATTAAGCCCCAACAACACAATCTTCATATTGTCCTCTTTTCTAACCGACATTTCAAACAAAGATTTTACAAATGCAAAAGAAAAATCAGATTACTGTCTTAAAAATTTTCCTAAAAATAAAGAGTGCCTTTGGACTGCCGGATTAATTAATATTTATTTAAACAATATAGCAGTCGGCGAAGATTTTATTGGGCAGGCAAAAGTAAATGGCTATGCCACAGAAAATGAGAACTCTTTAAACCAATTAGCTGGTGCCTTCATAGAAGTTAAAAATTATCAAGAGTTAATGCCTATTTACCAAAATTTAATTGCACTAAACACATCTAATGTTCAATATAAAACTTCTTTAATGCTTGTTTATAAGCTTTTAGGGCAATATGACAAGGCAAGAGAGCTAGCCTTAAAGATTATGGAAACAAACCCAGAATTGAAACCCCAAATAGATAACTTCTTACAAGGGTTTTAAAGAAACGCAACTAAAAACCACCCAAAAGGGTGGTTTTTAGTTTTCAGTTAGTTGAAGTAAAACTTCAACCGACTAAATGGATTAGTACATGTTTACAGAAGGTGTTCTGTAATCTGTTAATCCCCAGTCTTGGCTGGCTGTTACTCCTCCTACGCTCCAGTCAATTTCATAGACTTCGAACCATACATATCCGCTGTTTGTGCCTCTTGAAATAGAAGCGTTAACAGTGACTGTTGCTGTTGTTCCGTCTGGTGAAGTGTCTGTATTAGGTGAAACTGTAACATCTTCTGCTATTGTTCCAAGAGTTGATCCTGAAGCATAACAAGCTGTGCTGTTACAAGCTTTAACTTTTACAGTTGCTGTTGCAAGTTTTGTCAAAGCGGCGCCATCTCCTTTAGCGTTAAAGGTGATTGTACCTGAGGCATTACTTGCTGTTGGAGTTGTAGCGTTGTAAGAATATGCAGATGTTAATGGTGAAGCAAGTGTTAATACAGCTGCTTTACCGTTATACAAATACATTTCTTTTCCTGTGATTGCAGATCCTGTTGCTGCTGTTGATGTCAAATTTGGCTTATTGTATAAAATACCATAAGTTGCATCTGTTGGGTCAGCAATAGAGAAGATAACTCCTTTTCCATTGTCTGATGTTGCCAATACAGCAAGGTCAGCCTTTACTGTCAATGTCTTTGTAGCGTCTTGTGGGACATTGATTGTAAGGTTTGTGAAATGTGCCTTTGCGGCAGTTAATGACAATGAACCCAATAATGTGTTGCCATCATACAATTTTACAGCATTTACAGCTGCGATACCTGCTGCATCTCCTGTAGCTGTAACAGTTACATCAGTTATTACTGAAGCTCCTGTTGTTGACTTTGTATCAAAGACCAACATTGGAACGTCTGTTGTTCCGTTTGTTGAATCAATTTTTACTGAAGCTGCTACTGGTGTGCTTGTGTTTGCTGTAGCTGCTAATGTTGAAGTGTTTACTGTTGCGTATGCTACAGTGTATTGTTTGTAGTTAGCTGTAGGAATTCCGGATGAAAGACTTGCGTCTAAACCAGCTGATCTGTTTACTCCTGAACCATCTGTTGCACCAATAGCATCTGTAGTTCCATACAAGGCAACTTTTAATACTCTTGATGTTTCTAATGATGGAGCGAAATCAGCGTTGATTGTCAACGTTCTTGTTGTGTTTCCAGGAACTCTAAAGCTGAATCCTGACAATATTACATAGTACGAGCTACCATCTTTGATAACTGTAGTTGTGTTTACTGGGTATGTACCAATTTTTGTTGATCCATCGTAAACATAAAGTGCTTGTACTGTTGTTGCTGGGTGTTCAACAGCTGAGTTCTTTGTTGCTGCCAACTGAACTTTTGCGCTGTTAACTACCATGTCAGAACCAATGGCTTTGACGTCTACTCCCAATACTGGGACGTTTGTTGTAGTTGTTACATTTGCATTTGATGCTGGTGTAGCAGCTAATTCAGGGATTGAAAGGAATCCGATTCCTCCAACTGGTGTATTATTTGCACCTGTTGTGCAGTTGCTGGCAAGTGTCATGCCATTTGGGCAAAGACCTGTTGATCCAGATCCTGATCCTGCTCCTGCGCCTGTTGATCCACCCATAGCCAATGTTAAAGCGGCTATTGTTCTTGGGCCAACACTACCTGTGGCTGTAATGCCATGTGCTGTTTGGAATGTTACAACATGGGCCTTTGTATTTGGACCATATGTTCCAACGACTGTGCTTCCAACTATTTGTTGTAAGCAGCTTACGTCTGAACCTGTGTTACCTACGTATAGGTTTCTTGTGAAAGTTACTCCTACGCATGCACCTGCTCCAGTTGTTCCGGAAGTGCCTTGTAAGCTTGTTAATTGACTTGTTAATCCGCTGATTAATGTTGTCAAATCTTGTAAGTTACAAGTTGCTGTATTTGTTAAGCTGCATCCGGCTGTTAAGGCCATAGCAGAAGGAGCAACTACTGCAACCATGGCCAAAGCCAATACGGTTGTTATAATTGTTTTTGAAATACTCATTGTTTTTTAATTTTTGTTTATCCTCATCTAATTGAATATAAATATTTAATTAGACAAGAACTTATTGTTATTTTTTTTACTTCTCGTCGGCCGACCATTTTTGTTCGCTTTTACTCGCGACTTTACGTACTAGTCACGAATTTTCACGAAACACGACTCGTCATTTGTGCAGATGAATAATCACCTAGCACGTATTTATTTTCAATAAGTTTGAAAACAAATATGTGCCGGCGATTTTGTACGTTTCTGCCTACTTATTAATTAATAATATTTTTTCAAGGGCTTTTGAATAATCACCTTGTTTGTTTAAATCTTCAATTTCTGTTAAAATTTTCTTTTGATTGTCTGTTAAAGTTGCTTTTTGTAAATCGTCAATTTGGTTTTGAACTACTGTTTGGTATAAATCTTTAACATCGGCGGTGGCAGTTAAGTCTGTGCCAGGAACGTCTGCTAATGTTTTTAAACTGCTTGCTATATCTTTTATTGTTTGCGGATCTTGATTAGGATTATTTTTTAAGTTTTTTGCTAATTCCGATGCCTTTGCTTTAATTTCTGTAACCGCCGGTGAAATGCTTTCTGGTGCTTGTGTTTTAGATGCTGTGGCTAAATCGTTTATTTTGCTATGCAAGACTGCAACTTCTTGGCTTAAAACCATGGGCGAAGTTAACGAAGCTGTTTGTTTTGGAGCTTCTGTTGAAGGCAATAATTTTGTTATTCCAAATATTCCCACAACCAACACCATAAACACCGACAAAGCATAGGCTAGCCTGCGAGAATTTGAAATTTGAAATTTGAAATTTGAAATAACGCTCGCAAAAGTAACAGGATTTGCTTGCCCTTCCGTAGCTTCAGCGAAGGAGGGTGTTTCTAAGATCTGGCTTTTAAGCAAAGAAGCCCATTCTTGTCTGGGTTTGATTTCTTTGAGCTGTCTCAAAGACTCAATAAGTTGTTTTTGTGTGATTTTTGTCATATGGTGCTGTGTATAGGTATGACGCTCTAGCCTTATGATTTGTTACAATATTATGATTCTTGCACTATGTCTTTTAAATCCTTTAGCCCCCTGTGCAACATTACCCTAATTGTACCTGCTGGCCTGCCTAGCAATTCGGCAATGTTCTCAATTGGCATGTCTTCTAAATAATGCAGAATAATTATGTCCTGGTGCTCTTTGCTAAGCTTCTTTATGGCGTTTTTAATAGTGCTAATGTCCGCACCCAGAATTGCCTTGTCCTGGGGGCTTGTCTTAGGGTCGGCAATGTCCGGGCTGGCATCAACTGAAACCACGTTTGCCCTACCCTTGCTTCTGTAGTGGTCTATAACAGCGTTTCTAGCTATTTGATATAAAAAGGCACCCATATTCTTAATTTCGAGTTTCGAATTTCGAGTTTCGAATTTCGCTTTGTAGGCTTCCCAGCCCTTAGTAAACACCTTAGACGTAACATCCTCGGCTGTTTCCTGGGAATCAACCTTTAGGTAAACAAACCTATATATTTTATCAATATATTGGTCGTAAATCTGACTAAATTGTTCGTTTAAGCTATCTGTCATTTAAGGCTTAATATTACAATAAAATTAATTAAAAGTCAATACTTTTGACATAAATGTCCCAACCAACGTCATTATGTCCTAACTCCCCTATTTTTGTCCTATTATGTCCCACCTTTAATTTTATAAACAACTTGGTTAAAGTCACCCTCTCTGACTATTCTGCCTGCCCCTAACAGCTCGTCTAAATCTCTTCTAATTGTTCTTTTGGTTACGCTGGGAAGAATTGTTTGCAAGTCCATAACCTGCGCTTTGGCATTTTTTTCTAAATATTCTATAATTTGCCTTTGCCTCGCCGTAAGTTTACCTGAAGGCGGGCCTTGCCTCGCCGTAAGTTTTTCTAACGGCCGGCTTTGGCTAGGTGCTTTTACTTCTTCTGGCTGTTCAATAATAATGGGAGCATTCCGGTGCACCGGCATTACTAATTTAAACTCTGCTTTTAATTTATCGTATTCATTTGCAACAATTAAGTAATTAACGGCGTTTAACCAACCTTGCGCTTTTCCAATCCATAAATAGCCCAAAAGAATGTCTATGTCCTCTAAAAGTTGCGCTTTGGTTTTTTCTTTTTGAAAAGACAGCCAGCCCGAAGTTTCGTGCATTAAAATTAAACTTTCTAAAATTGCCAGCGCTTTTTCTTTGGCGCGGTTTTTTAACGGGTCAACTTCTGGAAAAAATTCCAAAACTTTGTAAACGGTGTTTGTTAATTTTATAAATTCTTCTTTATTCATTAAATTAAATTATTCTTAAAACTAACAAAAAACTAACCAAAAGTCAAAGGGCTTCCTTTATAAAAACGTTTGTTAATTATTGCACACTTTTTTGCACAATTCAACAGTGAATAAATGATCAGCTTCGCCAAGCCCTGCTCTGCAAAAATTAGACGATCGTCCAATTTTTGCAGAGCTAATAATACAAGAGTATAATATAATAATGTCACCATTTAAACAAAAAATATTATTGTTGCTTTTAGGTGGTTTATCCTTTGGATGCTCCTATACTGCTCGAAATCAATGGAAGGTTATTAAAACCGTATCACGCGAATGGAAAAAAATTGACAAAAAAGAACTGCATAAAGAAATATCTAGCCTATATCACTCTAAATTAGTTAAAAAGACAGAAAATCAAGATGGCACATATACTTTTACGTTAACAGATAAGGGGCGGTTAAAGGCGTTAACATACAATTTTGAAAAACTAACGATTAAACAGAAAGATTGGGACGGAAAGTGGAGGTTTATAATCTTTGATATCCCGGAGAAATTTAGAGTTGGCAGGAACGCTTTACGCGAAAAGATTAAAAAATTAGGATTTTACGAGCTCCAAAAAAGCATCTTTATATTCCCCTACGAATGCTCCAATGAGACTGAATTTATTGTAGAATTTTTTGGAATAAACAAATATGTTCGCTATGGAACAATGGACTTCATAGATGACGATGTTTATTTAAAAAATCATTTTAAATTATAGAAATATCAGCTCTGCAAAAATTAGACGATCGTCCAATTTTTGCAGAGCTTAAGTTATCCACAGGTGCTACTGTGGATTTTATGTTTAAGAAAATTGTAAAATAAAAGAATTTAAAAAAAATTTAAACTCCTGTAAAAAATATCATGAACACATTTTTACAATCGGCAAATAAGTTGGGAAAGATTTTTATTATGTTTTTGCTGGCGTATCTTCTTACAGGAATATTTTTTGCCCAAAACAAAGTCCAGTTAATAATTGGGCTTTTTGTTTTAATTTTTATTACCCTGCCCACTATTTATTTATTATATTTTAAGAAGAAATTCCCACAGCTTAACGGCGTTTGGAAAATTTACCGCATTTTCTACATAATTTTTATTGTTGCTTATGTTGCCTTTTATTTTGTTGGAGTTTGGCGCGCAGACCAGCAAAACAAAACCCAAGCAACAATTGATTTTATAAACAGCAAAAAAATTACAATGGATGATGTAATGGGCAAAAACTTGCCGCCACAGCCCAACCAACAATTAAACGATTCAACAATTGCCGGCATTGATGCAAATAATAATTATATTAGAGATGATGTTGAATTAGCAATTTTTAAAGAATACCCCAATTCCGCCAAAATCCGCTCCGCCGAATTGCAATATGCTCAAGAAATTCAGATAAAACTGACGTCCGTTTACGATACCAATACATGGCTTGCCGCAATGAAAAAAATAAATAACGGCATATCTTGTATGGTAGATTCTGCCTTTAACAAATTTGCAGATACAAACTCTCGAATCAAACAACCGCAAATATGGCAAGGAGGAATAGATACTTCGCAATTCAATACTAGGTTGCGACAAGAAAAAATAAAAAAATTAGAAACATATAGCAGCGCATATGTGACAGGATCTGGAGTATGCGACATTCCTATTAGTGAAATGAGCGATTAGTTAAGAGGTAAAAATGAAGAAAATACTACTATTAATATTTTTTTTATTACTCATCCCAAAAATAATTCGGGCCGATACCTGTAGCCCGAATAATTATACGGCCATATTTGTAAATGGAATATTTACCAGCCAACAGTCTTATGCCGATTTGGATAGAAAATTACTTTCCAATTTATACCAAGAACGCACAGGGAAAACGAACGTGACTTTCTTAACAGGGTTTAACCCATCGCATGGGAGCGGGGCAATTGATGTAATTGAATCGGCAACGCAAATGTATGCTGGTGGTTATTTAGACCACGACTTAACTGATATTTTAAGGCAAATTCACGGCGACCTAAAAACTCAAAAAGTTATTTTAGTTGGGCATTCTCAAGGCACTTTTTATACCAATGCAGCCTACGACTACTTGGTGGCTCATGGCGTAAATAAAAATTCTATTGCCGTGTATAATGTTGCAACTCCCGCAGACAGAGTTGCAGGCGACGGAAAATATTTAACTTCTAGCACAGACGAGGTTATAAATTCTATTGTTAGAAATTTGACAACAGCGGCAAGCGCCAAAAAACCATTACCCGCGAACATAAATATAAAAATCCCAAATGAAAAAGGCGTTGATTACGAAGGCGGCCATTCTTTTAGCCAAGTTTATTTGGGGCTGGCACCAGACAAAATAATTGGCGACATTGACGAAGCAATAAATGGGCTAACTGCAGGCGAAGATAAAGAAAATTGCTTTGTCCAACCGGAAATTGATGCACTTTACAGGGTTTTCGACGAAGGTTATTTGCTTGCCGACGATGTTGGAAAATACAGCAACTATGCCGCCACAATGCCTTATGGGCCCAACCAATTAATTAGCATATCTAACACGGTGTTTAAATATTTATATGATTTTGGAAAAGGAATTGTGTTTAATGTGTCGCAAGTCTTAGCGCAAGGTAAATTGTTAGGGGCTTCCCTGCTAATTCCAAATAATCCACCAAGCGCGCCGAAAGCTGTTGTGTCTGAACCGCCGCCGCCAGTTGTGCCACCGGCTGAGCCTGCCAACAATGAAGTTGTTCCTCCACCAGAAAGCAGGCAAGACCAAATTGACGACATGCTCGATGAATTAGATTTGATAAACCAGCGATTGCAAGTTTTAATTGCTCAAGAAAACCAAGACAAAAAACCAGACGATGCCAACAAAAAAGACGATACCAACAAAAATAAAAAACCACCTCAAACTCAAAATACTTATACAAATTATCCTAAAATTTTAATTTCTGAAGTTCAGGTTGCGCCAGTTGCACAACGTTTTGTTGAATTATTTAACCCAAATGAAAGTGCCATTTCTTTGACTGGCTGGTATTTGCAAAGAAAAGACAGCAACGATACTGCATGGGGCTCACTCGTTTCTTCAACAAATTTTAGCGGGAAAATAATTCCTGCCAATGGTTATTTTTTAATTTCCCGAGAATTTGTTGGCTCTGACATTTTGTCTGGCATAACTTTAAGTAACAACAATGTTTTAGCCCTAAAAAATCCAAACGAAGAAATTTCTGACAAAGTTGGTTTTGGAAATGCAATTGAGTCAGAAACAGCGCCAACGAGTAATCCAAATTTAGTGCAAAGCATTGGCCGAAAAGTTTTAACCGCGGGCACAGAACAAGATACAGATAATAATTTAGCAGATTTTGAGCTAGACACCCCAACTCCAAAAGCACAAAATGTAACCTATGTTGCTCCCCCACCAGAGCCACCAACAACGCCAACTGTTGCAAGCATTACAACTTACAATGTGAGCAATTCAACTATTTCTCCAAATGGTGACCTTGTTGACGACACAACAAACATTGATTTAGCATTTTCGGAAGATGTAAAAGTTACTTTAGATATTGTTGATTCGGCCGGAGTATTAGTTAAAAACATTTACACCTCTGACAAAGTTAAAAATCCCGCTACAAAAATTTGGAATGGAAGAAATAATGCTGGCGATTTAGTTCCAAATGGCGTTTACACAATTAAAGTTGCATTTAATGCATTTGATGACACAACCGGCAACTTAATTACCGACACAACCCAAACAATTACCGTAAATGTGCCGCCAGTAATTTTAAGCAACGATGCAAGCGTAACTTCTGCCGTTTATACAATTAGCCCGCTTGTAAATGGAGCTGGCACAATTAAAGGCGTGTCATACATGACTTCTAAGACAAGCTTTCTGGCGAATTTAATTTATGCAACAGGGGCAAGCCTAGATAATTCTAGTAATTTTAGCAACCCAGTTTCAACTGGAAATAAATTGGTTGTTGTAGCCCAAGATGGAACAACCAAAGCAACCTACACAATTACAGTAGACACTACAAATTGGGCGCAAGGCGTTGTAGACCATTTATCGGGCCCAAATTTTGTTTTTCACTTTAATGATTTTTTACCTAACCAGGGCGCTGCATGCAGGTTTAATTTGAAAATTTTCAGAGACGTTTACCCCGGCAAAAAAAATGAGCAAGGCGTTGGCTCTGGCGGGTGCTCGGGATATTACGCACCATATAATTTGAATATGTCTAATTCAACAGTCCCGGGTGAATATGTTTTTTATGTGTCTTATTGTGGCGGGAATAGTTGCTCACTAAATAGCGACGACGACCCGGTTGGAGATTATTACAGATTGATATTTGACGGCACCAATTGGAATTCCGTTGCCGTTGACCCAACCAAAACCAGATTAAGCAACGACGTAGCGGTAACCGCTTCAAATACTTACATTATAAGCGAAATTACTTCTGCAACTTATGCTTCTGGCGTTTTTACCGGCGGCACTGCAACAATTAAAAATGTTAGAAGTGCAACGCCAAAAGCAACTTTTGTAACTGCTTTTACGCCGGTGCCAGGAGCAACTATAGATTATTCAAATCTCAGCGATCCTGTAAAAGATGGAGATACTTTTACCGCCACCGCTGAAAATGGAATTGCTAAAGTAGTTTATAAAGTTATTGTTGACCCAATAACTTGGGTTCCAGGCGTTTTTGCAAGCTATACACCCGCTGGTAAATTTGCGCTGGACACTTCATTTTTTAGCAGTAACCCAGGGTTAGGTTGCAATATATTTTTATATAAATCTCTATACCCGTCTTGGTCGAATGCATTGGGCGTAATGGGGTTTCCTTGCAACGCCGTAGGTAGTACAACCCCTGTTTACAATCTTGATATGACATATATTACTGCACCTGGAGATTACGCGTTTTGGGCAGCCGACTCTTCAATTAATTATGGGCATTATTATGAAGCGCATTTTGATGGCGCAACCTGGACTGCAATTTCGGGAATGTATTTAAGTGCTGTTACAAACATAACATCTACAACTTATACAATAACTGGACCCACAGCGGGAATTGGCACAATAACAAATGTTCCTGCCAACACATCAAAAGCAAACTTTGAAGCAGGTTTAACAAAAAGCGAATCGCATCAAAGCTGGAATGATTCTTCAATTTCAGACCCGGTTGCAACTGGCGATAAATTAGTTGTTACCGCCCAAAATGGCACAACAATTGCAACTTATACAATTGCTGTAAATACTCCGCCAGACACAACGCCACCAAGCATTATTTCTTATACTTTAAGCAATTCAACCATTTCACCAAATGGCGATGGCACGGCCGACACAACAAATATAGATTTAAAATTTTCAGAACAAGTAAAAGTTGACATAGATATTGTTGATGCAACTGGCACAAAAATTAAAGATTTGTATAATTCAAATGCAGTAACAAATCCGCAAACAAAGACTTGGGATGGTAAAAATAATGCGGGCGCGGTTGTGACAGACGGAATTTATACAATTAAAATTGTAATTACAGACCCAGCAGGAAACTCAATTACCGACACCAGCAAAACAATTGCCGTTTGTATCCCAATAATTCTGCAAGAAATTATTGACACGCCACCAGTTCAAGACACCCCACCCGATGTCACACCGCCACCAGAAGACTCAACTCCGCCAGACGATGCATCGCCCGACGTTGTGGTTTCTAGTTGACATAAATATTATTTCAGTATAAATTAAGTGGTAGAACTTAATAGATGAATCTAATTTTGCGCAATTGCAAAAGAAAGAGGAATCAAACCAACGCAGAAACAAGGAGGTCAAAATGCAAGCCAACACTCATCCTGGGCCACAACACGAAATGGCCAAGACTGCAGTTCTTGTTCCAACCGTTATCAACTACGCGCTAGTCTCTGGAGAAAATAAGCTTCAGTCGGTATTTATTCAATGGTTTGGAGAAGCCGATAGCCCATATATGCCAAAAGACGCGCAATTCTTTTTTGACACGGGGCATGACAAAGATGATCCTGTATGGCTGGGACACATAGACACCTTCAAGGTGGTTTTTATCGGCCAAATTCAGTATTGGCCGAATCCAGACGTCATTGGGAGTATGATGGAAATGACGGGTGGGACACCAACAACTAATATCGTATGGATGATGAGTCCAGTCAGCTTGGGAATTGGCAGACCTTCTTCGTCAATGATGCGCGTTATTGTTCTTGGCGACCCTGTCTGTGGCGTCATTGAGCCAAGACTATATGTCGATTTGACGGTAAGAGACAAAGTCATGGCGGAGCTTGAAGCTAACATGTCGTTGGCTGACAAGTTGCTTGCAAACCCAACGATGGAATTACCGGCTGAAGACGTGACATGGGCCGATGAATGGCCAAGTTGTAACACTTGCGAACCTTTGGAACATAGCCACAGAAGCAAACCGGGAGTTCCTCCCGGTGGAAATCGCTATGATTTATCATATTTATGTCCTGTTTGTGGACGACGGTGGTGGCAGTATAACGACCATTTTCATCTCTGGAAACACGTGAAAAATCAGCACGAATGGGACTCTATTCGGCGCACGCAAATTTACAAAGATGCTGGTCTCGAGCCTTTTGAAGATTAGGTAAACAGAAATTGTTTATCATGTCCCTGCATCAAACTTGCAAGAGTTTGGGGTGGGGCTTTTTATTTAAAAATAAATTTGGAACCTCAATAATTTTTGCAAAAAATTAAAATTCGTAGTAGGCTTGAAGCTAAGAGCAAGCGGTTTTGTTCTTTCACAACTTTACTTGGAGGAATTGCTATGAGCGAACATAAAAAGAAAATAGACAAAGTTGAGTGCGCAAAGAAAAAAACTGGCGTGACATTCTCCTTCTTTGGGGGAGGACTACTCTTTGGATTTTTCGGTCTTATTATGATGTTTGGAGGAATGATGCAAGAAGTCACAGCCTCAACGTATCGTTCTATTTTCAAAAATGAGTGGTATATTGCTGGCGAAATAGCAGTTCCAATTGGCATTGCAGTGTCACTTATTGCTTTCTTTAAGCTTCGTCAGCCGACAACAAGAAGAAAACAGAAACCAGCCGGAAAGGAAATGCCATGAACAAAATTATGGGACTCTCTATTACTCAATTGATGGAGCACCTGAAAAGTGGACTTGAAGTGACACATTGCCAACACAAGTACGGCTATGTTTCTCTTATTGAGACAGATGGCAACGGAGCAGTTTTATTTAAATTGTATTGCGGGTGCGACATTCACCTTTGCGCGAAGCAAGAAGCAGACAGGCTTTGCCACCAATCTCGTGAGCGAGCTATTATGTTGCTCCGCGCAACAAATCAGGAAAGCGGTTCTGAAACTGATCAACCGGGCGCCATAAGAGCTGGCCTTATTATTGTTGCATTTGCAGGATCAGGATCAGACCGCAAAGACGAAGCGCTGACATTTTGGCTGGCCTACATGTTTGGCTGGCTTACTGGCAAAGAAGCGCGCAGGATTGCTCGAAAGGGTGGCAATGGCATGGCTTTGAATTATTTAACAGACAAAATTCTAAATCAAACCAGCTGAAGAAAGGAATAACCAAAATGAAACGTTCATGGGACGATCCAGATGTCTGGTGGGACGACGAAGAAAAATCAAACGACACAAATGAGCCCATGGCTGTAGAGTTTCACGACGATTACGCCGACCCAGAAATGCCAACATGGCTCGTGGTCTTATTAATAACAATTGCAATTCTTTGCTTGGCTGGCAGTATTGCCTTTTGTATTTTTTGTGAACCAAACCCCGCGGTGGAAACATTGTGGGTCTTTTTTTGCCCAATTTCCAAAAAAGTGTTATAAAAAGAACTATGAATATAGATAATTTGGAAAAAGTTTTGGCAACCGAACCAAAATACCGCCTAACGCAAGCAAAAGAGGCGGTTTTAAAAAACTTTATTTCCAATTGGGCAGAAGCTACTTTTTTTACAAAAGAATTACGCGATAAATTAAACAAAGAATGTCCACTTGAAATTAATTCGGACGTTTTAGTTTCTAAAAAAGAAGACAGCGTTAAGGCACGCATAACTTTGCACGACGGCCTGCAAACCGAAACAGTTTTAATGCGCCACGAAGACGGCCGAAATACTGTTTGCGTTTCTTCGCAAGTTGGCTGCCCGCTAGGCTGTTTATTCTGCGCCACTGGCAAAATGGGGCTGAAAAGAAGTTTAACAACAAATGAAATTATAGAACAAGTGATATTTTTCAACAGGTACCTGAAAAAAATCATCCCGAGCGAAGTCGAGGGATTATTCCATGGTGTCACCAACGTCACATTCATGGGCATGGGCGAACCATTTCTAAATTACAACAATGTTTTAGACGCTGTAAGAATATTTAACGATTACAAATATTTTAACATTGGCGTGCGCTCAATTTCAATTTCAACAGCTGGAATTATTGAAGGCATAGAAAAATTAAGTAATGAAAAATTACACGTAAATTTGGCAATTTCGCTTCATGCGCCCAATGACAAATTGCGAAGTGAATTAATGCCCATAGATAAAAAATACCCCTTGCCCAAAGTTTTAAAAGCAGTTGACGAATATATTAAAAAAACAAACAGGAAGGTTATGTTTGAATATGTCTTAATTAAAGATGTAAATGATTTGCCAGAGAATGCGCGCGAATTAGCTACAATAATGAATAAAAAATTATATTTTGTAAACTTAATTTTATACAACGATACTGGTATTTATGAGGCTTCAACAACACAACGCGTAAAAGAATTTAGAGACATTTTAGAAAAATTAAAAATACGCTACACTCAGCGTTACAGATTTGGCGACGACATTTCGGCTGCCTGCGGGCAATTCAAAACTACTTAGAACTTGCCCACTTGCAACCAACCGCACCCGTTTGGGCCTGCTTTTCGGCTGAAGTTATTTCAGCTTTATATTTTAAATCGGGCGCATAAAAACGAGCAACCGCCAAACCCTCTTTTACTAATTGCACATCAATGTTTGCTGCGCCCAAAAAAATATAGCGCAAACACCTGCCGTATTGGTCAACGTCGGTTTTATCTTTTTCTAAAATAACCTGTTTGCCTAAAACTAAATTTTCTAAACGCGTTTTTGCCGGCTCATAACACGGGTAGCCTTTTTCATCTGCATCCATGCCCAAAAGTCGCACATGGTAACCACCCTCAACAACAACCGTGTCGCCGTCAATTACTTTTGTAACAATGGTATTATTGTCTGCGCCACACGAAGCAGAACTCTCTGACGTTGCTATTCCAATGTTCTTGAGAACATGAGAATAGTCATTTGTAGATGGAATCACCTTTTCGGCTATTCCGTTATTCCGCGGAATATTGGAATAGTAATAAATACCAATTATTATTGCCGCAATGATTATTGCAAAAAATATTCTTGTTTCTTTTAACATTATTTTATTTTACCATAAAAATATTTTACATAAAAAAAAGAGTCGAGAACTTGTCTCGACTTTAGGCGGTTGCTAAGCAACCATGTGATCTTCCAGTTGATCCTGCCAAACTGCGAAAAGTGCGGCTTGATGCTGTGCGGAAAGGTAAGGACCATTTTCATCAGCCGGGTTGGGGTGAAATGCCTTCGACTTTACGAGCTTTACAGCATGCGGTCTTTCTTGGCAAAATTCACCAAATAAACTGCGGAGACTTCTGATGTCCGGTAATTTAACATCTTTCCAAGTCACCATTAACTGGCCTGTCTCAATGATCTTCCTGGCGACCATTGGAAGTTCTTGGCCAAACACTTCAAGTGCGGCCTTGAAAATCCACCAGTGGTGATCGCGATCTTCGACGCGGTAATCCGCGACATCTGGCTTAAACATTACCCCGTCTTCCGTTGGGGCAATCGAAGCCATAATGCCAAATTGCAAAACGACATTATCCGAGGCGTGGGGACCAAAGCGGATGCCCTTTTGAATGAGTGCATGCCGAAATGGCTCGTTTACAGGTAAATGCGCGACAGGTTTTGAGATCCAATACCCATCAACCTTGCGAGCAGGCACCATGCCATAAGCGTTATAAGCCAGATTCACCAAATCACGGTGAAGGTGTAGAACGCCATCGATTAACCGCCTTTGCGCTGCTAATTTTTCTCGGTTCATGGTTTTATCTCCGGTTAAAGATTTCAACGAGCAGTCAATTATCGCTGGTCGTTAAATTCATACTAGCAATTCTAATTTAATTGTCAAATCTAAAAACCGCCCACAACATAAATTGGGGCGGTTTTTTTAAATTTAGTTTTTTACTTTTTTGTTTTTACCAATCTGCGAGTATTGTTCATTTTAGGCAAATATTTTGCCTCGCCCATAGGCTTACGGCCGAGGGGTAAATCAAAAACAATTTTGCCAGCTTTTTCATCAACCAAAATTCTGCTCCCTTCAGAAATTTCATTGGCAACAATTTTCACAGACAACGGATCTAAAATTAAACGCTGAATAACGCGCTTCATTGGCCTGGCACCCAAATTTGGGTCAAACCCTTCTTTCACCAAAAATTCTTTAGCTTTTTCAGAAATATCAATTTTTATTTCTTTAGTGGCCAAACGCTTTTCAACTTTCAATAATTCCAAATTAACAATTGTTTTTATTTCTTCTTTCTTTAGATAATTGAAGATAACAATTTCGTCAATTCTATTTAAAAATTCCGGTCTAAAAGAATCTCGCAGAGTATCAAATATTTTTTCCCTCATATTTTCTCTTTGAACCAATTCTTCTTTATTGCTAAACCCAAGTGAAGACATTTTATTAATGTAGTCACTACCCAAGTTAGAAGTCATTATAATTATTGTATTTTTAAATGACACCATTCTGCCCTTAGAGTCGGTGAGCCGGCCGTCTTCAAAAATTTGCAACAAAATGTTAAACACATCGGGGTGGGCTTTTTCAACTTCGTCGAGCAACAAAACCGAATATGGTCTTCTTCGAACTTTTTCGGTTAACTGGCCCGATTCTTCGTAACCAACATAACCTGGCGGACTTCCAATAATTTTTGAAACCGTGTGGCGTTCCATATATTCGGACATATCAAGACGAATCATTGCCTTTTCGTCATCGAATAAAAATTCTGCTAAAGCTCTGGCGGTTTCTGTTTTTCCAACTCCAGTTGGCCCCAAAAACAAGAACGAACCCAATGGTTTACTTTCTTCAGATATTCCCGCCCTGGCTCTGCGTATAGCCCGTGAAATGGCTGAAATTGCCTCGTGTTGGCCGATAACTCGTTTATTCAGAGTCTCTTCCATTGTTTCTAATTTTTTGGCTTCTTCGGTAATTAAACGCATTACCGGAATGCCGGTCCAGCGTGAAACAACACGCGCCACCTCTTCTTCTGTAACTTCTTCTTTTAAAAATCTGTGTTCTTTTTGAATTTTAATTAATTTTTGTTCGGTAGCAGCTAGCTCTTTTAATAATTCGGGAATTTTTCCATATTTTATTTCTGCAACTTTTTCTAAGTCGGCTTCGCGTTGAGCAATTTCGGTTTGATACGACAAATTATCAACTTTTTCTCTAATGTCTTTAATTTTGTTAATTAATTCTTTTTCAGCGCCCCATTTTAAACGCAATGCTTTAGTTTTTTCGTTTAAGTCGGCCAATTCTCTGGCAATAACTTTTAACCTGCGTTCGCTTCCCTTCTCTTTTTTTAAGGCCTGTTTTTCAATTTCAAGCTTCATAATGTCTTCATCAAATTTTTCTAACTCTTGCGGGTCGGACTCAATTTCCAATCTTAAAGCGCTAGCGGCTTCATCCATTAAGTCAACCGCTTTGTCTGGTAAAAACCTGTCGGCAATGTACCGGCTCGCCAAATCAACTGCGGCTTTAATGGCCGAGTCTTTTATTTTTACGCCATGGTGAACTTCATATTTTTCTTTAATTCCCCGCAACATTGCAGTGGCATCTTCAATGCTTGGTTCTTGCACAAAAATTGGCTGAAACCTTCTTTCTAGTGCAGGATCTTTTTCAATGTATTTTTGGTACTCGCGCAAAGTTGTAGCTCCAATTGCCCTTAATTCGCCACGAGCCAAAGCTGGTTTTAGCAAATTTGAAGCATCAATGGCGCCTTCGGCAGCCCCCGCTCCCACCAAAGTGTGAAGTTCGTCAATAAACAAAATATATTTACCAGCAGCTCTTGAAAGCTCTTTTAACAAGGCCTTAATTCTAGTTTCAAATTCTCCCCTGTATTTTGTGCCCGCAATTATAGAACCCAAATCTAAAGAAATAATTTCTTTATTTTTTAAAAAATCTGGCACGCTTCCTCGAGCAATTCTTTGGGCAAAACCTTCAACAATGGCAGTTTTTCCAACACCCGCTTCGCCAATTAAAACTGGATTATTTTTTGTTCTGCGAGAAATTATTTGCATTAAGCGTCTAATTTCATTATCTCTACCAATTATTGGGTCAATTTTTCCGGCAGCCGCCAAATTAGTTAAGTTTCTAGTGTATTTTTCAATTACTTGGTATTTTGATTCTGGGTCGGGGTCTGTAATTCTTTCTGACCCTCTAATTTGTGACAAAATTTTCATTACCGCTTCATAATCAAGTTTTGAATTCTTCAAACCGGCTCCGTCTATTCCCGAAGGGCTCCCCGACAAAAAATTAATTTTTTCCAAAATATCTTTAGCTCCCGATTTTGTGTCTAACAATGCCAAAAACAAATGCTCAATAGAAATAAATTCATCATTCATTTTTACTGCTTCTTGGCGGGCTCTGTCTAAAACTTTTGCCATGTCCTGCGTTAAATAAAACTGGCCAAATGCCTGCGACACGGCAATAACCGGAATTTTTAAAATTTGCGCATCAACTTTTTTTATCAGCAAATCAGCATCAACTCCAAGTTTTTGCAAAATTGTAAGTACAATAGAACCTTCCTGTGTTAACAAAACAGATAATAAATGCAAAGCATCAATTTGTGATTGCCCCTTCTCTTGGGCCAACTGCTGTGCCTGCATTAAAGCGTCTTGTGCTTTATTGGTAAAATTTGCTCCGTTCATTTTTTATTTTTTTATTTATGTATTTATAATACTAATACGTTTAATAATATTATTTTAGTCTAAATATTATATTAAATCAATAGCACTCTCAAGTCAAGAGTGATAACCTGTTAATAAAGTCACAAAAAAAATCCCCGCAAGCTTGATGGCCATTGGGGAAAAAATAGATTCGGCGAGCTTAGCTCACCCTTGCACGGTCGCTTCGACGAGGTTGTTTTTGGCTCTTGCGGCCTCTTCCTCTAATGCAGCTTTTGCTGCCATTTCTGCTTTTGCTTTTTCTTCTAAGGCGACGACCAGAAGCTTTCTGTCAGAGAAGTAGCGTGATCTGCCACTGTAAACTTCCGTACCATCGCGATAAATGTGGAACCAACCCGATGGATCCTCTACCGCGGCAATTCCGTCATGAAAGTCGCCAGCAAACTTCAAATTACGCTGATAAACGCGATGATCTTGTTCGTCAACGTGATACCATTTGCGCTTACTAGGGTCGAGTCCGTCACAAACCACATAAAGTCCCTCGGAATGCCCGAGAACACGATTATGATTCAATTCCAACCACTCTCTTATCGCTTGTATCCTTCTCATTTCTTGCATTATCATAACGATCCTTTCATGGTGAATTGTTACAGATTGTGAATGTGCTGTATCGCACGTTTTAAAAAAGCTCCTCGTCGAGAGGAGCTCATTTGAAGTTTTAATTTATTTTTGAAATTAAACGCTCAAATCAACCTCTCTCTTAAAGAAGCTAAAGTAGAAAAACCAGTTATTATTACGGTTGATATGATTCATATGATTATAATTTAGCAAATACAGTCCAAAGTGTCAATACTTAAGTGGTTCTTTCAGACAAAGTTGCTGTAACGTCCATTTCTTTTCCATTGCGCAAAATATGCAACTTTACCGTGTCTCCAACATTATATTTTTGAATTATTTTTGCCATTGAGTTGTCAACCGTAATTTTTTCCCCGTTAAGTGACAAGATAACATCCTTTTCTTTTATGCCCGCTTTGTCGGCTGGTGAACCCGCGGTTACCGCCGGTTCGCCGTTATTGCCCCTTAAAACCAATGCCCCACTATCTACAGACAACTTATATTGTTGTTTTATTTGGTCGTCAATTAAAAGGTATCTTACTCCTAAAAACGGGTAAACAATTTTATTGGTTGCTACAACCTGTTGAATGTCTCTTTTTGCCATATTAATTGGAATGGCAAACCCAATGCTTTGAGCCCCTTGCGCCATGGCGGTATTAATTCCTATAACTTCCCCTTTTAAATTTAACAACGGCCCGCCCGAATTTCCCGAATTAATTGCCGCGTCTGTTTGAATTATGCCCTCCAAAGTTTCTGAAAATGTGCCAATTTGATCTGAAGCCGAAATTGTTCTTTGCAAACCTGAAACTACTCCCACAGAAACCGAATTAGAAAACTGTCCCAGTGAATTTCCAATGGCAATGGCAGTTTGGCCAATTTGTATGTCCGAAGAATCGCCAAGAGTTACCGGCTTAAATGCTCCCCCGTCATTCGACGGGGTCCCGCTGGGGCGGGAAATTTTTAATACAGCTAAGTCTTGCACCGGGTCCAAAGCTAAAACTTTTGCTTTATATTTTTGGCCATCATTTGCTAAAACTGTGTAGTCTGCCTTATTGTCTGAAACAACGTGCTTATTTGTTAAAACCAAACCGTCGGCTGAAACAATAAATCCCGACCCCGCCCCAATTTCCTGATAAACTGGCAGACTGTTTGAGATAACAATGCTAACTACAGAGGGCGAAACGTTTTTTGCAGCATCAATTATAGACTGTTCGTAAGAAACATTTGAAACATATTTATTTTGCGCAGGCGCATTTGCAACTTTAAGTGTTAGCGAGGGCAAATAATGCAAAACAGCCACGGCTGCTGAGCCAATAATTATTACAACTAATATTACAACCCAAAAACTTCTAGATTCTTTCAAATTAAATTTTGGTAAATTATACATATTTATATTTATTTATTTTTATCTTTATGGTGGTCAAATTTATATTTAAAAATATCGGTCTTAACCGGCCCCAAAAACAACATGTGCAGTTCGCATAAAAAATATTTTGCACCAGTTGAAAGCCACCCGTCTGTTTTAAACCTTCTGTCTGAAACAAAAATTTCTGTTGTTTTTAAAATTCCAAATTTTGCTTTAAACACTCTGGTAGCTCTTCTAACCAAATAAACATCTTCAGCTAATTTTACGTCTTCATCAAAACCCCCAATTTTCTCAAACATAACTTTCTTAATAAAAATTCCCATGGCTGCATGCGGCAAAGCGCTTTCCAACAAAACTACCGGCTGATTATAGAAAATATTTAATAAAAATGCAGACATTTTAGTATTTGGCAGAGGAACTAAACAAAGACCAGCCGCATCAAGATTTCTTTTTTCAATTTCCAATAAAGATTTTTCTAAAAAATGGTCTGGCAAAGCTTCGTCGGCGTCTACAAAGAATAACATTTCCCCCTTGGCAACTTTAGCGCCAAGGTTTCTTCCCCTGCCGGGCAACCCACCGGGAGTTATTATGCATCCGTATTGTTTAGCAATTTCAATTGTTTTGTCTTTTGAACCGGCGTCGGCAACAATTATTTCGTATTCACCAAAAGCCTGTCTTTTAATTGATTCTAAAAGCAACGGTAAATATTTTTCTTCATTTAAAGATGGAATAATTATACTTATCATATTTTAATTTAATTGAAATAGTTGTTTAGCCTCTTCCCAAATTGCCGGCTGGTTTTTCGTGGTTTTCATCCAATACCACCATTCTACACCCCAAAAATAGAATTTATTTAACCCCGAATCTTTTGCAAACTTCACATTTTCATTAAATATTTCCGGATTCATTGTTTTCAATTGGACATTTACCGGCGCTTTACTTAGAAACCCCGAAACCCACGGTTCTGCCTGCAATTCTATACAAATCACATCTTTACCAAATATTCTATTAATTATTAAAGCTTTCCTTGAATAAAATACCGGCGAAAAAACAGAATGGAAATAGAAACCAAAACTTTCTGTTATACTGGTCCATGCTTCCCTGTACATTGTGGTGCCAACAATATCTCCAATTTTAGCAGCCCCAAACCAAGAAGAATACTCTCCAGTGTCTGAAACAATTATTTTTCTTGTGGGGTCTAATGCTTTTACAGTTGCCACTTCTGTTTTTAAAAAGTCATCGTTTTTGTAATACCAATTGGGGCAATCACCAAAATTAAAAAATGGCTCATTTTCAACCTGCCAATAGGTTATGGCCTGATTATCTTTATATCTTAGCACAACGGCTTTAATATAGTCTAGAATGGCCGTTTTTTGAGCGTCTTCATCTAAATTACTGGCCCACTTTGGTATATGACATTCTGGCCATCTTCCACTTTTCATTCCAACAACATAAATAATTTTAACCCCCTTTTCATTAGCTTGTTCTAATTGCCAGTCTGTATCGTTAAAATAATAAGTGTCTTTTGAGCCCTCAAGCCAATCCCATTGTGTGTGAAGTTTAATATTTTTAACCCCCAAATCATTAATTATTGCTGAATAAGCGTCTTTCCAATTTAAACCCAATGTTTGTGCCTGCATTTGCGAAAAATCAACACCCCAAGTAATGTTTCTTTGCACCGGGGCTGCGCCCACAAAATAATAACAAAAAATAATCGCCAAAATTATTATAATTATTGCTAAAAAAATTGCTAAAAATTTTATGGTTCTCTTAATCATTTTTGTTGTCCTACAACTAACTTTTCAATATTATAAGCACCCATTTTTTCTATTTCCACAAAACCCTGCATTGCAACTTCGGCTAAGTCTCCCGAATTTAATGAGTCATAAAACCATTCGTGAGCATATTTTGGGTTTTCCTGCGCCAAGCCCGCTCCCACATGCAATAACCACCGTTTATTAAAATCTTCTTGCGAACCAATTGGTGGTGCAATAATTATTGGAATACCCAAACCCGCATAAAATGAAAGCTCGGAAGGTTTTGTCCACAAAACATCTGTTTCTCTTAATGCTTCATTAAAAACTCTAAAATATTCGTCTGTTGTTATGGCAGATAATATGTGCACCCAGCCGTCTAATTTTAAATCTTTAATGTTTTCTGCGTAATATTTTCTTAGTTCCTCCCGCACTCCAATAGCAATAATAAATCTTAATTTTCTGTTTATAATTTTTTCTTTTAAACTATTTATTATATCTAACGGAATTTCTTTTTGCGCTCCCGCGCCCCCAATTGAAAACATAATTGTTAAGGGGTGGTTAGACTTTTCCGGTAATTTGCCCAACAAACTTTTAACCAACGGGCTATAAGTTGTTGTATATTTTTTTTGCGGGTCTAAATTTATAAGACGGTTTTTCATATCTTCCTTTAAAATTTCCAAATCTTTCCCAACATTTTCTTTTGGCAATGGGTAACCGGTTAAAAAGATATTGCTTTCTTTTACGCCATAAAGTTTTAACCTGTCGCGCACCCAAGTGCAAGGCGCCAAATATTTTATTTTGCTTTTTTTAGGTTCTAAAGGAGCCCAAGAGCGGTTAATGTCTGCATCGCAAACTACGCAATAAATTGGTGAAGGGTATTTAAATTCTTCGGCCATAAAAGCTGGCGTAAAAAAAGTTGAAACCACCGGTAAAGGATTTTTCTTAAACCTTTCAATTAAATCTTTGCCCCAGCCTTTATCAATAAAACGAAAAATATTTTTTAGCACAAAATTTGGCTTAGATAAATCTTCTTCGGGGTAATACTTCATTATTTTTTGAAAGCTGTCTAAAATAGAAAAGGTTATATTGCCCAAAACGGGAATATTTTTAAATCTTGAAACTAATTCATATAAAGTCCGCGTTTGTTGCCAAAACTTTTTATCTTTTTTGGGTATGCCGTGATAACTGTTAGCATTTATTACTCTACCAGAAAAAGCAATGTCTCTTAAGGGGTAGGCTGTTCGTTGGTGCCCATAACCCATGTCGGCTGCAACCACCCATGCCCTTCGACTTCGCTCAGGACCTTCGGCTTTTTTATTTTCGACGAAATTATTTTTCATGTTGGTTAATTATACTATATTTTTTACAAAAAAAAGAGTCGCTTAAACCATTGCTAATTGGAAAATTATGTGCTACTATATTATTTGAGTTTGCGTGCAATTGCGCACACTCAAAAAAACGCCTGGACCTTACCAACCCAATACACCCATGAAAGAAATTCACGGCATCTGCATATATTGTGGAGACCCAAGGAAAGCGACTGCGAACCTTTGGAAATACATAAAAGCCGAACTAATCCCCGAAGCAGAAAGATATACTCCAATAGGACAACTCGGAGGCGCAATACCTTTGGCTCGCCCAGCAGATTTCCCCATAAAATTTGCCGCAATTATGGAGGACATTAAGTTCGCCCTTGAGGAGTTTGCCGAAAGCAAGTTCATCTTAGTCGGCCACGACTGTGGAATCTACAAGCGCCTTGCCCCAAAGAATTTTACGCTTGAAGAAAAAAAGAGGGATATTGCCCTCGCCGCAGCCTTTCTGAGGGAGTACTATCCCAACGTACCCGTTTCAGCGTGGTTCAAAAATGTCGGCGTAGCGGAGTTCGAAAAAATCTCATAGTTCATTCTATTTAGGGCTGAAAAGCCACATATCTCCTGACCCCCCACAGGAGACTTTTTTTACCTACTGTCGTAAATTATATAAATTTTTGAGAATATTTTTTGTGTAAAAATGACACAACAAAGCTAATTATTAAATAAGCCACGAAAACCCAAACCCATGAAACGCTGGTAACGCTTCTTGCCATCCATGGTTGCGAAAAAATATCTATTATTTTCACAAAATAAGATAATAAAATCCAACACGGTATGAATAAAATAAATCCTATAACATTTGAAAAAACTCCGCATATGGCCACTAAAAACCCAAAAACCATAAGCCAATAAACAATGGGAAGAACCAAAAAATTTGTTATGGGAGAGACAAAAGACACATTTCCAAAATTATAAACCATAACAGGCAAAGTAAAAATTTGAGCAGAAATAGTTGTAGAAATAATAGTCACCAAATTAGGTGCTTTTTCTTTTGTAATTTTTTTTATCAATAATTTAATAAAAGGTTCTAAATAAATTAACCCTAAAACTGCCAAAAAGGAAAGCTGAAACCCCACATCATAAAATAATAATAATGGGTTTATTATTAACATTACCGTACATGCAGTCACAATAATTCTGGATCCCGCACTTTGCCTTCCAATTTTCTGCGCCAATAGAAAAAGGCCACCCATAATTCCCGCCCTAACCCCAGATGGAGGCAAGCCCGTTAAAATAATATAAAAACATATAAAGAATATTGCAAAATAAAAAGCCTTGCCCCTACTAAACCCTACAGCTAATAAAAGGGACATAATTATTTCGCTTAAAATAACAACGTGAGTCCCCGAAACTGCAATAACATGACGAAGTCCTGTAATATTTAACTGCTTTTTTAAATCGTTAGACATTGCTCCATTATCTCCTAAAATAGTACCTTCTAAAATTGAACTTTGAGGAGGATAAAAATTATATCTAATGCTCTCCCTAATTTTCTGTTTAGAAAATAAAATTAAAGAATAGGTTCTTTGTAATAAGCTTGGCTTAATGCTTCCAATAACCTTAACATCTGGGAAATTCATTACAGAATAAATGCCGTCTTTCATTAGATAATTCCTATAAGACCCAGAAAATACTCCATCTTCAATTTCTCCTGGGGTTTCCAACTTACCAATAATATTTACCTTGTCTAAATACTTATATTCCGGATATCTTTTTGTTGTTATTAAAACCGTGCTGTCTGCAACTCTTACTTTCAATTTTTGGTAAGTATCTCTAAGATCGGGCTCACTTAAAATTACGCCCGTAAAAACTACCTTGCCTTTTCCGTTAAATTGGCTTAATTTATCATTAGCAATATTAAATTCTGTAATTTGCACTCGCAAAATTCCTAGAGCAAGAGAAATTAGACAAAATCCAAAAACCAAAAGCCTATTCCAATGTTCTTGAGAACATAAGAATAGCCGAATAGTTGAAACAAAAATTATTAAAACGGTTACAACAAAAATCCCGCAAACAAAAATTTGCGGGATTTTTATAATTGATTCCAAAAATATTCCTGCTATAAACGATAAACAAAGAAAAAATAATATTTTTGAAGCGGACATCTAAGTAGCGAGGCAATGAGTTTTCTAAGCGAAGGCAACAAACTTTTTGTAGACCCAGGTCCACTTGCCTGAAAAGGCAAAGGGGGTTACCTGCATCGGAAAAAAGTTTGTTGCCGAGTGCAAAACACTGCCGAGCGATAGAAAAAGGTTGTTGCCGAGCACAAAACACTGCCGAGCAAAAAAACTATCGAAGTTTACAGTCCTTAAAATATGGAGAAATTTCTTTTACAATATCTTCTAAAAATTCTTCTTTAAAAGGTTTTATTTTTTCAAATTCCGGATCAATTGTTTTTTCTGCTCTGAAATTCTGCAAATAATATTTAACATCTGGCCCACCTATCCACTTAGCAATTTTTAACAAATCTTGCTTATCGTGAATTGTATCTACAACCGTTGTTCTAAATTCCCAATCAAGTTTTCCTTGCTTTAGAAATTCTACGCTTTCTTCAATTTGAGCAAGGGTAATGCCCTCTATCATTAAATTTTTGTAAGCCGGGTTATCTTGCGCGGTCTTTATATCCATTGCCACATAATCTACCAGTCGTGCCTGCACCAATTCTTTTAACATTTTTGGGTTAGAGCCATTGGTATCTAATTTAACAAAAAAACCCAAATGCTTCATTTTTTCTATAAATTTTGGCAAATCTTTATTTATTGTTGGCTCGCCCCCGCAAATTACCACGCCTTCCAACATTCCCTGACGGCTTTTTAAAAAATTAAAAAATTCTTCTTCGGCCATTCTTGGTTGTTTGGCAATTTTTAACGGCAAAACCAGCTCTGCCGAATAACACCACGGGCACCTAAAATTGCACCCAGCCAAAAAAACCACGCAGGCAATCTTGCCCGGGTAGTCAATTAAAGTTGTTTTTTGTAATCCAGCTATTATCATATATTTATTTTAAGCTACTTCACTATTGTAGCACGATTCGCAATAAACAATTTCTGGCCTGTCGGGCGCGTAACTAGTTTCAAATTCATTAGTACATCCTTCTTTCATGCATTGGCGGTGAAACAAGTGAAATTTGTTCCTTTGCAAAATTCTCTCTGCATAACGGCATTCAACACATAACCTGGGCAAGGGCAATTCTTCTTTTCTTAAAAATTCTAATTCTGGTTTTATAATACGGTAAGCCTTTTTACATTTATCACATGCAATTAATTTTGAAATAATAGTATCTTCAGCGTCTATAATTGAATTTGGTAAATCACTTGCATTTATATTCACTTCATATTCTGTTTTTTCTACGTTGTCCCAGCTAAATCCTTGCTCTGACGCTTGTTCTCGCGTTAAAGGAAAATATTCATTTACTACAGAAGTATTATATTCAAATGGAGAATGCTCTATTGGAAAAAATTCGCCATATTTGTATACTCTTCCCTTTTTATCAATATAGGGCAACATATTCATATGTTCAATAATTTTCTTTACCAGTTCGTAATAAACGGTTTCAGAATATTGTTTATTAAAAATACAATATTTTTTATTTATTAAACCAAAACAACCAAAACAGTCAGAACTATTTTTCATAAACATGCAATATGCTAAATTGCTATTCTCTGGCCAACATTCCACGCAAAACTTAGAATTAGACAATCCATAGCCACATGTCGTATTTTCGTAGCAAAGCTCATTAGGAGAGCCCCACACAGATATGTCCATAGAATCCTTTGACCCGGGGACTGTATGATTTTGGCAGTAACGAAGATTGTCGCCTTCATAAACAAGATATCCCATATAGATATTGCGTGAATGAGAAATATATTCTCCCAAGACGTTAGAGTTGTTAGTGCCCTGTATATATTTTACCGGCGCCTTAAGCCAAAACTCGTGAGATTTTTTCTTTACATCCTGGCACCCGCTCCACGTTTGTAATGAAAATAATTTAACTTTTTCCTCATATTCTTTTTTAGAATAAGGAACATTAAAAATGTGGTGCGATTTGTTTCGCAAATTAACGCATCCAAAACAGTCTACGCATCCTTTACAATTTTTAGAAAATAAAACATTTGTGCAGTCATTACACTGAGTTGAAAAATGCGTTCGGTAACAATTCATTGACCAAAATAATTCATATGACCGTTCGCACTCAGTTATGCTTGTGGAATCAAAACACTCCCTGCAATGAAAAGATGCGTTACAATAAGCACTATTTTCCATGTGACTTGTATTAAAAATTAGGTACGAATCTTTCGCATAGTCTGAATTTGCAATAAATTCCGATCTTAAATTACCAACGTCACCCGAAGTTCCCCAATGAGGCACAGTTAAAGAAAGCTCATGAAACTGCTCAAAAAATGGCTTTGAAAAGTTGTAATCAACTCCATATAGCATGGCATCCCAATCATCTTCACGCCATTCGTCGTCACTATAAACAGGAATTTTAGATTGCTTAGAATATAATGAAAATATTTTCTTGCCCGTCTTTAAACTAATATTAAAAAATGCTTTGCGTTCGTTTCTGTAAGACATTCTTCTTTGAAACCTACATTTCCAACAAAATGTTGGGGCGGGAACTTTCATTTTTTCGTAAAACGCAAAATCATCGGGCTCAATTACAAAGTCCTGTTTACAATTTTGGCAAACTTTTGTTTCACTTAAATGTTCCATGTTATTTGTACTGTCATGCGTACTGTCAGATTAACATTATGTTAACCTGGATAGGTTTTTATGCTACTTCACTATTGTAGCACGTTTCGCAATAAACAATTTCTGGCCTGTCGGGCGCGTAGCTAGTTTCAAATTCGTTCGTGCACCCTTCTTTCATGCATTTTCTATGCCAAAGTCTAATGGGATTACGCCAAGCAAATCTCGCATAATGCCTGCAATTTGGGCAGATTTTAGGCAACGGAATATTAAGTTTTTTATAAAATTGCAGTTCCTGGCTAGTAATTTTAAACGCACCGGCGCATTCGTGGACGCATTCCTTATTATGGCGACAACTAATAACTTCTTTTATAATACCCTCAGCTACATATAAAATGCTGTCTGGGATATCTTTACTGTCAATCGTTGTGCTAAAATTTTTATCTTCAGGTTCTCTCCAAATAAGTCCCGTTTTTTCAACTTGTTCCCTTAAAAGAGGAAAATTTTCATATGCAAAAGATTCATTATAGGCTGTAGGGCTCATTTCGGCCGGAAAAAATTCTCCATATTTATATACTAGCCCATTTTTATCTGTATAAGGCATATCATTCATATGTTGAATGATTTTTGGCACCAATGCTTCGTATTCCTCTTTGGTGTATTGCTTATTAAAAATGCAATATTGTTTATTCCTAAGGCTAATGCACCCAAATAAATTTGAAGAATTTTGTCCACAAAATAAACAGTACTTCAAATTTGAAACAGATGAATAACAAGACCAACAAAAAGCAAGATTATAGGCCCCTTTTCCTACAACTAATGATTCGTAAATCAATTCGGCCGTGTCTCCGAAGTTGCTGTAATCGTAACAATCTTTTGACGGTATATTACTTAGACTTTGACAGTATTTTACATTTTCTGCTCCGCTAGCTCTCCAACAATTTATCGCATTTTTAGAATTGGAAATATAGTCCCCAGAAACTTTTGTGTTATGTCGTCCATGAATAAATTTGTTTGGAAATTTTATCCAATGATTAATAACCTGCTCGCGAATATTATTTATACTTTGAGCCGAGTCTAATCTAAGTTCTTTAATTTTCGTTGCATATTCTTCTTTTGAATATGGTTTATTAAAAATATAATAAGATTTATTTTTTAAATTAATACTGCCAAAACAATTATTGCAACCAACACAATTTTTACAAAAAACTACAGCATTGCAACCTTCACAATCTATAGAATATAACGTTTTATAACACTTGGTAATGCTAACACAATCGTAGCAAAGCTCTGAATCAAAAAAGATATGGCAATCAAAAATGTCTTTAGAATTAACGCCAGAAATTGAATGGGCAGAATTTTCAACATATGATACAACATGACTAAGATAACAATCTTTAGGTTCTGTGGCATTATTGCAAAAGTCACTTCGTATAGGACTAATAAGCGACCGAGACATTATTGGCACTTGATAAAATAACTCTCTAAATTGCTCAAAGAATGGGCGGGAAAAATCGTAATCTATACCATAGGCCATTGGATCCCACGAATCGGAGTACCATTCTGACGTTTCTAAAATTTTGGCCATAGAATCTTCATGAAAAGCGGAAAATATTTCTTTCCCATGTATGTCTTTTTTTCTAAAAAGTTTCCATTCATTTCTCCAAGACCAGCGCCTTTGCATTCTGCAATTTGGGCAAAAAGTTGGTGCGGGCACCGTCATTTTTTTGTAAAACGCAAAATCATCGGGCTCAATTACGAAGTCCTGTTTACAATTTTGGCAAACTTTTGTTTCACTTAAATGTTCCATGTTATTTGTACTGTCATGTGTACTGTCAGGTTACCCTACGATAACCTGAGCTTTTTGATACCTTTTTTATTTTTGTAAATCGGCTATCAACAATTTTATGTCAACATCTTGTTTGAAAATAATATAATCTCGGCCCATTTTACGTGCCTTAATATTCCCCCGCCAAATTCTTTTAAGCACGGAGACCTTGCTTATTTCCAGAACTTCTGCCAACTCGGTTGTTGTATAAAAATCTTTTTCTGTTATTATTTTTGACATTTCGTTTCAGGTTACCCTACGATAACCTGAGAGATTTTATCTACGGTTTGATTATACTAAAAAACCACCCTGAATTAAAGGGCGGTTTTAAATTTTTATGCCGCTACTTTGTCCTCTATTTTTTCAATTGCTGCATTTACCTTCTCTTCTGGGAATGCAAACTCTTTTCGCTCTTCAAATTCTTGTTTTTTACCCTTGTGCCATTGCTGAACCGGGCGGATATAGCCCACCACCCTTGAATACACTTCACAGGGCTGTTTTATGGTGCACTGAGGGCATTCAAAGTGTTCGCCAGAGATATAACCGTGAGTTGGGCAAATTGAGAATGTTGGCGTTAAAGTAATATATGGCAAACTGTAATTTTCACAGATTTTTTTAACCAAGGCTTTTGCCATATTGGGGTCGGAAACTTTTTCTCCTAAAAATACGTGCAAAACTGTTCCTCCTGTATATTTTGTTTGTAACTCGTTTTGCAGTTCTAAAGCTTCAAAAATGTCATCTGTAAACCCAACTGGCAATTGGCTTGAATTAGTATAATAAGGAACTTCTTTTGTGCCCGAAGTAACAATTTCAGGGTATTTTTCTCTGTCAGCGCGTGCTTGCCTGTAACTTGTGCCTTCACCAGGAGTTGCTTCCAAATTGTATAAATTCCCGGTTTCTTCTTGGAATTGAACTATTTTATCACGCATGAAATCCAAAACTTCAAGTGCAAATTTCTTTCCTTTGGGTGTAGTAATATCTTCTTCCAAAAAGTTTATTAAAGATTCGTTCATGCCCATAATTCCAATAGTTGAGAAATGATTTCCAAAATAAGTGTTTCTCATTTTTTTCATTTCTTCCAAATAATGCCTTGAATATGGGTAAAGCCCTTTTTCCATGTAGTTGTCCAAAGCTTTTCTTTTAATTTCCAAACTTTCTTTTGCCAATTCCATTAATTTTGTTAAACGTTCAAAATATTCTGTTTTTGTTTTTGAAGTGTATCCAATTCTTGGCAAATTTATAGTTACCACACCAATTGACCCTGTTTTTGGAGAAGACCCAAACAATCCCCCACCTCTTTTATATAATTCTCTGTTGTCTAGTCTTAGTCTGCAACACATTGACCTGGCGTCGTCCGGACTCATATCTGACTGAATAAAATTTGAAAAATAATTAATTCCATACTTTGCCGTTGCTTCCCACATAGATAATAAATTTGGGTTGTCCCATTCAAAATCTTTGGTTATTGAAACTGTTGGAATTGGAAAAGTAAACGGCCTGCCTGAAGCGTCTCCTTCCATTATGCCTTCGTAAAAAGCCCTAATAAACATATCCATTTCAGGTTGAAAATCTCCGTAAGTTTCATTTTGAGGTTCGCCTCCAATAATGACCGGTTGTTTTGACAAAAATCCGGGAGCTTTAATGTCTAAAGAAACATTCAAAAATGGAGTTTGGAAACCAACACGAGTTGGCACCATGCAATTATATAAAAATTCTTGCATAGCTTGTTTTACTTGCGAGTAATCTAACTTGTCATATCTAATAAATGGCGCCAAAAGAGTGTCAAAATTTGAAACAGCATTTGCTCCGGCAGTTTCACCCTGCAAAGTAAACAAAACGTTTATTAATTGACCCAAAGCGGTTCTAAAGTGTTTTGGAGGCCTGCATTCTATTTTCCCAGAAACGCCACCAAATCCTTTTACTAAAAAGTCATACAAATCCCAACCAGCACAATAAGGCGCCAATAATTCTAGGTTGTGAATGTGAAAATCTTCACTTAAAGCAGCGTCTCTAATTTCTTTTGGATAAATTTTATTTAACCAATACTTTTTTGAAATATATGAGCCTACATATTGGTTCAAACCTTGCAAAGAAAAAGTCATATTGGCATTTTCTTTTACCTGCCAATCTATTTCTTTTAAATAACTGTCCACTTTTTCTGAAGAGTCATCAACCGCTTTTGTTGCCTCACGAATTGCCCTGCGTTGCTCGCGGTACAAAACATAAGCTTTGGCAGTTTCTACTAAGCCCTCCAACATTAGAGCTTCTTCAACAATATTTTGGATTTGTTCTATAGTTGGTATTTCGCCCTGTTTAAACCGTCGATTCATTAAAGCAACAACTTTGTCAGAGACTCTCTTAGATTCTGGACCATTTCCTTGGTCGGTTGCAACAACGGCTTTATGAACAGCTTCGGCGATCTTTTCTTGTTCAAAATCAACGACTCTGCCGTCTCTTTTTCTAACTTTCTCAATATGATTTACTGTTTTTTTAATTTCTTCTGACATATTTTTATGGTAGCCTATCTGCCAACGGGCAGGGACAAAAAAAAGACATTTGCTTTTAATTAGCTTATTGTTTAAAAATCATGACCCTCATTCCTAAACAATGAGTTTATTAAAATGCCTTTTTAAATTATTAATATTATTTTCCCGCCGCAGCGGGAT
>CAIYRH010000014.1 GCA_903928565.1 Candidatus Staskawiczbacteria bacterium
TTAAACTCGATGGATGGATAATGCTCGAATTAAATAGATTCTGGTATTCTCCATCTATCGAGTGAGGCATAAAGCCGACTACGCCACTGCGCGAAGTTTGGAAAGCTAAATCTGCTTTCCGCACGAAATTAGATGGCACCCGCCATGACAACGAACGCTGTTCTCACCGTCTCCGCCGTTCAGCCAGCTTGGATGTCGATTCTGATCGACTCACTCATCACAGCGGGTCTTGCCCACAAGTTGAAAAACAGGGGCAAGACCGAAAGAGGAACCTACCTGTTTATTACAGGGCAGGGCGAAGAGGAGTCGCACGATGAGCTCCTTGTCGCATGGGATGAGCATACGATGGCGAAAGCTGTTATTGATCATTTCAAGCGCTTTCTCACGTCAGACGTGAAGATGCTCGTGGGTATGGCCGAGGAGTATGCACAGAAACGAAAAGGTTTAGAGGAGTCTAAGCTTTATCGTTACCTTGTGCAGCTCATGATAGCTCGGACCACCGAGCTACATGCCATAGAGAGCCCCGGCACGACACTGACCATCGAGGGCGACTTCAGCCTTATTGGTCAGCTTCCTCCAAATGGACGGCTTCGCATAAACGGCAACGTTCAATGCGTAGAGGGGTCCACTGGGGCGCTGCTGGAAGTCAGATGCAAAGATATGCCCGAGTTGCATATCCGTGGCATGGCTGTCCAACAAGATGGAGTCTGGCAAATTATGAGGACAGCACCAAACTGTGTGTTTCCTCCTGATTGGCATTGACACCACAACGCAGATTTTCTCTGCATATGACCTGATAAGTCATTGACAACTATCAAGCTCGAATTTATTCGAGCTTCTTTTTTAACATAATTTAATTCAACCTTTTAATTGTGTTGAATTTTTGGTAAAGTATAATAATTAAATAATTTTAAAAAAATTATGGAACAAGAGACAAAACAGTGTTTAACATGTAAAAATAATTTTGAGATAAGGTCTGAAGACTTTGCTTTTTATGAGCAAGCAAAAACTGTTCCTCCGCTTGATTGCCCAGATTGCCGAATGATGCGGAGGTTGGTATTTAGAAATGAAAGAACTCTTTATAAAAGACAATGTGACCTTTGTAAAAAGGATATAATTTCTCTGTACACAAAAGACAGTAAATATACAGTATATTGCAGTGACTGCTGGTGGAGCGATAATTGGGATCCAAAAGGTTTTGCCCAAGATTATAATCCAAATAAAAAATTTTTTGAGCAGTATGAAGAATTACAAAGGAAAGTTCCACGACTTGCCTTAATGGCAATCAACTCCGTTAGAAGTGAATATACAAACGGTGCTGCGGATAACAAAGATTGCTACTTAATCTTTGCCTCAGATGCCAACCAGGATTGTTCATACGGAAGATTGATGCAAAGATCTAAGGGCTGTGTTGATTGCGCCTTTATATATGACTCTGAATCGTGCTACGAATGCATAGATACACATGAGTGCTTTAAATGTTTATATTGTGAGCAATGTCAATCTTCAACGGATTTAATCTTCTGTTACAATATGCGTAATTCTAATAATTGTATTTTTTGTACAAACGGAAGAAACATTTCGAACTCAATATTGAATGTAAAATATACAAAAGAAGAATTTGAAAAAAAGAAAGAAGAAATTTTTTCTAATTACGAAAGTATTGAGCAGGCAAAAAAGGAATTTGCAGAACTGAAGAGCAAAACAATCGTCAAATATGCTTCCCAAGCCAAATGTCACAACGTGACGGGAGATTATCTTTTTAATTGTTATGATGGTGTTAGGGTTTTTGATACTTCTGACGCAAAAAATTGTTCGTACATGGCCGATGCCGATGGACCAATTGATAGCATGGACTGCAATAATTACTATTACAAACCAGAGCTTTGTTATAATATGATGGGTGTCTTGCAAAGCAGTAAATGTAAAAATGGTGCTTTTGTTTTCTATTCCAATGAGGTAGAATACTCTGAAAATTGCCACAATCTTTCTAGCGCCGTTGGATGCAACGCAATACGTAAGGGCGAGTATATGATATTAAACAAAGAATACAGCAAAGAAGAATTTTATAAAATAAAAGCACAGATTGATGAACAGATGAAAAAAGACGGCACTTATGGACAATTTTTTCCTTCTAAACTTGCTCCTTTTGGTTTTAATGAATCATTAGCATATGATTATTACCCCATTACTGAAAAAGAAGCAGAAAAGAGAGGTTTTAAATGGCAAAATCAAGTAACCGGTACGTACGGTAAAGAAACACTCAAAGAAGGCGATCTTCCAAAAACCATATCAGGGGTCACAGAAGATATTTTGAAAGAAATTTTGGTTTGCACAGAATGTAAAAAGAATTTCCGCATAACAAAAGCCGAATTAGATTTTTATAAAAGAATGAACATTCCTTTGCCTCATAAAGATTTTGAATGCCGTCACCAAGACCGAATGAAAAAACGAAATCCGCGAAAATTGTGGCACCGCCAATGTATGTGTGAAAAGAACCACGTAAATCATACTGGAAAATGCTCTAACGAATTTGAAACATCTTATGCTCCAGACAGAAAAGAAATAGTTTATTGCGAACAGTGCTACCAACAAGAAGTCTCATAAATAGCACGATTCAATAGGACAATTCTATGGAATCGTCCTATGATAAAAAATAAATAATTAAAACAGGCAGGTTAACCGTGGTTAACTTGACAGTACACGTGACAGTACAAAAAATATGGCGAATAATTTAGTATTGTATAGAAAGTATCGTCCGCAGACGTTTGGGGAGGTTGTGGGGCAAGAGCACGTTGTGCAAACCTTAACCAACTCAATAAAAGCAAATAACATTTCGCATGCTTATTTGCTTTCGGGGCCCAGAGGTAGTGGCAAAACCACAATTGCCAGGCTTTTTGCAAAGGCAATTAACTGCGAAAACCGGAAAGCAGGGCAGTTTGAGCCTTGCGACAAATGTGGGTCTTGCTTGGAAATTATGGCGTCACGGTCTATGGATTTGGTTGAAATTGACGCTGCCTCGCACACGGGCGTTGACGATGTGCGGCAGTTAATAGAGGGTATAAAATTTGCACCGGTAAAATCAAAATACAAAATTTTTATTATTGACGAATGTCACCAGTTGTCTAAATCGGCGGCAAACGCATTGTTAAAAACTTTAGAAGAACCGCCAGCTCATGCAATTTTTATTTTGGCTACCACAGAGTCACATAAAATGTTGCCAACAATTTTATCGCGCTGTCAAAAGTTTGATTTTAAGCGCTTACAAGTGCCAGAAATTATAAAAAAACTACAATTCATTTCTAAAAAAGAAAACGTGAAATTAGATGACTCGGCATTGTCTTTAATTGCATTGAATTCGCGGGGTTCATTTCGCGACGCGGAATCTTTGCTAGATGAATGTTTAAGCTTTGTTTCACCCGCCGAAGCTTCAGCGAAGGAGGGCAGGAGTGTTAAGGTGGAAGATATCAAAGAATTACTGGGCATAGTTGAAGTTGCCGAAATATCTAAGTTTGTTGATTTTTTAATTTCTAAAAATACAAAGGGCGCCATTGAATTTTTAAACTTAATTGTAGAAAATGGTGTTGATTTGCAAGAGTTTACTAAAACATTAGTATTTTATTTAAGGCAAGAATTATTACTAAAAATAGATTCTGCTTTTCTAAATTTGCAAAATTCGGGGCTTTCTGCTCACGAACTAGAAAAAATGAAAAGCCAAATATCTGGCTTAACGCAAAAAGTTTTACAAGATATGTTGGAATTTTTTATTGAGGCAGAAAATAAAATAAAATATTCTGCCATTGCCCAACTGCCGTTAGAATTGGCGGTAATAAATATTACGCAAATTCCCAGTGATTAGGATCGGGTAATAGTTATACACATACTTGCGTTGTTCAAAAGGGGTATAATAATAGAATAATATTGATTTCAAAAATATGGTAGAACAACAATTAATTGATTACATAACAAAAGCAAAAGCTGCCGGTCAGCCAGACGACCAGACAAAAAATTTATTATACAAAAATGATTGGACAGAAGCCGAAGTAGCCGAAGCTTTTGCAGCCATGGCTCAACCAAAGCCTCAAATGCAACCACAAACGCAACCACAACCATTGCCGGTAAATTTACCAGTTGAAGAAAAAGTTGTAGAAAAACCAATTGTTCAAGTTCGGCCAGCATCTGAAACGCAAATTCAGGCAGAAAAATTTCAAGCGCAACCAGTCCAGGCAATCGCACAGCAAAAAATGCCTCAAGAAAAAATGCCTGTTATGAGGCCTCGGGCACATTCGCTCTTAAAATTTTTTATAGTTCTAATTATTTTAATAGTTTTGGGCGGTGCAGGCTATTTTGTTGCAGGGCAATATGTTAACTTGCCATGGAATCCATTTGGCCCAACACCGCAAACGGTAATTAACGCAATGCTAAAGAATATGCAAAGCGTTAAGTCTTATCATTCGGTTGCTCAAATAAACCTCAATACCATAGATAATGTTACCAAAAAATCTCAGGGAAATTTAACTTTAAATATTACCGGCGAAACTGATTCAACGGATGTCAAAAACATAAAAGCAAATGGAAGTCTGGCATTTAATATAAAGTCAGCAGGGTCTAGTTCACCAATTTTTTCAATAGACACCAGCATGGCTTCAATTGGCACAACCTCTTATATAAAAGTAAATAATATTGTGGTTTCTAACAACTCATCACTAACCGGCGCGGATATAGATAAAATTACTGGAAAATGGTTTCAAATTGACCAAAATTCATACACTGCAATTTCACAAGCCGAAGGTGGGCAAACCTCAACAATAAATATTGTGCCAACAACAGGTGTTGATTTTGCAAACAAAATTAGGGCATTAATGGCAGCCGAAAATATTTTTTCAAATGTTAAGAAATTAAAACAAGAAGTGGTAAGTGGACAAAATACCTATCATTATTCAGCGCTAATTACTAAAGATAAGTTAAATGGCCTAATTGCAAAAATAATGGCATTAACCGCACAAGAAACGGCAAATTTGCCAATACAAAGTAATTCAATTGCAACAGTTCAAGCTTTGGTGCAGTCTTTTACAAACGCATTGGGAGATGTAAACATAGAAATGTGGATTGGCAAAAAAGATAATATGCTTTATCAATTTAAAGTAGATAAGGTTATTAACATTGCAGACAAAACTTTAGGAGTAGACATGAATGTTGACTCAAAGGTTAGCGTTGTTAATTCTAATTTTGGTAAGTCAATTACAGTTCAAACACCACAAGGCGCTCAAAAAATAGAAGATGTTGCCTTGCCAATACTAAAAGTACAAAAAATAAAACAAGATTTAATTACAGCTACATATTCCGCTGAAACAATTTTTGGCACAAACAACAGCTATTATTTAACCTGTAAAAATGGCTTTTTGAATGGTTCTAAGACTACTACTTACGGCTTACAATATATAAGCATAGCAAATGATGTAATAAAGCAAGGTGGAAAAAATCCAACATGTTTTGCGGGTGCCAAAACTTATTGCATATCAACCCAACTAGCAGACGGCACATATTTATGCGTAGGCACTGCAGGAGCTTCTGGAACAACAAGGTGTCTTTTCTCTGGAACTATTTGTAAATAATTAGAAAGTCAAAAGTAAATCCCCGGCCATAAAACCGGGGATTTCTATTGTGCGACAAAAATAATTATGATAACAACAGCAATTATAGCATTTCGTGAATTTTTTGAAGCTTTTTTAATTGTGGGCGTGTTTTTAGGTATATCAAAAAAATTAAAACTTAATAAAGAGTTAGAAATTTGGATAGCCATTTTAATTGGGGTAGCATTGTCTTTGTTATTGTCGGCGGGCACATATTTGTTGGCCGGCTATGTTAGAGGAATTTTTACAGAAGATAATGCCGATTTGCTAGCAGGGTATTTAATGATATTTTCTGGAATATTTATTGCTTATGTAGTCTTTTCGTTGCATAATGTTATGCAAAAGAACAGGGGAGGCACACTTGTAAAAGCGCATGAGAAACTGCAACAAAACGTTTTTGATATATCTTTATTTTTTACAGTAGTATTTTTAGTTTTGTGTGAAGGGTTTGAAATTGCCTTGTTTACGGCAAGTTTTTCTTTGTTTTCCGATTTTATGCAGAACTTTTTGGGACTTATTATTGGGCTGGCTGTGGCTATTTTGTGTGGAGTGGTTACACTTTATTTCTATACTAAATTTGCTATTGAAAAAGTGTTTAGGGCAACCGAATACTTAATAATTTTAATAGGAGCATCATTAACGCAACGCGGAATAACCGAGCTTTTAAATAAATATGCGCACATAGATTTATCGAACGTATTTTCTTTTCATTTTCAATTTTTGCCGGGCGAAGATACTTTTGTGGGGCATTTGTTGCAAGGTTTTCTGGGTGTAGACCAAGAGTTTAGCTTGGCGCGCCTTATTTTAATGTGTATTTATGTATTAGCTATTTATCTAATTTTTTTAAAAAAGAAAAAGTAATTTTATTAAAGTATATATTAAATATTGATAAAAACTTAAAAAAGTGTTATTATTCTAAAATATTGCGGGATCGTCTAATGGTAGGACATGGCCCTTTGAAGGCTAGTATCTAGGTTCGAGTCCTAGTCCCGCAGCCATTCGACTCGCTTCGCTCGCTCATGGCTATAGCCATAGGTAAATAGAGCGAGGCGAATGTCCTGAGCGAGGAACGAAGTGACGAGTCGAAGGATAATTTATCTATGCTTTATACTGTTTATATTCTTCGTTTTTTCGATAACACGTTATATATTGGTCAAACCAATAATTTGGAGCAAAGAATTAAAGACCACTTGAATAAAAAAGACAGGGCATCCAAATTTTCAAAAGACCACGGAGATTTTAAATTAGTATACCAAGAATCATATAATTCTAGACTAGAATCGATGCGAAGAGAAAAGCAAATAAAAGGTTGGACTAGAGCAAAAAAAGAAGCGCTCATTGCTGGCAATAAAGAATTATTAAAAAAATTTTAAGATTATGTCGTACAATTTGTAAACTAGCACCTGCCTTGAAGGGCGGTTTTTGTTTTGACAAAAATTAATTTTTTGGGTAAGGTGACTTATCGCCTGCCTGAGTGGGTAGAAGCGTCCTTTTCCAATTCAATCGAGGGATCATAAAATGAAAACTATAACCGTTGCTTTGGTGCCGGGAGACGGCGCCGCACCTGAAATGATGGATTGGGCTTGTAAAATAGCCAGTGCAGCCGCCAGAAAAGACGATGTTGAGCTTGTTTTTGAAAAAACCCCAATGGGGTGGTCAGCTTATGAAGAATTTGGCGACACATTGCCAAAAGCCTCTTTTGACCGAGCGGTCGAACTTGGCACGGTTTTCTTTGGGGGAGTCGGCGATCCGAAATTTGATAATACAATTGGTCTACAGCACCCCGAAATGAAGCCAGAGGCGCGATGTCTTCTTGCGCTACGTCAGCGAATGAAGCTTTTGTTTAACTTCCGTCCCATGATTTACTACCCGGAGTTGCGCCATCTTGCCCAAGTTAGACCGGAAACAATTCCCGATGAAGGCATCCAACAGCATTTCATTCGCTTTTTGCTTGAAGACAGCTATTTTGGCAATGCGGATTTTGGCGATACGATTAAGCATACAGTCTTAGAGTCTATCTTAGGCGTGAAGTCCAAGAATAACGTGACGGGCGAAGAGGCCATCGTAACTGACATAGCTTACTATCGTCGCGAAACGATTGAAAAATACATTCGTGCGGCGTTTAATTACGCCAAGAGATTAGGGCTGCCTCTCATCTCGATCGACAAGGCTAATGTTATGGCGCGGTATGAATTTTGGCGCAGAATTGTCACAAGGATTGGGAAAGAAGAATTTCCCGATGTGCCACTTTCGCATCAATATGTCGACTCGGCAAATGCCTTGTTGTTTACTCCAGCCAAACTTCACGGCGTAATTGCTTGTGGAAACGAGCATGGAGACATTCTGTCCGATGCAGCCGCCGCCGCTCTTGGCAGCATGGGAATGATGTGCAGTTCTGCCATTAACCCTGACACAGGAGCCGCAATGTTTGAAAGTGGCGCTGGAACAGCACCAACGCTAGCGGGCACAGACAAGGCCAATCCAATTGGCCGAATTCTCACCGCCGCCCTAATGCTTCGGCACTTGGGTGCTGTTAAGGGTGCAGCCGCCATTGAAGAGGCAGTCAAAACGGCCTTGAAGCAGGGTCATCGCACGGGAGACATGTATGTTGGTGGGGATCCCCATCAAACACTTGTTTATACCAAGGGTTTTGACCCGCTGCATACTTCTCAAATGGGTCAATTGATCTTATCACTGTTATAATCCGCAAGGATTTCGTAAAGCGCTTTTTCCGAAAGGAAGTTGCGCTTCTTTTTTTGTTTACACTGAGGGCGCCGAAATGTTAGAATAAGTTAATAATTTAAATTTATATTTTATGCTTTATTGGTTAATAGCAGCAATTTTAGCTTATGTATTTTTTGGTTTTGCTTCTTTGGGTGACAAGCTAATGTTAAATGGCAAAACTGCAACCGCCCCCAAGCCAAAATCTTATACTTTTTACGTTGGAATTTTTAGCTTATTTGTAATTGTAATAATACCCTTTATACAATTTACTATTCCCAGCGCAACAGGATTTTTTTGGCTGTTGGCCGATGCCATCGCTCACATAGTGGCAATGTATGCAATGTATGTAGCCATTGCAAAATTTGATATTTCAAAAGTTATTGCAACAATTGGCGCCACCCAGCCAATTTTTATTTTTGTTTTTACGTATATTTTTTGGGGCCCGCAAACAATGTCGCCAACAGCAATTATAGCTTTTGTATTGTTATTTTTAGGAAGCGTTATTATTTCAATTGAAAAAACCATAAAAATTACTGCCGACTATTTAAAAATTACAATTTTTTCTTCTTTAATGTTTGCTTTAGATTATATTTTTATGAAGCGCGCTTTTACACAAGTGCCGTTTCTTTCTGGAATTATTTGGATTCAAATTCTTATTTCTTTTTGCGCACTGTTTATTCTTTTTAGTAAAAAAGCGCGGGCAGAAATTTTTTCTAAACAAATGGTTGAAGATAGAAAAAACCAAATTATTTTTTTGTTCGCCCAGTTGTCTGGGGGGCTTGGGAATCTTACCCAGGCCTTTGCAATTTCGTTGGCACCCGTAATATTTTTAGCTACCATTAATTCATTAAGGGGTGTGCAATTTGTTTTTCTGTTTTTTGCTACTATATTTATTTCACGTTTTTATCCTAAAATTTTAAAAGAAGATTTATCTAAAAGAATAATTTATCAAAAAATATTTTCTATTATTTTAATTGTTGGCGGTTTAATATTGTTGGTTGCATAATTTTTTTAAATAAAAACACCCCCTTGTGAGGGGTGTTTTTTATTTTCTGGCTTAGATTATGACAAATGTTTTGAAACTAACTTTGTCATTTCAAACATATTTACTTCTGCCTTTCCAAAAACTGGTTTTAATTTGGCGTCGGCAATTATGTTTCTTTTGTTCTTTGGGTTTTGTAGGTTATTTTTCTTGATGTATGCCCAAAGTTTTTTTACAACTTCACTTCTTGGCATAGGACCTTTTCCTACAACTGCCTCTAAGTCGGCAGATAACTTCAACGGCTTCATGAAAGCCGAATTTGCTTTTCCTGGCATTATTATTATGAGGCATTAAAACATGAAATGTGAAACTAATGTGTCAAATTCCAAGTGATATGCTTCAATTAATTATCCTGATAATTCAAGATAAATTTTTAATTATTAAGTTCTTCTATAGTAATGATGGCATATCTTCCCTTGTAAAGCAAGCGTGTCAAGCAATTTTTAGTATTTTAAGCAAAAAAAATGGTCCCAACTCAGAACAGCATAAAACTGTTTGAGCGGGACCCTAAAGGTTACTGCGCGGGATTAGTCGCGCGATTCGTTGGACATCAGCGACATTGCGAAGCGGTCGGTGGCCGAAGGGACGCTAGCCGTGACGGGTTGTTCTTCCGGCGCAACAACGCTGAGCGTTTCCAGATTCGCATCTGCTACATAAAGCGTGGATGCCATATACAAGTTGGCGGAACGGTGCATGGCTTCAAAGAAATCTTTTTCCACAACCAACATGGTCGTGACATCCCAGAACCTGTTGCGAATAAGTTCCCAGGGATGAAAACCAGAATCTGGTGAAGACACCTTGATGCATTTATTCGCGGGAAGAAGCCCCTTAGACGTTATGACGTCGCCAGTTGACGTAGTAATCTCAGCGATTCCACAGAACTGGCAGTATTCGATATCGATTTCTCGATCGAGCTCGGGCATAAGAGCTGCTAATGCCATTTCGGCGCGGCGTCCGTACCCAATAACCAAGCGGGCTAGTTGTGGTGTTTTTGGTGTTTCTAAGAACGGTCCGTTCATTGCCAGTGCGTGTTGGCGCGCTAATTTGCCTAAACGTCGTAGTGCTCCGAAGCCTTCCGGTACTAGTCCTTCGTTGTGCCCCGTTCTTGGCCCGGGCATTGTGAGAATCAGTGCGTTCATATTGGTATTATTTGGTTTCTAGGTTGGTGTTGGTTTGGTTGGGAAATTTTATGCCGGTTGTTGCAGGCACTTTTTGCGCCGAGCGATCATCTTTGCGACTTGCTTTTTTACGGCGGCAACTGCTGGATTTTTTGGTTTGAGAAAAAAGGTGTGGCGGCGGATCTGGCCATTGCCTTCTTGATTCCAAACTTGAATGTTGATCTGCAGAGTGTGCCGGCTCTTCCAAAGGTTTTTCGCCTCCTTTGAAGTACAATTCCAGAGATAGTGAGGTTTGCCATCATCACATTTCTGGTGCGAACCATCTGTCTCGTTGGGCAAATTATCTGAAATCACTCCATTGGAGCGTCCGGCATCGTTTACGGGTTCTACAAACCATCTGTACGTTCTCTTTTTGGTAGCCATAATATTGTGGGTTGGGTTGATTGTGAATGTTCGGGTAAACGAGTCAATAATATGCTATTTTTTAGCAATTGTCAATGGTAAAATTGTGGTTTTTAGGGCTTGCGTCCGTCTCTAAAAAGTAGTAAAATTAAGTAACAATAAGCAATTCAATGAGTAAAAATATTGTAATAAACGACCCTAATGAGGGTGTTTTAATTAAAGAATTACAGGCCAGAACAGACGTTAAAGCAGAAAGAATTAAACGGCTTTTGGCGTTGCCCGACCTAACAAAAAAGGAAAACTCTCCTGTAAAGATTTTATTTGATCAAATTATTAAACTGCCAAGATTTAAAGATTTTGATATTGTTGATTTTCCGCGAATTGTATCAATTGAAGATAATTTTGACTTATTAAACACGCCTGCCGACCACCCCAGCAAAGGAGAAACCGACACTTACTATGTAGATGCCACGCATGTTTTGCGCACACAAATGACAGTTATGTGGGCATTTTATTTTAGAGATAAAGAAGTGCTAGAAAGATTAGAAAATAATGGTGAGGTTGGTGCACTGTCTCCTGGAATTGTTTTTAGAAAAGACGAAATAGACAGAAGCCATTACCCGGCATTTCACCAAATTGACGGACTTTATGTTTGTAAAAAATCGAAGAGAATTATTACGCAGAAAGATTTAGAGGAAGTGCAGGTTGATATGGCAAAAAGTATTTTTGGCAACGACATAGAATATAAATTTTTAGTTGATACTTTCCCGTTTACGGACCCTTCGGTTGAAATGGATATAGAATTTAATGGTGACTGGATGGAAGTTAATGGAGCTGGCCTTGTGCATCCGCAAGTTTTGAAAAATTTTGGAATTGACCCCGAAATTTATAACGGTTGGGCATTTGGATTTGGCGAACGATTAGCAATGATAAAAATGGGCATTCCCGACATTAGAATTTTATGGTCGGAAGATCCAAAAATTACTGGCCAGTTTAAAGATATAAATAGCAAATATAACCCGGTGAGCAAATACCCCTCGACCTCTCGCGATATTTCTTTTATAATTGAGAAAAGCATTAACTTAAATAATTATTATGAAATTGTGCGCGACTTTGCTGAAAACTTAATTGAAGAAGTAAAATTGGTTGACGAGTTTGAAGATGACGCAAAATTTGGCGCCGACAAAAAAAGTTATACCTTTAGAATTGTTTATTGCTCGCCGGAAAGAACTTTAACCAATGAAGAAGTAAATAAAATTCAAGATGAGATTCGCGCCGAAACAGCAAAAGAATTAAATGCGGTAGTGCGTTAATTTTAAAAATTTATGAAATTAAATATAAAATCAAGCGAGGACGAGGTCGAGAAGCAAACAATTGCAAAGCCGGCAAAAAAGCCGGTAGCAAAAAAGGTTGAAAAACCTGCGGCTGTTAAGATTGCAAAAGAAAAGCCCGTTAAAGAAGATAGAAAAACCGAAGTTGTAGAAAAAAAAGTTACATCGGAAATATCTAAAGAGGAGCCGAAGATAGAAGCCAAGAAAACAAGGAAAGAAGGAGAATATACTGCCAAAGATATTTATGTTTTAAAGGGTTTAGAGCCTGTTAGGTTAAGGCCAGGCATGTATATTGGTTCAACTGGAGTTGATGGCTTGCACCACTTAATTTGGGAAGTTGTAGACAACTGTTTAGATGAAGCAATGGCAGGTTATGCAAAAAACATTGAAGTAACATTGTTGCCAAATGATAGGGTGAGAATTTCTGACGACGGTAGAGGAATTCCCGTTGAAAAACACCCCGACACCGGAAAATCAACTTTAGAAACCGTTTTAACAACGTTGCACGCCGGAGGAAAATTCGGCGGCGAGGCTTACAAAGTTTCGGGCGGTTTGCACGGAGTTGGAATTTCGGTTGTTTGTGCGTTGTCTAATTACATGCAATCTGAAGTTCACAGAGACGGAGGAGTTTACCAACAAGAATATTACAGAGGCGTTCCAAAAGGGCCGGTTAAAAAAGTTGGCGATTCTAAAAAAACCGGCACAACCCAAACCTTTGAAGCCGACGATACAATTTTTTCAAAAATAGAATATAACCCAAAAACAATTTTAAACCATTTACGACAACAGGCGTATTTAACCAAAGGTGTAAAAATTACTTTTAACGACGAAAGAAAAAAGGGCGAGGAAACAAGTTATACTTTTTATTTTGAAGGAGGCGTTGCGTCTTATGTGAAATATTTATTACAAGGGAATACCGCCAGGCATTACAATATATTTTCTGTTGCTGCCGAAAGAGACGGCATTCAAGCTGAAGTTGCTTTTCAATATACGCAAGAAATGGAATGCACAGAAGAATCTTTTGCCAACAACATTTATACAGTTGAGGGCGGTACTCACATTTCAGGTTTTAGAACGGCTTTAACCAGATCTTTAAATGATTATGCTCGGCGTGAAGGTTTTCTAAAAGAAAAAGATGAAAATTTTTCCGGCGACGATGTCCGCGAAGGTTTAACAGCTGTTGTTTCAGTAAAAATACGCACGCCTCAATTTGAAGGGCAAACAAAAGCAAAATTAGGAAACCCCGAAGCCAAAAATGCAGTAGATGGAATTACTTCAGAAGCTTTGGCCGATTACTTAGAAAGAAACCCCAGCGATGCAAAAGCAATTATAGAAAATTGTTTGTTGGCAACAAAGGCAAGATTGGCCGCCAAAGCCGCCAGGCAAACTGTTTTAAGAAAAGGCGCTTTAGAAGGTTTAGCATTGCCAGGAAAATTGGCCGATTGCTTGTCCAGAAAGCCGGAAGAATCGGAAATTTACATTGTTGAGGGAGATTCTGCTGGAGGTTCTTCAAAGCAAGCTCGTGACAGAAGGTTCCAGGCTATTTTGCCTTTGCGTGGAAAAATTCTAAACGTTGAAAGGGCAAGGTTAGACAAAATGTTAGCGTCTAAAGAAATTAAAGCTTTAATTATTGCCATGGGCACTGGAATTGGTGAAGATTTCGACATTGAAAAATTACGCTATCACCGAATTGTAATTATGACCGATGCCGACGTTGACGGAGCACACATCCGCACGCTTCTTTTAACATTTTTTTACAGACACTTTAAACCAGTTGTTGAAGCAGGCCACATTTATATTGCGCAACCACCATTGTATAAAGTTTCATATGGAAAAAATTCCCAGTATGCTTACACAGACGACCAACGCGATGCAATTTTAAAAGAAATTGGTAAGACTACCGTTACAATTCAGCGCTACAAGGGTTTAGGAGAAATGAACCCCGAACAACTTTGGGAAACAACAATGAACCCAGAAAACCGAACGTTGCTTCAAGTTGCTGTTGAAACTCCACGCGAAGCCGACAAAACTTTAGACATTTTAATGGGAGAAGAAGTTGAACCCCGTAAGAAATTTATTCAAACTCACGCTAAAGCTGCGAAGAATATAGACATTTAAAATAACTATAAATTATGGTATTTGATCAATTTAAAAAAATGGCGGAGTTGAAAAAACTCCAAGACAATTTTAAGAAAGAAAGAGAAGTTGTTGAAAGAGACGGCATTTCTGTTGAAATAAACGGGAATTTTGAAATAGAAAACATAAAATTAAACCCCGAATTAAGCTTAGACAAACAACAAGAAGTTTTAAAAAGGTGCTTAAACGAAGCTCGCGAAACTATCCAGAAACGTCTTGCGAAAATGATGATGGCTTCAGGAATAGGCTTCTAAACTTCATTGCCTCGCTCTTGTCATTGACAACAAAAGTAAAATCGGCTATTATATAAATATATATAGCCCCGCTGAGCGGGGTTTTAAAAACCATGACAATATCACAAAAAATAAATGTATTTTTTAAAGAGGTGTGGGTTGAAATGAAAAGAGTCAGCTGGCTTTCTAATAAAGACGTTTGGAAATATACAGGTATAGTATTGGCCGTTGTAATAGTTTCGGCTGCTTTTTTGGGCGGGCTAGACTATTTATTTACCGAAGTAATTAAAATGTTTGTTTTAAAATAATATGCCAAAACAAGTTATAGAACAAGAGAAAAATTGGTACGTTATTCATACTTATTCGGGCTATGAAGACGCAGTTGCAAAAAACCTTAAACAAAGGATTGAAAGTTTGGGCATGGAAGATGCAATTTTTAATGTTATTGTACCTAAAGAAAAAAAAATAAAAATAAAAAACGGAAAAAGAAAAACAGTCGAAGAAAAAATTTACCCAGGGTATGTATTGGTGCAAATGGTAGTTACCGATGAATCTTGGTATGTTGTTAGAAATACGCCAAGAGTAACAGGATTTTTGGGAGCAGGCACAACACCAATTCCAGTTTCTAAAACAGAAATGGATGACTTAATGAAAAGAATGGAAATGGGCGAGCCAGAATTTACAATTGATTTTGAGGTGGGTGGCATGGTAAAAATTGTTGATGGCCCATTTAAAGGATTTGAAGCAAAAGTTTCAGAAATTGACAGAGAACGCGGAAAAATAAAAGTGTTGGTAAATATGTTTGGCAGAGATACTTCAGTAGAATTAGATTCATTACAAATAAAAAAAACAACCTAAATATTGCTTAATTGCTAGTTCTGAAAAGCCCTGGCAAATAACATAGTATTTAGAAAATTATATGGCAAAAGAAATTAAAGCAGTTGTAAAAGTGCAAATTCAAGCAGGAAAGGCAACTCCAGCACCTCCAATTGGGCCAGCGTTGGCTCCTCATGGACTAAACATTGCAGAGTTCTGTCAAAAATTTAATGCAGCAACTCAAGAAATGTCGGGGTACACAATTCCAGCTGAAGTTACAATTTTTAAAGATAGAAGCTTCACTTTTATAATAAAAACACCTTTGGCCGCCGAATTAATTAGAAAAGCAATTGGAATTGAAAAGGGTTCGGGCACACCAAACAAAACAAAAGTTGGTAAAATAACTAAAGCTCAGTTAGCAGAAATTGCCAAGAAAAAAATGCCCGATTTAAACACCACAGACATTGAGCAAGCAATTAAAATAATTGCCGGCACCGCCAAAAACATGGGAGTTGAAGTCATAAACTAAGTTACAGGAATTTTAAAAATCAACCTTTTAAACGGGGTTGATTTTTGTTTTGGCAAAATGGTAGAATTATAAAACATTAATAATAAAATTCTAAAATACAATATATGGAAGAAGTAA
>CAIYRH010000015.1 GCA_903928565.1 Candidatus Staskawiczbacteria bacterium
AGAAAATAAAAATTAAAATAAAAAATTATGGCAGACGAAATACAAGTACCAGAAAAATTTCAGAAATTAGTTTCTGAAGTAGAAAAAATGTCAATTGTAGAATTGGCAGAATTAGTAAAAGTGTTAGAAGAAAAGTTTGGTGTTTCAGCAGCAGCTCCAGTGGCCGTTGCCGCAGCAGCCGCAGCCCCAGCAGAAGAAAAAACATCTTTTGATGTTGAATTAAAAGAAGTTGGAGCTCAAAAAATTGAAGTTATTAAAGTTGTTAGAGATGTTACTGCAAAAGGATTGAAAGAATCAAAAGACTTAGTTGACGCAGCCGCAGCTGGAACAGCTCAAATGGTAAAAGAAGGAGTTAAGAAAGAAGAAGCAGCTGAAATTGAAAAGAAATTTACAGCCGCAGGAGCAAAAGTAACAATTAAGTAATTACTTAATTGTTATCCTGAGCGAAGTTGAAGGATATTCATCAAAAAGCGGGGGATTCAACCCCCGCTTTTTAGTTGTTTGACTTTATTGACGTTCGTCATTTAAAATGTTATGGTAGATAGGACGAACATTGATAAATAAGTCGTTTTTGTTCGCGGACAACCGCGAGCGACTTTATTGAAGTGTTCGAAACTACACACCCAAACACCAAAACACCATGAAAGCAACCCGTAATGTCATATTTTTTATCGTCGTCATCGGGCTGATGTTTCTAATCGGGCATTTCCGTGAAAGAAATCACAACAACGAAGTAGCGGAGAATGTCATTGAATTTGTGCGTTTCACGGAGCCCCAAACCGCCGCTGTGATATTGCGGCTGGCCAAGCCATATTTGAGCGATGAGGAATCGGAGCGTTTTCAAGCCGATATTGAATACACAAACAAGCGTGGCATTAAGTTCAAAGACGTGGCATTATTCTACGGTTACGAAAAAATTTCCGCCGACATTATGACCGCGGTTCGGGAAAAGGCAATTCCCATTGAGCGGGAAAACGTGTTGATTTATCTGTATGCCGACCAAGAGGCAATTTGGCAAATTGGTTGGGCGTTTTATGACAGAAGTCTCATACTTGGACTTGGCTCTGAAAATATTTCACCCGAAGAGGTCAAACAGCAGTTGGATACACTGGCTAGACTGCGTGCTGCCCGCGCCGATTTGATGGCTAAAGTTGACGTTGTGGCCCAGCAAGATCCGTACGCTGGACCATTTGCTGTCGACCCGCCCGCTGAACCAATCAAATAGACAAAACACCACACAAAAGGAGAGTACAATGAAGAAAAAAGTGCGCAATATAGTTTTATGGCTGGCAGGTTTTCTGCTGGTCTTGGGGATTATTTTTGGAGTTGGATATTTGTTCCACTGCAGTTTGCGAGCAAAATCTTGCGTGGAACTGCGCAACGAAGTCGCTCGGTATTCAAATTATTCAGAACAAGAGGTGGCCATAGCAATATATGCATTGGCCAAGCCATACTTAACTGCTACAGAGGTGCGGAGTTTTGCGGCGCGCTTGGGTGAGTTGCAGAAAGATCCCATTGGCGGAACCGACGAATATGAGCAGCTCACGTTTGACATTTGCTCGGCGGCAAATGCCGTGGATATTCCCGAAAACACTCGCGAGTTGATTCGTAAACTGTACGACGCCCGCGTGGATGTCGGCGCCTGTGCGTGGGACATTTACTACGATCCCAAGGCAATCAAGGCCGAGTTGTCGCATGAAGAGCTGGTGCAAAAGCGACGTGAGTTTGCTAATCTTCAGCAAGACATGGACGACTTGTTGGCTAAGTACGACGAAAAGACCAAATAAGCCCACAAGTCTTTTATTTTCCCATGCCCCGTGCGCAACTGTTGTTGTGTTGGCGGGGCTTTTTTATTTGTTGAAAAATGATAGAATTATTAAACGGGCGTATAGCTCAGTGGTAGAGCGTTCCGTTCACATCGGAGAGGTCGAAGGTTCGATACCTTCTACGCCCACACATAATTATGTTAATAAAGCCGAAAATTTTTAGAAAACTTGTTTGGACGCAACACAGTGAAATAAAAATGAAACAGTATGGGCTTTCAAAGTCAAAACTTTCTAATATATTGCGCAACCCCGAACGTAAAGAACAGGGCATTGTGCCTGGCACAACGGCGGTAATGAAAACTAACAAAATACTTTTTAAAACAAAAAAAATAACCGTGGCGGGCGCGTGGCAGAAACCACAAAGAGCGCCTGGAGAGGTGTGGTTAATGTTTAAAGATGTAAATAAAAAAGATGAGGGTCCTATTAGAAAAATAATTAGCGCTTGGCGATATCCTGGAATTTCAAAGCCGGGTGAGGAAATTCCAGTACCCGAAGATATTAGGCAAGAGCTTTTAGAAAATGGAGAAGACTAAAATTGCAGGCTATGTATTATTAGTAATTGGCCTTCTATTAATTGCTTTGCCGTTGTGGCAAACTTACAATATTTTTACTGGAGCTTCAAAACCAGCCCAAGTTTTTAATAGGCCAGTAGTTTTAACGGTAAACCAAAACGTAAGTGCATTTGACGTGCAAGGGCAAATTCAAAATGCGTTAATAAAAACGCTGCCAATTGATTTCATAGACAACACGTTAAACCTTATAACCTGGCTGTTGTTGATGTTTATTTTAATATATGGTGGTGGCAAGATTGCCGATATTGGTGTAAAATTAATTAAATGACCGAGAAAAAAAATATTTTCATCTTGTGGCTGCACTGGCACTTTTATGAGATGCCAAAATTTTTGTTAGAAATTTGGCAGAATTATGTTTTGTTTGCCATAAACTATTTCTCGTTGCCGCTGTTGTTAAAATCTTTATTTTCCCCATGGCGCCGTTATAGGTGGAATTACCCTAAGGGCTTTAATGTAGGTGAATTTATAAGCACTTTAATATCAAACATTTTTTCCCGTTTTTTAGGTTTTTTAATGAGAATAGTTTTAATCATAATTGGAGTTTTATTTCAAATTTTTGTTATTTGTGCAGGCCTAATAGTATTTCTATTTTGGGTATTGCTTCCATTCATAATATTAATAGGATTATTAAATGAATTTTGATTTAAAAAGTACCAGCATTTTTTTAGCAATAAAAAGAAGTAGATTCTTTATATTTGCTTGGGCTAAATTTCTAAAAAATATCTTTTTATTTTTATTTATAATTGCAGTTTTGCTGTTGGGGTTTTCTTTTTTAAATTTTACACCAGGGTATTCGGTGGCTAAAGTTTTAATTTTCTTTTTGTCATTTTATCTTTTGTTTTGGAACATTAATTTATTTACAGAATTAAAAATTAAAAAACCAGAAATTAAAATAAGGGCTTCAGACGCGCTTGCCAACTCAGATAATTATAATTTGGCCGAATTTTTAAGTTTAGACGTTGCTTTAGCTGTTTTAGATACAATAAATTTTTGTAAAAAGAAAAAAATTACTGTAAATTCAACTGCCTTGTTTTATTCGTCTGTGAAATTGGGGAAAGATGTAAATTTAATTTGTTTTCGCTTAGGACTAAACCCTAAAAAATTACAATTAGATATTAAAAACTACCTTGAAAAAATGTCTAAACAGGCGGAAGTGGCTTTCTCAGCCGATTTTATGGCAACAATTGAGAGTGCCCTAAAAATAGCTGCAGACCGCAAGCACCAATTAATTAGTGAAAAAGATATCTTAGTTTCTTTAGCAAAAAACGATGAATTTTTTAAAAAAATATTAATTGATGCAGATTTAAAACCAGAAGACGTTGATAGTTTAACTTTGTGGTTGGAATCGGCGGAAAGTTTGGTTGAAGAAAACAAAAAGTTTTGGACCTACGAGAATTTATTAAGGCAAGGTTCGTTGGGAAAAGATTTTTCAACGGGCTACACGATAACCCTAGATAAATATTCCACAGACTGGAGAAGAGTAGTTTCTAACTGGAGGTTTAGAGAAATTATTGGCCACAAAAAAGAAATTGAAGAAACAGAAGAAATTTTAGCAAAATCTAACACAGCTAACGCTTTAATAGTTGGCGACACGGGTACTGGTAGAAAAAGCATTATTGAAGCTTTAGCGCAAAAGTGTTATTTGGGAAATTCGTTAACAGAATTAAATAATAAAAGAGTGGTTGAGTTGGATGTTGTGTTGCTGGCGGCCCAAGTGCCAGATTTAGAAAAATTGGAAGCCACTTTAGAGCAAATATTCTCTGAAGTAATTTCTTCGGGAAGCGTAATTTTAGTTATTGATAACCTGGAAAATTTTGTTGGGCAGAAAGTGCAAAAAGCAGGTGCCTTTGATGTTTCTGGAGTACTTGCAAAATATTTACCCATACCACAGTTTAAATTTATTGGTATTACTTCTTACGAGGGGCTACACAAAAACATAGAAGAAAATTCATCTTTTGCAAATTTATTTGAAAAAGTTGAAGTTTCTGAAGTTACAGAAGCTGAAACAATAAATATTTTACAATCGGCGGCACTAGAGCTGGAATATTCTCACAAAGTTTTTGTTTTATACCCCAGCATTAGAGAAATTGTAAATTTAACAGCCAGATATATGCCGTCTTTACCATTTCCTAAAAAAGCGTTAGACGTTTTAGATGAGGCGGTTGTTTATGTACAACGTTTAAAGGAGAAAATTGTTTTGCCTCATCACATTGCCGAAGTTGTTTCTAAAATTACAGACATCCCCATGGGCAAAATGCAGGTGAAAGAAAAAGAGGTTTTGCTTAACTTAGAAAATCTAATTCACGAGAGAATTATAAACCAAGCCGAGGCAGTTAGTGAAATTTCAATTGCTATGCGCAGGGCCAGAATGGACATTGCCTCAAAAACAAGACCAATGGGTTCATTTCTATTTTTAGGACCAACAGGAGTTGGAAAAACAGAAACCGCAAAAGCGCTAGCTAGTATTTATTTTGGAGCGGAAAAAAAGATGATAACTTTAGATATGTCTGAGTTTCAAGAAGTCTCTGACATTCCACGTCTGCTTGGCGCGACTTCGCCAGTGGAAATGCAGGGGCTTCTAACAACGCCCGTAAGAGAAGCTCCGTTTTCTTTGATTTTGCTTGATGAAATTGAAAAGGCTCACCCAAATATATTAAATTTGTTTTTGCAGGTTTTAGATGAAGGCCATATTACCGATGGCCAAGGCCGTAAAGTTGTTTTTACAAGTACAATTATAATTTGCACATCAAATGCGGGCGCTGACATAATTTTCAAAAAAACCGAACTAGGTCAGCCAATTGAAAAAGACAAGTTAATGGATTCGCTTTTTGAAAAAAATGTTTTTAGGCCAGAGTTTGTTAACCGTTTTGATGCAACAATAATTTTTCACCCCCTAACAAAAGATAATTTGTTAAAAATAGCTCAATTGTCTTTGCTAGCTTTGCAAAAAAGTTTGAAAGAAAAGGACATTGAATTTGAAATTACAGAGCCATTAAAAGAAAAAATAGTTGAATTGTCTTATAAGCCAGAATATGGAGCCAGAGAAATGAGAAGGGTGGTGCAAGACAAAGTGGAAAGCGTGGTTGCCCAAGCTTTGCTTTCAGATAAAATAAAGAAAGGTGATAAAATGCAAATTAACGCCGAAAACTTTGAGGTAATTGTTAACCCAGTAGAGTAGTGTTGCTGCCTATTGACACATAAGAGTAAAAGAGTAATATAAAAATATAAGCATATGAATACAAATAAAAACCTCGCATTATTGTTGAACTTGTTGTTATTGGACATGCGCCAAGAGGTTTTTGATAAATTTAGAAATTAAGCAATAAAAAAATTAGAAATTTATCAAAGTCCTCCTGGTGGAGGACTTTTTCGTTTGCCGGCACCGCAAAGTTTTAAACAATTTTGCCGTGCTGACAAATGACAGCACATTTACAACCAACAACGCAACCAACACCAAACAACGAAAGGCAAATATATGAACGCAATGATATGGAGTACACATTGGAGGCTTACTGCAGGAAAAGTAGAAAATGACTCAATGGCCAGGGCTCTTTCTATCGAGGCGCTTGTCGGGCAGCTTTCTTCGAATTTACCCTCGGGATTTTCTATAGTAAATGATGAACTAGAAGTGAGAATAAAGCCGACTAAGGGAGAAATGACCCTTGCGATGAAAGTTCTTGAACCTATGGATGAGGATAGGAAGAAAAAGGTGGCGGTACGCGAAAAATTCGTTGCAGATTTAGTAAGAGAGATCGAAAATGGTGGAATCTACCATTATTATTCTCACGGTTTCTCACTTTACTAAATTGAAGGAGTTGTAGCAACAACTCATGCCCTGCTTAATTGTGGGGCTCTTTTTTTATAAGCTGTGCACAAGTGCCTATTTAAGTGAAAGCACACTTAGCTAACTGTGGATAACTTTATTAAAATAGCTCTATTTGAGACTATTTTTGACAGTGGGGCAGGGGTGTTGACTTAGTACCATGAAGTGGACTATAAATAAGATGAAGTGGGAATAAGTGGATAAAGGTGGGAAAAACACATATTATGTTAATAGGACAATACGAACACACAATTGATATAAAGAAGCGCTTGGCTTTGCCTGCGAAGTTTAGAGGCGAGCTTGGTGATAAAGTAATTGTTACAAAAGGAGTAGAAAACTGCTTGGTTGTTTACACAGAAAAAGAATTTATGATTATGTCTGAAAAATTAAGTAATTTAACAATAAGCCAACCAGAAGCAAGAAGCTTTACCCGAACAATGTTGGCCGGTGCCATGGAAATTACATTTGATAAATTAGGCCGAATATTAGTGCCCGATTATTTAAAAAAATATGCCGGTTTAAATAAAAATGTGGTAATTTGCGGATTGTCTAACAGATTGGAAATCTGGGATGCCGAAAATTGGGCTTCGTGGACCAAGGAAGCAGAAAAAGGTGTAAGCGACATTGTTTCAAAATTAGGAGGCTTAGGAATTTAATTATGATACACACTGCTGTTCTTAGAAAAGAAGTTTTAGAAAATTTAGACCCAAAGCAAAATGAAAATTTTGTTGATTGCACCATAGGAGAAGGTGGACACGCAGAAGATATTTTAAAAAAAAACGGCCCTGCAGGCAAACTTTTAGGAATTGATTTAGACCCTCAGCAAATTATTTCAAGCCATTGGTTAGAGGCAGTAAATAAAGACCGAGTAATTTTAGTGAACGATTCTTACACTCACATTACAGAAATTGTTGAAAGAAAAGATTTTCAGCCAATAAACGGAATTTTGCTAGATCTTGGAATGTCATCGGTGCAATTGGTTAATGCTCACAAAGGCTTTTCATTCCAAGTAGATCAAGGTTTAGACATGCGGTACAACGATGAAACGGGCTATTTAACGGCAGAGAAAATTGTAAACGAATGGGCTGAAGATAAAATTGAGGAAATTTTGAAAAATTATGGCGAGGAAAAGTTTGCCAGAAAAATTGCGAAAAATATTGTAGAGCAAAGAAAGTTGGGAAGAATTAAAACGACATTTCAATTAATAGAAATAATAAAAGACGCAACACCAAGTTCCTACTGGCGTGGAAAAATTCATTACGCAACCAGAACGTTCCAGGCGCTCAGAATTGCCGTTAATGACGAGTTGGAAAACGTAAAAAGGGTTTTGCCCCAAGCAGTGTCGTTATTAGCACTAGAGGGCAGATTGGCAGTAATATCTTTTCATTCATTAGAAGACAGAATAGTAAAACAATTTTTTGCACAAGAAGCAAAAAGAGGAACAATAAAAATAATTAATAAAAAACCAATAACAGCAGGCAGAGACGAGTTAAGCAAAAACGCGCGAGCCCGTTCTGCAAAGCTTAGAGTGGTAATAAAAAATTAAAAAAACTATGACAACAGCAACATTAAGCTTGGGAAAAGTTCAAAAGAAGATACAAACCAAAATTGATTCCATAGATATGGCTATAGTAAATTGGAAAGTGGTTTGTTTTGCGGGAATTTTCATGTGCTTGGCGTTGCTAATTTTCTATGTTTTGCAAATTACCGACTTAACCAGAGGCTCTTATTCACTAACAAATTATGAAAAGCAAATAAGCCAACTTTCAGATCAAAATAAGAATCTAGAAATTTCTTTTGCCGAAAATAGTTTTATGGATTCGGCATTAATAAAAATTCAAGCATTAAATTTTCAAAAAGCTACTTCAATAAAATATATACAAATTTTAGACGATTCAGCAAAGACAGTTCCGGTAAACAAAAATATTTAATTAGTTGGCTGTGAGAAATGAAAAAAAATGTTAACTGGCGTATAAATTTTATTTTAGTATTTGTTATCGCTTGTGGGGCGGCTGTTATTGTCCGTCTATTTTTTTTACAAGTTTTAGACCACAAACTTTTTGAGGCTCAAGCATTAGGGCAACAAATTAATTTCAACGATGTAATGGGGCCGCGCGGTCAAATTTTTTGTGAAAACAGTCAAGAAACAAGGGGTAATGCGGGCTCGGGAGAAGTTAAAAGCTTGGCAATTAATAAAGACAATTGGACTATAGCGGTAAATTCAAACGATATTATTGATAAACCGGCATTTGCGCAAAGTTTGAGTAAAAAAATAAATGAAAGTGCAGATGCAATTTTTTCTGCAATAAATAATCAGAGTTCGTATGTAATTTTAAAAAAAGATTTGTCTTCTAATGAATTAGATAAAATTAAGGCACTAAAACTTAGGGGCTTGTCTTGGCAAAATAATCCAGAAAGATATTACCCTCAGGGTCAAATGGCTGCACAAACACTTGGTTTTTTAGGTGGGACGGGGCAGGGGCAATATGGGGTTGAGGGCTACTACAACGACATTTTAACTGGCAAGTCAAAAATTCAACAAGATGGTGCTGGCTTAAATTCGCTTTTTTCTAACGACGATCAAGAATCTTTAAATGGCTCGGACATTTATTTAACAATAGATTATAATATACAGTTTCAAGCGGAAAATTTGTTGAAGCAAGAAAAAGAAAAAGATAATATTGATTCGGGGCAAATAGTGGTCATGAACCCAAACACGGGAAAAATACTGGCTTTAGCAAACTTCCCAGGTTTCGACCCCAACCAATATGCCAAGGAAGGCGACTTGAATGTTTTCCAAAATTCAGTTGTGCAAAAACTTTTTGAGCCTGGTTCAATTATGAAGCCTTTTACAATGGCCGCGGCACTAAATGAAGGGAAACTAACACCAAACACAACTTACGTTGACACGGGAGTAGCAACTTTTAACGGGCGATCTATCCATAATTATGCCGACGAAAAATATGGCAAGCAAACAATGACTCAGGTTTTGGAATTTTCTATAAACACCGGCGCTGTTTTTGCAGAACAGCAAATGCCGCATAAAATATTTTTTGATTACATTGATAAATTTGGTTTAACGCAAAAAACCGGAATTGATTTGCAAAGCGAGGCCTATTCTCGCAACGATTCGTTAAAAAATGGCGGAGACATTCAGTATGCTACGGCTTCATTTGGTCAGGGAATTATATTAACTCCAATTCAAATTGCCAGGGGTTATTGTGCATTAGCCAACGGGGGCCACTTGGTAAAACCATACATAGTTGAAAAAATTGTTACTGGTAATACAGAAACATATACAAAACCGGAAATTTCCTCGCCCATTGTATCGCAGGAAACTCTTTCGCAATTAACGCCAATGTTAGTTAATGTTATCGATGGCGGGTTAAAACGCATTGGAAAAGTTCCCGGATATTATTTGGCAGGGAAAACCGGAACGGCGCAAATTCCGCTAGCAAATGGCAGAGGCTACGAGGCCGACAACCACACAATTCAAAGTTTTGTTGGGTTTGGCCCGGCGTTTCATCCGCAATTCTTAATAATGATAAAGTTAGATAATCCAAATGCTGCAAAGTCGTCATTATCGGCGGTTCCGGTTTTTAAACAATTGTCGCAGTACATAATTAATTATTGGCAAATTCCACCTGACTACGACGCCGCCAACCCGCCAAAAGAATAAAAAAGACTTCGCTGGACGAAGTTTTTTTTGATTGTGGCCCTACCGGGATTTGCCCAGTGATTAACACTGGGCACCGGGTGTTTATCACCCGGTGAACATAGTGACCCTAGCCAGATTTGAACTGGCGTTACATGGATGAGAACCATGCGTCCTAGACCAGGCTAGACGATAGGGCCGTTTCTTTCTCATATTTTAACAAAATTACTAGCATTTGTCTATCTGGTAGAGTTAATAAAAATGTAGTAAAATATAGTAATAGAAATGATTAAAAATATATTTAAAAACTATATTTATCCTATATCGGTTTTCTCCGGAGGAATGATTGGAGTTGGTTTTTTGTCCCTGCCATACATTGCAATGAAGTCGGGCATTTGGTTAATGTTTGCGTATTTTGTGGCAGTGGCGGCATTGACCGTTGTAATTAATTTAATTTTTTGTGAAATAAGCCTTAAAACTCCAGATTTTAAAAGATTTCCAGGCTTTGTTGGCTATTATTTGGGCAAAAAGGCAGAGTTTTTCACAATGATTTTATTGATTCTTAGTGTTTTTGGAATACTTTTAGCTTATTTATTAGTAGGTGCTGAATTTTTGGCCACGGTGTTTCAGCCAATATTTTCTGGCAACGCGTTAATTTATGTTTTTATTTATTTTTTAGTTGCAAGCGTTGTAATATACTTTGATATAAAATTAGTTTCTAAAGTTGAATTTTGGGTAATTATTTTGCTCTTTTTATCTTTGTTACTTGTTATTGTAAAAGGATTCTCGCACATACAAGCGGGCAATATTTTTGACCCAAATTTCAAATTCCAAATTTCAAATTTATTTTTGCCGTATGGCCCATTATTATTTGCTCTTTGGAACATTGGGTTAATCCCCGAGGTTGAAGAAATGCTGGGCGGGAATAAGAAGAAACTGAAAACAATTGTAACTATCTCTACAATTGCAATATCGGTGTTCTATTTTCTGTTTGTTATATTGGTGTTGGGAATAACTGGGGCTCACACAGACCCTACTGCGTTAGACGGCCTTAAAAAATTTATGAGTAGTAGCGTGGTTTCTATTGCGCTTTTAATGGGGGCCGCTGCTTCGCTAACTGCTTTTATTACTCAAGGAATGCTTTTTAAAAAAACCCTTGTTTACGATTTAAAAATAAAACACTGGCACGCCTTCATAATTACGTGCTTTCCACCTTTAATTTTTTTTCTAATTGGAGTGAAGTCGTTTATTCCCTTGCTATCATTTATTGGAGCCGTGCTACTGGGCATAGATGGTATATTAATTATGTTAATGTATAAAAAAATTGGAGGTAAAAACATAATTATTTATCCATTATCTTTAATTTTTCTAGTGGGAGTAATTTACGAGGTATTACATTTTATAAAAATAGTTTAACCGCATAAAGTTATGATTTTAGAAATATTTATTTTTGTTAGTTCAATAATTGTTCTATCTTGGCTTAGTTCTAGCTTGGTAAAAACAATGGTGGAAATTGCTAAATACCTTCACTGGCGTGAATTTATAGTGGCATTTTTTGTTATGGGTTTTGCGGCTTGCTTGCCAAACTTGTTTGTAGATTTAAGTGCCGCCATGCAACATTTGGCTCCACTTGCTTTTGGAGATATTATTGGCGGAAACCTTATTGACCTAACTCTAATTATGGCAATTGTGGTGTTTTTCAGCAAAGAACCAGTTGTAACACATAGCAAAATGGTGCAGGGAAGTTCGCTGTTTACCTTTTTAATTGCGGTGCTTCCAATATTTTTAATTTGGGATGGTAAAGTTACTCAAAAAGAAGGAATAATTTTAATTTTTGCATTTTTTGTTTACGCATTTTGGCTTTTTTCAAAAGATAACAGATTTAAGAAGGTTTATAGTCACACAAAAAAAGAGTCACCATTACCAACAATTAGGCGCTTAGATTTTATAAAAAATATTACTAAAGTAATTTTAATTATTATAATTCTTTTTGTCGCGTCGCAGGGTGTTATTTCGGCGGCAAAATCTTTCCAGCAATCTTTAGGAATTTCGCTTTCATTGGTGGGAGTTTTGATTGTGGCTTTGGGAAATTGTTTTCCCGAAATGTATTTTGGTATTGTTTCGGGTAGAAAAGGCGAGGGTTGGATGATTGTGGGCGACATGATGGGTTCTGTAATTATTGCCGCCACCTTAGTTTTGGGTATTATTGGTTTAGTGGCGCCGTTTGAAATTAAAGACATGTCTGTTTTCTTGGTGGCCAGAATTTTCACCGTAATTGCTGCAGCTTTCTTTGTAATTGCTGTTAGAACAGGCAAAAAAATTACAAAACAAGAAGCCGTTATGTTGCTTTTCATTTACGTTGCATTCTTGTTTACTGAAATTTTCATCAAATAATGATTTTTTCTCAATATACTAATAAAAGTGTTGAAGATGTTTTAGGCGAACTAAAAACTACTGCTTTGGGCTTTACTAAAAAAGAAGCGAATTTGGCATTAGTAAAATATGGGTTAAATGAAATTAAAGTAAAAAATGTAAACGCTTTTCAAATCTTGCTAAGGCAGTTGAAGTCGCCTTTTACATATTTGCTTTTAGCGGCCGCTTTAGTTTCTATATTTATTGGGCAGGCGGTAGACAGCATTGCGGTGCTAGCATTTATTTTTATAAATGTGATTATTGGTTTTTTTCAAGAATATAGAGCAGAAAAGGCAGTAGTTTTTTTACAGAAATTTGTACCGCAAAAAGTTAAGGTTTTACGAGATGGAAAAGAACAGGTAATAGAAAAAAAGTTTTTAGTGCCAGGCGACGTGGTTTTATTAGAAGCGGGGGATTTGGCACCAGCAGATTTTAGAGTAATAAATGTTCAAAACTTTTTAATAGATGAGTCTGCGCTTACAGGAGAATCTGCGCCAGTTTCTAAAATTTCAGATAAAATGGCCAAAGAAGAAGTGGAGATTTTTAAAGCAAAAAATATTATTTTTTCTGGTACATCGGTTGTTTTTGGAAAGGTAAGTGGCGTTGTTGTGGCCACAGCTAAAAATACAATTTTGGGTGACATAGTAGAAACCGTTTCTGCAACAAAAAGAATTAGCACTTACGAAAAGAGCATTATTTATTTTTGTAAATTAATTCTTAAAATTGTTGCCACTACAATAATTTTAATTTTTATTGCCAACATTGCACTAAAGGGCATAAAAGACATTTGGGAATTACTTTTATTTTCGGTGGCGTTAATAGTTAGCATTTTGCCGGAAGCCCTGCCCGCCGTAGTAACTTTTGCCTTGTCTCAGGGAAGTTTGAAAATGGCAAAACAAAAAGTTGTTGTTAAAAGATTGTCTGCAGTTGAAGATTTAGGAAACATTGAGGTTTTATGCACAGACAAAACCGGTACATTAACACAAAATAAATTAACGTTAGAAAAAATTTTTTCTTCTGACAAGAAAAAATGCTTTTTGTATGGACTTCTAAGCGCTGGTGCCGATAAAATAGAAGAAAAAATATTAAATCCGTTTGATGCGGCCGTGTTCGCGCATGCAGATAGCGAAGAATTAAGAAATTCAAAAAAGTTTAAAATTATTAGTGAGCTTCCTTTTGATTCATATAGAATGCGGTCTGCTTTTGTTGTTGAGTCTGCAAAAAACGAAAAGCTTTTAATTGTTAGAGGTGCTTCCGATTCCATTTTAAAGAATTGTATTAAATCTGCGGGTGCAGCTAAAATTAAGGCAATTAAAGCAGAAATTGCAGAGGAGGAATCTGATGGCAAAAGAGTTTTAGTTTTAGCTTTTAAAAAGGTCACAAAAGATAAAATTACGGTGTCAGACGAAAAAGGCTTAACATTTTTGGGTTATTTTGTTTTTAACGACCCTTTAAAAAGCACTGCCAAAGAGGCCATTGATTTATCTAAAAAATTGGGTGTACAAATAAAAATTATCACTGGCGATTCAAGAGAAGTTGCAATTTATGTTGCTAAGAAGACAGGCTTAATTTTAGACGAGAATGATGTTGTTCTTGGGCAGGAATTAATGGCAATGACTAAAGAAGAATTTAACGATGCTTGCCAGGAAAAAGTAATTTTTGCCAGAATTTCTCCAGATGTAAAACATAATATTATTAAATCTTTGCAAAGAAATTTTGAAGTTGGGTTTATGGGTGAGGGCGTAAACGATGCCCCAGCACTTAAAACTGCCGATGTTGGTATTGCCGTTGTTGAAGCCTCAGACGTGGCAAGAAATGCAGCAGATGTGGTGCTTTTAGAAAAAGATTTAAGGGTAATTGTAAACGGAATTAAAGACGGCCGTACAATTTTTTCAAATATTAATAAATATATAAAATGCGCTCTGGCCAGCAACTTTGGAAATTTTTATTCAATTGCCGTAATTTCTTTGTTTGTAAATTTTTTGCCTATGTTGCCGGTGCAAATTTTATTAGGAAATATTTTGTCTGATTTTCCGTTAATTTCTATTGCCACCGATTCCGTTGATTTAGATGAATTGAAAAAACCAAAGTCCTACCAGTTGCATATGGTTTTGCCACTTATTATTTCTTTGGCACTAGTAAGCACTGTTTTCGATTTTATTTTCTTTGCAATTTTTTATAAACAGGCCCCTGCGAACATTCAAACACTTTGGTATATTGAAAGCATTTTAACTGAACTTTTGTTAATATTTATTATTAGAACAAGGGGTTTATTTTACAAAGCAAAAAGGCCGGGGTTTTGGCTTTCTTTCTTGGTTGCAGTGGACGCCATTTTTGTAGTAGCATTGCCGTTTTCTAGCATTGGGCACGAATTTTTTCATTTTGTAACTCCGCCAATTGTTCCATTACTAATTGTCTTTTTGCTAAACATTTTATATTTTATTACCAGCGAAATAGTAAAATTAATTTATTTCCACTATTGGAAGCCAAAAATCGCCAGGTTGCCCTAGGGCAACCTGAGTGGTATGATAAATTAAATCTGTTGAAATTTATGCATGAGAAAGATTTTTACACAACCAAAGAATTGATAAAAATTCTTGGAATAAGCAAGCAGTCTGTTTTAAAGCGCATTGGCCGTGGGAATATTGAGGCAGTAAAAACCGGCCGAGACTACATAATTTTCAAAAAAGATGTTGATTTAGCCAAATTAAAAGCCGATATAAAATAAAAGTAGCAAGTCTTTATGATTTTTGAACATATTTTAGTAATTATCAGCATTTTTATAAGTTTTTCTGGTTCGGTTGCTTATGTTTTTGACACTTTAAAGGGCAAGACAAAACCAAACAGAGTTAGTTGGTTTTTGTGGGCAGCAGCCCCGTTGATAGGCACTGGAGCTGCTATTTCGTCTGGCGCAGATGTTTGGGCAACAGCAAGAATATTTTTGGCCGGATTTGTCCCATTGATAGTTTTAATAGCTTCGCTTATTAACAAACAAAGCTATTGGAAGCTTACAAAGTTCGATTTTGCTTGTGGAATATGCTCGGCATTGGCTTTAATTGTTTGGTTGTTTGCTGATTCACCCGTGCTTGCAGTTCTCCTAGCTGCGACGGGTGATGGATTGGCTTCTTTGCCAACATTAATCAAGTCGTGGAAATATCCCGAAACCGAAACTGGTTGGACTTTTGTGGCTGGATTTATTGCAACTTTGCTTGTTTTGCCATCAATTCCGGTGTGGAATATTCAAAATTCTGCTTTCCAAATATATTTATTAGTGATTAATACGTTGTTGGTTTCATTTATTTATCGGAAAAAAATAAAGGTTTTAGAAACACAAAATTAATCAGGTTGCCCTAGGGCAACCAAAAGTAAAATATGACATATATTTGTTTTGCTTTAAGCCCGCTATAATGTAAAATATAACTATGGATATAATAACAATAGTTCTATTAATAATTATTCTACTTGTTTTGGGTTTTTTGTTGTTGCGTAAAGGGCCGGAAGTTGAGAAAAAAGATGATGGGTCTATGCTTATGTTGCAACAACAACTAAGCCAATTGGCAAATGCAGTAGACAGCAAACTTTCAGAATCTAACAAAAATGTTCAAGAGCAATTTAAGCACTCGGCCGATATAATTAGAAATGTTACCGAAAAATTAACCAAGCTAGATGAAACCAACAGGCAAGTGGTTAGTTTTGCCGACCAACTAAAAAGTTTGCAAGACATTTTAAAAAACCCAAAACAGCGCGGAATTCTTGGCGAGTATTATTTAGAAACTGTTTTAAAAAATGTTTTACCGCCGGCAAGTTTTCAGATGCAGTATAGCTTTTCAAACGGTGAAATTGTTGACGCAGTTGTTTTTGTAGATAAAAGAATAATTCCTGTTGATTCAAAATTTTCTTTAGATAATTACAACAGAATGTTGCAGACTAACGACCCTGTTGAGAAAAAAAGATTAGAAACGGCTTTTGTAAATGACTTAAAATTAAGAATTGACGAAACTTCAAAGTATGTAAGACCCGAAGAAAAAACAATGGATTTTGCATTTATGTTTATTCCTTCGGAAGCGGTTTATTACGATTTGCTAATTAATAAAGTTGGTGTAATTGCCGAAGATACAAATAATTTAATTTATTATGCGGGCAAGAAAAAAGTTATTGTTGTTTCGCCAACTTCATTTTTGGCTTATTTGCAGACTGTTTTGCAGGGATTAAGAAATCAAAAAATTTCGGAGCAAGCGGCTTCTATTATTAAAGAAGTTGAGCGGTTGGGTAAGCATTTATTTGTGTATGGTGAGCATTTTAACAGAATGGGCCAGCATTTAGACACAACAGTTAGCAGTTTTAATAAAGCAAGGGTGGAATTTGGAAAAATTGATAAAGATGTTATTAAGTTAACTGGTGGCGAATCTAAAATTGAAATTGGGGAGGTTAAGAGGCCGACAGTTGACGAATAGGGGATTTTTTGCTAAGATATATCTATATAAAACATACATATGATAGCTATAATAAAAACCGGTGGGAAACAATATTTAGTTAAACCCGGAGACAAATTAAAGGTAGAAAAATTACTCAAAGAAGTTGGGGAGGAAGTTGTTTTCTCTGACGTTTTATTAGTTGAAAAGGCCAAAAAAGTGGAAATTGGTGCTCCATTTGTGACAGCTCAAGTCCATGCAAAGGTTTTGAGCCATGGCAAAGGAAGCAAAATAATTGTCTATAAATATAAACCAAAGAAAAGAGAAAGCAGAAAAATTGGTCACAGACAACCTTATACAGAGGTAGAAATAACGGGAATTAAATAATTCAAGCCCCGCCCAGCGGGGTTTTTAGTTGTGCAATATGTTAAAAAAAGAAATTGGGTGGCTTTTAAAAGAGAAATATTTTGGGGTCGCTAACAAAAAATTCCAAAAAGATGTAGAGCGGTTAAAGGCGGGTGAGCCGGTTGACTATGTAATTGGTTTTACAGAGTTTTTGGGTTGTAAAATTGATTTATCTAAAAAACCATTAATTCCGCGCCCAGAAACTGAATTCTGGGTTGGTGAGGTTATTAAAAAAAATGGCGATATTTTTTACGGCCGTCAAAAATGTGGCCCTTTGGTTTTGGACATGTTTGCAGGGTCTGGGTGCATTGGAATTGCTTTGTTAAAAAATATTAAAAATATAGAATGCGACTTTGCGGATAAAGATAAAAAATGTTTAGAGCAAATAAAAATAAATTTAAAGTTAAACGGAGTTAAAGGCAAAGTAATTTGCTCAAATGTTTTTAGTGAAGTCGTGGGGAAGTACGATATAATTTTTTCTAACCCGCCGTATATTCCAACAACAAGAAAAAATAAAATTCAAAAAACGGTTATAAAGTTTGAACCCAAAATTGCGTTGTTTGGCGGCGCTAGTGGAATGTTTTTTATAAATAAATTTTTGAAGGACGCAAAAAAATACTTGAAGAAACCCGTCTTCGCCAAGGCTTCGGCGAGGCGAGGGGGAATAATTTTTATGGAGTTCTCGCCGGAGCAGAAAGGTGCAATAGGAAAATTAGTAAAAAAATATAAATATTCTAAATGTGAATTTTTTAAGGATCAATTTAACCGCTGGCGGTGGATAAAAATATTTGCTTGATTTTTTTAACTTAGTACAATTAATTTAATAACCGCGTGTAGCACTTTGAAAATGTGCTCGTGGCTATGATAAACCCCAAATCTAGAAGGAGGAGGCCGTATGGGCAACAGACACAGGCGAAGAGGTTCTGGTCGTGGTGGACATGGCACCGCTCTAACTCAGCATCATAGAAAATGCAAAAGTCGCGGTGGGGATAACAGTCCTGCAAATATTTCGTGGGTTCACTGGAGATTGCACAATGCATGGCATTTATTGTTTGACAATCTTCCGCCGGAAATAGTCTGCAGAATAATTAACACCATTTGGATTGACCCTCATTACAAATTTGTATGCGTAAAAAGAAAGCACACTCTACCAAACAAGCAAAATAATTCATAGCCAAACATTCGGAAGCCCGACCAAACGCGTCGGGCTCATTTTTTATAAAAAAAATCCCTTGCGACGCGAGGGGCGTTTGCAAGGGTATGGGTTTTTGAAATGAACTGGTTAGCCAACAGCAACGTTGCCCGGAAGTCCTGCTTCAAGGCTAACTCGCGCTAACATATATTGAAGTGGATTGTGCACCGCTAGAATGTTGAGAGCTTCGGTTATAGCACGATGTGTATATATGCAGTTAATGACGGGCGCACTAATGACGCATGAAAGAGCTTCACGATATTCGGGGTCCACGTTGAGGTCAAAGAGAACCACCGTATCGGGGACCTCGTGCGTTAATGTAATCAATTTGAGCATTGCGTCGCTTGTTGTGCCATTCATTGAATCACGTACAATTATCGATGGAATGCTTAATTGCGAGCGCTTATCGATAGCTTCAATAAGTTTGTCTCCAATGCCTGTTCCCCGCGGGTCGGTCCACAGAATAACGCGTTGGCGTGGCAGGGCGAAGTGACTGGTGAGCTCGGCAACCAGTTGGTACTTGCGAGTCACGTCGGAGAGGTCGCCACCGTCGCGGTAGACCTGTTTGTCAATGTAGGCTCCGTCTTCAACAACGCGCCACGAGTCATTGTCAACCACGTCGGCTAGCAACAGTTTTCCAAAGGGGTCGGTGCCAAATTCCACCTTCATGTCCACTAGCCGGCGGTTTTCCAACTGCCATGCTTTTTCAAGGACAAAGAAAGTTTGGCGCGCCAAACGAGCCATTTCATTCATGAGCGCGTCTTCTCGCGCAACAGTAAAGACTTCCGCTTCGTTTAGCACCAAGAACGGTTCTTGCCCGGCAAGTGGTTTTGCGGGGTTATACAGTCGGATTAAATGAGCGGCGGCATCGTGAATCATTAGCGGGTCATCGCATGGAAGTTCGTGTTCCTTCCACCGCCGGCCGCTCGTTTTCAAGAAAAATTCAACCACCAGTTGTGGGAAAATGTGTCCTTTGGAAAGGTGCGGAGCGCGTTTGAGAGAAGAGCCATGGGCTTCGCGACGGGTGACGACTTCGTAGGGCAACATGTTGCACTTGGGGGCGATAAACCAGTCATCGCCACCTTGCATTTCGAACGCAACAGGAATTTGACAGGCTTTCAGAAACCTGAAAACATTGCAGGTAGTACGTGTGGCAATTCGGCCTTTGTCGGGAATGACGTCGTGTTTGGCGCCGTCGCCAGCAGTGATGTCGTCTTTTGCAATCAAGATTGCCCAGTCGGGGTTTCGCAGATGTTGGTGAACCCACTTGGTTTTACCTTGTGCTAAGACTTCTCCCAGCAGCTCCATTGGTATTAACGTTGTTGTTGGCATGATGTTAGTTCCGGTTGGAAATGAACATTTATCTAGTCAATTTTGCTTAATCGTTAAGCAAAACCTAGACTATTTTGAGGTTATCTTATGTGCCACCATTTGTCAACCGCACTAGCGCCATTATATTTATTTAATATTATATTTATGATAAAATTATTAAATATGAACAATAGGGCAATAAAATTATCACCGAATTCGTTGAATCTTTATTTGGAATGTCCGCATTGTTTTTGGCTAGACAAAAATTTGGGCATTAAAAGGCCACCGCCATATCCATATGCGCTAAATTCAGCAGTTGATGCCTTGTTAAAAGAAGAATTTGATACTTACAGAGCAAAAAATTTACCGCATCCTCTATTGAAGGAAAATCATATTAAGGCGCACTTATTTGGTAATCAAAAATTATTAAATCAGTGGAGAAATAATTTAGCAGGCATAAGATATTTTGACGAAAATTTAAACGCAACTTTATTTGGCGCAGTTGATGACGTTTTAGAATTTGATAATGGTCAAATTGCTCCGCTAGATTATAAATCAACTGGAAGCACGGCGGCAAACGTTTACGACAGGTTTCAGCTTCAATTAGATACTTACACATTTTTAATGGAAAAAAATGGCTACAAAACTCCTCACAAAGGCTATTTGGCCTTCTATATAGTAGACAAAAGTAGGGGATTCATTGACAGGTTGCCATTTAGAAAAGAAATTGTTGAAATAGAAACAAATCCACATGAAGTTCACGAAATTTTTAAAGATGCAGTCAATATATTAAAGCACCCTCAACCGCCAGCTCATAGCTCAGATTGTGCGTTCAAAAAGTTTTTAGATGGCGCTGGGGGTTTCAATTAATCTATATAAGTTGTATAATAGAATAGTTAGGTAATCAAACTAATTTAATAATATAATGAAAATACCAAAATTTTTAAAACGAAAAAGAAATCTCTGGATTATCGCAATTTTAGTGGTTGTAATTATAATTGGATTTTTTATTTTTAGTCCTAAAAATAAAAACGCCTCTATGCAAATCGGTTTTGCCACAAAACAAAATTTGCAAGAAACAGTTTTGTCTACCGGGCAGGTTTTAAGCTCTACAGACCTTGGTTTAAGTTTTCAGGGCAGTGGAGTTGTGCGAAATATTTATGTAAAAGAAGGAGACACTGTAAAACAGGGGAAAGTTTTGGCTTCGCTTGATGCCGCTTCAGCCTATGCTACTTTAACATCTGCTCGGGGTTCTTTGGCTCAGGCACGGGCAAATTACGACAAGCTTTTGGCAGGTGCTTCTCAGCCAAGTTTACAAGTTGCCCAAGACACTGTTAATTCGGCGCAACAAGATGTAACCAACGCCTACAACGGAGCAATAAATACTTTAAATACTGGTTACACAGCAATTTATAATTCCGACTTTTTGGCTCTATCGGTGCAAGATGCTTATTTCCCAACATCTGATAGAGTTGGTCTTGAAGTTAGAAACGCTAAAATTGAACTAGACGGCATTGTGCCAAACATAAAAAATTCATTAGATGCGGTTAAGGCAAATATTACAAATCAAGGTGTTGATTCGCTGATATCTCATGAAATTATAGCCCTAAATACTACATATAACGATGTTAATGTCATTCGAGTGCAATGTGACGCAGACACATATAAAGATAGAATTCCCGATTCACAAAGAACGCTTTTAGACGCGCAAAAAACATCAATAAGTTCGGCGTTATTAGGAGTTACGTCGTTGCAACAAAATTTAGCGTCTTTAAAATTGGCTTTACAACGGGCGCAAGACCAATTAAGTGTGACAACAGCTCCTCCAACTCAGGCCGACTTAAATTTGGCTCAGGGGCAGGTGCTTTCGGCACAAGGGCAGGTTGATGCTGCACAAGCGGTTTTAAATAATGCTATTATTATAGCTCCCGCAAACGGAACAATTACACAAGTTGACATTAAAGTTGGTGAATTGGCTACACCTTCTAAAGAAGCAATTATTCTGCAAAATGTTGGTAGCTTGCATGCAGAAGCCGACGTTAGTGAAGCCAACATTGCAACTTTGCAAGTTGGTCAGCCGATAGATTACACCTTTGATGCGCTTGGGCCAGACCAACATTTTACCGGTAAAGTGTTAACTATAAACCCAGCTTCTACAGTAATTTCGGGAGTAGTTGATTATTTGGTGAAAGGAAGTTTAGACAACATTCCAAACTTAAAACCGGGCATGACAGCAAACATGACAATTTTGGTGGCGCAAAAAAATGATGTGTTGGCGGTGCCATCTACAGCAGTAATAAATAAGAATAATAAACAATATGTGCGCGTAATTGATAATGCCAAAAGTAAAACTTACCACGAAGTTCAAGTGCAAACCGGTTTGCAGGCTGACGGGGGATTAGTTGAAATTACTTCGGGGCTAAGCAACGGGCAAGAAATTATTATTTACATGAAGTCTTAAAATGACATTAATTGAAGTAGAAAATTTAAAAAAAGATTATGTAAATGACGAAGTTGTCACGCGCGTTTTGCACGATGTCAGTTTTAAAATAAACGAAGGCGAGTTTGTGGCAATTATGGGGCCATCGGGTTCGGGCAAATCTACATTAATGCACATTTTAAGTTTTTTAGACAGGTCAACTTCGGGTGTTTATAAATTTGAAGGCAAAGATACTAAAAATTTTGATGATGATTATTTAGCAAAACTAAGAAACGAAAGAGTGGGTTTTGTTTTTCAATCTTTCAATTTATTAGCGCGTACAACCGTTTTAGATAATGTGCGCCTACCCCTGGTTTACAGTAAAATAAAAGATACAGATGAGTTGGCAGAAAAAGCGTTGGCTTCTGTGGGGTTATCGCACAGGTTAAATTATCTTACAAACCAAATTTCTGGCGGAGAAAAACAACGCGTGGCAATTGCCAGGGCATTGGTAAATAACCCAGCGGTAATTTTTGCAGACGAGCCAACAGGAAATCTCGATTCAAAATCTGGAAACACGGTAATGTTTATTTTGCAAAAATTGAATAACGCAGGCCACACAATCATTTTAGTTACTCATGAAACTGACACCGCCAACCATGCTAAAAGAATTATTAGAATTAAAGACGGCAATATTATTTCCGACGAGAAAGTTGCAAAGCGTACCGTTGCCAGTGCCGAAAAAGATTTGGTAAAATAATTATGGATTTTATTGGAACAATAAAATTAGTTTTTAGAACTCTGCTTGCCAGAAAAGGCAGGTCTTTTTTGACTATTTTGGGCATTGTAATTGGTGTGGCGGGCGTTATAATAATTATTTCTTTGGGAGCTGGAGCACAAAGTTTAATTTTGGGGCAAATAACAAAGTTGGGGTCTAATTTATTGTCTGTGCAGCCCGGTAAAAGTAATGAAAAAGGGCCACCAGCACAGGTTTTTGGCGTGACTATTACCAGTTTAGTTAATGAAGACGCCAATGCCTTAAGAAATAAATCGCAGGTTCCACACATTCAAGCGTTAACGGGGTTGGTAATGGGGTCTGTTTCTGTAACCTGGCAAAACAAAACCGTAGACACCAATTTTATGGGCACAGATTACAATTTCCCAGACGTTTTAAATACTTCAATAAGATTGGGGCAATTTTTTGATCAACAGCAAGGTGATGGTGGTGCCAATGTGGTTGTGTTAGGCGATACAGTTGCTTCAGAAATTTTTGATAACACCGGAGTAAATCCGGTTGGGCAAGTTGTAAAAATTAGAAGTTCGGCACAAACTCAGGCTGGTGGAATTCCTTTGCGCGTAATTGGAGTTATGGCAAAAAAGGGGAGTGCCATTTTTTTAGATTTTGACGACCAAGTTTATTTGCCTCTGGCAATTGGCCAGCAGCAAATTTTGGGAATTCATTATTTGCGTGCAATAGACATTAAAGTAGATTCTTCAAATAATATAGACCAAACAATTGCCGACGTTAAAAATGTTTTAAACCAACAACATCACATTAGGAGCGATGATAATGCCGATTACACGGTTAGAAATATTGCTGACGCCATTAGTATTTTAAGCACAATAACAAACGCCTTAAGATTATTTTTAACTGCCATGGCGGCTCTGGCATTAATTGTGGGGGGAATTGGAATTCTAAATATTATGTTGGCAACTGTTGCCGAACGCACGCGAGAAATTGGTTTGCGAAAAGCCGTTGGAGCAACAAATGGTGCCATTATGCGACAATTTTTAACAGAAGCCGGTGTGCTGACTTTTTTGGGTGGAATAATTGGTATAATTATTGGCACCGTTGTTTCATTTTTGGCTTCGTTAGTTATGAAAAGCCTTGGATATGATTGGGCGTTTGTAATTTCCATAACTTCTGTGTTGTTGGCAATTGGAGTTTCAATTTTAACGGGTGTTATTTTTGGTTTGTACCCCGCGTTAAAGGCGTCAAAATTAAACCCAATAGATGCGTTACGTTATGAATAATAAAGCTTTGTCACAATCTATTAAAGCGTTGAGTGCGAATCCGGTGCGCACGGTTTTAACAACGCTGGGAATTGTAATTGGCATTGCAACAGTCATAACTGTTTTATCGGCGGGAGCCGGTTTTAGAAGTTTAATAAATTCCGAACTTGCCGCTTGGGGCACCGATACAATGTTTATTGAAACGCGTGTTCCACCAACAACAAAAAATTTGGCAAACAGCAATGCTTCTTCGGCTAATTTTGGAAATGCAACATCTAGTGTACAAATTTCATCTTTTAAATTGTCCGACTTAGAAATAATTAAAAAATTAAATAACGTTGCTGGTGCATACGGCATGGCAACCGGGCTTTCGGTTGTAAATTACCGCGATAATACTAAAAGCGCCATTTACTATGGCGTGGGAGCGGATATGTTTTCAATTGATAAACATACATTAAAAAGCGGAAGATTTTTCACACAAGCCGAAGACACAGGAGCGGTTCAGGTGGCAATTTTGGGAAGCAATTTGGCAAAGGATTTATTTGTGCAAGACGACCCTTTGGGAAAATTAATTAGAATTGGCAATTTAAATTTTCAGGTAATTGGAGTTTATAATCCACAGGGTTCTTTGTCTTCGGGTGGTGCCGACGACGGTTTGTACATGCCCTTAGCCACAGCACAGAAAAAAATGCTTGGAATTAATTATATAACAATAGGTGTGGTGCAGTTAAAAGATGTTGATTTAGGCGACGCTACGGCAGAATTAATTAGTGAGACCATGCGAAGGCTTCACAACATTACAAACCCTGCCAAAGACGATTTTACGGTTACCACTCAGGCGCAGGCCTTAGATACTTTTAATACAATTTTCAATGGAATAACAATTTTGCTAATTGCCATTGCTTCAATTTCTTTGGTTGTGGGTGGAGTGGGCATTATGAACATTATGTATGTTGTTGTAACAGAAAGAACTGCTGAAATTGGTTTAAAAAAGGCGGTTGGCGCCACTAATGCCGACATTTTAAAAGAATTTTTAATTGAATCAATTTTGGTTACGGTGTTGGGTGGAATTTTGGGAATTTTGTTGGGGGCGGTTTTGAGTTGGTTTGTTGCCATTATTGCCACTGCTAACGGTTTAACGTGGGCTTTCACGGTGCCCTTATATGCCATAATTATTGCTGTTGGTGTTTCCGCAGGAATTGGAATTTCATTTGGAGTTTTGCCCGCACGCTCGGCGGCAAAGTTAGACCCCATTGAGGCATTGCGTTACGAATAGATGGTGTGGTAAAATTAATTAATATAAAATTAAAATAAAAAATTATGAAACTAAATAAGTCTTTGGGCCAAGCGTCAAAACTGCTCTTAGTTTTGGCAATAGTTGTTTTAGTTGCTGTAATTATTACATTTTTAATATTAAAAATGACAGAAAAACCACCAGCCCCAGTTGTGCCAAAGGCTCCGGTTGTTGAGTTGCCGGTATACGATAAATCTTTAGGCAATATTGAATTTGTGTACATTTCGGCCATCGATAAAGGAGACACTTTATATGCCGCCGATGCCGTAAATGGGCAATATGGTTCACTAAAAGATTTTGTTATAGACAACCCAGGTGCAAAGTTTATTCAAGTAACAATTGGTGCAAAAAATATTGGAACAATGGATACCGTTCAAAATGCATGGAATATAGAAAATATTGTAGACTCAAAAGGCAGAAATTTTATTCCTGTACAACAGTATAGCGTGGGCTCTTGGCTTCCAACTCATAGTCTGTGTGCATCAATTTTAAAACCAGCTTTTGACCCAACTCCTTGTACAAAAATATATGAAGTTTCTAAGGAATCAACTGGCTTAAAAATTAGAGTTGAAACCGGCAAGAACAACAGTACAGTGCAAAGTTCGGCTTCGGGTAAAAACGATACATTTTTGTTAGACTTAATAGTTAAATAAATTATGGTAGACCAAGATAATAAAGATAAAATAGAATCTCCAGAAAAACCAGCTGTTGAGCAGGGTACACCCGAGCACATTAAAGCAGAAGTTGAAAAAGTTCCAGATAAAAAAGAGGTTTTACACGACGACCCTCAGGTTTTAGCTGAATTAAGAAGAGAAATGGACTTAATGTTGTTAGAACCTGGAAATGAAAAAGCCGTAGAAGTAGAAAAAGAAAAACTTGATTATTTGGGAGAAAAAGAAAAAATAGAACATCTTTTGCAATTGGCAAAAGAAAAAGATTTGGTTTATGCGGTGCATGTTGCAAAAAGCATGGGCGAACCTTTTATTCTAGATTTGTTGCACGATACATTGGCCAAAGACGGCTATTATAAGGGATATTTAAAGAATAGAAAATAAGAGGTTAAATTACTAATGTCTATAATTATACCGGGATTAATTTTAGTTTTTTTATTGATTGTTTTGGCATTTATAATTGCTTTAAAATCCGAAAGCAATCAAAGAGACTCGGTTTTTGGTGGCCTTGAAATGGTTTTGTTTTTGGTTATGATGCCCCAACACACTCCGCAGAAAGAAGGGGAAATTAAAAAAGAAGAGAAGAATTTAATTTCGCAAATGGAACAAGTTTTTGCTAATTTTCTTTATTTAAAGAAAACAAAAATGTTCCAAACGCCACCTTGTTGCTCTTTTGAAATTGCCTCGCAAATTGGAGGTTCAGACATTTCATTTTATGTTTCTGTGCCAAAATATTTAGAATCTGTTTTTGAAAAATATGTGCAAGGCGTTTACCCAAATGCTGTAATTGATAAAGTCCCGCAAGATTACACTATTTTTGAACCTCAGGGAGCCACTGCCGCAGCATATTTGCAAATTGCGGAAAGTTCGCTTTTTCCAATTAGCACCTACCAACTTTTAGAAACAGATCCATTGGCATTAGTAACAAATAATTTAAGCAAAATTGCTGTAAATGAAGGTGGGGCAGTTCAGGTAATTATAAGGCCGTTATCTAGAATGAATTTAAGAAAAAAAGGGGAAAAGGCGTTAAAGAAAATAAGAGAAGGAAAGGCGGTTAGAGATGCTGCCATTTATGCATTTCAAGGCCCAATTACGGAGGCAATTGAAGACGCAGTTAATACTTTATTTGGTAAAAGTTTAAAGAAAAAGGAGGAAGAAGCCGGCTTACGAGAAAGAGAACAAACTTTCGACCAAAAAGGCTACGACGCCATTCAAAGTAAAATTCAAAAACAACCGTTTGAAACAGACATTAGGGTTGTGGCTTATGCACAATCGGAGGGGCGCGCCGAAGATATTTTAAACCATTTAACTTCTGCCTTTAGCCAATTTTCAATGTCTGCAATAAACAGTTTAGATGTTAAAAAAGTTTATGGCAGGGAATTGCAAAAATTAATTTACGACTATTCTTTTAGACAATTTAATAGAAAACAATCTAGCATTTTAAATTTAGAAGAATTGGCAAGCGTTTACCATTTCCCAACGCAGTATATTGAAACACCCTACATTAAATCCACAAAATCTACAACCTATGCTCCGCCTACAAATTTGCCAAACAAAGGCGAGCTTTGCGTTGGAAAAGTTTTGTTTAGAAACGAAGACAATAGCGTTTATTTTGCAGAAAAAGCAGACAGAAGAAGGCATTTTTATATTATAGGACAAACCGGCGTTGGAAAATCTGGTTTTATGGAAGGCATGATTGCTCAAGACATGGCTAATGGCGAAGGAATTGCCGTTATTGACCCGCACGGCGAACTAGTTGACCACGTTTTAGCAATGGTGCCTAAAAATAGAATAGATGACGTTGTTATTTTCGAGCCGTTTGATATTGAAAGGCCATGCGGTTTGAATATGTTAGAATATGATTCTCCCGAACAAAAAGATTTTGCTGTACAAGAAATGATTGCAATTTTTATGAAATTATTTCCACCAGAAATTATTGGCCCAATGTTTGAACACTACATGAGAAATGCAATGTTGGCTTTAATGGCAGACAAAGACAATCCTGGCACGCTTGTTGAAATTCCAAAAATGTTTACAGACCCATCGTTTTTGGCACAACGCTTGGCAAAGGTTTCTGACCCCGTTGTAAGGTCTTTTTGGACAAAAGAATGGGCACAAACAACCGGTTCTACAAGGTCTGACATGTTGGGTTATGTTGTTTCAAAACTTGGCCGATTTATTGAGAATGAAATGATGAGAAATATAATAGGGCAGTCGCACTCTGGGTTTGATTTGGCGGAAGTTATGGACGGTAAGAAAATATTTTTAGCCAATTTGTCTAAGGGTTTAACCGGCGAGGTAAATAGCTCTTTGTTGGGTTTAATTTTGGTTTCAAAAATTCAAATGGCTGCTATGAAGCGCGCAAGAGTTGAAGAAGAAAAACGAACAGATTTTTATTTATACATTGACGAATTCCAAAACTTTACTACAGATTCCATTGCCACAATTTTGTCTGAAGCCAGAAAATATAAATTAAATCTAATTATGGCGCACCAGTATATGCCACAATTAAAACAAGAAATTAGAGATGCCGTTTTAGGAAACGTTGGAACAATTGGTGCATTTAGAATTGGTGCCGAAGATGCAGAAAATTTGGAAAAACAATTTGAACCCGGTTTTTCAAGGTTTGATTTGGTGAACTTAGACAACTTTACAATGATAATTAAAATGATGATAAATAATAAAATTTCTACACCATTTAAGATGAATACTTTGCCCCCGCCAAAAGGAAAAAAAGAAATTATAGACCCAATTAAAAAAATATCTAAATTAAAATATTCGCGAGCGCGAGCAATTGTTGAAGAAGAAATTTCCAAAAGATCGTTCGTTGATTTGCCCCCAATTGCTCCACCACCCGTCCCAACCCGTTAAAAAGTTTACAAAAAAAGCTCCGACAAAAGTCGGAGCTTTTTATTTTTATGCGCGTTTTACGTAGGTGCCGGTTTCGGTGTTAACTTCAATAATTTCGCCTTCTTCTATAAATAGTGGAACCTGAATAACCGCCCCCGATTCCAAAATTGCTTCTTTTGTTCCTCCTTGAGCGCGGTCACCTTTAACTCCCGGTGCAGATTCTTTAACTTTTAATTGCACCTTAATGGGTAATTTAAAAGTAATTATTTTTCCTTCAAATAAAATTCCCAATACAGCTTCGTTTGGTTTTAAATATTTTGCTTGCGCGCCAATTTGGTCTTCTGTAAAGGAAAATCTTTTTGAAGGGTCGTTTATTTCGCAGAAAAAATATTGACCTTTTGTTTGGTACAAAAATTTAATATCCTTTTTTTCTAAATCGGCTTCGTTAAAAACATCACCTTGTTGGAAGCTTTGCTCTTGAACCCTACCATCAACCAAATTTCTAATCTTGGTTCTTATAACAGGCCTGCGTTGAGCCATTTTCATTGAATTGGCATCTAAAACTTCCCACGGTTGGCCTTCATAAATAAATTGTACTCCTGGTTTTAAGTCTGTGTGTGTCAGCATTTGATATTTCGCTCGCCAAATCAAATTTTTGCTCGTAGGGGGAATGTCCCCAAGGCGATTGCCCCTCCTCCAAAAATTTATTTGGCTCGCTCTAAATTAATTATTCAATTATACGCCATTCTACGTCTTCTTTTTTACCAACATACTCAAGCCATTCGCCGTCTTTTATAACAAACCATTTCTTTTTCGTTTCCGAAAAAATCATTGGATCGCCCTTATAAAATGGTTTTTTAACAATTTCTTTTGGCTTTAAGCGGTCTAATTCAAGCCACTTTTTAAACACTGTTTCAATGGCATAATCTAGTTTTCTTGTTTTTGCCCATTGCGAAACTGTAGTTATGGCTTGCTTGGCTTTTTCAACAGAACCGGCTAACTCCATTAATTGTTTGGCGGGTTTGGTAAACCTAGAATAGATTATCTTTTTCTTTTTAGCATTATTTTTCAATTCTTGCAACCCTACGCCTTTCGTTTCAAAGTAGTGGGCAATTATGTTTTGAATGGCGGTTTCTTCCTTTAATTCTTCAAAATCCTTAATTTTTTGTTTTTTTATGTATTCTTCAATTTTTTTGGCATTTTTTTCGCCAATTCCCAAATCCATTATAGCTTTGAGGCCCTTTCCTCGGCTCGCCGAAGCCTTGGCGGAGGCGGCTTCTTTATAAACCTCGGCAACATCAACTTGCATTGCATCTAAAATGCCAATGGCTTTTTTGTAGGCTTTTATTTTGAAATTTAAAGCTTTGTCACCCTTAATTTCAAGAAGCTTTATAATTTCGCCAAATATTTGAGATATTTCTTGGTTTGCCATTACCATATTTTACCATAGGCAGGCTCAGTGGGGAACTCTTGACTAACTGATAAAATATGATATAAAAGATACGCAGAAGGAAATTCGTTTTTCTGCCGCCCAGTGGGCGCATGCAACTTGAAAAACTATCTTGTATGAAATACTCATTACTGTTGTTTACTACACTGACAAGTCAATATTCTTTACCAATAGCATCTCTACTCGCGCTGACATGGACGCCGGGGGTACTTGTATTCTTTATGTCTCTTTTCGCTCCCGTAGAGAGAAAGAAGTTGGTGTTGACGGTATCGGGCATCATCGTCTTGATCGATACTATAATTTTTCTGATTGGTCCGCAGTTGGATATTTTAAAGCCCGGTTAAAAAGTAAATGCAATACGCAATTGGAAGTATAAACTACAGGAGACTGAAATGAAAAAAAATAAGCTTGAACGCTTGATTGCGTTCTATGGTGCGCTCGTAGGAGTAATCCGCAGTAGGGAGTTTGTGACTGCTTCTGCCGAAACGCTAGTTGAAATATACAGCGAAATGGTGGCCGAACTTTCAGTCCCCATTGTCACTGTTGACGACCTTCGTGAAATCCACTCGGATTATCACAATAACAACGCAGATCTCGACGTCCTGGAAGAAATTGCCGGATACGCGTTTAAGGACTTAGCTCCTCATATGGAAGATCCAAGAGTCCGCGTCATTTTTCAGGATTTGAAAGAGATGTCCGGCACCGACCAGTATACCGACCTCTTCCTCCACATTGTGGAAATCCGCCAATTGAGCGACTCGAACGATGGGCCGACAGAAATCACACTGGTTGTTGATAACTACGGGCGTTTTGTAGACCTCTTGCAAGAGGACAGCAACATAGAAGTTGTGCACTCCTCGGCTTCCTAGGCTGAGTCCGTTCGTTTGGCTCGAAGAAATTCGAGCTTCTTTTTTTACTTGTCAAAACTTGTTGAAGAATTTTTTTTATGATATTATTTAAGTTAAACATATGGAAAAAAGACATAAAATTTTTGTCGCAATAAATTTACCTGGCGATATTAAAAAACAATTATTTCTGTACTCTCAAAAATTTTTAGATTTACCTGCGCGGTGGGTGCCAAAAGATAATTTGCACATTACGTTAGAATTTCTTGGGGCCTTAACAGACATGGAAATTGGTGAAATTTGTGTGGCCGTTAAAGAAGTCGCAGAAAGGCACGGTAGTTTTACAATTGAATTACAAAAGGTTTTATATGGCCCCCCACTTCGCCAAGGCTCCGCGGGGCAGGCACAAACAATACCTAAAATGGTTTGGGTAGAGGGTAAAAAATCTAAAGAGTTGGCAATGATAAGGCAAGACTTAGAAAATACTTTAACAGAAAAAATTTCATTTATACCAGAAAGCAGGGCATTTGCTCCACACATTACTTTAGCCCGCATTAATGCAATGGAGTTTAGACAAATTGAGCCAGAAGAAGTGCCCGAAATAAATGAAGTTATCGATTTAGCTTTTACAGTTGAATCAATTGAGGTTATGGAATCGGAAATGAGAAAAGGCGGGCCAGTTTATACGATTTTAGAATCACATAATTTAAATAATTAAACATGAAGATACATTTAATTGGAATTGGAGGAATTGGGGTTAGCGCACTGGCGCAATATTATTTATCGAAAGGTTATCAAGTAACCGGTTCTGATTTGGTTAAGTCTGAAATTACAGATTTTTTAAAGAAAAAAGGCGTAAAAATATTTATAGGTAATACCCGCGAAAATATAAAACAAGATTTAGACTTTGTTGTTTACAGCCCCGCAGTAAAATCAAATAATCCCGAACTTCTACAAGCTACTCACTACAAACTACCCACTAAATCATATCCGGAAGCTTTGGGTGAGATAACAAAAGAATATTACACAATTGCAGTTTCTGGCGCTCACGGAAAAAGCACAACAACCGCAATGATTGCTTTACTTTTAGCAAAAGCCAAACTAGACCCAACGGTTATTGTTGGCACTCGCGTTAAAGAATTTGGAAATTCAAATTTTAGAGCCGGGAAAAGTAAATTTTTAGTAATTGAAGCCTGCGAATATGACTCTTCGTTTTTAAAATATTTTCCAAACATAACTGTTGTTACAAACGTAGATAAAGAGCATTTAGATTTTTTTAAAACGCTTGCCAATGTTAAAAAGGCGTTTAAAAGTTTTATTTTAAAAACAGCAAACGACGGTTTTTTAGTTTTTAACCAAGACAATAAATTTATTCCCATAATAAAAAAATCGAAATTTAAAGTTTTACCATTTTCAATTAGACAAAAAGAAGTTGCAAAATTAAAGAAAATTTTGTATGTACCCGGCAAACATAACATTTACAATGCTTTAGGCGCGCTAACCGTGGCTAGAATTTTAGGAATTCCCGATGCAATTTCTTACAAGTCCCTGCAGGAATTTAGGGGTACATGGAGAAGGTTTGAATTAAAAAAGGGGAGTGCAAAAGGTAAAGCAATAACTGTTATTTCCGATTATGCCCACCACCCCAACGAAATTGCCGCAACCTTAATGGCCACAAGAGAAAAATACCTGCCTGCCGGCAGGCAGGTCCAAAATAAACGTATTTGGTGTGTTTTTCAACCACATCAACACCAACGTACTCACTATTTATTTAATGATTTTGTCAAAATGTTTCAAAAAATGCCAATTGATAAAATAATTATCACGGACATTTATGATGTTGCCGGCAGAGAAACCAAAACAATAAATGCAGAAGTAAGCTCCGAAAAGCTAGTAAAGAAAATAAAATTAAACAATGTGGAATATGTTTCTTTGCCTGAAACAGAAAAATATATCAAAACTAACATAAAAAGTGGAGATATTTTACTGATAATGGGCGCCGGTGATATTTATAAGCTGTTTGATAAGTTTTAAAAAAGACTTGACGCACTGTCATATTATGTTAGTATAAATATACATTGAAAATTATAAAACCGTTGATTTAGGTCCTTTAGTTCCCAAGACTAAAGGGTGGGCCTGATTCGTCCGCCTTCGCATTAAGATTCGGCGAGACAAGGTGGTCTGTGCGTTAGTGCAGGCTCGGCTTCCTCCGTAATCATAGGATAACTGCTAAATCAAGAAATTGATGAGTCAGTAAGCACCAGACACCATTCGGCATCTGGTTAACAAGGGTGGTACCACGAATCCTTCGATCCTACTCAGGATCATGACTTTTCGTCCCTGTCCTCCGATCAACATTGGAGCATAGAGATGAGAAGTTTTTTTGTTTACAAAAGTTAGTAAGCGACTTCTCACAAAGTCCTTTAACAATATTTAACGCCATGGAAACTAATAAAAACGAAAAATTACCGAAGGATAATCCCAATCAGAAGTGTTTTAAATGCCGAAAAGTGCTTCCAACTTGGAGGTTAGACTTCGACCGTTTGGGGACAAGGGCTTTGGTGCTTAGGCACAATTTTTGCCCGGCGGTTGAGCCAAATGGCGAAATAGTGTTTTTGTGCACCGAATGCAAAATGCTTAGCATGGGGAGAACTTAGGTTCTCCCCCTTTTTATTTTCCGTAAAAATTGCTATTATTTAATAAGGTTTTAAGAATAAATATATGACAGACACAAACACACAAAAAATAGAAGAAGTCCTCACCCGCGGGGTGGAAGAAATTTTCGAAAAAGACAGTTTACTCAAAAAACTGCAATCCGGCAAGCAACTGAGAATCAAGCATGGCATTGACCCAACTGGGCCTAAAATACACATAGGTCGCGCTTTTCAGTTTTGGAAGTTGAAAGCTTTTCAGGAATTGGGTCACAAGATTGTTTTGATAATTGGTGATTTTACAGCAACAATCGGTGATGCATCTGATAAACAAGCGATGAGGAAGGTTTTAACAGAAAAAGAAGTTAAGGAAAATATGAAAGATTATCTAAGACAGATAGGGAAGATTTTAGATATGAGAAAAGTTGAGGTAAGGTATAACAGTGAATGGTTTAAAAAAATGAAAATAAAGGATTTTGTCGCCCTGCAGATGATTTTTACTGCGCAACAGACAATTCAAAGAAGGAATTTTAAAGAAAGATGGGACGCGGGTAAGCCAATTGGTCTTCATGAATTAGATTATCCCTTATTCCAGGGTTATGATTCGGTTATGGTAAAAGCGGATATTGAGACGGGCGGTTCTGATCAGTTATTTAATTTACAAACTGGTAGAGAAATACAGAAATTTTTTAAACAGGAACAGCAAGACATAATGACTTCTAAAATGCTTGATGGTTTAGACGGTAGAAAAATGTCAACCAGTTGGGGTAATATAATTACAATACTTGATGAACCAACAGATATGTTTGGGAAAATAATGTCTATGAAAGATGAGTTGTTAGATATTTATTTTGAAATTGCAACAAGACTTTCACAAAATGAAATTTCAGAAATTAAAAATTCCTCTAATAATCCTCGGGACATAAAAGCTAAATTGGCAAAGGAAATTGTAAGAATGTACCATGGCGAGAAAGAGGCGCAAAAGGCTGAAGAAGAATTTAATAAAATTCATAGAGATAAGGAATTACCAAGCGATATGCCTGTTTTTGAGGTTAACAAAGTAAATTATCCGCCGCTAGATTTATTGTTTGATTCAAAATTGGCAATTTCAAAAAATGAGGCCAAAAGATTAATTGAAGGCGGGGGCGTGGAGACACAAGTTGAAGGTTTAAAGTTAAAAGTTAAAAGTTGGCAAGAAGATATAAAATTAGAAGACGGAATGATAATAAAAGTTGGAAATAGAAAGTTTATTAAAATTAAACTAAAATAATATGAAAAAAATAATAACAGCAATAATTATTATTATAGTTTTATTGTTGGCGGGGTATTTTATTTATCAAAGCTACACGGCGCAACAAAAGCCGGTTGCATGCACAATGGAGGCGAAAATTTGTCCCGATGGCTCAGCAGTTGGCAGAACAGGCCCAAACTGCGAATTTGCCTCATGCCCAATCAGCACGGCATTGAATTATAAAAACGATGAATATGGATTTCAAATAACTTTTACTGATTTATGGAAGGGGTATACGGTTAGTCAAACTAGTTGGCAGGGGCAAGATATTTCCGGTGGATCTAAAAAATATTCGGGCGTTGAATTAATTTTTAATAATCCACAAGGATCTAATACCCCCACGGCTAGCAGCGGGGCTTGCTGGCAAAACATTCCAATTATGGTTTTTACTCCAGATGTTTGGCAGCTAGTTAGTGACGAAAAAATTGCAGTTTCTGCAGCGCCCATTGGTCCAGAAAAAATTGGAGAAAATGCAAAATATGTTTTTGCTTTGCCACCGCGTTGGTATGGATTTGCTTGTGATTTAGGAATTAAAGACGCGCAAAATATTGTAAAAACTTTTAAAGCTTTTTAAAGAAATAAAATAAAACAATTATGCCAAGATTTTTAATAAAAGATACAGCAAAACACGTTGGAGAAAAGGTTAGAGTTTGCGGTTGGGTTAACACATGGCGCGCTCATGGTAAAATTTTGTTTATAGATTTGCGCGATATTAGCGGAGTTTTACAGGTGGTCTTTGTGCCTTCAAGCCCAGAAGTTTACGAACTAGCCAAAACTTTGCGCCCAGAATGGACAGTTGAAATTATTGGGCAAATAGTGAAAAGACCAGAAAATATGGTTAATGAAAAAATTGAAACTGGACAAGTTGAAATGTCTGTAGAAAACTTAAAAGTTTTATCGAAAGCAGAAACATTGCCATTTTCTATTGAAGGCGATGGCTACGATATAAACGAAGAAATAAGAATGAAATATAGGTATTTAGATTTGCGAAGAGAACGATTAAAGAACAATCTTATTGTGCGACATAAATTAATACAATTTGTTAGAAACTTTTTAAGCCAAGAAAATTTTATAGAAATTGAAACGCCCATTTTAACAAAATCTACTCCAGAGGGAGCCAGAGATTATGTTGTACCCTCAAGAATGGAAGCTGGCAGTTTTTATGCCTTGCCACAATCTCCGCAACAATATAAACAATTGTTAATGGCTGGCGGCTTAGAAAAATATTTTCAAATTGCAAAATGTTTACGCGATGAAGACCCAAGAGGGGACAGGCAACCAGAATTTACTCAATTAGACATGGAGGCCAGTTTTGTTGAGCAAGCCGATGTAATGGATTTAACAGAAAGGTTGTTAATTTCAATTGTTAAAAATTTATATCCAAATAAAAAAATTCAAGAAACGCCATTTCCAAGAATTGACTACAAAGATGCAATGGCAAAATATAAAACTGACAGACCAGACTTAAGAAAAGACAAAACAGACAAAGACGTGCTTGCTTTTTGCTGGGTGGTGAATTTTCCTTTCTTTAAAACCGGTTCTGATGAATTGGGTTACCCCGATGGAAAATGGAAGCCCACACACAACCCTTTTTCTAGACCAAAAGAGGAATTTATGGAGGATCTGTTGCATAAAAAAAATATTGAAAAAATATTAACAACCCAATATGATATTATTTTGAATGGTTTTGAAATTGGTGGAGGATCTATTAGAAACCACACGCCAGAAGCACTTGAAAAGGTTTTTGAAATTGTGGGATATAAAAAAGAAACTATAATTGAAAAATTTGGACACATGATGGAAGCATTTAAATATGGCGCGCCTCCACATGGTGGAATTGCTTGGGGCTTAGACAGGCTTGTGTCACTTATGCAAGACGAGCCAAATATAAGGGAAGTTATTGCCTTTCCTAAAACTGGCGACGGCCGAGATCCAATGATGAATGCACCCTCTGAAATATCTAAAAATCAATTAGAAGAATTGCATATTAAAATTGAAACACCCAAAAAAAAGAAAAAATGAATTTAAAACGAGTTGTTGGAGGGCCATTGTTATCGGTTTTATTTTTGGCAATTTTTACATATGCGTTTTTTACGTCCCAGCAATTTTTTACAAGTAGTTTAAAAGTAAATTCAGGCACTGAACCGGCAGACAATTTAGTTAATGCCCAAAACATAGTTCCGCTAGAAGAAAATACAGATAGAATAGATAATGTTTTGCAACTTCCCCAAACAAACAAGCCTATAGCAGTGGCTCCAGCAGATACAAATGTAAATTCTCGGTCTGCAATTTCTGTTGAGACAAACCTTCAGGGAGAAAGCAAAATATTATTTGAAAAAAACAGCGATGTTGTTTTGCCAATTGCCAGCATTACAAAATTAATGACGGCAATTATAGTTTTAGATAATTACAATTTGTCCGACACCTGGCAGGTTGATAAAATTGCCGACTCGCAGTCTCCAATGAAACCCGACGTAAAGTTAAATGACACAATGACAGTTAACAGTTTTTTGGAAATAATGCTTATTGAATCTAGCAATAAATCGGCCTACACTTTATCTGAATTGGTTGGCACTGACAAATTTATTGAATTAATGAACAAAAAGGCCAAGGAAATGGGTCTGAGAAATACTTTTTTTGTAGATCCTAGCGGTTTAAGTTCTGGGAATGTATCAACTGCCAAGGATTTAGCAAAACTTGCTGAATATATTTTAATAAATTATCCAAAAATTGGTGAAATAACGAGAGAAAAAAACATTTATATTATTGGCTTTGGTTATGTAACAAATACAGACGAACTTTTAGGAGAAATTCCAGAAATTGTATGTAGTAAAACTGGGTTTACCACCCAAGCAAAGGGTTGTTTGCTTTTGGCAATAAATAATTTAAAAAATAAAGATTATTTTATAAATGTAGTTTTGGGCGCTGACAATAGATTTCTTGAAATGAAAAAACTAATTAATAAATCTGCTGCTGTTTGCAACTAGTATGGGTAAAAAAATATTATTTATTATTGTTATTTTATTAGCAGTTATAATTTTTACTTTCATATATTTTTTTAATTCTAAACCAACGGACACGACCGCAATTTTAGTAAAACCGGAAGTTATTGCACAAAAAAAACAGCTTGAAAAATTAACGCCAGATTCTTTGTTAATACAAATTGATAAGAAACATTGTCTTGCTCCAGAATATGCACCGCAAGATTTAGTAGGAGTTTTAAGTTATGGAATATCGGCAAATAGCAGTTTTAGACTTAGAAAAATAGCAATGCCCGAATTAGTAGAAATGGTAACCGCGGCGCAAAAAGAGGGCATAGAATTGAAGGTGATTTCTGCTTACAGGTCTTATGCAGACCAACAAAGAATTTACAGTTCGTGGGTAGCACAGCTTGGGGCGAAAGAGGCTTCCAGACAGAGTGCTCCACCGGGCTGTAGCCAGCACGAATTGGGCACAGCTGTAGATTTTAATGAATTAAATGATTCGTTTGCAAATACTCCGACAGGAATTTGGCTTTCTAAAAACGCTTGGCAGTTTGGATGGGTTATTTCTTATCCTTTAAATTCAGAAAACATAACCGGTTATGTTTACGAACCATGGCACTACAGATATATTGGAAAGGTAAATGCAAAAGAACTTGAAGAGTCGGGCTTAATATTAAGCAAATTTTTAGACACAAAAAATAATTTATGATGACCTTATTTACCATAAATGTTATAAAAATTTTTAGTTTAGCAGCATTGTCTTCAATTTTGGCTGTTATTTGGTGCCCTTTGCTGACGCATTTTTTGTATAAGAACCAACTTTGGAAAAAATCTGCAAGGCAAAAAGCAATTTCTGGTGAAGACGCCGTTATTTTTAATAATTTACACAAAGAAAAAGAAGTGGGAACACCCAGAATGGGCGGTTTGCTAATTTGGATTACCACTGTTTTTGTAATATTTTTATTTTTTGCATTGTCTTTAATTTTCCCAAACAGTTGGGCGGGTCAATTTAATTTTTTATCTAGAAGTCAAACATGGTTGCCGGTGTTTACGTTAATTGTGGCGTCTCTAGTTGGCATGGTTGACGACATTTTGGTTACCAAGGGCTGGGGAAAATATATTGGTGGAGGTATTTCATTTAAAAAACGTTTAATAATTGTAACTTTAATTGGTTTAATAGGAAGTATTTGGTTTTATCAGAAATTAGGTTGGGACATGGTGTATATACCTTTTGCTGGCGACGTTTCAATTGGCTCTTGGTATATTCCATTATTTATTTTAGTAACCATTGCATGTTGGTCTGGCGGAATAATTGATGGTTTAGACGGTTTGGCGGGTGGAACTTTTGCTTCAATTTTTGGTGCATTCACGGTTATCGCATTCTCAACCGGGAAAATTGATTTGGCTGTTTTTTGTGCGGTAATAACGGGTACGCTGTTTTCATTTTTATGGTTTAACATTCCGCCGGCGCGTTTTTATATGGGTGAAACTGGAATTTTAGGCTTAACAACCGTAATGTCTGTAATTGCGTTTCTAACTGATTCAGTTTATGTGTTGCCAATAATTGCCGGACTTTTAGTGGTTACGGTTTTGTCTACAATTGTTCAACTTCTTTCAAAAAAATTCAGAAAAAAGAAAATTTTTCATTCAACACCAATTCACCATCATTTTGAAGCCCTCGGATGGCCTTCTTATAAAGTTACCATGCGAGCTTGGATTATTGGAATTGTTTTGGCATTCATTGGCGTGGCTGTAAGATTACTCAGGTAGTTGAATTTTTTTTGTCTTTAGTATATTATTGAAAATTAGAAATTTAAAATTGAAAATTCCGCTAATGCGGCATGGGCCCATAGTAAATCGGTATTACGCCTCCATGGCATGGAGGAGGGCCGGGTTCGATTCCCGGTGGGTCCACTTTTAAGCCCTTTGTCAACCAAGCAACTCAACCCCAAAATAGGAGATTATCGCCATGAACGCACCAATGATTGCTCCCGTTGTTTCGACAGTGTCGCACACCACCACTGTGCCAGTAGCGCCACATGTTGCCATGCCAATGGCCCCCATTTCACCAATGATTGCGCCGCCGGCGCCGGTTTTTGCACGCAAGCGTGAAGGAGGCAATGCCACGCCTCCAACAATTGCGACTTTTGCTCCCAGTGCGAAGGAAGTTACCCTTAAACAAGGGAAAACATCACTCGACGCATTTGAGGTTATTTCTTACAGCCCTGAATTGCAGGAAAATCCATTTAATATTCCGATGTTTCAGGAAGCGCATACTAACTATGCGCAAGCGGTTGGATGGAATCCGCACATTAGCACCGAATTAGCATTCGCTTGCCTTGTCAGCGTTCCGGACTCGTTGAGTAATTTGAGGTTGATTGAACGGGATCCGGATAATAAGACGATGTTTCGAATAACTGATAGCGCGCGATGCTATTGCAACGGGCAAAAATGTGTGGAACACACGTTACGTAGATGAATTGTCTGCAACGGACATCACGCGGTTGGGGGTCGATACACTTAACGATATGTGTCGTAATCTGGGCAGGCTGAAGGCATTGTCGTCATATGTTAAAGAGTTGGCCGAACGAGCTCTAGCCCTTTCGGTTGGTCTGCCAACTATGTTGGCTAGCGGTGGACCCGAACCAGTCATTGTTAGATTAAGTCAAATTATTCATCGACTTTCTGCGGGGAATGGGAGTAATAATAGCGAAAATTACAATAACGAACTGGCAAGGCTTTTGTCGGCAATCAAAAGCAGCTTGTCTAAGCTTGTCGATCTTTTTGACGCGACCCTTTATGACAGTGCTCCAATTGTCGTCGCTTTTACCAACAAGTGCGATGACGCAAGTATTATTCGTGCTCTCATAGACGAATATTTGCATATCTGTAATTACGATGTGAACTCAATCACTGCCTGTGAATCTTCCGTTGTGCGAAGTGAAATTCGCTACCAATTTGCAAACATTGGGAATGACGTGTTGACTATTACGCCGGAATCTCAAGCCGGCATCGCGAGGTTCGCTGTTGGTCCCATGGCGCTAAACGACATGGGCATTAGCCTGGAATTAGCGCCTGCGCAAATTCGTCTGGAGTGCAGCAACCTCATATCATCAATTGTAGATTGTGTGAATGAATATAGAGCGCATCTGCGTATTACAATTTATTGGAAATACCCAGATTTTGCTTTGGCAGCAATGCGCGCCATTTCTCAGATGTTAGACGAGGGAGTAGTCACCGGCGTTCAAGTCTACCAACAATTGGCTGGTTTTAAATCTAGCATGCGCGATGCATTTGCAAAAGACTTAGACCCTCTTGTTGGCGAAGCCTCAAATTCCCGCAATGCTGTAGTTGAAAACGTATGTAGCATCATTGACCAGGCGGTTGCAATTCTTGGTCAAAGATTACCCGAGCTTCAAGAGGCTGGTGTTGCTTAAATAAGCTTTGTTTTGGATGGGTCCGGGAGAAATCTCTCGGACCTCTTTTTTTGCCATTGACTAATTTTGTTTTTTTTAAATATGCTGGTATAATAATCTAATTAACATTTTTAAATAAAAACTATGAATTACAAAAAATTTTTCGGTGCGTTTTTATTAGTAGTTGCTTTGTTATTAGTTTCTAATACAGTTTTAGCAAATGCTGAATATTCTGCCCAACAAATAACTTGTATTAAAGCAGCTCAAGAAAAAAGAGTTAAAACTATTAGCACAGCAGGCTCAAATATAGATATTATAAAAAAATCTGGCTTGCAATTTCAAGGTGATTTTAAGGCATGTTTGGCACAAAATGGAGCAGTGGGTTTTTTCAAAAATATTTTAAATAATTTTGCGGCAAGTTTGTCGGGAGCAATGGGTGCAAATGAGAAGTCAAATAAATTAAGCGATACACAAAAAGCTTGCATAAAAACAGCTCAAGATAAAAGGGCGAGTGCAATTGAACCAGCAGCTCAGGCATTAAAAACTCAAACAGAAGTCGCGTCTAAAGCAAGACAAGACGCCATGACGGCAACATTGAAAATGAAAGATGCAAAAGGCAAGGCAGCTGCCATAAAAAAGGCAAGTGATGCCTTCAACAACGCAGAAACCGTAAAGCAAGCAAAACCGGTTTATATTGCAGCTGTGCAGGCCGCTAATAACCAATTTCAAACAGACCAAAAAGCCTGCTTAGCTTCTAGTGGATTAAAAACATTGGGCACTGGTATTTTCAAAAATATTAAGGTTGGATTTTCCAGTTCTATGTCAAGCGTAACAAAATTCTTTACAGGGAAAAAATAGAAGTAAATTTAAATGAATACAACTATAAAAAAAATATTACAGTGGATTGTTGCAGTTTTAATAATTATTGGTGTTTTTGTTTTGGGAGCGTGGGTGGGCGTAACAAAAATTGCTTACCATGTGCCACAACCGGGCACAATAGACTTTTCACTTTTCTGGGATGCTTATGGAAAGCTTCAAAAAGATTTTATTACTCCAAATAAAATAGACAATCAAAAAGTAATTTATGGCGCCATTGAGGGCATGACAAGATCTTTGGGTGACCCGTACACCGATTTTTTTGATCCAAGCCAGGCCAAACTATTCCAACAAGATTTGGCTGGGTCGTTTAGCGGAATTGGCGTGGAAATTGGTGTCAAAAAAGATTTACTAACAATAATTGCTCCAATTAAGGGTACTCCTGGAGAAAAAGCCGGGTTAAAAGCTGGTGACATAATTGCAAAAATAAATGGGCAGGACACTAGCAACATGACCGGTGACGAAGCAGTTGGTTTAATTCGTGGCGCTAAGGGCACGCAAGTTACCTTAACTATTTTGCGCGACAGCTGGACCAGCACAAAAGATATAAAAATTACCAGAGACACAATTAAAGTTCCTTCAATGGATTGGTCAATAAAAGATGGAAACATAGCTTACATACAAATTTATCAATTTGATGAATCTTTACCTTCTGACTTTGAGGCTGCAGCCTTAAAAATTTTACAAAGTCCTGCAAAAAAGATAATATTAGATTTAAGGAACAATCCTGGAGGTTATTTAGAGGTGGCACAAAATATTGCCGGTTGGTTTTTGCAAAAAGACCAGGTAATAACAATTGAAGATTTTGGCAAAGCCAGAGCACCCCAAACATTTAAATCTGACGGCAATTCCAGTTTGGCAAATTATCCAATAGTAGTATTAATAAACCAAGGGTCAGCCTCGGCTTCGGAAATTTTGGCCGGAGCGTTGCGAGATGATAGAAAAATAAAGTTAATTGGTACAAAATCTTTTGGCAAGGGTTGCGTGCAAGAGGTGGTAGAACTTAACGGCGGTTCGTTTCTTAAAATAACAATTGCCAATTGGCTAACACCAAAAGGCAATTCAATTACAGATGTTGGTTTAACCCCAGACATTAAAACAGACATAACAGATACTGACATTCAAAATAAAAAAGACCCGCAATTAGACAAAGCCCTTGAAATAGTAAGCAACTTAAAGTAGAATATAGAATATATAAAAGCTAAATAAATATATCAATATGAAAGTCATTCTCTTACAAGATGTTGAAGATCTTGGAAAAAAATATGAAGTTAAGGAAGTGAAAAATGGCCACGCCAGAAATTTTTTATTGCCTCAAAAGTTAGCTAAAGCCGCTACGAAGGAAGCAATGAAATGGTTGGCCAGCCAAAAAGACGTTATTGACCAAAAAGCCGAAGAAGATTTGAAAAAGTCTCAAGCACTGGCTTCCGACTTAGATGGATTAGAATTAACCATTTCAGTTAAAGTTGGAGAAGAGGGGCAAATGTTTGAATCTATTAACAGTCAGAAAATTGTTGATAAGTTAAAAGAAATGGGTTTTGAAGTTAAAAAGTCACAAGTTAAATTGGAAAGTCCAATTAAGGAACTTGGTGAATTTGCCGTAAATGTTGCCTTAGAGCACAATTTAGAAGCAGAGTTAAAAGTAATAATATCAGCAGAAAAAAGCATAGAAGAATAAAAATATGTCCACAAAATATATTTTCGTAACAGGTGGAGTTATGTCGGGCGTGGGAAAAGGGGTGGCTGCCGCCTCTATTGCTAAAATAATTCAGTCAAGCGGTTTTGAGGTCACTGCTATTAAAATAGACCCATATGTAAACGTTGATGCAGGTACAATGAGCCCCACTGAACACGGTGAGGTTTTTGTTTTGGATGATGGCATGGAATGCGACCAAGACATGGGCAACTACGAAAGGTTCTTAAACACCAGTCTTTCCAGTGCCAATTATATGACAACGGGAAGTGTTTATTTGTCTGTTATAAATAAAGAAAGAAGAATGGAATATGGTGGCAAGCAGGTAGAGGTTGTGCCACGAATTCCATTGGAAATAATTGAGAAAATAAACAACGCCGCTAAAAAGGAAAAAGCTCAAATTGTTATTACCGAAATTGGTGGAACTGTTGGTGAATACGAAAATTTATTGTTTTTAGAAGCTATACGCTTGTTAAAATTGAAATGTCCGAATGATGTTGTTGTCGTTTTGGTAAGCTTTGTACCAGCCTTAGGAGCTGGTGGTACCGAACTTAAAACCAAGCCAACTCAGCACGCAGTAAGAAATTTAAATTCAATTGGAATCCAACCAGACATTATTTTAGGCCGTGCCGATGTGCCGTTAGACCAAAAGAGAAAAGAAAAAATTCAATTTATGTGTGGTTTGGAAGAGGGCGACGTAATTTCTGCGCCAAATGTTGAAAGTATTTACGAAGTTGCCATCAATTTTGAAAAAGACAACATTAGTAAAAGAATTTTTAAAAAATTACACTTAAAACCAAAGAAAAGGGATTTAGTGGAATGGCGAGCTTTTGTAAATAAAATTCAACACCCAAAGGGTGAGGTTAAAATTGGAATTGTTGGTAAATATTTTGGCAGTGGTGACTTTATTTTAACCGATTCTTATATTTCTGTTTTGGAATCTGTAAAACACGCGGCATATTTTTATAATCAAAAACCAGTTATAGAATGGCTAGACTCCGATGTTTATGAAAAAGATCCTGCCAAATTAAAAGAATTAAAAAATTATGAAGGCATAATTGTTCCCGGTGGATTTGGAAACAGGGGAGTTGAGGGTAAAATAAAAGCCATTGAATATTGCAGAAAGAATAAAATACCATTTTTGGGTTTATGTTTGGGGCTGCAGTTGTCTGTAATTGAATTTGCCAGGAATGTTGCCGGCATTAAAGATGCTACTTCTACAGAGTTTGATAAAAATGCAAAAAACCCAGTAATTGACGTAATGCCCGAACAAAAAGTTTTGTTGGCAGAACAGCACTATGGCGGAACAATGAGATTGGGCGCCTACGACTGCCAGGTGCAAGAAGGTACAATTAGTCATAAAGCATATAAAGATTGGACAGGCGAGTCGAAGGGGCCTTACACGATCTCTGAAAGGCACCGCCACAGATATGAAGTAAACAACGATTACCGCGAAGAACTTGTTAAAAAGGGCCTTGTTGTTGCCGGTTTAAATGAAAAAAAAGATTTAGTTGAAATAATTGAAATTAAAGACCACCCATTTTTTGTGGGCACACAATTCCACCCAGAATTTAAATCCAGACCTTTAAAGCCACATCCACTGTTTAGGGCGTTAGTTGGGGCGATTATAAAAAACAAAAAGTAGTACTTGAAGCAAATAAAAACCGCCCTTGAAAAAATTAGGACGGTTTTTGAAAAATATTATTTTGTTTTAGTGGCCAACTCTACAGAAACTACTTTAGCTGTTCTTCTGGTACCATTAAAAAGTTTTTTGGTTTTAGAGGTAAATTTTACAACACCGTTGGCCATTGAGTAGATTGTATCGTCGGAGCCCTTTTTAACGTTTTTGCCCAGAAGGAATTTTGTACCACGCTGTCTGATAATTATCATTCCTGTTTTAACTGCTTGGCCAGCTGATATTTTAACCCCAAGTCTTTGAGCGGCCGAATCTCTTCCCAGCCTAGATGAACCTCCTTGTTTAGTCTTTGACATATTTTTATAATAATTTATTTTTTATGATAGTATTATGTTAGCAAAAATTACAGATTTTGTCAAAGGTCATTTTAACGATATAATGTTATTTATAATAATAGTGCTGTTGGTGTTGCTTGCGTATGCAGCAGGATTTATAACGGCAAAACAGCAAATTAAAGAACCACTTCAAATATGGAACACATCCCACAACATATAGTTTTATTCCCAGACGGCAACAGGCGCTGGGCAAAGCAAAAAGGTTTGCACACACTAGAAGGCCACAAAAAAGGCTATAATAATCTTTTAGACTTTTCTGAGTGGTGTAAAAATAAAGGTGTAAAAACGCTTACGGCTTTTGGCTTTTCAACAGAAAATTGGAATAGAACAGAAGAAGAAGTCACATATTTAATGAAACTTCTAGAAAATTGTTTAATAGATAATTTATCAAAATATGAAAAAGAGGGGACTCGCGTTAGGGTAATTGGGCAACGCGACCGTTTGCCAAAATCTTTACAAGAAGCAATTATAAAAACAGAAGAATTTACAAAAAATAATAATAAGTTATTTTTAAATTTGGCAATTAGTTATGGTGGCAAGTGGGATATTTTAAATGCTGTAAAAAATATTGTAAAAGAGGGGATTGATGCTGAAAAAATAGATGATAAGTTATTTGAAAGTCATTTATCTACAGCCGGTTTACCCGCACCCGATTTTATAATAAGAGCGGGTGGCGAAATGCGCCTTTCTAACTTTGTTTTGTGGCAGGCCGCCTATGCAGAACTATATTTTTCGCCAAAACTCTGGCCCGATTTTAATGAAGAAGATTTAGACATTGCCTTAACAGAATTTGACCACCGCCACCGCCGTTTTGGCAAATAAAACCTTTAAAAACGCCCTTTGTCTGGGCGTTTTTTTGTTTAACAGTTTTTGGAGAAGGCTTTGGCCATTTCAAGCCATTTAGGAGTGCGGGGGTTGTTTTTATATTTTGCCGAAGACTTATGAATTTCCATAAGCATGCAAACTTCGTTTTTTTTCCATTCAGCCAAATTTTTACCTTTGTTTTTGTAAAGTATTTCAACCGCTTTTGTCCAAAGGTTAAAATCGCTTTTCTTTTTGTTTGCTAAAACGTTTTTTTTAAAAAATGGCACAATAATTTGTGCTACATCGGCAATCTTTTGAACAGAAAACCTTGCTTGATCTTTTGAAACAGAAATTTCTCCGCAACCTAATATTTTTTTTATTTTCTGTAATGTTTTTATTTCGTTTTTATTGGCAGTAACAACAAATTGGGTTTTCCAGCGGTAGTAAGTGGGGGAGTTGGTTCTTTCATGTCTGGTGTCTTTTCTAAATTGCAAATCGAAACAGCCATCGTTATTTACTATTGTTGGAATATTAAATTTTTCTTTTGCCATAAACCTGTTTAATTATTTTTATATAGTTAAAGTATACCAAAAACATAATTGTGCGACAAGGGCTGTGAATATCTGATATTGCGTTTAATTTTCCATTTGTTATCATACAGATAATAATTAAAAAGAAGTTTATGATAATAAATCAAAAAACATATGCAGTAGAAAGTGTAACATTGGGCCACCCCGACAAAGTTTGCGACCAAATTTCAGATGCAATTTTAGATGCATGTTTGGCGCAAGACCCAAATTCAAGAGTTGCAGTTGAGTCTTTTGGCGGGCACGGCACGTTAGTTATTGGTGGAGAGGTAACAACAACAGCCAAAGTTGATTACCAAGCAATTGCTGATAAAGTTTACAAAGATATTGGTTACACTCAGGAATTAAAATTTATGGTGAATGTTGTGCAACAGTCACCCGACATTGCCATGGGCGTTGACACCGGCGGAGCTGGCGACCAGGGAATTATGTATGGTTATGCTACAAATGCGACACCCGAATATATGCCTTGGGCAGTTGTAAAAGTGCACGCGTTGGCAAAGGGTTTGCAAGATTTAAGGGAAAGTGGCCAGGTGAAATGGTTAATGCCCGATGGTAAGTCGCAGATAACAATGCAAGATGGAAAAGTAAAAAATGTTTTAATTAGCACCCAACATGATGCAAATGTCTCGCAAGAAGAAATTAAGCAAACTTTAATTGAGAAATTAATTAAACCAATTTTGGGAGATGTTGTGGGCGTAGACATATTTGTTAACCCAACCGGAAACTTTGTACAGGGTGGGTTTGAAGCCGACACGGGTTTAACCGGCAGAAAAATTATGGTTGATACTTATTGCGGTTTAATTTCTCATGGAGGTGGAGCATTTTCTGGAAAAGATCCAAGTAAGGTTGACCGCTCGGCCGCCTACATGGCGCGGTTTGCAGCAAAAAATATTGTTGCTAATGGTTATGCAAAAGAATGTTTGGTTTCTGTGGCTTATGCAATTGGAATGGCCGAGCCATTAATGGTTTCTGCAGTTGATGAAAATGGAAAAAGTTTAGATGAAATAATTGCAAAGTTTGATTTTAAGCCGCAATCTATTATTAAAACCCTAGAATTAAAACAACCTATTTACCAAAAAACAGCAGCTTACGGCCATTTTGGTAAAGCCGACCTCCCCTGGGAAAAAATCATAAAAATCTAAATAGACTTGCTTGTTTTCTAGAAAAGAGTAAAAATAAAGAATATATAATTAAACTACAAAAACATGGATTCAATTTTATTTTATGCATTGTGGATTTTATTTTTAATTTTAGTTTCGGGAATTCGTGTCATTAAAGAATACGAAAGAGCGGTAATTTTCTTTTTGGGAAAACAAACTGCCATTAGGGGCCCTGGGCTTATATTTTTAGTGCCGGTTTTTGAAAAAATGGTGAAGGTTAGTTTTAGAACAATTACAATGGGCATTCCTTCGCAAAAAATTATTACAAAAGACAATGTGTCCATAGACATTGCCGCCGTAGCCTATTACCACATTGTAGACCCGCGTAAAGCTGTTATTGCCATTGAAGATGTCTTTAGCGCCGTAAACCAAATAAGCCAAACAACAGTTAGAAATGTGGTTGGGCAATTTATGTTAGACCAGTTGCTTTCGCAAACCGCCGACATTAACGAGCAAATTAAAAATGTTATAGATGGCCACACCGAGCCTTGGGGCGTGCAGGTAACCGCCGTTGAAATTAAAGATATTATTTTGCCAGACAACATGCAACGCGCCATGGCAAAAGAAGCCGAGGCCGAAAGGGAGAGACGTGCAAAAATTGTTGCTGCTCAAGGAGAATTTCAAGCTGCCGAAAAGTTGGGCCAAGCCGCCGATTTAATTGCCGCCCACCCGGTTGCATTGCAATTGCGAACACTCCAAACAATGTCTGAAATTGCCACCGAAAAGAATTCAACAATTATTTTCCCGGCTCAATTTATGACAACAGTTAAAGAAGCTTTAGAAACCATCCGTGGCGACAGCAAAAAGTCGTAGATTTATGAGACTTCGCCTAGGAAGATGGGTATGGCAAGGCGGCGGCGTTTTGTTTCGCCGCGCAGAAGATTATTTTTCCTTTCTGGAGCATCGCCTCGATCTCCTATGTGTTGAGCAAATTTGTGTGCCTGAAAACTTGCACCAAGAAAGAGAGTATGCTTTCCATATTTTTCACGAACAACATCAACAGCCTCATAAAGATGCGTAAGATTTTGTTTTTTGTTTATTGCGCCAAATAAATCAAGTTGAGAATAATTTTGTTCGTCTAATCCAAAAAGCATAATGCCAGTTGAGCGGTAAAGTTCGTTGGCGTTAAATATTTTTTCAAATGCCGGTTTAATTGCACAAATTACGTCATTCGGTATAGCGGTGGGCGTGGCAAATTTAATTTCCATTCCACAATCTTTAAAACTTTGAGTTCGTAAAATAATTATTCCACCTTTTGCTGATAGCCCATATTTTCTGGCCTTAATTGTCGCATTTTCAATGTTTTTGCAAAGTTGAGCAAATACAAAAGTTTTATTTTTTGATGGCGGTGAAAAGGTTTTAAATTTTTGAATTGATTGATAATTATTTTTTGGTTCGGCATCAATTTTTTTTATATATTTTCCGTTAAGTTCTTGCCATATTTCGTAGTGTGGTTTTGTAAAATATTTCTTTACCCATTCTTCGGGTTTTCTAGCAAATTGAAGTGCTGTTGTAACGCCCAGTTTTGCAAGCAAGGCGGTTGTTTGGCCGCCAACGCCCCATATTTTTTCTATTGGTAAATTTTCAAGATATAAATGAATTGAAATAGCGGGAACAACCGTAAGCCCCGACGGTTTTTTCCATTTAGATGCAAGCTTGGCAACAACTTTGTTGGGCGCTAAACCAACAGAAAATGTAAAACCAAGTTCTAAATCTAGCGAGTGCTTAATTTCTTCTGCAATTTTGTCGTAAGACATTCTTAGTGGCCGTTGAAGCCCAGTTATGTCGGCAAAACATTCATCAATTGAATATTCTTCAACGTCGGGGGTAAAGCGTCTCACAATGTTAAAAAATCTTTTTGAAAGCAGGCTATATGTTTCGTAGTCCGAGGGAAGCAAAACCGCATCGGGGCAAATTTTCATTACTTCAGACAAACGCATTGCTCGTGTTACACCACGTGCTTTTGCTTCGTAGCTCATAGACGAAACAATCCCACGTTCTTTGCCGGTAATTACTGGTTTTCCTTTTAATTTGGGGTTTCTTGATTGCTCACACGAAGCAAAAAAAGCATCGCCATCTATGTGTAGAATTGCTTGAGGAAATCCACCAAGTGACAGTGGCCTATTTTTCATATTAATATTTTCTTATTACTGCTTTTACTATAGCTCCAATTGTTAAAGATTCTTCTGGATATAAATTTTTAAATTTTTCGTTAGCTGGTTCAAGCCAAATTTTATTGCCTTGTTTTTTGTAATATTTAATTGTCCAATCGCCATCAATTTGCGCAATAACAATGTCTCCATCTTTTGCATTTGTTCCTTTTTCTACAAGGGCCATGTCACCCTCTAAAATGCCAGCGTCTTTCATTGAGTCGCCCTTAATGGTTAAAATATATGTTGCTTCTTTGTTACGAATTAAAAATTCATCAAGCGACATTGTGTCGTTTAATTCTTCGTCAGCTGGAGAGGGGAAGCCGGCTTCAACAATGCCAAGTTTGCGAATTTCGCTAAACAAAGATGTGGGCAAAATGTGCCCGGTTTTGTCTTTGTTAATGTAGCCCGCGTCAACAAGCCGTAAAACAAGTTTGTAAACTGCGTTTTTTGATTTTAAACCAACAAGCAACCCAAGCTCGCTATAACTTGGCATTCTTTTTTTTGTTTGATAAAAACCTTGCAACTTGCTAACTATTATTTGTTTTTCCATACATATATTATATATGAACGAACGTTCACCTACAAGCCCAGTTTTCCACACGGTATTTTATGTTGACTTTGTGCAAATTACGTTGTAATTTATATATACCCTCAACATGGTGTTGTGGGCGAACCTTAAAAATCCGTGGGAAGGAAATACACATGAAACTACAAGTAGGGCAAAGAAGTAAATCTAATCTCGCTCAAAAAGATGGGCTTGCATTAGTCAGATTTGTGGCATTTGGAATTGTGAAGCCAAGCCAAATAGTATTCAGGCATTCTTGCTTGGGCTGCAACGCATCGGTAGACATCAAACTATCCGAGACCGACGACGGAAAAATTTGGCTGGAAGGCCCCGATTATTGTTCGCGATGTGGTGCCAGACTGACGCCTCAAGAGCCCAAAGCAAAGAAGTTAACTCAAAGACAGATCAGCAACTACTTTGGATAACCAACCGCAATTAGGGTGAAGTACAGCTTCATCAACACCCCGAGAATCATCAAGGGGTTCTTTTTTTGTTCCGTAATATTTCTATTTTATTGTGCGACAAATTTTACGCTAGTCGGCTTTAAATCGAGGTGCTTTTGGTGATATAATAAGTTAATTAGTTGAAGCATAAAAATTAAAATTATGGATGAAGAAGAAATAAAAAAGAAACTGACTCCCGCGCAATACAAAGTTTTGAGGGAGAAGGGGACAGAAGTCCCTTTTTCGGGGAAATATGTACATAAAACAGAAGATGGAAGCTATGTTTGTATGGTGTGTGGTAACTTTTTATTTTCATCTGATGCTCAATTTGATTCTGGCACCGGTTGGCCAAGTTTTGATAAGGCCATTGAAGGGTCGGTTGAATATAAAGATGACCACGGAGCAACTGAGATAATTTGTTCAAACTGTAAATCTCATTTGGGGCATGTTTTTAATGATGGCCCAACAGAAACGGGAAAGAGATTTTGTATAAATTCGGTTTGCTTAAACTTAAAAAATAAATAAAAAAAGGGATTTTTAGTTCCCTTGGTAAAATATGATTACAGAAAAAGAAGCAGTGCAACTATTAGAAAGCATGGCTTCTGACAAAAATGTTAAACACTGTAGGGGCGTAGCAGAGGCGGCTTTTGAGTTGGCAACAAAAATTAAAAAGAAAAACTCGCAGCTGAATATTGATCCACTGAAGATTAAAATAGCTGCTTTATTGCATGACATTGGGAAGTGCAGGGAAGGCGTTCATGAATTGAATACAATAGAAATTCTTAAAAGGGAGGGGCTTGATGATATAGCTGACATTGCCATGCACGGATTTTTGTATGAGATATGTCTGTTGGAAGGTAAAAATACCCATGGGCTTTTGCCAAAAAATCTTGAAAACAAAATAGTTGTTTTAGCTGATATGTATTATAACCAAAAAGAAGAGCGGGTAAGCCTGGAGCAAAGATTTGAAGATATGGAAAGCAGATACGGTGATCTATTTTTAAAAGCAATACGTTTGGCAAAACCAAGAATGATAAAACTTGAAGAAGAAATTAGTAATTTAATTTAATAATGTAAATAAATAAAAAAAGAGGGGATTGGCCTCTTTTTTTATTGACTTTTTGATATTTTTGTTTTAGTTTATATATACCCATAACACGGTGTTTTGGGCGAACCTTGAAAATATCAACGATGAAAACACGATATTTATTGATTGCGCTTCTGTGCGCATTGACGCTTGGCTGCCAAAAGGCGCCGAAAACAGAAGATGAAGCGTTTGGTGATTTTGCCAAGAGCGTTCTTGCGGCTGGGAAGGCAAAAGATTCTGGCACATTTATTAACAAGTTGAGTATGGCAAGTGTTGCCGACCTTAACGCTTTGGTTGAAGTGCTGAAAAAAGCAAATCTTCAGATTAGCCTTAATGAAAACGAGGAAAAGCCCACGGACGCCGAGATTCGGAAAGAAGCCGAAGCAAATGTGCGATTATTTATGGATTCATATGCCGACGTTTTTGAGGCCGATGGTATGCTTTCTTGCGTTGTAACTGCGCAAGATACAGAGATAAAGGGAGCAAATGTTTATTCCATGATCATTTGGGCTAAACACAAAGACGGAAAATTTCGTGGGATCAAAATTGACAGCGCTTGGAAGAGAGATGACGGCACAATTAAGGTTATCACCTGGACACAGCTTGATGGCTACGCAGCAAGCAAGCATGCCTCCAAGAAGAAGGCTATTCTGGAGTGCGACACAGTTGAAGCCTGTGACTATCCAAACATGATAACGTATGAATATGTTTTCAGTAAATATGACATGAACTAGGCGAGCAATTGCTACTTGGTATGAACCCATTCTCACCCGAGAATCCTTAAGGGTTCTTTTTTTGTACGCCTAAATTTTTATTGTGCGACAAATCTAACATTGCATAACCGACCAAATTAGTCGGTTATGGTGCTTAATTACGTCTTATCTGGGTCGGAATGAAACTGATGATGAATGTCACGCAAGCGTTTGTTTGTTACGTGCGTGTAAATTTGAGTGGTGGCGATATTTGAATGGCCAAGAAATTCTTGAATGCTTCGAAGGTCAACACCTTGGTTCATTAAATCTGTTGCATATGAATGTCTAAGTGTGTGAGGTGTGGTAAAAATTGGCACGCCTGAAAGTAATGCATATTTTTTAACCATGCGTTCAATAGATCTTGGCGTAAGCCGGGCATTTGTATCATCTTTTTTATCGCGAAAATTTATAAACAAAGCTTTTTGGTTGGCATGCGAAACATCATTTCTTATTTTAAGATAATCTTTAATAAAATTAATGGCACGTTCAGAAAAATAAACAACGCGCGGTTTTCCGCCCTTTCCAATAACTCCAAGTTCCATGTCCCTTTTTTCTTTCAAACTATTAAACTGTTCAAGGTTGAGTGAAACCAATTCGGCAATGCGCAAACCAGTTGAGAAAAAGGATTCTAAAATAGCCCTGTCGCGGGTGGTTATGTTGTCTTTAGGCTCTATAGAGGCCAAAAGCTTACTAACTTGGTCCAGGGTAAGGAATTTAACGCTTTTTAGCGCTCTATCGGCCTTTGCAAGGGCTATTTTGTCTGGGGGCAGTGAAAGTACGTCTTTTGCCACAAAGTAGCCTAAAAAAGCTCTTAGAGCGATTAAATAGTAGTTTTGGGTGCCCTTAGATAGCAATTTACCGGTGGCTGGGCTTGGGGTGCGGGAAAGGTATAAACGATAGGTCCAAATATGGTCTGCGGTTAATTGATGGGGGAGCAGAAGGTCATTTTTGCTCTCGGCGAGCCAATAAAAAAACTTAATTAAATAATTTTTATAATTCTCTTGAGTATTTTTTCTTAAACCTTTTTCAACTTCACAAAAGTCTAAAAAATCTTGTAGATGTTCTTTAATTGGTTTTGATGATTTTTGCATAGTTTTATTTAGGCCGCCTTATATAACGTCTCTTTACCTACATTTTGCGACATACTATATACCTCTATAATAGTCTCCCCTTGGGCTCAGGTCAAGACCTAATAATCCACAAAAGACGACCCAGGCATCAATTTTGCTGGCGCATGCGTGCATAATAATTATTTACATCACTATTCCCCACACTTTTAGATATAATTTTAAAAAAATAATTTTTTATTTTTCTTAAATATTTTTCTAAATTATTTTTTTTCTTTCACTAGCACAAATTTAACTGACTCTCCCCCATTTTGATGGATCTTCAATAAACTTGATATAAGCCTCGCGCAGAAGCTTGGCATCGTCTAAAGCGTTGTGTTGGTTATATTTAGAACGGTCAATGCCAAGTCTTTTAAGAAGTTCTGCATTATTTTCTGAATAATAAGCTGTGGGGTCTATTCCGTGTGCAAATAACATTGTTGCAAAATCAACGGAAACTAATTGAAAAGGGTTATCAATAGTGTCATCAACAGACATTAATAATTTTTGCCAGTACATTGCATCATCTTGGTTTATGTAACCAACAGCGTAAGGCTTTGTATTACCAACAAATTCACTAATTTTTTTAACAGCTTCTTTTGCAGTAATGCGATTGCCTGTTAGAAAGGGCATCACGTGACTTTTAACCCAATCGCTGGCCTCCCCACTATATTCTAACTCTACATATAATTCTTCACCGGTAAATTTTACCAAGCCAATTGAAATTAGCTCGGCCTTGTTTGGGTCTAAACTAGTAAACTCAGTGTCAAAAAATATTATATTATCTGAAAATGGTTTTATCATAATTGATGCCTGCACTGCTTGCGCTGAGCTTGCCGAAGAAAGCCATAGCCGAATTGTCGCACAATAAACTATGCATTCTTAAAATAATTTATCAAATCCTCTGTATCTTTTGCTATATAGTCAAAAAAGGCTTTTCCCCATTCGCTGAACTCTCTAGTTTCTTCAACAGTTAATCCAACTACTTTTTTACCTAAAGCCTTTGCATATCCCGCTTCTAAGTATATTCCTCTAGTATCCGAAAGCGCCACTATAACTCCGTCGCAATTTCTTATGACCTCTAACTCTTTTTCCAATAAATCTTTTCCGGATAGGGATTGATCGGCATCTCTATACGGTAAGAATATTTTGATGCCAACTTCTTCTAATGCCTTGCAGAGCTTTTCGTTACGAGTTAGTTTTTTAAAATCTAACTCGTTGGTTCGGACGTTAACGTTAACGTGTGGAGTCGCAAAATAGTACATATATATTTAATTTAACATTTTTATCGCGTCGTAAATGCGTTTTAGGGTTTTTTCTCGGCCTAAAATGTTGGCTATTTCAAATGGGCTGGGCGACATGTTTTTGCCCGAAAGAGCCACGCGTAATGGCCACAGCATGTAGCCTCTATTTTTTTCAGGGTAACCTTTTTCTAAATTAAATTTTTCTGCAACAGAAAACATTTCCGTTTCCATTACTTTTAAATCCCAATTTTTTATTTCACCCAATATTTTTTCTGACAACATTAGGGCATCTTTAACATCACTGTCCCCCATTTTCTGCCACCTCAATAATTCTTTTTCAAAAATTAATTTATCTTTAAAGAAAAAATCTGAAAGTTCTACAATGTCTGATAATTTTTTCATTCTGTTGCGCGACACTTCAACAATTTCCTGTAATTGATTTTGTGTCATTTGGCCAATTACCAGCAACCCCGTTTCTTTTAAATATGGCACGCAAAGCTCAGTTAATTTTTCTATTGATTTCTCGCGAATATAAAAACCATTTAGAAAGTCCAATCTTTGAATGTTAAAAACAGCTCCTGCCTTTTGCACTTTTTCAATTGAAAATTCTTTTGCCAGTTGAGCTAGTGTAAAAACTTCTTTTTCTGTGCCCGGATTCCAGCCCAATAAAACCATAAAGTTAACAATTGCCTCGGGTAAATAACCATTTTTATGGTAATCTGCAAGTGCAACATCGCCCTGTCGTTTTGAAAGCTTACTGCGGTCTGTGTTTAACATTAAGGGCAAATGAGCATATGTTGGTTGATAAAAATCTAAGGCTTGTTGAATTAATATTTGGCGAGGCGTATTAGGCAAATGTTCTTCGCCTCTAATTACATGACTAATTTGCATTAAAAAGTCATCAACAACAACTGCAAAGTGATACAATGGGGCTTCCATATTTTTTGCAATAACAATGTCGCCCAGTAAATTGGCATCAAACTCTACTACCCCGCGCACTAAATCGGTAAATTTAACTTTGCTTGTGCCCCGAGGGGTATTATTTTCAATTTTAAATCTAATAACAGACGGTTCGCCACTTGCTAGTTTTTTTTCTACAACTTCTGGTGACAAATGAGTACAAGTGCGGTCGTATTTAGGAGCTAATCCCCTACTCATTTGCTCTTGTCTTTTATTTTCTAATTCTTCTTCTGTGCAAAAACAATAATATGCTTTTTTTTCTTCTAAAAGTTTTTCTAAATATTTTTTATAAATGTCAATTCTTTGCGACTGTTTATAGGGGCCAAAATTTCCGTCTATGTCTGGGCCTTCGTCCCAGGCAATCCCCAACCATTTTAATTCTTCTAGAATTTCGTCTGTCCATTTTTGTTCGCTTCTTTGAGTGTCGGTGTCTTCAATGCGTAAAATAAATTTGCCCTTATTTTGTTTGGCAAATAAATAATTAAACAACGCCGTGCGTGAACCGCCCACGTGAAGTGGCCCCGTTGGCGACGGCGCAAACCTCACTCTCACCGTCTTTGGCTCGATATTTTTTCCTGTTTTATTTTTTTTAATCATTCTATTTTTTATTATTTTCTCAGGTTAACATATGTTAACCTGGCTGACAATAAGCCCACTGGATGAAGTTTTATGCAAATTCCTGTTGGTAGCACTGTTCACAACAAATTATTTCTGGCCGTTCTGGGGCATAAGAGCTTTCAAATACATTCTGGCAATTCGGCTTCATACATGCACGGTGCCATAATTTAGGCGGATTGCGTTTTGCTAGCCTTTCATAATGGCGACAATTAGGGCAAGAAAGCGGCAAGGGTAATTTCATGCGCTTATAAAATTGAAGTTCTTCGGGCGTTATGCGAAATGCTGTTGTGCATTGATGTAGGCATTTGCCTTCGTGCGCGCACCCAATTACTTCTTTTGTAATTGCATCGGCGACATCTATTATTTTTGACGGCACGTCATTTGTATTTAGGGTGATGGAATAATTACGCCCCTCCGTTTCTTTCCAGTAAAATCCTGCATTAATTATTTCTTGTTGTGCTAAAGGAAAAAAATCGTGAGCAACAGATTCATTATAGGCAAAGAGAGATAATTCTGCCGGAAAGAACTCTCCATATTTATATATTCGACCGTTTTTACCATTATACGGCAGATGGTCCATTTGAATTTTAATTTTTTCAATTAGAGATGCATATTCTTCTTTTGAATATTGCTTATTCAATATACAATATTGTTTATTTCGTAGACCCACGCAACCAAACAAATAAGATGAGCTTGAACAAAAATCAGAATATTCAACATTTGTGCATTCGCCACATGTGTTTGAGAATTTGCTATGAGCCATTTTCCAAAAACCAATATATTCGTAACAAAGTTCCAGGTGTTCGCAATAATTTGTATCATGCGTGTCTTTGGCATCAATCATTCTAATGCAATGGGCGCAATCTTCTGTGCGCTTAACGTCGAAACAAGCACGGACATTTTTTGATTGTACTAAATAATCTCCGCTAACATAAGTGCAATGAAGTGTGCGTGCGAAACGATGTGGGACTTCTTGTTTTAACGATTCAAATTTAGATTGCACTTTTCCAAATTCGTCGCGCCCGCAGTCTAAAATTTTTTCTTTCTCAATCAAATATTTTTCTTTGCTAAATGCTTGATTAAAAATGTGATATTTTTTATTGCGCAAACCTACACAACCAATACAGTCTTGGCAATTTTTACACGCGTAACAATATAATAAATTGAGTGACGCAGAGCAGTCTTGGCAAAAAGAACAATTAGATAATTTTTCGCAATCAACACATTCGTAACAGTATTCCGATTCACGAGCTAGATATGTATCAACGCAATATTTAGACTCATAGGGCGAACCGTACATACAATTTTCTATTTCAATGGAACCAAAACATAAATAACTATCTTTTGCGTCGGCAACATAATTGCAGTAGTCGCTGTTTTTCATATTAGTACAACGCAAATTGGGACGCGGTACTTTGTTTTGCAATTCATGCATTTGCACAAAAAATGGTTTTTCAAAATCATATTCTGCGCCATGTTGCATTGGATCCCAACTGTCACCCCACCAACACTCCGAACAAAAAACCGGAAACGGCTTATCTGCCGAATACATTGAAATAATACCTTTTTTACAAAGTTCACATTCGCGTTTATAAAAATTACGCTCGTTGCGCACCATAAGCCTACGTTGATAGCGACATGCTGGGCAAAAAGTTGGCGCGGGAACTTTCATTTTTTCATAAAACGCAAAATCATCGGGTTCAATAGAAAAATTATTTTGGCAGTTTTGGCATTGATGGGCTTCTTGTTGCATTTTTTATTCTAGCATTAGGAATTCTAAAATTTCGCGGGCAATTGCGCGAGCGGCTAAAGGTTTTGCAAACTTTAATGCCGATTGCCCCATTTGTTCTAATTTTTCTGGGTGTAAAAATAGCAATTGAACATTTTCCATAAAAAAATTAGGAGTTAAATTTTCTTGTTCAATAACCAATCCCGTGCCAGCTTCTGTGTAGGCATAAGCATTTTTTGCTTGGTGATCACCGCCTGAAATATTTGGCAATGGCACTAAAATGCATGGTTTACCAACTGCAGCAATTTCAAAAATTGAACTTGACCCCGAACGCGAAATAATTAAATCGGCGGCTTTATAGGCGTGCTTCATTTTTTCCTCATCTAAAAATCCAACCGGGTGATAATATTTATCTAGGTCTTTGTCTTCCATAACCTGAGCTTCGGCTGAAACCTCTTTTACATTTTGACTTCCGGTAACGTGTATAACTTCGTAATTTTTTAAGAGGTCGTTTATAATTCTTAAAATAAAATCGTTAATTGTTTCGGCACCTTGCGAGCCACCTATTACTAAAAATATTGGTTTTGAAAGGGTTAAATTGAATAGCTCAACAGCTTTGTCTTTGCTTCCTTGTAAAATTTCCGCTCTTATGGGGTTGCCAACGAGAGTTGTTGCGTTTGGGTCAAAATATTCTGTTTTAGGAAAAGAAATAAATATTTTTTTTGCCCATTTGGCGGTAATTTGGTTAGACCTGCCTGGGGCAACATCGGACTCGTGCACAAATACAGGAATTCTTAGCAACCAACATGGCAAAGTTACGCAAACTGAGCTTGTACCACCTTTGCTGAAAACTAAATCTGGTTTTATGATTAGTAATAGAAAAAAACTTTGTATTACGCCAAAAGGAATTTTAAAACAAATATCTATGAAATTTTGAAATGAAAAATATCTTCTAATTTTCCCAGAAACGATTGTTTTTATTATAAAATCTTCTTGCGAAAGCAAAATTAAGCTAAACTCGTCTTTTGGACCAACGTAATAAAATTGTAAATCTTTTTTTGGATAAATTCTTCTTATTTCACGGGCAATGGAAACTAAAGGAAGAATGTGTCCGGCAGAACCTCCGCCAGTAAATAATAATTTCATAATTATGTTGTATTTTTAGAAATATTTAATAAAAGCCCCATACCAATTAATTCAACGGCCAAGTGCGTGCCACCATAAGAAAAAAATGGCAATGGAATGCCTGCCAGCGGGAAAACTCCTGCAACTGAAGCCATATTAACAAATGCTTGAAGAGTTATCCATGACACAATGCCCGTTGCAACCATTTGAGAAAATTTGTCGTTTGAATTTTTAGCAATTTTAATTCCTTGCCAAATTAATAAAGCAAATGCAGTAATTAAAACAATGCAACCAATCATGCCCAATTCTTCACCAATTATTGCAAAAATGGAATCAGACATAGACATGGGCAAAATAGATTTTAACGTTGACATTCCCAGGCCTTTTCCAAAAAAACCGCCAGAGCCCAAAGAAAGCAACGATTGGCGAAGTTGCAACCCTTTGCCAAGTGGATCGGTGTTTGGGTGCAAAAAAATTAATAAACGGGCTGCGCGGTAAGGTTCGAATTTTATGAACAAAAAAGCCAAAACAGCTCCGCCGGTCATTAACAAAATTGTATGCCATAAAGGAGTTTTTGCCGAAAAATAAATTGCAAGCAAGGTCAGCGTAATTATGCCAAGAGTACTTAAATCGCTTTGCATAATTAAAACAGACGCAATTAATCCCAAAAAAACAATGAAAGGTACAAGAATGTATATTATGTTATGATAACCTTTTTTTGTTATGGATTTCCAGTCTGAAGCACTGTTTTCCGACAATTTTGAGGCAATCCATGCCGACAAGTACAAAATTGCTGTTATTTTTAAAAATTCCGATGGTTGAAAACTTAAACTGCCAATTCCAATCCACCTGCTAGCACCGCCAGATTTAGAGCCAATTCCAGGTATAAATGCTAGTGACAGGGCCAAAATATTTAAAATAACTAATAAGGGCGCCCATTTTTTTATTAATTGTAAAGAAATTGTAAAAGCAATCAAACCTAAAACTATTCCAGGCAACAGCCCTGAAAGTAATTGGTGAATTAAATAATAATTAGTGTTGCCAAACCTTTGCAATGAATCTGGTGCCGAAAGACAAACCAAAAATATAAAACTAAAACCCACCAAGAATATTATTAAAGACAATAAAAAATAATTAATTTTTCCTTTCATATTTATTACTTAGATAACTTTTTGACTGCTTCTACAAACTGCGCCCCCCTGTCAAATTCGTTTTTAAATAGATTAAAACTTGCGGCGCCCGGAGAAAGTATAACCACGTCATTCTTTTTTGCTAATTTTTTCGCAGTTTTAACTGCTTCTTGCATAGACATAACTTCATGCAACCTAGTGTATCCACCCAACTCTTCTTTTATTTTATCAGATGCTGTGCCAGGTAGCATAATAATTTCATCAACGCGCTCTCTAATTACTTCAGCCATATCGCTGTATTTTAAACCTTTGTTTTGCCCACCACAAATTAAAATTAATCGTGAGTTTGGAAAATTATTTATAAAAGCATGTACCGCCGTTATAACCGCTTCTGGCATTGTAGCTGTGGTGTCGTTAAAGTATTTTACACCGCTAACCTCCTTAATAAACTCCTGACGGCTGGGAACCCCCGTAAAAGTTTTTAGAGACTTCTCAATTTCTGCGGGAGATATATTTAATAATTTTGCGACTTCAACAGCTGCCGAAAGATTATATAAATTGTGTTCACCAAATAATTTAAAATTATCCAATTTAATTTCAGAATTTTTAGGTGAAGAAAAAATAACTTTTGATTTTGCGTTTTTGGAAAATTCCTGAGCAAGCGGGTCATCGTCATTTAATATCAAATAATTATTACTGTTTTGATATTTAAAAATTATTTTTTTAGCTTTTATGTATTCTGACATATTGCCATATCTGTTAAGGTGGTCGGGCAAAATGTTGGTAATTACGGCTATGTCTGGGCTTTGGGTTAAATCTTCTAATTCAAAACTAGACAGCTCTAAAACCACCCTGTCGCCCTCTTTAACATCCAGCAAAATTTCTAGTGGCGAAACGCCAATGTTGCCAACTAAAAAAGTTCTTTGATATTTTTGTTTTAAAATATGATAAATTAGTGAAGCGGTTGTAGATTTTCCTTTTGTGCCCGTAACGCCTATGGTTAAAGCTTTGGCAGTTTTAAAAAACAAACTTACGTCTGTTTCAATTGGAATATTTTTTTTTCTGGCAATTTCTAAATACGGCGAAGTGCCGGGGACATCTGGATTTTTAATAATTAAGTCAGCCCAAATAAAATCGGCCTCTTCGTGACGTCCTAAAATAAATTTTATATTTAACCCTTTTAATTTTTTTACTGATGCGTCTAGTTTCTGCTCAGTTTTTAAATCAGTAACTAAAACTTCTGCGCCTTGTTTGCAAAAAAACCTGGCTACTCCAACTCCTCCGCCATGCAGCCCCAAACCCATAATTAAGATTTTTTTATTTTTAAATTGATTTTTTGACATTGTATAATATTGAATTATAGCAAATTTTGGGGTTAAATCAAACCGCCCCCTTTTTATGGGGGCGGAGTTTGGAATATTTTTAGTTTTCCGAGGAAAGGCGTCTAAATACAATGATAAACAGAAATACCAGCACAAGAGCCACCAAAATCCAAATGTACCATTTCTTAATAAAACCCCAGAAGCCACTTGTGGCTGCGTTTGCCGATGCAACTGATGCTGTAGGCTGGCTTGGGTTAAGATTTATTGAGATAGAATCTGACTGTGTGGCGCCCGAGGCCGAAATTGTTGCCACAGCAGGCTTTGCTGCCGTAGTTGAAATTGTTTGAGTTTTACCTTCAAACGTTACTGGTTTTGTACTAGATGGAGCAAGAGACCCAATGTTTATGCCCGAAACAATATCTCCAGAAACTGGGACTCCATTAAGCTGAACATTCCCCAAAGAAGAAATTTCTGTTGGAATGTTTGCAGAAATTACAACGTTATCAATTTGAGCCGTTGAATTATTTGTTGCGGTTACCATGAAATAAATTTGGCTGCTAGAACCCACTTGAGCAGTTTTTTGCCATTGGGTTGAATTTGCATCTTGTTTTGCAAAGAAAGTAATTGCTAATCCGCTGGACACATTTATTTTACAATCGGCAGGGCAATTGGCATTTGTTTCGTTTAATGTAGTTTCACAAAGTCCGTTTCCGCAAACATATTGCACTGACGGTGTAATTGGACCAGCTGGCGTGGTAGGTTGTGTTTGTGAGCAATATTTATTGTAATCTGCCGAACCCGAAGTACAGGTTGAACCGTCGCATTTTAGTACATTTGAGCACTTATTGCCCGAGCACGAGTCTATTGTGCAGTTATTACTGTCATTGCATCTTTTATAAATTCCGCTTTCTGCACCTAAATTATCAAACCAGTTTATTGAATTGCCATAACAGGCAGTTTTGTAATGTGCCACATAATTGTTGGCCGGTTGGACCGGAGGCAAAACAGGATTATAAATGTAAGCTGCGCATTGCCCATACTGACAGGTTTGCCCACCCGAGCAACTGTAATAAATGTCTTGTTGTGTGCCACAAGAATCATACCAGTAAATATTATTACCAGAGCATTGTTTGTAGGCGTGATAAGTGCAATTGCTATAGTTGTTGTAATTATTATAGTTGTAATTATTATAATTTTGGCATGAGTTACTGTAGCAACCGTTAGTGCAATATTGCGATAAATCTTGCTGATTACCGCAAGAATCGTACCAATATAGGTTGTTTCCGTTACACCTTTGGAATGAATGGTATGTGCAATTATTATAGTTATTGTTGTAATTATTGTTGTAATTTTGGCAGACATTATTGTAACATCCATTAGAGCAATATTGTGCTACATCTTGTAAATTATTACAAGAATCATACCAATACATATTGCCGTTACTACACATTTGGTATGAATGGTTTGTACAGCCGTAATATAATGCATTTGCAATGCCTGGCGTAAACAACGTCAAAACTAGCATTGCTGTTAAGAAGATGCCTCCAACTATTAGTTTACTTGTAATTTGTGTATACATGTTATTTGACATAAAAATAATTAATACAATACTATACCATTTGCCATAAATGGCGTCAATATAATTTAACTATTTTGCAGTTCAGCTTGAATGGTAATTCTTTGGTAATCTTTTCCCGGTGGCCAGCAACTAATTAAAGTTAAAACGTTATTCTGCGCAGAGGCCGAATCAACAGGCACTTCGGCGCCTCTTTTAATGATTGTTTTTTGTTTGACTATATAGGTATATTGTTTGTTATTTAGATCAATAAGAATGGAGTCACCCACTGTTAAATTGTCTATGTTGCTGAAAACACCAATTCTTTCTCTGTCTGGCCAACCGGGGGGTGCCGAGTGACCTAAAATAACAATTTGGCCTATTTGCCCAGGGTAAACTGAGCCCGGGTAGTATACAACACCCGAGCTTAAGTCTTTTTCAAGGGCTGAAATTTTAGTGCTGCTTGAAAAAATAATTGGTACAGACACGGAAATTTTAGGAATTTCAAGAGTGCTTTGTTTGTCTGTAAAATTTGTTTTTACAACTGGTTGGGCCTGCGTCTGCGCTTGGGCTAATTGAACAGTTGGAGTGGCTGCCACCTGTTGTGCAACCGCCACATTTTCACTATGATTGGGATAAAAATAGACGTTTATGGTTGAAGCATCAATTGATGGATAGGGATTAAAAAAATCACTGACAATACCATAAACCTCTTTGTAATTAAAAAGCCATGAAATGTCAGTCCAGTTAATGACGGCGAAGCTTGCCAAATATAGCAATACGGCAACCTTCAATATTTTTTTTGCGCTTTTATTTTCCATGTTTAAATGAATATTTGATGAGGAATAATTGAAATTATTGCTTCTCTGTTGATAAGTGTAGCCACTGAAAGTAAAACTAATATTAACACCGACCTAAAAACAAGTTGTTTTTTAAAACTAATATGAAAATTGAAAAATATTAAAGATAATAAAATACCAATTACTACTAGCGAAATTCCATAAATAATGTCTTGTATCCAAGCCTCGTGATTATATAAAACTGAATTCATTAACTTAGATGACAAATTGTTTAAAGCAAGACCGTTGGGAGCTTCAATGGCACCCTGAGATTCTGTAGATTGCGATAACACCTTTTCACCGGAAACTACTGTAACTGTTTGAGTATTTGTGCCTTCTGTGTTGCTAACCTGGGTTTCAGTTGTTTGAGTGTTTGTGGCCTTGTTGTTTGTTACTTGCGTGTTGGTTGTTTGGGTATTGTTTGTTTTAGTGTTGGTTGTTACAAGCGGTTTTGAAGCATTATTGTTTTTTTGCGCAACTGTTTTTGCGGGTAATTGGCTGCCAAATTCTTGCACAACCACAATTGTATTGTTGGGGCCAAATCCATCTAAAACGGCCGTGCCCACTTCTGTGTAATTTGGGTTTACTATGTTGGCTTTGTGAGATGCACTGTTTAACCAAGCATTATAAACTTCTTGTGAGTCAAAAAAACCAATTGCTAAATTCTCGCCAGCATATTTATAATTATAACCTGCCTTAACAAACCAAAACCATGGTGAAATTCCGCTGGGACTAGTGTGGTTAAAATAATTATTCTGCACCATATTTTGCGCTTTTAATTGAGCGGCTTGGTCTAACTTTGAATTTTGTGCTAATGGCTTTAATCCTATTGATTGCCTTGTTTGATTAACAAAATTTTCTAAAGTTGATTCGGTAATATTTGCAAAGAACACATTATAAGGCAGGTTTATGGTAATAAAGGTTGTGGTAATTTTTAGTACTAAAAGCAACACTACCCCATACATCAAAAATTTGCTCTGCAAAAATCTTGATTTGTAGCCGTTGTCTTCCGTTGGTAAAACAAAGTATTTTACCTTGTTAGAAATGTAATTTATTGGGTTGCCTCCTAATGAGTAATCCATACTCTAATAATACATCAATAATAGTACTTTGTCAAGCATAAACCGGCGGCCAAAGATTAGCCACCACAAGTGCTGTTATCGCATACAATTGCCCTATCTTTGGGCCGTAAATCGATGTACCGGAGATTTTTCATGCTATCGGCGGATAATCCCCCGTTTAGCAATAACCCTAATTTTTTAAGTTGAGAATCTATATCAAAATTGGGACTTAAATCAAAATAAATTTTCCAATTCTTTCCAGTGTCTACGTCCATTCGTATTGGACTGGTAATTAGTGCGTCAGTAATGTTAATTTGAAGATTATTTTTTAGGCTTTGTTGAATTTTATAAATTGTGGTTGCAATATTTGTCTGCAAAACTTTCTGCCCCGCCACTGGCAAGCCTGTAGCCATGTTCTGTCGCACAATAGTGGCGTCTGCGGGCAAAGTAAACTGCTGTTCAAAAACAACTCCATTTTGATCAATGAGATAGCACAAATTATTAGTTGTGCCGTTTGCACAATATATTCCAAATGGCCGACGTTCTTCTATGTGTAGTGTTAAGGTCTGCGGTAAACTCTTGTTTAGTGTTAGGCTTTTAATTTCTGGGTATTTTATTAAAATGTCTTTGGTTATTTTGTTTTTATTTATTAAGAAAATGCTTTTTGAAACCACTTTTATGTTTAACAAACTAATTAAGCCAGTATTAGAATCTGTGGAAATAATGTTTTGCAAGTTTTGAGTTGGCACCTTGTTATTTCCAGACACATTTATGCTTTTTAACTGAAACCCAGGATAAAATAAGATAAAATAAAGCCCAGCCAATATAACCACTAAACATAGCAGTGAAACCCAAACCCACACCATTTTGAATGGAGACTTTTTAGGCTTTATGCCTCGTAATTTCGATTTTATGTGTGTTTTTCTATAAGACATTTTGCGAGGAAACAAACTTTTTGAAGGCCCAGGTCGACTTGCCCGTAGAGGCAAAGCGAGTTCCTGCTTGCCGAAAAAAGTTTGTTTCCGAGTAGCAGAATCATAGTCCGCGCCTAGCTTTTCTAAACCGCTCAATTATATAATTGAGCCAGTATTTTTTAGAAACAACAAAATCTTGCGTTTTAATATACTCTTGTTTGTAGCCCCCAAAACCCATTTTAAATAGCGTTGGGCCCGCCCACGGATGCGCAGGAAATTTGTCCGGGTCTGTAAAACCCCAAAAATCATAAATTTTACAATGCCTATTTTTTGCCTCTTTAATTGCTTCCCATTGTAATAAATAAGGAATAGATAGTTTGGAAAATTTTCCAACAGACGCAGCTTGGTGATAAAAGGCTATTCCAGACCAAAAAATAATGATTGCTCCTGCCACAACTTCGCCCTTATATTTTCCAAACATAAAAACAACTTCCTTATTTTTGTTAAACGTTGTAAATTCGTTGTTTATAAATTCGTCTGAAAATGGAACAAAACCCTGCCTTTTAGATACTTCTTTATTTAATTTCTGATAAATTTTAATGTCTTCTGGGTTTGTGCTTTTTTCAATAACTACATCTGGGTTTTCTGAAACTTTTTTAATTAAATAGCGCGTTGTTTTGCGCATATTGCTTAAAAGTTCGGCCTCGGGTAAATAAACGTCTAGCTTCCAGGTTGATTCGTACGACGAAGAGTGCATGGGGGCTTCTCTAAACCCCAAGTCTAAAAATAAATTTCGGTTTTCTAAATTATCAAAGAAAAGCGGTGAAACCCTTATAAAACTGGCGTTTTCTTTTTGTGCAATGTGATTTAATTGAACCAGAATTATTTCAAAAATTTCTTTTTTATCTTTAATTGGCAAGCTTTCAATTACTACTGGACCATGTGGAATAAATAAAAAAGTGCCCCTTTTTGCAGAAATTTTGTTAACAAAAACAACGGCAATTAATTTATTAGCGCTGTAGACGCCAAGTCTCCAAATTTTACCTTGGCTCGCCGAAGCTTTAGCGGAAGTGGCGCCAAGCGCACAAACTTCTGCCCAATCCCATGATTGCAAAAAAGTCTTTTCAGAGCGCTCTGAAAGAAAATCTTCCCATTCTTCCCTATTTGTGATTTCTCTAATTTCCATTTAAAATGCTTTTTAATGTTTTATATTGGTCATCAAATAAAACTATATTAACTTCTGGATCCTTGCCAGAGCTAATTGGATAAATTGAATCGTCTTTTCCCACAAAAATAAACTTATTAAGAGCATCTGTGTGAATTTTTGCTAATTTAAGCAACTTTTCGTTAATGGTGGCTAAATAATTATATGTTTCCCATGCCTTACCAGCTTCTTCAAAATTATTTTTTGCAATTAGTTTAATTTTTGAAAAATCAAAATTTTTAAAAAAAACTATGCCCAGTTCTTCTTTACATTCTCTCAAGAGAGCTTCTTGATCGTCCTCATTTGCTTCAATCCCTCCTGCCCAAGTGCCCTGACAAACAAAAGGAAACGAATCTTTTATAGACCGTTTTTGCAATGCCACTTTTCCCTTATTCTTCCCATTTCCCAGTATTATCCATGCAGAAATTGTTCTGGTCATTGATTTTTTATGTAAAATTTATTTTGCAAATAATTATCTATTACCATAAAACTTGGAAAATATCGTGGGTACGGCAAATCTGTCAGGGGAAACCATTTCCATTCAATTATTTCATCGGGTTCCATTACCTGGGCTTCACCAACCCATTCTTTGGCAACCATGCCTGCTGTAAGAAAATGAGCGTGTTCATTTTTGCAATTATGCATTGAAATTACCACGGGGTCTTTAATGTCAATTCCAGTTTCTTCTTTAACTTCTCTAATGGCACCTTCTTCTAAAGTTTCGCCAAAATCTAGTTTTCCGCCCGGTAAACACCACTCGCCGGCGCTTCTAAATGCCGAGTCTGCTTTGACTGGGTCTGGGTGGCGCATGCCAAGCAAAATTTTGCCGTCTTTTTCCAAAATTACGCCCAACCCGGCGCCAACTCTCTTTTTTTCTTCCGCCATAATATTTATTAATTAATTATATTTTTTTAGGAAGTTAACAATTCTTTCGGCGTTTTTTCTTGAAATGTTTATGTGCGTGGGTAAATTTAGCGTTTCTTTGGCAAGAGTTTCTGCATTTGGGCAACTGCCTTGTGTGTATTTTATTTCTTCCATTTTTGTATCAAATGGTGCTATTGGAGTTGTGTACCAGTCCCCCAACAAAATATTTTGCTTGTGCCAGGCCTCGTAAATTATTTCGTGGGCCTTTTTGTGTTTTACAGTAAAGCGCAAAAAAATGTTTTTTCTTTCGGGAAATCCATTTGGTAATTGAAAAGAAGTATTTTTTAAATGTTCGTAATAATATTCCGAAATTTTTTTTCTAAAACTGTTAAATTTATCAAGTTTATAAAACTGATTCAATGCAAGCATGGCAAGTGCGTTTGGCAAAGCTTTTGGAAAATAATCGGGGCGCTGGCCTTGTTTTTCTTGCCAACTAACTGCTTTAGATAAAATGTGGAACCACTGCGAAAATACTAAAAATATCTTTCCTAAATCTAAAAAATTGTAAATTGGTAAAACAACGTAATTTAAATATATGGGGTGCATTAATTGCTGAAACGTCCAAAAGCGCGAAGGTTGAGCAAATTCCTTTTGTCTCCCTTCGGGAGATCTGCCGTAGGCAGATAATTCTTCCAACTTTTTGGCAAGTTCTTCATCATTTGTGGTAACCATTCCGCCATAAACCGAGGAAATTACTTTGTCTCTGCCAAAACTGAAAAATGCAGCCTTGCTGTTAGCGCCCACCTTAAGGCCGTTAAACTCCGAACCCAGTGAATGGGCGCAATCTTCTATTAAAATAAGCTTGTAGGCGCCACAAATGGCCCTAATTACGTCCATATTAGCCGGAAGTCCAAAAGTATGCTGGACAATAACAACACGCGTCTTGGGCGTAATTTTGGCCTCTAGATCGGTTGGGCTTATGTTAAAGTCATCTTTGTTGCAATCAACGTAAATTGGCTCTAAACCCGCCCACAAAACGGGGTTTGGAACAGCATTGCAGGTGAAAGCTTGAAGCAACACTTCATCGCCAGCTTTTAACCCTTCAACTGCGCTAAGAGCCTTAAGAATTGCAAAAAAAGAACTTCTGCCCGAATTAAACGAAAAAGCATATTTAACGCCAAGATATTTTTTAAATTCGGTTTCTAACTCTTTTATTGCCTTGCCTTTTCGCCACAACCACGGCCGAATAATTAAATTTAGCGCAAGATGCAAATCATCTTTTTCTACGTTTGGGCTTAACGAAATTGAAATCGGCTTAAAATAACTCATTCTGTTAGAAGTTTAATTAATTTTGCTGGCACCCTGCCTTCTAATAAAACCGCATCGCCCTCTTTGCAAAAAAGCGTAATCATTGAATAAATATCTTGTGGCTTATTGCACAATACGCACTTACCTTTATATTTGCCTGTCTTTTTAAAACCCTCTTCTATTTCTTTAAATTTATCTTTGTTGGTTATTATTGCTAGGTCGCAAATTTTGCCAATTTTTCTGCCAATTTTTTCGTGAATTTCTGAAGATTTTGTGCCCAACTCTATTAAACATGGCATAACAATAACTTTTTTGTTTGCAAAAATTGATAAATATTCTAAGTCAGCTAAAACTCCGTCGGGGTTTGCAGAATATGATGAATCGATGATATATATATTGTGTTTTCCTTTTTTTAAAATGGCCCCGGCGCTTTTTGAAGAAATATTTTTGCAAGCTTCAGAAATATCACCAAAATTTATACCCAGCTCGCTTGCTATTAAAATTGCCCCTAAAAGATTTTGCACGTTTTGTTTGCCCAAAACATTTACACCAAAATGAGCTAAATCACCCAACTTATTAATAGCCAAAAACGAAATGTTGTCTTTATGAACAGTAACGCTGTCTGACCAAATGTCGGCATCTATTATTTTATTACTCAAGCTATAAACCCTTTTTAGGCCTTTAAAATTTTTATAAAGATCTAAACAATATTTATTGTCACCATTTACAAACAAGGTTCCATCTTGGGGCAGAGCTTCTGCCAATTCGCCACCACCTTCGGCCATAAGTAGGTTTTTCATAGAGCCAAAAAGCGCCAAGTGCTGTTCGTTAACCCCCGTGACAACTCCTATTTTCGGCTGGGTTATTTCACATAATAATTTTATTTCACCTTTTCTGTAAGCTGCCATTTCAACAATAAAAATTTCGTGTTCGGGCTTTAAATCTTTTAAAATTGTTGCTGCAATTCCAATTTCTGTGTTAGTGTTGCCAGAAGTTTTTAAAACTTTATATTTTTTAGATAAAAATTCATAAAGAAATTCTTTGGTTGAGCTTTTTCCATAAGAGCCGGTTATTCCTATAACTGTAAGGTTTTTGCTTTGTTTTATTTTTTCCTTCGCTTTTTTATATATCGATTTTTTAATCAATAAAGTTGGAATTTGTAATAATTCTGTTATTAACAATGTTGCCAAAGGCAGAGTTATTTCTACTATAACAATAAATAAAAATAAATTATTTATAAATATAGTCGCACAAAAAGCCAAAATAGCCATAGGCAAAAGTAACAAAATGATAGCTTTTTTGGTGAATTTTGGGGTGCTCCATCGCTTTTTAAGCAACAAAATTACAGAATATAAGCCAAGCAAACAAAAAATTACTAAAACCATACTATTCCAAACAAGTAAGCCTTTATATTTTAAGAAAATTGGTAGTAATAATAAAATTATAACAGGAATAACTGCCATGCTTGGAAAAATGGCTTTTGCAAAGCGTTTTGCATCGCCTAGCATTCTATCGACTCGATATTCTTTTAGTTGCCAAAAATAAATACAATAAAATACTTTTTGTATTGCATGAGTTGCCCAAAATAAAATAAGAATATAAATAATATAGCTTAAAAACATTTTATTTTTTAACTGCTTTAATTATTTCGTAAATTTTATACCAAAAATTATTAAAAATTATATCAACGCCCTCTGGATATTCAAGCTCGGTGCCACCAAAACCCTTTTTAAAAGAAGTTAATGTTGGCCATTTTTTTTCATCTATACCCCATAAATCTAATTCTTTAAAGCCGCTTTTCTTGGCATGTAAAAGAATTTCCCAGTTTAAAAGGTTAGAGGCTTTAACGTTTCTAAACTGATAATCTGAGCCAGAATGCAAAGTGGTTGCCCTGTTATTAAAAAACAAAACTATTGTTGCATTTGTGGTTTTATTATTATATTTTGCTGAAAATAACGAAGCTTTTATGGCGCTATTATTAATTTCAAAAATTTCTTTATAGTGTTTTTCTGAATAAATGCCAAATTCTTGCCTGTTTTTTGTTTTTTCTAGAAGGCCATAAAACTCTGGAGAATAAATGCTAGATTCTTTAATTGTAACGCCGGTTCTTTTTGCTAAACCAATATTATATTTAGTAGTTCTGCTAAAAGTTTTAAATAATTCGTCTTCTGTTTTAGTAGGGTCTAAAATTAGCGTTTTTTTTGGCTGTACGCGTCTTGGTGGTGTTTTTACTTTATATTTTTCTATGCCCTCTATTAAACCTAACGGCTCTATTCTTAAAAAAATGCAATTTTCTGTAACTGATAATTCTTTTAGTTTATCAATAATATAGTTTATTGCCTGGGCTTTATGCGTTGCACTTAAATTATTTTTAAATACCGGGCCAAAAGCAATGTAAAAATAATTTTTAGATAAAGATGTTTCTTTTGTAAGCTGAACTTGGGCAACTATAATATTATTTTCTGTAATTACAATTCTGAAAATTTTCTGGCCGGCCCGTTGTTGCAGTTGACCCCACTCGAAGGTTTGCAAAAAACTGCCGTTATTTTCTACAACAAAATTGTTCCATTCTTCTTTGTTCTCGCAAAAGTGTGAATCCATTTAGAATTATATATTTTCTAAAATTTTCTCGACTAAAATTTCCGGACATTCTTTATTCAAAATGTGTCCAGCTCCATTTATTACAACCAATTTAGAATTTTTTATTTTGCTGTGCATAAAATGAGCATCGTCAATGGGCGTTGATTGATCTTTATCGCCCCAAATAATGACAGTTGGAGTCCTAATAAAACCTGTAAACTGAGAAAGGTCTTCGGCAATAACGTTTTTATAGGTTTCTTTCATTTGGTCGGGCACATGGACATAATCACTTTTCCTTATTATAAACTTATAAAAAGCTTTTCTAAATAAGTCGTAAAATGGTACAAACGAAAATATTTTTACAATTTTAGAAATATTTCTATATGTTGATTTTGTTGCTGTTTTCTTTCTAACAGAGGCTGCAGCCACTAGAAACAACTTCTTAACTTTTTGCGGGTATTTTATTGCCAATTTACATGCCAAAGCACCACCAAAAGAGTGCCCCATTAAATAAAATTCATCTAAATTAAGTTGTTTTACAAACTCGTCTACCCAATTGGTGTAGTTGTTCATGTTCCACGGCGCCGTTAGTGCGTCTGATTTCCCAAAACCAGGCATATCGGGAACAATAACCTTCAGGCCTTTTTCGGCAATAAGTTCTGCAACTGGTTGCCAGCGTTCGGAATTTGAACCCCAGCCGTGTAAAATTAAAAAGGGCTTACCCTCGCCAAATGTTTGATAATTTGTTTTAATTCCGTTTATATTTATTTCTGGCATAACTTTAAACTTTATGACTTTATCACTTTAAAACCCGTGTATTTTTGTAAAACTTTTGGCACTTTAATTGAGCCATCTTTTTGTTGGTAATTTTCCATTATCATTATTAAAATTCTTCCGATTGCAAAAGCCGTTCCGTTTAAGGTATGTACAAAATTAATTTTACCAGATTTGTCGCGGTAGCGAATGTTTAATCTGCGGGCCTGAAAGTCTGTGCAATTTGAGCACGAATGAGTTTCGCGGTATTTTTCTTCACTAGGAAGCCATGCTTCAATGTCGTATTTTTTTGCCGCCGGTGCACCCAGGTCGCCAGTGCAAATATTTATAACTTGATAGGGCAATTTTAGTGCCTTCATTAATTTTTCTTCAACCGAAAAAATTAATTCGTGCTCTTTTTTTGACTCATCTGGTTTTGAAAAAATAACCATTTCTAATTTATCAAATTGGTGCACACGCAAAATTCCTTTTGTGTCTTTGCCATAACTGCCCGCCTCGCGTCTAAAGCAAGTTGAATAACCAACATATCGCAAAGGTAAATCTGATTCATCTAAAATTTCTCCGGCATACATGGCAACTAAAGATTGCTCTGAAGTGCCGGCCAAAAATACTTTGTCTTCAGCAAAATAGTAGGCTTCTTTTTCATCTGTGGCCTCTAAATAACCCGTGCCCTTTGCCATTTCTTCTTTTAATAAAACAGGTGGAATTATTGGAATAAATTTATCTTTCTTTACGGTTTCCATTACTAATTGTATTAGGGCAAATTGAAGCATTGCCAAGTCGCCCTTTATGTAACCAAATCTGGGTCCTGAAACTTTTCCCGCTCTTTCTGTGTCAATTAAATCTAAATTTTCGCCTAAATCCATGTAATTTTGGGGCTTTGAAAACATAAACATAGGCTTATGCCCCACATGTCTTACAACAACGTTTTCTGAATCGTCTTTACCAACCGGCACTTCATCAAACGGAATGTTGGGCAGGCGTAAAAGTAAACTTTTTAATTCTGCATTAACCCCCTCGAGCTGAGGCTCCATTGATTTTATTTTTTCCTTAATTTCTTTTGCCTGTACAAAAATATCTTTATTTTCTGCTCCCCCACGGCTAATTTTATTTTGCTCGGCTTTTAGTATTTCCATTTCTGTCATTAATTCCCTTTTTTCTTTGTCTAAACCTAAAACCCTGTCAACGTCAACGTTAACATTTTTATTTTTGCAGGCAACTTTGACCTTTTGCGAATTTTCCCTAATAAAATTTATATCTAACATATTGTGGTAGTTTAATAAATTAATAATATCAAAAATACAACAACCAGTAAACCCATTGACAATAATTACTATAGATGCTAAAAATCAAGTGAGCATGATTCGCGCAGTGCGAAATGTCTGCTCATCGGATCATTACCAACCTCACACCATGAAACCAAAACACGTTTTTTGGGCAACACTGTTTATTTCGCTAGGCGTCTGTGCGACGTGGCCAATCAGAAACGAAGTTGCCATCTATAATCAAGGTTTGCCTTCAGCCGCAGTCATCGACCTCAAGGATTTCTCCGGCCGAATTTTCCCGAGCGAGAAGGTGCACCCGGGAACATTTTCAATAACCGTGCCTTTTAGCGAGATCAAGGGTCCTGATGCTATTATTAGCTACACATTAGAGCTGGACAGGAGTTTTCCTTGGCCAGCGCACATAGCCAAGATAGACGGATGGATGCCCGACAACAAAACGCCTGGCGTCTTCCAGAAAGCTACTGCAGCGCACAGTGCATTGAGTTTTTGGAATTCATCTTACGTCGATGTGGATGAAATCACCTTCAAAAACGGGCAAATATTGATTATTCCAGTCAAAAACCCTGACTGCTTAATTATTGTAATAATCTGCATAGTTTTTCTATCGCTTATCTTTTCGCTTTCCGTCGCGTTGGTGGCGCATATCATTCGTCGAGTCGCCAACCGCTCAAAGGCCATGGGCCGATAAAGAGACTACACGCAAAAAGCGAGGTTCTACCCCCGCTTCTTTTTTTATGAAAATTTAAATTATGTCCACCGTTCCACTAAAAAGTGGAATAGGTCTTTGGGGAATTTGGCAAAATTTATTGAGTAATATCTATTCAAATTAATGTTTCTGAATTTAACTAATTCCACGCGTCGCAAAATGCACAAATCTTTTGAAACGCTTCTAAATGGTTCGTCGGTCATTTCGGCTAAATCGCCCACTGATAGCTCTTTGTTTTGATGTAGACATTTTAAAATTAGAAAACGGCTCTCCCCTGCCAGCGCCTTTAAAATTTTTAATGAGTTTTCTGTGTTCATATAATTAAAATATATTTAAATATAA
>CAIYRH010000016.1 GCA_903928565.1 Candidatus Staskawiczbacteria bacterium
GAACTAAAATTATGTAATACTGTATAATTACTGCCGTCCCATTTAAAAATTACGCCAGCATTATTTGTACCTCCAGACGAGGTCATTCCATAAAAATATCCATCTGTAGCCCGAACTAATGAGCCAATAGGAGTGGATCCAGGGTGATTTCCACTGCTTCCAGTAAAATCTAGTTCGACAGTATAAGCAGACTGAACCACCGATACCGTAATTTTATAATAGAGTTTTGTTGTAGTATCTTCAGCTGTTACTAATAACCAAATCACACTTCCATTAGCCACGGTAATTGTTGTACTACCAGCTGAGTACGTACTTGTATAACCAGCATCATTTACTGGCTGCGAACCTATAAAATATTTTACGATTGAGTTAGAATCACCCCTCACTAAGTTTAAAACAGCGCTTGTTCTTTCTGAAGCAAGAATGGCTACTGTTAAAGGTGCACTATTAGCAATATTTGCACCTCCAGTAAATGATCCGCTTACGGCGCGCCCCGCAAGACTAGCGCTAGAGATGCTAGCATTTGCATTTGGAGTTAATGTTACTGTGATTTTGTAATATAGTTTAGTTGTCCCATCCTGAGCTGTTACTAATAACCAAATTATACCGCCATTTGTCACAGACAAGGATGTGTTCGGCCTAGAATATGTACTTGCATAGTCAGCATCGCTCGATGGTTGAGACCCTTTAAAATATTTAACTGTTGAATTTGCATTTCCCGTAAATAGGCGCAACGAGTAGATGTTACTACCAGAGCTAGGAAGAGTTATAGTTAATGATGAGCTATTAGCAATAGTGGATCCACCTGCAAATGTACCAACTAATGATTGCTGAGCTAAGGTCCCAGAAGAGATCGTAGCATCAGTTGATGGTATTGCATTAACTACTTCTATTGGATTACCGCTATTGATCAAATATCCATTACTAGACATTTCAACTGTAACAACGCTTGTATTTATAAGCCCTGCACTAGCTAAAAATGTAATACCAAAAGATGTACCTGATAAATCAGCTGACAAAGTATAATCTATATCTTTTGTTAAAATTGTTCTATCTCTTTTAACAACAATATCACTTGCTGCCAACCCTGTTATTGCTTGACCAAGTGTTATTGTTGTAGCTCCTATTGATGAAAATATTCCGTTAGAAGTAGCTGTTAATGGAGCATCTATATATGTGAATCCTTTTGTAAGGGTAGCTGCTCCATTATCTGGATTAGTAATTACAACATCTACTGCGCCTGCGGAAGATGTATAAATATAGTCACCAAATCCCACGGCACTCTGATATTTACCGTTACTAGATAGAGAAACTCTGTATAAATAATGTGGCACATGCACCGCTGTCCAAGTAACTCCAAAATCTGAAGAAACGTGAATATAATTGTCATTCTCACCTATGGCAGCTTGGTACTGACCAGAGCCAGAAATGTTTGCATATCCCCAATTGTTAAGCCCAGAGCCCAACATTGCCATCCAGTTAACACCATAATCAGATGATGTATAGACATAACCATTTATTTCATCGACAGCAGTTTGATACTGCCCGGATTTAGAAAGTGAAACAACATTCCAATAATCATGCCCTCCCGGGATTATTTTTTTTGTCCAAGTTGCGCCGTAATCAGATGAAACATAAATATTACCAGTATCATCAGTTGCAGCACTTTGATACTGCCCAGAACTTGAAAGTGATGCTGAAATCCACTTTCCCAGGCCAGCACTTGTTCTTTGTGTCCATGTGACACCATAATCAGAAGAAGTAGAGAAATATCCAAGAGTGTTTGTAAAATTCACAGCAACCTGATATTGACCGTTGCTAGAACAAGAACCACTAAACCACCTACCTAGGCCAGAACTTGTTCTTGGCGTCCATGTAGCACCATAGTCAGAAGAAGTATAAATATATCCATTATTATCATCTCCAGCAGTTTGATATTGACCGTTGCTAGACATAGAGATTACATACCAAGTTTTTATACCTGCACCAGTGTTTGGCATCCACGTGACACCATAGTCAGATGATGTATAAATATAACCACCATCGGTACCGGCAGTCTGATACTGCCCAGTACTAGAAAGGACAACAGATGTCCAGCTTCTAGAACCAGCGCCACTGTTTGGCGTCCACGTTGCGCCGTATGCAGCAGAACCAATATTAGCAACCGGCACATTAGCAGTAATTGAGGTAGAATTTAATACATTAACATTTGTTGCCGAGATACCATTAATCTTTACATCTGCACCAGCTACAAAGCCAGTTCCAGCAATAGTGACAGATGTATTACCTAGAGAAGTGCCAGATGCTGGCGAAATTACAGAAATTGTTGGAGAAGATGTAGCTAATGCGTTTGCAGTAAACATTAAAAAACCACAAGCTATTAAAATACCAATTACATATGTGGAAAAAGTTTTCTTAAGTTGATTTTGGATCATCATTCTAAATGCGTTAATGCTAAAAGTTTTGCCTGTAAAAGCTGTATCGCTTGCAATAACAGCGATATTAATTGCTGTCTTAGTGCAATAATTGTTGCAGATTTATCTAAAACTGCAGTTGTTGATGCAATAGTTGGCGCTATGTTTCCACCATTTCCACCGGTGCTAGCAGATGCTCTAGTTATTGTAATTGTGTAAGTTTTTGTTGTGGTTGTGTCTTGAGCAGTTACTAAAACTGTAATTGTGTTAGAACCCACGTTGAGTGGGATTGTGCCAGATGCAGAGCCACTTACAACTGTTGTGCCGTTAACTTTAATTGTTGCATTTGCTTGGTTTTGTGATGGAGTGATTGTTAAACTGTTTGTATTGTAATCCACGCTGGCCGTATATGAAGTTGTGCCAGAAGCAAAGGTTGGGGATAATGTGCCCGAGCTGATAGTGAGATTACTTAAATTCGCATCCGTAGAAGCAACCCCCCTGGTTACAGTGATTGTGTATGTTTTGGTAGTAGTTGTGTCTTGAGCGGTCACTAAAATTGTAATTATATTATCACCAACGTTTAGCGCTATTGGGTTAGACGGCGAACCGCTTGTAACTGATGTGCCGTCAACCTTAATTGTTGCACCCGCCTGATTTTTTGTTGGAGTAACTGTTACACTCGAAACACTATACGCAACACTATTAGTATAAGCGGTTGTGCTCGACGCAAATGTTGGAGATAACGTGCCCGAACTAATTGCAAGCCCAGTCAAATTAGCATCTGTATAATGAAAAACAACATTAACGCCGTTGCCGCCACCATCTATACAATCCCAACAATCAACGGTTTGATTGCCAAGATTTGATACTGTTACGGTGTGACCGGTTCCTGTAATTGTGGCACCCGTAGATGTAATTGCAGTGGCACTTGCACCGTTTATAGTTAAATCGGCGTCTGCAATTAATGTGCCCGTGCCTAGCGCCACGGTCATTCCAGACATTGTCCAGTTTTTATTAAGGTGAATTGTAGAATCTGTTTGAACTGTTAAACCGGGCACATTATTATCTGTTGTGCCTAAATCCATTATTCCCGGTTGGTCAATAACCAGTTGCGCTCCCGTGGTATTTGTGTGTGTAACCGTATAACCACTAGCGTTAAGTCCGCCATAAACCAATAAATTTCCCGTCCAATTGATGTTAGAATCACCAGTAGCAATAATTGGGCCAGCATTGTCTGTAACCGCACCACTTCCGCTAGACGTTAATGTGCCCGCTAATTGTAGTGGGACAATATTGTTAAGAGAAAATATCCAGCCACCGCCGCTACTGTTAACAGCAAAAGTTCCACCGTTTTCAACTATCAGCGTTTGTGATAGGCTATTAGGAATTTCTCCATATAAAAGTCCACCACTTTTAATTGTAACCGTAGCGTTAACTACATTAGTCATCTCGACTTGCGAACTGGCCCATATAGTTATTGTAGAACCAGCTTGGCCATCTTTATCTATGTCTATGTCGTCTCCATGTTCATTTGACCCACCAATTGTTATCGATGAATATGTCCAATTACCAGTGCCCATAAAAGTTGAAAAAAAGGTATGAGGAGTATCTAGGTTTTGTGGCCAGCCCGACCCAACATCGTCTCGTAGCACTACTGTAAACACGCCCGTATTGGGCCTATTCAAAGTGGGCAAAAGTTTTGTAGAATCTAAAAATTGAACCGTATCTCCAGTAGCTGGCACGCCGTTAGACCAATTTCCGGCTGTTGTGAAATTCTGCGTCAGGGCACCATTTGTCCAATTGGTAGTTTTCGCAGAAGCAAAAACCGGCATTGCGACAACAACAGCCACAATAAAAACAAGATTAACAATTAACTTTTTTGAGAATATATTTTTCATATTTTTATTATACTACAAATTTTAATCTGTTAAAATCTTTGGGCCAGATTTGGTGATGGCAATTGTGTGCTCAAAGTGCGCAGACAAAGAGTTGTCGCGCGTGGCATAACCATAACCGTCGTCTGATTGTCTTAAAGTATAATCGCCCATTGTTACCATTGGCTCAATACAAATTACCATTCCCTCAACCAATGGCGCGCCACTTTGTCTTTTTCCGTAATTTGGAATTTTTGGGTCTTCGTGAACTGTTTTTCCAATGCCGTGGCCACATAAATCACGAACTACTCCAAACCCTTGGTCTTCAATAAAACGTTGAACAGTGTTGCCAATGTCACCAATAGTATTACCAATTTTTGCTTTTTTAATTCCAAGTCGTAAAGATTTTTTTGTAACATTAATTAATCTTTTTGCTTCGTAAGAAACATCTCCAACTGCAACTGTTATGGCTGAGTCTGTGTTAAAACCTTTATATAAAACTCCTAAATCTAATTTTACTAAGTCTCCATTTTTTACAACATAATTAGAAGGGTAGCCATGAACAATGTTTTCATTTACCGAAACACACAAGGTGTAAGGAAAGCCTTCATAACCCTTAAAAGCGGGTTTGGCGCCCGCGTGAGACAAAATAAGAGCCTCTGCGGCTCTGTCTAATTCTATGGTGGTAACGCCAGGCTTTGTCATTTTTTCTAAAGCCTTAAGAGTTGCAGACAAAATTTTTCCACCTTCTTTTATAATTTGTATTTCTTCGGGTGTTTTTAGTGTTATCATTTGTGCTATTGAATAGCTTTTAAAATATCTTTATGCACATCTGAAACTGTTTGTTCGCCATTAACTTTGTTGGCAACTAGGCCGTGCCTTTCGATAATTTCAATTACAGGAAAAGTTTCGGCTTTAAAAACCTCTAGTCTTTTTTTAATAACTTCTACATCATCTAATCCTTTTCTTTTTATTAAATCAGAACCATCTAATGGACAAACTGATAAATTTTCTGTTTCTGGGCTAAATAAAATTGAGTGACGAACTAATTCACAAATTCTTCTGTGAGAGTTTCTTTGAATAGTAACTTCTGGAGTAATTTCGAGCATTACAAACTTTATGTTTTCTAAACCATAAAGCTCTTTTAAAAGTGGCATTTCTTTTTCTGCTTCGTAAACTGTTCTTGGAGAACCTGAAAAAATAATAGATTTATTTTCTTTCGCTAATTCCTTTATTTTTTCTGCAATTAAATTAACAACAAAAGGTGGACTATTTAATAATCCTGTTTCCCACCTTATTTTTTCGTCAGATACTTGAAATTTTTCTCCGTCAATTTCAAAAACTTTTTCGGGGCTTTCATTCTGGAAGCAATTTTCTATGGCCTTGCTAGATTCCAGATGAAAATAGCCGGTTTTCCCAGACAAAATTTCTGCTTGCGTTCCCTTGCCTGCTCCCGGCTGCCCAAATAAAATGACGACTTGTTTTTGCATTTATAAAGCGAGGCAATAAACTTTTTGTAGTCCCTGGTCCACTTGCCCAAAGAGGCAAAGGGGGTTACCAGCTACGGAAAAAAGTTTGTTGCCGAGCGAAAATTAGAATGTTTCGTATTCGCGCATTTGAAGTTGCGCATTAATTTGTCTTACTGTGTCTAAAACAACAGAAACCACAATTAAAAGCGAAGTTCCTCCAACTAAGAATGCAAAACCTGTAACCCCGGTTAAACCGGCAACAATTGACGGCAAAATGGCAATTAAACCCAAGAACATTGCACCGGTAAACAAAACCCTGATTAGAATGTGTTTCATAAAGTCTGCGGTTGATTTTCCTGGCCTTACACCTGGAATGAAACCACCCATTTTTTGTAAATTTTCAGAAATTGTTTTTGGGTCAAATGTTACTGCAGTATAAAAATATGTGAAAATAATAACTAATAAGAAATATAATACTCCGTGAATCCAAACATTGTTAAAAAATGCTCCAACATTTGTGGCCGCCGAACCAACCCAGCCCGCATATGTGCCAAAATAACTGGCAATCATTCCCGGAAATAAAAGTATAGACAATGCAAAAATAATTGGAATAACTCCTGCTGGGTTAACGCTTAATGGCAAATAGGTTGAAGTGCCTCCGTACATTTTAGAACCCCTAACTCTTTTTGCATAAGAAACCGGAATATTTCTGCGAGCTTCTGTAATTAAAACTACGCCGGCAACTATAACTATGGCAAGCACAAAAAATGCAATATAATTTGGAATTTGTGATGGGCTGTAAGATGAGAATGTTTGGAAAATGTTAATTGGAATTCTGGCAACTATACCGGCAAAAATTAAAAGTGAAATTCCGTTTCCCATGCCTTGCTCGGAAATTATTTCTCCAATCCACATTAAAAACATAGCACCTGCAGTGATTGTTAAAATAGCTGAAACCATAACCGGGAAAGAAAGACCGGTAATAATGCCTTGTTTTGCAAAAACTACCAACATTCCATAACCTTCAAGAGCCGCTAATGGAATTGTAAATAACCTTGAATATTGATTAAATTTTTGTCTTCCGGCTTCACCTTCCTCTTTATATAATCTTTCTAAGGCTGGGAAAATCATTGTTAAAAGCTGGAAAATAATTGTGGCTGTAATATATGGCCCAAGCCCCAATAAAACAATTGAGAAATTACTTAAGGCGCCTCCAGTGAACAAATTTAAAAGACCAAAAACCTGATTTTGGTCAAAGAATTTTCTTAAATTTTCAGCTCCTATGCCGGGAATTGGTATGTTTGCAGCAAACCTGAATACAACAAAAAGGAAAATTACAAATAGGAACTTTTTTCTTAATTCTTTATTTTTAAAAAGAAATACTATTTTTTCGTACCACATGGTCAGTTGGTAGTTGGTAGTTGGTAGTTGGTAGTAAATTATTTAAAATTCTACTCACTACTCACTACAAACTACTCACTATTTTATGCTTCCGCCGGCTTTTACAATTGCTTCTTTTACCGATTTTGATGCTTGGCAGTTTTCTACAACCAATTTTTTAGTTAATTTAGTTGCACCTTTTGAACCACCTAAAATTTTAACTATTGGAGCTCTACCTTTTATTTTACTAATTAGTCCCTTATTAATCAAATTTTCTGGGTTTATGGTTTCGCCATCTTTTGAAGTTTTCTCTAAAATATCTAAACTAATTGTTACGGCATTATCATCTACTCTAAAACTTCTATAACCTTTTAATTTAGGATATCTTTTAATTAATTCTCTGATAATTGGAACCATTTTTCTTCCTGCTCTGGATTTTTGACCCTTTGCACCCTTTCCGGAAGTTGTTCCTTTCTTTCCGCCTCTACCAATTCTCTTTTTGGTTCTGTTTTTATGTTTTGGTTGTAGTTCGTGAAGTTGCATATTATATTTTACTTTTCAGTTTTTTTAATGCTTCTATTGTAGCTTGGGCATTATTTAATTTATTTTTTGAACCTGAAAGTATTTTTGAAGAAATGTTTTTAATTCCGGCCAATTCGCAAATTGTTCTAACGGCACCTCCTGCCACTAATCCCCTTCCTTTTTTCTGTGGTTTCAACAAAATTACAGCTGGGCCATATTTTGCCATAGATTCGTGAGGAATTGTTCCATTTACTATAACAACTGTTACTAAGTCTTTTTTGGCGCGTCTAGTGGCCTTTTCTACGGCTTGAGAAACATCTTTTCCTTTGTCTACGCCAATGCCAATTTTTCCTTTTTTGTCTCCGGCAACAACAACTGCTCTAAAACTCATTCTTTTTCCTCCACCGGTAACCCTGGTAACTCTGGCTAAGTCTAAAAGCTTTGTTTGAAATTCATCTTTCTGGACATCTCTACCAGCTCCTGCTCTACCAAAACCAGGCCTGCGTTGCTGACCAAAATTATTGTTTCTTTGCCCTTGGCCACCTCTCCCGGCATCTCTTTGAGCTGGTTGCTCGCCAGTAGGACCTGTAGGAATTGGCACAAAGCCGTCATTTGATTTTTTTGTTGTTTCTTCCATAATTTTAAAAATTAGAAATTAGAAATTAGAAATTTAAAACTGCAATCCTCCTTCTCTTGCTCCATCGGCTAAAGCTTTAACCCTGCCGTGAAAAACATTTCCACCTCTGTCAAAAATAACTTTTTCAATTTTTGCTGTTTTTGCCTTTTCTGCTATTAATGCGCCAACTTGCTTAGCTACGTCGGATTTTTTTACTCCTTTTTTTACAGTTAATTCTTTATCGGAAACGCTCATTAAAATTTTTGCGCTGTCGTCATTAACCAATTGAGCATAAATGTGTTGGTTACTTCTAAACACAAAAAGTCTTGGGCGGTCTTTTGTACCGTGCATATTCATCATTATTTTTTTGTGTCTTCTTATTCTTTTATCTGTTTTAATTGACATAATTTGCTTGTGCCCCGAGGGGTATTACTTAGATGATGCAACTACTTTTTTACCTTCTTTTCTTCTAATTTTTTCTCCTTGATATTTAATTCCTTTTCCTTTGTAAGGTTCGGCTTTCTTTTGTATTCTAATTAAAGCTGCAATGTGGCCAACTCTTTCTTTATTTGCTCCAGAAACTGTAATTAAGTTCTTTTCTACAAGAAAGTCAACACCGTCAATTTTCTTTATTTTAATAGGATTTGTAAAACCCAAATTTAAAACTAAATATTCTCCATCTACGTTGGCCTTAAAACCAACTCCTTCAATTTCTAGTTTTTTTTCAAAACCCTTGCTCACGCCTTCAACCATATTTGAAATTAAAGCTCTGTATAAACCCCACAATCCCCTGCCCCTCTTAGATAATTCTGCTCTTGGAGCAACCAAAACTAAGTTGTCTTTAACTTCAACTTTAATTTCAGGATGCATTGCCTGCTTTAATTCTCCTTTTGGGCCAGTTACTTTAATTTCTCTGTCAGAAATTTCTATTTTAACGCCCTCGGGAATTTCAATTGGTTTTTTACCTATGCGTGACATAATTTTTTATTTTAATTACCAAACTTTACAAATTATTTCTCCTCCTAATTTTTTATATCTTGCGTCTTTATTTGTCATTAAGCCTTTTGATGTTGAAATAATGGAAATTCCAAAGCCTCCTCTTACCTTTTTAATGTTGGCAAAACCCTCGTAAATTCTTTGCCCTGGCTTTGAAACTCTTTTAAACCCTTCCATGGCTGGAATGTCGTTGTTGTATTTTAAAGTAATTTTTAAGCTTTTTATTTTACCTTTGGTTGCCTTTTTTACTTCTCCTACAAACCCTTCTTTAGATAAAATATCGGCAATTTCATTTTTTATTTTTGACAAAGGAATCAAAATATCTGTTTTAGCAACAGCTTCGGCGTTCTTTATTTGATTTAACATGTCTGTAATTGGGTCTGTCATAGATGAAATTTTTAATTTCTAATTTCTAATTTTTATTACCAAGATGATTTTTTAATTCCCGGAATTTCTCCTTTATTTGCTAATTCTCTGAAACAAATTCTGCAAAGTCCGAAAGCTCTCATAAAACCGTGTCTTCTTCCGCATTTAAAACACCTTCTGATCTTTCTTGAAGAGTATTTCGGCTTCATTTTTGCTTTTGCTTCTTGTGATGTTTTTGCCATATTACTTTGCTTCTTTTGTTTCCTTCATTGGAAAACCTAATAATTTATATAATTCTAATCCTTCTTCTTTGCTTTTTGC
>CAIYRH010000017.1 GCA_903928565.1 Candidatus Staskawiczbacteria bacterium
GCTCTTTAATAACTGCTCTAGTTTTCGCCTTGGCGATCGGACTAATCATAATAATCTATTTGTCAAAGAAAAAGGACTTTTTCGTGAATTAATTAAAAATATTATTAAATAAAAAATAAAAATTTATGGCAAAGGGATTTTGTTCAAATATAGAAAAAGATACACAAGATAACGAAAATTTTAGAAAAGTTTTGTATACGGGCAAACATTGCCAACTGGTTTTAATGACTTTAAAACCAAGTGAAGAAATTGGAATGGAAACCCACGCAGATAACGACCAATTTTTTAGAATTGAAAAGGGCACAGGAAAAGTTGTTATAGACGGCAATGAATATGCAGTTTCAGATGGCTTTGCAGTCATAGTCCCGGCTGGGGCGCAACACAATGTAATAAATGTTTCTGCAACTGACGAATTAAAACTTTATACAATTTATTCTCCAGCCCATCATAAAGATGGCATTGTAATGCCAACAAAAGCCGACGCCGAAGCCAGCACCGAGGAATTCGACGGTGTAACTACCGAATAAAGAATGGAATTTTCCAAGAGGAATAATTTTTTAATAATACTTTTAATGCTGGTAGTTTTGGCTGTCGGCATTTTTTTTGGATTAAGTAAAAATTATTTCTTTAACAAGCCCGCTCCAGTTTCTGCTTTTGTGACACCCGAAAATATTAATGGTTCAAATTATGTGCCACCACAAAAATTAAGCAATGCGCCAGAAATTATAAAAGCGTTTTATGTTACCGGATATTCGGCGGGCAGTAAAAAATATTTAGATTATTTAACCAACATATTTAAAACTTCAGAAATTAACGCGGTTGTTGTTGATATAAAAGGGAGCGACGGTTATGTAACCTATAATTCGGGCGCTCCCGATGTTGCAAAATATCATTTGTATATTGGAGCAATTAAAGATGTTGACGCTTTAATAAATTTCTTTCACAACCAAAATATTTATGTAATTGGCAGAATTGCTAATTTTGAAGACCCCGTGTATTCAAAAGCTCGGCCCGAATTAGCAATTTACAACAAACTAGAAACCACAGACCCTTTGCACCCAATACTTTGGCAGGATAAAAACAAATTATCTTGGCTTGACCCTGCTTCAAAAGACGTTTGGGATTATAATATTTCTTTGGCAAAAGATGCTCTTTACCACGGTTTTGATGAAATTAATTTTGATTATGTGCGGTTTCCTTCCGATGGGAAAACAGCAAGTCTGGGGTTTCCAGCTTGGAATGGGGTGAAATTAAAAGCCGATGTTATAAATGAATTTTTCCACTATGTCAGAGCAAATTTGACTGGTGCAAAAATATCGGTTGATTTATTTGGACAAACAACAACAAACACCGACGACATGGGAATTGGCCAAATTTTAGAAAATGCTTTTGAAAATTTTGATTATATTTCGCCCATGGTTTACCCTTCGCATTACATAGATGGCTTTAAGGGCTTTGATAAGCCCGCCGAGCACCCCTATGACGTAGTAAAATATGCCATGGACACCGCCCTAGCAAGGGAAGCAGCTTTTGATGCCAAATCACGTGAAAAGGGGGGCGAGAATGCCTCTAAAGTGGCCAATTTGGCGAAATTTAGGCCATGGTTGCAAGATTTCAGTTTGAGGGCCACTTTTTATACAGCTGACATGGTTAGGGCAGAAATAAAAGCAACACAAGATTCATTGGGTAGTAATTTTTATGGTTATATGATGTGGAATGCAGGTAATATTTATACAACTTTATAAAATTTAATGAAAGATAATAATAGACAACATAGCGCGCCAAGTCTTTTTGGTTTACTGCGTAATTACACGGGTTTAATAATTTTATTAGCCGTGTTAACTGTAATTGCCAACGGATTAAGTATTTCCGTGCCAAAAATAATTTCCGGCGCCATTGATAACTATGCAAAAGGAAATTTTGTCATTTTAAATTTAATTATAGAATTTTCAATTATTGCAGTTCTTATTTTTGTTTTCACTTATTTGCAAAATATTGTTCAGGTTTATGCATCGGAAAAAGTGGCCAGAGATTTGCGAAACGAAATTTCTGCAAAAATTTCGGTGCAGCCCTATGCTTACATTGAAAAGGCAACGCCCGCCAAACTTTTAACCAATCTAACTTCCGATGTTGACGCAGTAAAAACTTTTGTTTCAATGGCTGTTTCTTCAATAATTTCATCGGTGTTTATAATTATTGGTGTGGCCGTTTTATTGCTAATTACTAACTGGAAATTGGCAATTGCCGTGTTAGTAATTATGCCATTTATTGGAGGAGCTTTCTTTTTTATTTTAAAGAAAGTACGCAAGCTTTTTATAAAATCTCAAGAAGCTATAGATTGGTTAAATAAAGTTATTAGCGAAAGTATTTTGGGCTTGGCGTTAATTCGGTTGCTTAATTCGCAAAACCACGAAGATAAAAAGTTTTTGTCTGCAAACACCGAGGCAAAAAAAGTTAGCCTTGAAATATTGGGATTATTTTCAAGTTTAATTCCTGTTATTACTTTTTTTACAAACATTGCTATGCTTACGATTGTTTTATTGGGTGGCAGTTTTGTAATTTCGGGTTCAATGACCTTGGGAAGTTTCACCGCGTTTAGCAGTTATTTGGCTATTTTAATTTTCCCAATAATTATTTTAGGCTTTGTGAGCAACCTTATTGCGCAAGCAGAAGCTTCCTATGGGCGAATTTTAAATGTGCTTTCTGCCCCCGTTGAAAAGCAAAGCGGAAGTTTAAAAGCAAATTTAAAAGGTGACGTTGAAGTAAAAAATGTATCGGTGTGTTTTGCAGATAAGTGGGCGCTAAAAGATGTATCGTTTGCTGTAAAAGCGGGAAGTAAAACAGCAATAATTGGCCCCACAGCAGCCGGTAAAACTCAACTTTTGTATTTGCTTACCGGCTTATTAGAGCCAACTGAGGGCGAAATATTGTTTGATAATGTAAATGTAAATGACTATAACAAAGAAAGTTTGCACGGCCAAGTTGGATTTGTTTTTCAAGATAGCGCTATGTTTAACTTAACCTTGCGAGAGAATATTGCTTTTAGCAACACCGTTAAAGATGCAGACATTGAAAAGGCCATAGACACTGCCGAATTAAAAGATTTTGTTGAAGCTTTGCCTGAAAAACTAGACACAATAATTTCCGAACGCGGAACAAGTCTTTCTGGCGGACAAAAACAGCGCATTATGCTTGCCAGAGCGCTGGCGCTAAATCCTAAAATTTTGTTGCTTGACGACTTCACTTCACGAGTTGACGCCAACACCGAAAAAAATATTTTACTTAATATAGAAAAAAATTACCCGCACTTAACATTAATTTCGGTAACACAAAAAATTTCTTCTATAGAGCACTACAACCAAATAATACTTTTAATGGAAGGGGAGTTGCTGGCTAAAGGTACGCACAAGCAATTAATGAAAACGTCGCCAGAATATGTGCAAATTTTTGATTCGCAAAGGTCAACCAACGAACTTGAATTAAGCGCTGAAAAATTATGAATTATTCTTTAACCAAAACAGACATAGAAAAAGAAACACAAAAAGGCGTGCTTGTAACCGCTTGGAAAAGACTGGTGCCCTTAATGACTGAAGAAAAACGCCCAGTAATTATTTCAATAATTGCAATTTTGGCCAGTTCGGCAGTGGCACTAGCGGTGCCAATAATTGTGGCGCGAATTGTTGACGTTTACATTGTTGGAAAAAACTTCCACGGTGTTTTAATGTTTTCAGGGTTGTTGGCAGGAATTTTTATTGTTGGACTTTTTTCAAATTATATTCAAATTAGAACTATGGGGGGAGTGGGCAGAAGATTGCTTTTTAATTTGCGGAGTAAAATATTTGTAAAACTTCAAGAATTGCCCGTTGCCTTTTTTAATCAAAACAAAGCGGGAGATTTAATCTCGCGCATTAACAACGACACCGACAAGTTAAACCAATTTTTTTCACAGGCGTTAATGCAATTTATGAGTAATATTTTCTTAATAATTGGAACAGCAATTTTTATTGTATTTATTAATTTTTGGCTGGGCATTATTGCTTTAATTCCCGCGGTTGTTGCTTTGATTACCACGCAATTGTTAAATGCCTGGGTTAAAAAAACAAGTTTAAAGTCGCTACAAACTTTGGGAGCCATGAGTGCAGAAATTCAAGAAAGCATAAATAATTTTAAAGTAATTGTGGCTTTTAACCGGCTAGATTATTTTAGAAACAAATTCAAAGAAGCCAACCAAACAAATTATTCTGCTTCTGTTTCAGCCGGCATTGCCAGCAACGTTTTTAACCCAATATATGTTTTAGCTTCAACCTTGGCGCAATTGGTGGTTTTAGCCTATGGAATTTACTTAATTTCGTTGGGGCATTTTACCGTGGGACTTTTGATTGGGTTTTTACTGTATGTTAACAATTTTTACAGTCCGCTAAGACAATTGGCCTCGGTGTGGTCTTCTTTACAATTGGCGCTGGCCGGTTTAGACCGAATTTCTGAAGTGTTGGCACTAGAAAGTAATGTTAAAATATTACCCAAAGAAAACGAAACAGCCGAAACCTTTTCTGACCATCCAACCGCAATTCTTGAATTTAAAAACGTTTCTTTTGGTTATGTAGATGGCACCGATGTGCTAAAAAATATTAATTTTACTTTAGATAAGGGAAAAACTTATGCGCTTGTTGGCCCAACCGGCGGAGGCAAAACAACAACCGCTTCTTTAATGGCCAGGCTATACGACCCAAGCAAAGGTGTGGTTTATTTAGAAGGAAAAGATATTCGTTTTTACGAACCAAACGAAAGAGTAAAAAAAATTGGTTTTATATTACAAGAACCTTTTTTGTTTAATGGCACGGTGCGAGAAAATATTTTATATGGAAATGGAGATTACGACCACTTTACAAACGACGAATTGGCAAAAATGTTGGAAAAAGCGAATTTAACAAAATTACTTGAAAGATTTTCAGATGGGCTTGATACTAAAATTGTTTCAAGCGGTGACGCCATAAGTTTGGGGCAAAAACAATTAATTGCTTTTATTAGAGCAACTTTGCGAAGCCCAGACATTCTAATTTTAGACGAAGCCACCGCCAACATAGACACAGTTACCGAGCAATTATTAGGCGAAATAATTGACGGTTTGCCTGCCAAAACCACTAAAGTTATTATTGCGCACCGCCTAAATACAATTGCTAATGCAGACGAAATTTATTTTGTTAATGCAGGCAAAATTACTTTGGCTGGTTCAATGCAACACGCCGTGCAAATGTTGTTGCATGGTAAAAGAAAGAGTTAAATTTTTAGTAAGTTGTTAAATACGAGGCAATGTAATCGCTAAAATTGTTGATGTTGAATGAACCCTTTGCCCCATTATAAGCACAAAAATTTAAACTTGGGGCAGTAGAAAAAGACTCGCAATCGGAAATAACTTTATTGCTATAAATGTCTATTAGTTTGTCGCTGGTGCCAGTTTGCACAATTCCAACGCCGTGAATTAAAACATAACAAGCATTAAGATTTGCGCTGTAATGGCTGGAAAAATTGAATTTTGCAGAAATGTCGGTGGACTGAATGTTGCCAACATAAATTCTGGCTTTTGAGGCGCATTCTTTTTGCAATTGTGCATAGCTTGGTGGTTGTGTTTTTCTTATTTGGTTGGAAATAAAAAAATAAGAACAAACTAAGACAACAAGAACTACCACCGCAAGAATTATTTTTGGTTTATTGCTATGAAAAAAATTTTCTAAATAATTCTCTCGCATTTTAAAACTATACTTTTTCTTCTAATTTTACAGTTAAATTTAAGTTTTCTCCGTTGCGTAAAACGCACAAAGAAGTTTGCTCGCCAATTTTACATTTTTGCAATATTTCTGCCAGTGGATTTTTTGTAGTAATTTTTTCGCCATTGCATTCTGTAATTATGTCCCACTCTTCAACGCCAGCCAAATCGGCGGCCGAACCTTTTATGATGGGGGACTCGCCCAATTGTTCGCGCACAACCAGGGCGCCGTCGTTTACGGGCAACTTATTGGCTTCGGCCATATCTTTAGAAATTAAAACATATTTTACCCCCAAAAATGGCATCATTATTTTCCCGTATTTTTTAACTTCTTCTAAATCTTTTTTGGCGTAACCAATGGGAATTGCAAACCCAATGTTTTGAGCGCCGGCAATCATTGCAGTGTTAATTCCCACAACTTTACAACTCATATTTATTAATGGTCCGCCAGAATTTCCCGGGTTAATTGCTGCGTCTGTTTGTATTAAGCCCCGCAAGTTTTGCGTTTGATGGTCTACACCGCCAAAGGCCGTAATAAATCTTGATAAGCCAGAAACAATTCCGGTTGATAATGTGTCGGTAAATTCGCCCAAAGCATTTCCAACTGCCACAACTTCTTCGCCCAGCTGAATTTTATTTGAATCGGCCATTTCTAAATAGGGAAATTTATTTCCGTCAATTTTTAAAACAGCGGTGTCATTTATTGGATTGCGCGACAAAACTTTAGCACGATATTTATGTTTTGGGTCTAAAATTACGGTGTAGTCGGCAGTTGTGTCGGAAACGACATGGTTTGAAGTTAAAACATATCCATCTTTTGAAACAATGAAACCAGACCCACCTCCAATTTGAGTTTTTCTTGTTTTGCCCATTTCTCCTTTTTCTAATTTTGGCATTACATATTCTTTATCGCCATAAGGAAAAGAGTAAAAATTTTCAGCCCGTGGTAAATTTTTTGAAACTATTACGGTGACTACCGCTGGGCAAACTTTTTTTGCTATTGAAATGATTGGAGATTTCATGATTTATTTTTTAAGATTATTATGTTAATATAGCATATATTGCCCTCGTCGTTCAACGGATAGGACGGAAGTTTCCTAAACTTTAAATGGAGGTTCGATTCCTCCCGAGGGCACATTTCGACAGGCTCAGTGCAGGCACCTTAAAAGCCATCTTTTAATTGAGGTGGCTTTTTGGTATAATAATAAAATAAATTAAAATATATTTTGAAACAAAAAATGATTTTTAATAATAAATATTTTACAAAGTTCTTTGGGGCAGTAATAATTACGGGCTTCGTGATTTTTTTAGGAAGCCCCCAAGTATTGGCAACTGCCAATGTTAACTGGACGCCACTTGGGCAAATTAATGGTGCAAATCACAATTGGGTTAGTATCGCCTCTAGCTCTGACGGTTCTACTTTAATAGCATCTGATGATAGCCAAGACTCTTCTGGCTCGCTATACATTTCTCATAATTCTGGTGCAACATGGTCTGGTCCTATAGACCCAGGCAATGGATTTTATGGATACGGTACGTGGAGTAGTGTTTCCTCTGATTCCTCTGGGACCGTTTTAACCGCAGCATCTACAAATGGTAACGGTTCTTTTATATCAACTGATTCTGGCGAAACTTGGAACCCGACGTGTGATGAGGCTTACGACGCTTTATATGGAATTGCTTCAGATTCTACTGGCCAAAAATTGTTTGGGACCGCTGACAGAAATTATGGTCAATGTGCAAATCCGGGTAATTGCGTTTGGATTTCAACTAATGGCGGCACTTCATGGACCGAATCATCTGGTTATCATAGTGCTTGCAACACGTCTGATTTCCCATATGCAATTTCTTCTGACACAACAGGCACGAATATAATTGTTGCATATAGTAATAACCAAGTTTGTGTTTCTAAAAATTCAGGTAGCACATGGACTCTTAGTTCGGTTTATACACCCAACAGTCAATCTACGTATGTATCTTTTGTTTCTGCTAATAGTAATGGTTTTTTAGCAACTGCAGGGGGCTCCGATTCGACGCATGGAGTTTATGCTTCTTCTGACGGCGTAACTTGGACAAAGAAATCAAGTATGGAGGCCTTTCAGGGTTCTTCTAGCGTTCTTATTAGTTATAACATTGCTTCAGACTCTACTGGCCAAAATTTAATATTTGCTGCTACAGATGGTGTATATAATTCAGCTGATTCTGGCGCAACATGGACAAAAACTTTATCAGGGCAATTCACTGTTGCCTCTGATTATACGGGGGCGCATTTTGTAGCCGCGAAAAATACTCAAGGTGGAATTTATGTTGGTGCGCCGGCTACTGGAATACCTGCAAATGTTAGTTTGAGTGCGCTTTCTATTAGCCAGGGGTCTTTAAGCCCGTCATTTGATTCTAGTGTTATTTCGTATAATGTAAATCTGCCAAATGGCACAAGTAGTGTAACTGTTACTCCCACGGCAACCACTGTTGGCTCAACGGTGAAAGTAAATAATGTTTCGGTAACCTCGGGATCGCCTTCGGGTCCAATATCTTTGGTTGTTGGAGACAACACGATTGCTATTGTTGTTACTGCTGCAAATCAGTCTACTCAACAATATACAATAACAGTAAATGTAGCTGGCAGCAGTGACGCCACATTAAGTTCTTTAGTTGTTAGTCAGGGCTCTTTAAGCCCAACCTTTTCTTCAGGAACTACTAGTTATAGAGATGATGTTTCAAACGATATTACAACCATAACTGTTACTCCTACTCTTAACCAAGCTAACGCAACGATGACTATATACGACCACAATAATAGCCCCGTTGCTATTTTATCTGGAGCTACTTCAAGCCCAATATCTTTAAATGTTCTTGGCAATAGTATCAATATTATGGTTACCGCTCAAGATGGAGTAACAACCAAAAATTATGGTATTAATGTCTACAGGGCGGGGCGCACAACAGCGCAAATTGCTTCTTTTGGTTATTATTTTGATAACACGTCTACGGGAGCACATATCATTACATCGGCTAATGGAACAATTGATAATACAAACCATACGGTCTCTTTTGCCCTACCTTACGGGTTAAATTTAGCTAGTTTTGCCCCAACAATAACGCTTTCATCTGGTGCCACAATTTCTCCCAATACTAATGAAGCTCGCAATTTTACAACTCCTCAAATATATACTGTTACAGCCGAAGACCGAGTAACAACCCAACAATATACGGTAACTGTAACAAAAGCTTCGCGCGAGTATACTTATGCCGACACCCTTCTTGTTATAAACGATAATTCTGTTTTATCGCAAGAAGTTGGAAATTATTTCATAAACCACAGGCAAGGGTTAGGTTTAAATGTTTTACATTTAACAGGTGCCAGCTTGCCGTCTGATCCAGTACCAGACAATATTACTCTTGCAAATTATACAAGCTTAATAAAAACTCCAATAGCAAATTATATAGCAACTTTAACCAGCCAAAATGGTGGAGTTAACCCAATAAATTATATTATTTTAACTAAGGGCATTCCAATTAGAATTCCAGATTCTGGCGCCGGGGCGAGCATATCTAACTCCGTAGACTCTACTTTAGCTGCATGTTCTTCATCTTCTTGTTCGCAAGTTAATCCGTTTTACAATTCTAGCGTGGGTTTTTCTAGCCAATATTATAGTGTGAAATTGGGAGCGCAAATATACAACTATCCGATGTATTTAGTAACGCGTCTTGATGGCTATGTTAAAACTAATGACGGTTGCACAGTTAATAACACAACCTGTTTCGCAAATGGGAACGATATATCACAAATTACTGCTATAGTTGATCATTCTACTATGGCAAGTATAGCTACCGTCGCGACTCTTAAGTCTCAAGGATTATTTGTTTTAGACGGTGGAAGCTCATTAGGAGCCGCATATGATAATACAGAAAATCCTATGTTGCAAAGTGCAAATACCATATTAACCAATAGGGGCTGGACAACAAATTTAGATTTAACAAGCACTTTTTTAGGTAATCAACAAAACGTTTTGGGATATTTCAGTTGGGGCATCCATTCGGCTGACCCGAAGCCAGCTCACGCAATTCCAAATAACACTTATGAAAACGGAGCCATAGGAGAAACAATCGTGTCATATTCTGCTAATAGTTTTGCATACCCTCCGGTTTATGACCCTAATAGTGCATCGCTAATTTCAGATTTGACTCAAGAGGGAATTTCTGGGGTGAAAGGTTATGTTTATGAGCCATTTGCGAATAATGTGGCGAGGCCACAGATTCTTTTTGATCGTTATACAAATGGTTTTAATATGGCAGAAAGTTATTATGCTGCTTCATTGTCTATCAATTGGAAAGACATTGTTATTGGCGACCCAAAAATGACTATTACCAATACAGCCAACACAATGAGTTCTTTTAATTTCTCAAGTCCCGCTACTACGGGCATAATCAATAGCACAAACCACACAGTTGCTCTGTCTGTTCCTTATGGAACATCAATAACCAGTATTGCCCCAACAATTATAGTGTCACCAGGGGCCACGGTTTCGCCAGCATCTGGTGCAGCTCGCAATTTTACAACTCCTCAAACCTATACAGTGACCGCCCAAGATGGAACCACGACACAAAGCTATGTAGTAACCGTAACGGTGGGCACAAGTAATGACGCCACTTTAAGTAATCTCACCATAAGTTCTGGCACTTTTTCGCCAACCTTTGCTTCTGGCACAACTTCATATACCGCCAGCGTAGATTATAGCACAGACAGCTTAACCGTAACCCCAACAGTAAACCAAGCCAATGCAACAGTTAAAGTTAACAACGTCACAGTTTCAAGTGGTTCTGCGTCAGACCCAATAACATTGCTTGTTGGTCAAAATGCAATTAGTGTTGAAGTTACTGCTCAAGATGGTTCAACAAAAATTACCTATATAATTACAGTAACTAGGGCAGCATCTAATGATGCCACATTAAGCAATCTAACAATCAGCACTGGAACCCTATCTCCAATATTTTCATCGGGAACAACTTCATATACTGCTAGCGTTGATTACAACACAAGTAGTTTAACCTTAACTCCAACACAAAGTCATGCTTATGCTTCAATTAAAGTTAATGGAACTACTGTTGCCAGCGGGGCTGCGTCAGACCCAATAACATTGCTTGTTGGTCAAAATGCAATTAGTGTTGAAGTTACTGCTCAAGATGGAACGACAAAAACCACATATGCAATTACAGTAACCAGGGCACCCGGTGGAGGAAGGGTGGTTACTATCATAACCTATGCTACTGCAAATATTCAGGCTTCTGCGGACACAGGTGGAACCATTTCTCCAAATGGCTCAGTATCGTTAGCATATGGAAACAACAAAACATATCTTATCACTCCAGAGCTAGGTTACCAAATCAAGGACGTTTTAGTAGATGGCGTTTCTAAGGGTGCAATTTCAACTTACACATTCAGCAACATTAATTCTTATCACACAATTTTGGCGACATTCTCGCCAATATTAACACCACCAACAAACACCAACGCTCAAACCATCGAATCTCTAAAAACACAAATTCAACAATTGCAAAATCTTATTCAACAAATATTGGCTCAAAAAAATACGCTAACATTGCAATTAACCAAAGACCTAAAATTTGGCGATCGCGACAATGAAGTAATTTTGCTTCAAAATATATTGAAAAAATTAAAATTTTTATCTCCGTCGGTTCCAATAGTAAATAATTTTGGGGTGTCTACTTTAAGGGCAGTTCAAGCATTTCAAGCAAAATATAATATTCTCAATTCAAGAAGTCCTCAGTATGGAATTGTCGGGCCAAATACCAGAAATAGACTAAATAATCTCAACAAATAGGTGGGGATAATTAAGGGGTTAAAGGCTGGACATGGGGCCTTATAGGTGATAAAATAACCCAATAGTAAATTTAACGTTATTAATGAATTTTATGGAAAATAGCGCTGAAATAGATAATTTAAACGATAAATTAATAGACTTAGAGTTAGCAAAAAGTGACAATAAAAATTCAAAAGTTAGGAAATATTTGCCAGCCTTTGTAATGGTGGCATCGTTTTACTATTCCTTTCTTTTGGCGCTGGGGTTAGCCATGGGGTATTTGGGGTCAAAAATTTTCTCTAAATACTTACTTGATAGCGGAAAGGTAGATTGCATTTACATAGATTGCGGAAAATTTAAAATTCATTTACACCACTGGATTTTAGGATCTTTATTGCTAGTAACTGCGTGGGTGCTTGATTATTTTTATTTGCCAAGATTTTTCGTGGGAGTAGTTTGCGGAATAATTGCTCACGATATTTATGACTTCAACGATTGGCATAAAGTGTTTGTAAAAAAAGAAGCAAATTAAAATAAATAAACTTAAAAATGTGGCGATGAGCCACATTTTTGATTAAAGTGTGATAATATAGAATTATTGGAGGAGTCGCATAGTGGCTATTGCAACGGTTTCGAAAACCGTAACCCGCAAGGGTTCCGTGAGTTCGAGTCTCACCTCCTCCGCTTACTGTGAAAAAAATAATTGTATTAAACAAAAAAGAAGGGGAGACTCCTCTTTTTGCGTTAGAAAATTTTAGGAAAAAAAATCCTAAATACTTAAATGTGCCCATGACCTATGCGGGCAGGCTAGACCCAATGGCAAGCGGAGTGTTGGTTATATTGGCGGGCGAGGAAACAAAAAATAAAGAAAAATATTTGGCCTTAGACAAAGAATATGATTTTAGCGTTTTATTTGGGTTTAGCACCGATACTTATGATATTTTAGGGAAAGTCACTTCGCTAGCCAAATTAAATTTTTGCTCGTCGGGGGAATGTCCTAAAGGCGATTGCCCCTCCTCCAAAAATTTATTTGGCTCGCTTATAAAAGCTAATTTAGATCATTTTAAGGGTAAATTAAAACAAAAATATCCAATTTACTCTTCAAAAACTGTGGATGGAAAGCCACTGTTTAGTTATGCGCAGAGTGGTGAAGATGTGGAAATACCCGAAAGAGGTATTTTTATTAAACAAATAAAATTAGAAGAAGTTAGAAAAATTAGCAATAAAAACTTGCTAAAAAATATAGAAAGGAGAATTAAAAAAGTTAAGGGAGATTTTAGGCAAAAAGAAATATTAAAGATTTGGAAAAAAGAATTAAAGAATCAAAATAGTTATTACATCGCTGACCTTAAAATAAAATGCGGTAGTGGAACTTATGTGCGGTCAATTGCCAATTCTTTGGGCCAAAAAATGAAAATTCCCGCGTTAGCATTTTCAATTAAACGAACAAAACTAGGGAAATGGGACTAAATTTTTGGGAAAAATTGAAAAAGCCAATTATGGTAATTGCCCCAATGTCGGGCGTGACAGACGATGCTTTTCGTTTGATGTTTTTGAAATACGGCAGGCCCGATGTTTTTTGGACAGAATTTGCTTCAGCCGATGGCTTGTTTTCGCGCGGGAAAAAGTTTTGTCTTAAAGTTCTAGAATTTAATAAAGCCGAAAAGCCAATAGTAGCTCAATTATTTGGGTCGGACCCAGTTTATTTTGAAAAAGCGGCAGCTTTGGCAGTTGAATTGGGTTTTGATGGCGTTGACATAAACATGGGTTGCCCTGATAGGGCAATTGAAAGAAAGGGATGTGGCTCGGCATTGATTAAAACCCCGCAATTAGCAGGCGAAATTATTAGGGCGGCTAAAAGAGGCGCTTCCGCTAAAGCTTCGGCGACCCAAGGGCGCTCAATTCCAGTTTCGGTAAAAACGCGAATAGGATATGAAAAAAATCAAATTACAGAATGGATTCCTGTAATTTTAAAAGAAAAACCGGCTGTTTTAACCGTGCATTTTAGAAGCCGGGATGACGGTTATTATGCTCCAGCCAATTGGAAGCTGGCAAAAGAAATTATTAAATTACGCAATAAATATTCACCAAAAACTTTAATTATTGGAAATGGCGATGTTAAAACTTTTGAACAAGCCAAAAAGTTAGCAAAAGAAAATGAGCTCGACGGCATTATGATAGGTAGGGCGGTTGTTGGCAACCCTTGGTTCTTTGCCCCGCGGAGCCTTGGCGGAGTGGGGTTGAAGCATATTCCTAGTGTAAAAGAAAGATTAAATGCAGTTATTGAGCACGCAGAAATTTTTGATAGCTTGCATAAAGACGAAAAAGTGATAAACGGCCACTACAAAAAATTTGAAAGCTTAAAAAAACATTTTCACGCATATACAAAAGGCTTTTACGGAGCCAAAGATCTTCGCGACCAATTAATGCAAACTAAAAATTCACGTGACGTGAAAAAGTTAATAGAAGATTTTTTAAAAGATTATAAGGTGCATAATATTGACTAAATTGGCCAAAGGAATAATATAGAAATAAGAAACAACTTGCTGATTCCCAGCTCGTTGAAAACAAGGAGGAATCTAAATGAAAAGGACAGCATTGTGGTGTTGTTTGGGCACCTCGATTGGGGCGGGGGTTGTAATGCTTCTTGCAATGTTGAGCATGAACGAAGCGCTGTGCGACGTGTCGTACATTGTGCTGGCCACTGCGCTTCTCGCATTAGTGGTGTTGATGCTTTGGTTCAAATTAGTCCCTCTACTTCGGCCTAAACCAGTTCCGAAGTTTTTCATTCGCTCTGAAGGAAAAGAGTCCGATCTCATAAGAGTAAATGCCGATACAATATTATCATTAACTGAAGAAAGTGTGGCCGGTCTTTCTGAAATAGAGCAGAAATTTTGGCGAGCTTGCTACGAAAATCAAGATTTCTTTCATGCCGCGATCTCTTTGCCCAAGGGGGTGGTCAGGTCTCAGCAAGAAATCTGTCAGGTGATTTTTGAAATAAATGAACTTGCAACAAAGGCCCTGCATTCAGTCCGCGAGGGTCTTGTCGAACAATAGGCTGCTTGTGCGCCGTGCATTTAGCGGCTTTTTTTTGTTTAAAAATTAATTTTAGAGTAGAATAGAAGCATGAAGAAATATTTTTTTATAGTTTTAATTTTTGCAGTATTGGCACCGGGGTTAACCTACGCCAGCGAGAATATTTTTTATATGTCGCATTCAAAAGAGCAAGAGGGAATTGTAAGCTTGCAAAATAATGCAACAAAAATTGATATTATTGCTCCGCAATTTTATGAAGTATCAGATAAGTTAAAATTGGCAGGTGGTTTAGACGAAAATTTAAAACAGGCTATTCAGCAGGCTCAGGTTAAAAATAATAATTTAAAATTAATGCCATTGGTGGTCAACACCGGGTTTAAACAAAAAGTTATTCATAGCTTGTTGCTTTCTACAAAGGCTCAAGATGTTGTAATAAACTCTTTAATTAGCGTTGCTAAAAAAGAAAAATATGTTGGCTGGCAGTTTGATTTTGAAAATATAAGTTATTTAGACAAAAATTTATATTCGGCTTTTGTAGAAAGAACAGCCAAAGCACTTCACAAAAATAATTTAATTTTAAGTGTAGCGGCGTCTTCGAGAAGCGTTGATTATGAAGATACAGATGCTTTTAAAAATTGGGGTGGCGTTTTTGACTATGCCAGGCTTGCTAAAGCAACCGATTTTGTGAGTTTAATGACTTACGACGACCCTGCTTCAGTTGGGCCAGTGGCCTCGCTTCCGTTTATAGACAGTGTTTTAAATTATGTAAAAGGTAAAATTCCACCAGAAAAATTGTCTTTTGGCATTCCGCTTTATTATTGGGGCTGGACATTAAATCCTAATAAAAAAGTTAATCCATCGGGTTCGTACAACAGGCTGACAACCCTAATGGCCAACAACCAGTATCAAGCGGGTTTTGACGCTGCCTTAAGCGCGCCATGGGTTTCATATTCTTATGGCAACAACCAATTTAAACTTTGGTACCAAAACCAGCAAAGTTTTACTGACAGGCTAAATATTATAAAACAAAATAATTTTAGAGGGTTTTCGGCGTGGGTTTTAGGAGTTGAAGATCCAGCCATTTGGCCAGTAATAAATCATTGACCCCAGTTATTTAACAGGGTTGAAGTTTTGTCAAATTTAAGGTAGTATAATTATATGTCGATTCAAACGATTATTTTTTTATTATTAATACTTGTGGTGCTAGTATTTATAGCAATTAATATTGTTTTACTTAGAAAGTTTAACAAAACAAATGAAAAAATAGATGCATTGCTGGAAAAGGGGAAAATAAAAGAGTTTAAAGATATATTTTTATCTCAGAAAGAGAAGAATGAAAACCTGGAAGAACAGGTAAAAGACGCCTTTCTAAAAATTAAAAAACTAGAAGACATTTGCGAAATTACAATTCGAAAAATTGGTATAGTGCGGTTTAACCCTTTTAGCGATATGGGCGGAAACCAAAGCTTTATAATTGCCATGTTAGACAACAAGAATAATGGTTTTTTAATTTCCAGTTTATTTGTAAACGATGGCAACAGAGTTTACACAAAAGCCGTAAAAAATGGAAAGTCAGAGCACGCATTGTCACCGCAGGAAGTTGAGGCCATTGATAAGGCCATAAATTTTAAATAATATGACAGCTAAAAAACTAACCAAAGTTAAAGAAGTCCTAAAAACCAGACCACCGGTGGTGGTTGTTTTGGGGCACGTTGACCATGGAAAAAGTTCTTTGCTGGAAGCAATTAGAGATTTTAAAATAACTGCCAAAGAGTCGGGTGGAATAACTCAACATATTGGAGCCTACGAAGTTGAAGATAATGGAAAGAAAATCACATTTATTGATACTCCTGGGCACGAAGCCTTTTCTGCAATGCGCGCCAGAGGCGCTGAGGTGGCCGATATAGCGCTTTTGGTGGTGGATGCGGCGCAGAGTGTGCAACCTCAAACAAAAGAGGCCGTAATGGCAATTAAGCGGGCTGAAATTCCCATGATTGTTGTGTTAAATAAGATAGATTTACCAAATGCCAACCCCCAAAAAATAATTGGAGAACTTTCTAAAATAGATGTTTTAGTTGAGTCATTTGGCGGTAAAATTCCTTGTGTGGAAGTTTCGGCAAAAGAAAAAACAGGCATTGATGAATTGCTTGAAGTTATTTTGCTGGTAGCTGACATGCAAGAATTAAAAGCGGAAGAAAATGTGCCGGTGGAAGGTTTAATTATTGAGTCTTACATGGATGGCTCAAAAGGCCCAATTGCAACTGCAATTATTACAAAGGGAATTTTAAAAGAAAAAGATATTATTGCCACTGATTTAGCAATGGCAAAAGTAAAACATTTGGAAGATTTTAAATGGTCGCCAATTTTGGAAGCGCACCCTTCGCAACCGGTTATTATTTTAGGTTTTGAGCAAGTGCCAGCCGTTGGTGAAAAATTTAAGAGTTATAAAACAGCTGAAGAGGCCGTTGCCAACTTAAAAAAAGAAGCACCAAAAAGAGAAATTGGACAAACGGTTTTAGAAAACGACCCTAACAAAAAGATTTTAAATATAATTGTGAAAGGGGATGTTTTTGGTTCGCTAGAAGCAGTTGAAGGAATGCTAAAAAACCTGCCACAAGATAAAGCTATTTTACGCATTTTAAAGTCTGAAGTTGGAGATATTTCCGAGTCCGATGCAAAACTGGCCGAAATGTCTAAATCTATAATTATTGGTTTTAGAGTTAAAATTAGCCCAACTGTTGTGCAGTTTATGAAAAACGACACTGAAAAAAAGTTGCGAATTAAAACTTTTAGTGTAATTTACGAATTAATTCAAGACGTAAGAAACAGTTTAGAAAAAACTTTAGAGGCTGAAGTGGTGCGCACAGACATTGGAAAATTACGAACAATTTTGGTTTTTTGGGGTGAAAAGAACAGGCAAATTGTTGGTGGAAAAATTACAGAAGGGGAGTTTAAAAAAGGTTTAAAATTGGAAGTTTTCCGCGACGACAAAAAAGTGGGCTCGGGCAGAATTATTAACCTTCAGCGCGATAAAAAAGATATTGATAAATTACGAAAGGGCGACGAAGCCGGAATACTTTTTGAAGGCAACATAAAAATTGAAAAAGGCGACATAATTGTAGCGTATATTGAGGAACGCAAAAAAGGAGAGCTGTAATTTTAAAACAAAAAAAGAACCCGGCATTTCTGTCGGGTATTAGGACGCTTTTTTTTGACGCCAGCGCAAGTTCACCGTCATGATGGCGGTAACCGCAATTGCAACTCCACAGGTGGTGATGTATATCACAGGATATTTGTGAAACTGCAGAATGCAGAGTGCGCCGAGAACGGTAGTGAAAATCCACAGCGTGGCAGCAGGGTGCCGTCGCATCCATCTGAGAATTTTAGTCATGGCATTTCGTCTTTCTGCGTTGGTTATGGGAGTTCGGAGTCTTTGAGTGGAGGCGCCTTTTGTTCTTCGCGCCCGTGGATGTAGCCACATAAGTGACCGATTACATAACAAAAGAGAGCAATAATGGCGCCCCGCCAGTGACTAGATAGAAAGGCACGCCAAATGTTGAAGATACTCTTTTGATTCAGAATATTTAGATCCAATTCTTGATGGTATAATCGCATCACAAGAGTGGCCAAGATGAAGCCGCCTATACCAGTAACGATGATAATTCTCTTTTTCATGGTAGGTTGATTGGGAATGAACGTGGGGTGAACAATTTAAATACTACTAAATAGTTAATAAAATGTCAAACAGAGTTGAGAAGGTAAATTCATTGTTAGAGCATGAGGTGGGGAAGATAATCCGCAGGGATTTTACGTTTTCGCCAGATATTTTAATTACTTTAACCCGCATTGAAACTTCCGGGAACATGATTTATGCTAAAGCTTTTATTTCTGTTTTTCCTGAAGAAAAATCTGACGGAATTATTAACGCATTGCAAAAGTCTGTGTACGACATTCAATATGAAATAAACAGGACTTTAAAAATGCGACCAATTCCAAAAATAAGGTTTGTAAAAGAAAAAGAAATTGCCAGCGCCGCCCGCATTGAAGAGTTGTTAGCCCGTGCCAATGAGAACGAGAATATTGGGGGCATTGAAAAAGAATAAAAAAACTGTTAAATTATATTTAATGGCCGAGTAGTCATCCCTTCGGGAGATCCCCCGTAGGGGGACAAAGTGGTAATGCAAGTATCAAAACAAGAATGTTTTACGTATACATTTTGAAAAGTATGAAGAATGGTGACATTTATGTTGGTAGTACAGCAGATTTAGAGAATAGGATAAAATTACATAATGGAGGCAAAGTTAGATCTACAAAAGTGAATAGGCCATGGCAATTATTGGAGCATCATGTGTTTGACAGTCGTAGCGAAGCATTTAGACAAGAAATGTTTTATAAAAGTGGTCAGCAGAAGGAAATTTTAAAGAAGAAGTATAATATGGCCGAGTAGCAAAGTGGTAATGCAAGGGACTGCAAATCCCTTATACGTGGGTTCAATTCCCGCCTCGGCCTCAGGTTTGATAATATACGCCCGAGTGGTGGAATGGTATACACGAAGGACTTAAAATCCTTTGAGCGAAAGTTCATGTGGGTTCGACTCCCGCCTCGGGCACCAAGATTATAAACGGGTTCGCCCAGTGATAAACACTGGGCGCCGGGTGTTCATCACCCGGCGACTCCCGCCTCGGGCACAACAAAAAACACCCCAATAAAGGGGTGTTTTTTTTATTTTAACTTAGTTGTCTAAAACTTCAATTTCGGCAATTCTGGCACCAAAATTTAAGGCCAAAGTTCTAGTAGGCATCCATATATCAATATGGTAATTGCCTTTTCTTTTGTTCATTCTGTCTTCAATTGTAAACACTTTGTCGCCGTATAGTTTTGGAATTTTAATTTTGGTTCCAAATGGCAATAAGTTGTTTGCAATAACTCCGTCTTTTACCCCTGTACCAGAAGCGGTAACAAGTGGGGTAGAGTCAGTTTGGTCTGGGGTGCTTGAGTAAGCAGTAACCGTAACCTTGATCGTTTTTATAGCCTTTTGAGCCACATTGGTGTCTTTGGCCACATATGAGGCATTGGCAGTGTTAGAGAAGTCTGCGCAAGTTGTTTGCGGGAAGGCTACACTAAGCACACAAATGCCTATTACAATGCCGGCAAAAATAAAGCGAGTCAAGTGGGTGTCCCCTCTTAAAATAGAGCTAAATTTTATACTTTTAGTTGTATTCATAATTAAAAACTCCCTTTCGGAAGTATGGGTATATATTAGCATAGAATGGCCTCCATGTCAATAGTTAGAACATAAAATACCGCCAGCTGTCAAGTAGACAAAAACAGCAAAAAACCGCTTAAAATTAGCGGTTTTTTATTGGAGCGGGAGACGGGATTCGCACCCGCGATCTCTTCCTTGGCAAGGAAGCATTCTACTGCTGAACTACTCCCGCAAATGGCTGGTGCCGGGGAAAGGAATCGAACCTTCGACCACTGCTTTTTCAGAGCAGTGCTCTACCACTGAGCTACCCCGGCCAAAATATGAAAGTCCTTCGGCTTCGCTCAGGACACATTTCTGCTGAAATGTGGACGATACAGGACTCGAACCTGTGACCTCCTCAGTGTAAATGAGATGCTCTACCAACTGAGCTAATCGTCCATAACTTCACTGACCCGCAGCAAAGTGTGCGGACGGAGGGAGTCGAACCCTCATGCCTTGCGGCGCTACCACCTCAAGGTAGTGCGTATGCCATTTCGCCACGTCCGCCTACGTCCGCCCTTTTCTATTCTGCTGATGTTTCTGGAGTTTCGGTTTCAACTGGAGTTTCTTCTACAGCTTGTTCTTCAGCTGGTTTGTCTGCAATGGCTACTGCAAAATCTTTTCTTTTTAACCTCGATTTTTTACCTTTGGCTGTTCTTAAGTAATAAAGTTTTGACCTTCTTACTTTTCCATGTCTTAC
>CAIYRH010000018.1 GCA_903928565.1 Candidatus Staskawiczbacteria bacterium
ATTTTTCTGTTGCCATTTTGACTTTTTTTCTGGCGCCATAGACCTGGCGACAGATATTATTAATTTATTTTTTATTATTTTTTTAAACGTATTATTATGTTATTATATTTTTTTAAATAAGTCAACACCTTAATCAACACCTTTGCCAATCATTGACTTTATTAACATTTCAATTATACTTTATTATCAGCAACTTGACAACAATGTCACAGAAAAAACACGGACTAAACCAACCACAACTCCCATGAAAAAACCAAAACAAATGCGTGTTGAAATTGACACCACACAGAGCCTAGGGGGCATTGCAGAAGCGAACCGTTTACTCGGTAAAGGTTTTAATGTCACGAAAATCGTTTTCGTTGGCGGAGCATGCATTGGCGTGGACTTCGAAAAGCCATCTCGCAAAAACGAAGAGGCATTTGATATTGTCGAAGAGCAAGTGATTTTTGCGCCCGACCACCCCGAAGCGTGAAGCGAAATCCCCGCAGTGCTTTAACGGAAAGGTAAGAAAATGAGCAACAAACCACAGGATGAACCCGACTACAAAGCTCGCCTTATAACAATCGCGCAGAACGCCGTCGGTAATGAGCGATTTAGTGTGCGCTGGAAAGCTGGCTACCTGCACGTCACACTTGACGGTTGGGACGTTGGGACATTCAAAGGGAAGGATGCAGGCTTCGCTCCTGAAAATATTGAGCGCGCAGAAAGCGTCTTAGGTTTGCAAAACACAGCGCCCGTTTCAACGGACATGAACGTTCCGGTCGCGTTGGCGCTAGTTGCCTTTGGCGACGACAACGTCGGCTCGCGGTCGCAAGGCAAGGAACCGATGCCGACATTCCCTGTTGAGGAAGGAGCATGGCAATGAACTGGGAAAACGATTGGACACAAAATCTATATTTGCATCAACTGCTCATAGATTGTAACGCGCTAGGCAAAGACGGTTGGCAAGTTGCAAGTGTTTGTAAGGACGGTGGTACATGGCTTGCATGGCTAAAACGGGAAATTCCCGCAAAAGTCGAGGCAAAAGTGCCCACCACTGCCGAACTTCGTGAAGCGCTTCCTCGACTTCATGAAGAAGAACCCACGTTGTTCGCTGACGAACCTCACGACAGCGACGACCCGCCAGAGTAGGGCGGCTACAAATTTTTATGCGGACCACGTCCGCAATGCCGAGTTAATTAAATTTGACCGGCTCTTTTTTTGCAACAAAAAATCCCGCGAGGGCGGGACTTTTTAAATTTACTTTCTTTTTCCGTCGATGATTTCTTGAGCAATGTTGCTTGGGACTTGTTCGTAGCTATCAAATTCCATTGTAAAGCTTGCACGGCCTTCTGTTAACGACCTTATAGATGTTGCATAACCAAATGTTTCGCTTAATGGAACAATTGCATCAACAACTTTCATTCCAACTCTTTCTGAAGTTTCTTTAATTTGTCCTCTGCGTGAACTAATGTCTGAAATGACTTGTCCAAAGAAATCTTCCGGAGTTACAACTTCCATTTTCATAACTGGCTCTAAAATAACTGGCTTGGCGGCTTTAGCAGCTTTTTGGAATGCCATACTTCCGGCAATTTTAAAGGCAAATTCAGACGAGTCAACTTCGTGATAACTTCCGTCGTAAAGTGTGACTTCAACGTCAACCATTGGGTAGCCGGCAACAACTCCTTTGTCCATTGCTTCAACAACTCCTTTTTCAACTGGTTTAATAAATTCTTTTGGAATGGAACCTCCTCTAATTTCATCTAGGAATTCAAAGCCTGCGCCTCTTTCTTTTGGTTTAACAGTTAACATAACGTGGCCATATTGTCCTTTACCTCCAGATTGTCTGGCATATTTTTCTTCACCATTTGCTTCCATAGTAATTGTTTCGCGGTAAGCAACTTGAGGTTTTCCATAGTTAGCTTCAACATGGAATTCTCTGCGCAACCTGTCTGCAATAATGTCTAAGTGTAACTCGCCCATTCCGGAAATAATTGTTTCGCCGGTTTCCAAATCTTCTTTAATTCTAAATGTTGGGTCTTCTTCGGTTAGTTTCCTAATCGACATAATAAGTTTTTCTTGGTCAACTTTTGTCTTTGGCTCAACTCTAATTCCAATAACAGGCTCTGGAAATACAATTTTTTCTAAAATAACCGGAGATGACTTGTCGCACAATGTATGGCCGGTGCTGGTGGCTTTTAAACCAACGGTGGCGCCAATTTCTCCTGCATAAATTACATCAAGTTCTTGCCTTTCGTCTGCATGCATTCTTAAAATTCTCGCAATGCGTTCTTGCTCACCGGTGTTTGCATTTAAAACATAACTACCTTTTTGCAACATTCCAGAATAAACTCTAAAAAAAGTTAAAGTTCCTACATAAGGGTCTGTGGCAATTTTAAACACCAAAGCTGAAAATGGCTCGGTGTCTGAAGAATTTCTTTCTATTACAGCTCCTGTTTTTGGGTCTGTGCCTTTCTGCGATGGCACGTCTAGCGGGCTTGGCAATAATTCAACAACAGCGTCTAAAATTGTTTGCACACCTTTGTTTTTTAATGCACTACCACAAAAAACCGGAATTAATTTATAGTTTAAAACTGATTTTCTTAAAACTGCTTTAATTTCTTCTGTTGTAATTTCTTTTCCTTCTAAAAACTTTTCTGTTAGGGCGTCGTCTTCTCCTGCCACTTTTTCAATCATTTTTTTGTGCCACATTTCGGCTTCTGCTTTCCATTCTTCTGGAATTTCTTTTTCCACAATGTCTATTCCCTTTTCACCTTCAAAATAAAGGGCCTTCATTTTCATTAGATCAACAACTCCGGCCAAATTTTCTTCTGTGCCCATTGGGAAAGAAACTGCAACTGCATTTGGAGTTAATTTATTTAAAATAGATTGAAAGCTTTTTTCAAAACTGGCACCCATTCTGTCTAATTTGTTTATAAAGCAAATTCGGGGCACCATATATTTGTCTGCTTGGCGCCAAACTGTTTCACTTTGTGGTTCTACGCCGGCAACGCCGTCAAAAACTACAACAGCTCCATCTAAAACTCTTAATGAGCGTTGAACTTCTGCGGTAAAGTCGATGTGGCCGGGAGTATCAATTAGGTTTATTTGGTGGTCTTTCCAATACATGGTTGTAGCAGCTGAAGTAATTGTTATTCCCCTTTCTCTTTCTTGAACCATCCAATCCATAACTGCTGCGCCTTCGTGAACTTCACCAATTTTGTGAGAAACTCCTGTATAAAAAAGCAAGCGCTCGGAAAAAGTTGTTTTCCCAGCATCTATGTGAGCAATAATACCTATGTTTCTTAAAGTTTCTAAAGGATGTTGACGTGACATAAAAAAATTATTCTAATTATACTAATTACTCTAATTATTTTAAATTATTAGCGATCTATCGCTCAGCAATCAAACTTTTTTCCGATGCAGGTAACCCCCTTTGCCTTTTCAGGCAAGTGGACCTGGGTCTACAAAAAGTTTATTGCCTCGCTTAATATATTTGGCGCGCGAATTACCTAGCGAAGCGGGCAAAAGCTTTGTTGGCTTCGGCCATTCTGTGAGTATCTGCTTTCTTTTTAATTGCGTTGCCTTGGTTATTTACGCAGTCCATTAATTCGGCAGCTAGTTTTTCTGCCATTGGTTTTCCTTTCTTTGCGCGAGCTGCATCTAAAATCCATTTTGTAGCCAAAGCTAAACGTCTTTCTCCTCTAACTTCCATTGGCACTTGATATGTAGCTCCCCCAATTCTTTTTGGCTTAACTTCTAAAAGCGGTGAAGCATTTTCAATTGCCAATTTAAAAATTTCCAAAGGTTCTTTTTTGGTTTTATCTTTTATAATGTTGAAAGCAGCGTAAACAATTTTTTGAGCAATTGTTTTCTTTCCGCTTTTCATTACTTTATTTATAAATTGCGAAACAACAACTTCGTTGTAAATTCCGTCTGGAGATATTTTGTGTTTTTTATAAGCTCTTCTCATATATGTGTTATGCTTTTACTTTTTTAGTTCCGTATCTGCTTCTTGTTTGTTTTCTACCTTCAACTCCGGCGGTGTCTAAAACTCCTCTAACAATGTGATATCTTACGCCAGGTAAATCTTTAACTCTTCCGCCTCTAATTAAAACAATTGAGTGCTCTTGTAAATTGTGGCCTTCTCCGGGGATGTATGCTGTAACTTCCATTCCGTTTGATAATTTTACACGGGCAACTTTTCTTAAAGCCGAGTTTGGTTTTTTAGGTGTTTGAGTAAATACTTTAATGCAAACTCCTCTTTTAAATGGTGAAGAATAATAAGATGTTTTGTTTCTTAAAACATTAAAGCCACGGTGCAAGGCAACGTTCTTTTTCCCACTTTTTTTGTTCTTTCTATTCTTTTTTACTAATTGATGTATTGTTGGCATAATAATAAAACAAACGCAAAATGCGTATGTAATAACAGTTTATCAAAATATTTTTATAATGTCAACTACATTTCACCACGTACTAAAATTTATATACAAATATTCACGATCGTAGTATTTTTGACATAACTATTTATTTGACATAACTATTTATAGGACTATTTTAAATTGAAAAATTCTTTTAAGTGTGCAGAGTTATCAACATAATCAAAAACACCAAATCTTACATGCTTACGCATATTATAATATTCAATAATAAAGTCTATTTCGTCTTTGCAATCATAGGGAAACACAAAAACGCTTTTTTGGAACTCGTGAAATCCCAGCTCTTTTAATTTTCTTCTTAATGAGTCTCTTCCCCACCTAAGCTTCTCGGGTATATCAAAAATAACAGCGCGCCATTTGCCATCCCAAACTTTTTGCTTAATTTTCAATTCGGTAAAATTAAAAGTTAAAATTCGCATCTTGCCTTTTTCTGTTAAGACATACGTAATACTTCCGTCAGCGCTCTCTTTCTCTTTAATAAGTTTGGAGCGGTAACAACTTCTAATTTCGCTTTTTAATTCTTTTTCATCAATTTTTCGCCACTCTTTTCCTGTTACCTGTAAAATCCTACGATAACGATTTGGAGAATAAGCAAAGCCCAATGCCAAACCCGACAATAAGAGAAGTAGTATTTTGTCGCGTGTAGATTGTTTCATAAGTTATTCACAAATATTCACGATCGTAGTATTTTTGGTATAACGATGTAAATTTATCCGTACAGGTTTACAGGATCAATGCGTGACCGGTAATAAAATGGAATACGGCGCCCGTTAGGTTAACCCAAAACGTTCCGCCAAAAAGAATTAGCAAAAGTAAAATTGCAATTCCATACTGGCGCAAAAAATTTCTTATGTAATCTAATTTAGGTGGCAAAAAACTAAATAAAATCCATGAACCGTCTAGTGGAGGCACCGGAATTAAATTGAAAAGTGCCAACCAAATGTTTATTGCAACAATATAATTTAACGCCATCATTAAGCCAACGTTACCAAACAAAATTGTGCCACCAATAAACCTAATTATTAAACCAAAAATAACTGCCAAAGCTAAATTTGATAAAGGGCCGGCAATGGAGACTTTTATTTCACCATATTTTTGGTCTTTAAAATTATATGGATTTACTGGAACTGGCCTTGCCCAACCAAATAAAAATGGGCTTCCCACAATAAACAAAAGCAGCGGTAAAATTATTGAACCAAAAGGATCTAAATGTTTTAACGGATTTAATGTGAGTCTGCCTTCATATTTTGCAGTTGAATCGCCCAACGAATAAGCCACATAGCCATGGGCCAATTCGTGTATAATTACAGAAAACAATAAAACAATCAGGGATAAAATTGTAATAATTATTGTTGAATCCATCTTTTATTATAATACACCATATTATTAATACTTGCAAAATATATTATAAAATGGTAAGATAAAAACATTAATTTTCAATTTACAATTTTCAATTTCTATTAAAGATTTAATATTTAATAAAAATTAGAAATTAAGACTTAGAAATTTCGTTACTATGGCAGAAAAAATTTGTACAATTTGCGGGAAAAAATCCTCAATGAAAACAGTTCTTGTTAAATTAAGAGGAAAATATAATCCAACTACAAAAGTTAGAACAAAACCAAATCTTCAATGGATGCGCACATCTAAGGGCAAGAGAATTTTAGCTTGCACCAAGTGCATAAAACGCACCGCTAAAATATAATACGTATTAACTTTTAAAAAACGAGGCTTAACCTCGTTTTTTGTTGTACTTTAATAAGTGACGGCCGTCCACCATTAAAGTATTGAGATTATAAGATTAATTTATTATACTATATTTATATAACGGGGAATGGTCCAACGGCAGGATTCACGCATGGGGTGCGTGCGGTGAGAGTTCGATTCTCTCTTCCCCGACAAAATAATTACTAATTTTTACTGGACAACTGCATTATAGAGATGTAAGATAAAAGTGTTAACCCGCTTTTTGAAAACCTTCTCAAAGCAAAACCACAACCCCAACCTCTGAAAGGACGGATACTGATGAAAACGAACAAATCGATTCTGATTGCATGTTTTTTGTTTTTTGTTTCCGCCTTCTCGGAGGGAGCAACTTTGTTACAGGGCGTGCCAGCGTATGCATGGTACCATGGCTGTGAACCTACTTCTGAGGGCATGATTATGGGATACTGGGACCTTCACGGTTACCCAAACCTATTCAACGCTACAGGAAATAGCGTTTACCTGACCTCTAGTGTGCAGGACGAAATATCTTCACCAGCGCATAACGCCGCATACGACGGAACTGACACGGGGGCAACTGTCCCTCTCACAAGCATTGCAGATTGGCTTGGCACGTCAAAAGACCCTCTATCTTTCGGGTCAAGCTCTGCAACCAACGCTGGCGCAGCCATAGTTGGGTATACAGCATTCAAGGGATATACTTTTCAAACGTCAAACAAAAGTTACTCGTCAACGTGGGCAACTATTGTAAATGAGGTTAATGCTGGCCGCCCCATACTTGTCTTTGTCGACTCCGATGGCAATGGTGTATTTGACCACGCCATACCAGTATTCGGATACGATGAGAATAGGAATGGTGATGGCGCCTATTATGCTTGCTATAACACGGGGGGTGAAGACGAAACTCCCATTTGGTATAAGTTCCAGTCATACGTTGGCGGTGGAAAGCCATATGGAGTTTACGGTTCGATTCAAATCATCCCAGAATCGGCACCCGTTCCCGAACCGGAAACGACAACGCTCGCCCTAGTTGCGAGCACAACGATCCTTCTTTGCCGGCGACGGCAGAATTTCTAACAAGTCCTAACGGACACCTTCCGGACACGCCTCTACGTGTGTCCGGCTTTTTTTACTTTGCTGTTAATAGTTTTAACAGCGCCTTAAACGTATTTAAAATATTTTGATATATTTTAGTTGCCGCACTTTTGTTTGTTGTTGCTGAAATTTTAGATATTTGCTTTTGAAGTTGACGTATAGCTTGATTTAATGAATCAACCATTGCCTTTGATGTTGCCTGAGTTGTTGCAGTAATAGTGTTTGTGATTGTTCCGCCGCCGCCAACTCCACTTCCGCTTACAGTTGGGCAAGCGCCACAATCTGCTGAACAAGTACTACAAGTTTCTGTGCCGTTACAAGTTGCATCGCCACATGTTGGCGCTGGAGTGGAAACTGGAGTTTTTGTTGCCGAACAATTTGCAGTTGTCCCGCCGTTTGTACTTACACAATCCCATGTCCACGGACCGGTTCCAGATACTGCCGTTGCTGTGCCTGTTGTGCAAAGATTACTTGCTGGCGAACTAGAAAAATCTTGACCATTAGACGAACCACAAGCACCGTTAACAACAGCTTCACCAACTACTACGTTGGCACAAACACTATTTGTACATGCTAAACCAAATTCGCAATCATCATCTGTCGCACAATGAGAATCGATACTCTGGTCTGTACAATAACCGTCGCTAGTGCAAAAACCAGACGTGCACTGAACGCCATTAGTACACCCGTTTGCTCCGTTTGAAAGTAAAACTGCTGTTACTGTAATTTGTTTTGTTCCAAAAACTGCCGAACCGTCTTGGGCGGTTGCTGTTACGGTTACAGTGCCTACACCAGTGCCGGTTAATAAGCCCGAAGAATTAATTGTAGCGGTGCCAGTTCCATTGGTTCTAGACCATGTTACATTTTGATTGGCTCCGGCCGGTGATACAGACGCCGACATTTGCAAAGTTGACCCATTGGCAACGGTGGTGGCCGAACTTGCACCAGTTACTGTTATGCTAGTAGCCAAAGGTGCGCATTGGTTTACATTCCAGTTTTTTCCCGAAGCACAAGTAATTGTGTCGCCGGTATGGCGAGTGACTGTTGCTGAAAGGAAGTTTGGCGGGCCGTAAGTTGGGTCGGTTGTGTCTATTGTTCCATAATTATTTACTGCGTTTGAAAAAGTTCCGCCAACAATAGTACCAGTTGCTTCATTTTTTACACTTACAGGATAAATTCCTCCATAAATTGTACCGGCATTATTTACGCCAAGTCCAGAGCTTGTATTTGAAAGCGTTCCGCTAACGTCTACAATAATGCCCAAGCCACTTTCAATATAAATACCAATGCTAGTGCCACTGTTGGTAAACGAGCCACTAATTTCTAAAATTGTGCCGGGAGTATCAATGCCATAACCGCTGCTACTGTTGGTTACGGCTCCGCTGATGTCGAGAATAGTAGAGCGATAGTCATTGTAAATGCCAACCCCACCCCCAGTGTTATCAATAGTTCCGCTGATATCGGTAAGTGTGCTGTTATTATTATAAAATCCAAAACCACTACTGCTGTTGGTGACCGTCCCGGTTATGTTAGTGATAACACCACTATTGTTATTAATGCCGTAGCCACCACCGCTGTTGGTTAGACCACCCAATGAATGTGACGAACTTCCGCCGCTAATATCAATAATAGTACCGCCATCGTTCATAATACCGGAGGACGAGCCACTATTAGTTAAAGTTCCAGTTATGTCGCTAATAGTACCGCCAGAATTATTATAAATACCAAAACCACTACTATTGGCAAAACTACCGCTTATATTATTAATAAAAGCTCCATCATTAATTGCAATACCAATTCGCCCACTGTTAACAAAAGATCCCGTAATGTCGGTGATGGTTCCGTTATTGTCGATGCCGATGCTGTTACCGTCGGTAGCGGTGTTAGTAAATGTTCCACTGATGTTTGTAATAACTCCGCTGTTGTTAATTCCAAATCCGTTATTACCGCTGTTGGTAAATGAGCCGCTAATATCTGTAATGATACCGCTAACTTCGTTGTAAATGCCGGTGCCATTACTGCTATCAATAAAATCTCCGCTGATGTTGGCAATTGTGCCGTAGTTATCAATGCCCAAGCTAGTTCCACTGCTGGTAACGGTTCCTGTCATGTCTGTTATGGTGCCGTAATTAACTATGTTATAAGAACCTGTAATCGTGACGTCGACAAGAGTTACGCCACCATTCAAATCATTTGAATAACCATTTGAAATAATTGCATTAGAAGTGGCGTCGCTTCCAATTACAACATTAGCCCCACTTGGAGGTACACTCCCTTCCTTCCAATTTCCGGCAGTTGCCCAGTCAGTGCTTTGGCTACCAACCCAATGATAGGCAGTAATTGTTGAACACGCGCTTCCGTCCCAATAATTGCCGGCGCCACAAATAATTGTTCCGCCTGGTGCATTAGTTACCGTAGTCCCAGACATATCAGGAGGTGTTAAGCCCGTAAAATCAATTGTTCCATAATTGTAAATCGTACCAGTAAAAGTTCCTGCATTAATTATACCGGTTGCATCGTTTGTAATCGGACCCGAAAAAGTACCACCATTAATAATTGTATCGTTATAAAGGACTGTCCCGATGTTTATAAACACATTACCATAAACAACACCGCTATTATCGTCGTTTGAGAAGCCAGCTGGAATTACAGGAGGATGACTGCTTATTGGCATGGGGATTTCTATATTTGCGCCAATTGGGGGCACAACATTCCCCTGCCAATTAGCCGGGTTATCCCACGAATTACCAGTATATGGGCTGCTAGCATCACCGCCAACCCAATGATAAGTTTGCGCAGCGCAAATATTATTGTTACATGAATTAGACTCACAATCGCTGTTTTGGTAACAACCATCTCCTAATTTAAGAAAATACGCTCCAGAATCAACAAAAACACTAGCTCCACTTCCCCAAGAATGACTAATCGTATTAAATGTACCCGCAAATGGATTCCCAGTAAATGGCCTCGTGAAACTAACGCCGTATTCGTTGGCACTAATTGTATTGCCAGAGACTATGTCGTTGGCTGATGAGGCATTAAAATTAATTCCATCGCCGAAAGGAGCACTAATTGTATTGCCAGAAATTGTATTTCCAGATGACGCATCTTCAAAATCTATACCATTTGCTTGCCCAGAGGTTATTGTGTTACCAGAAATTATATTATTACTAGAAGTGCAATTACTACCGATGCCAAGCTGTATTCCACTACTACCAAAACTGAAAGTCTGCCCAGAAACATTAATAATATTATTTTGAATAAATGAATTTGATAAACAACTCTCTGCTAATATTGGAGAAACGTCTGCTGACGAACCTGAACCGGCTTCAAATATTCCAACGCCACTTCCGTTATCAAAATTCTTAACAGTAAGGCCAGAAACAAGGTTAGACATATAAATTCCAACCGAGCCATCATTATCACCAGTGTTAAAAGTTAACGTTTTGTTATTTCCGTCAATTATTACATTGTTAGCATCTACTTGTAAGCATGTCCCGTCGCTGGTAATATTGCTTGCTAATTGGTAATACCCTGAAATATCAATTGTTCCGCATTCTGTGACTTGGCAGGCGTCGCCTTCAGTTCCACTGCCGGCCCAACCATTTGGACAAGTTGGGTCAACAATAAAATCAAAATCAATTGAGCCTGAAATCTTAAAATCAAATTGGTCTGTTGGGGTTTGCAGATTCGTTAATAAAACTTTATAAATTTTTGCTCCTGAAATGTCACTAAAGCTGGCAATTTGCGGGCCTTCGGTAACATTGCCGTCTGCGTCGGTGTAAACCGGAAATACTTGGATAGACGAGTTGGTAGTTTGTAGTGGGTAGTTTGTAGCACGAGCATAAATTGTATTATCGTTTTTGTTTGTTAGTGTTTTTTCAAAAGTAAACCTAACATATTGATTGTTAGTTATTGTTGCATAATTGCCGTCTTGAGTTTTAACTGTGTCGTAAATATCAGATAATATAGTTTGGTCGGTGTCTAGTTGGAATGCTTTTGAAATAAAAATAATATTGAAAATTTGTTCTGACAAGTGCGGAACAGTCCATTCAACATAATCTAATTTACCATTGTTGTCTGTGTCGTAAGCGTGAAAAGCAACATCTTGGTTGCCGTTGGTTTCCCATTTAATTTTTATTTTATCTTCTTGCCCTACTTTAAATATTTCTGGAATTTTTGTTGACGCTAAAACATCTACAAGCGGAGCTTGCGCATCTTCATTTGTTGCTGAAACAGTCACCTGTTGCCCAGTGTCGGTTGCCTCGGAAACAATTTCCGGAGCTGGAGTTTCATATTGAATTGCCACAAAATCTCCGGCTGGGGCATCGGGCGTTGGCGTTACAGCGGGCGTTACCGATGGTTTTGGTGCCGGCGCCGAAGTACTTTTAATATCGGCCACCAAAACCGTTACAACTGCCGGAGCCGTGCTAGTTGCCGACTTGCTTGTTGCAACAATGTTTGCGGTGCCTGCAGAAACAGGCGCCACTACACCGCTAGAATTTACAGTGGCTACTGCGGTGTTGTCTGATGCCCAAATTAAATCTGCAGTAATTGGCATACCACTTTGATCTAAAGTTTCTGCTGTTAATTGTTGAGTGCTACCACCAACTGTTAAGTCTAATGTTAACGGTGAAATATTAATTGTTGTTAAAACCGGAGTTGAAACCTCGGTTGGCGGGGTTGCAATATTTACATATGTTGCATCTACCGCCGGCGTGATGGTTTGGTCTGCCGGTTGTCCACCTATATTTTGTATAATCTCTGAAACCGGAATTACATTTTCAACGGCATCACCCAAATCGGCAAACATAAATTTAAAAGCATCGCTTATGCTGGCAAAAGAAGAACTAAAACCTTTTATTAAGGCATTTCTCTGATTTTTAACCGGCACTACCGCCAGCTGTTGCCGTTGCGCTAAAGATAACCGTGGTTGCGGTTTTGACGACAATATAATTTTTGCTTGCTCTGCGCTGGCCTGTTTAACTTTTATATTCTGCGCTTCTTTTGGTAATTGCGCCAAATATTTTCCATTTTTAATTTGGCTTTTAGGCACCAACATGGTCCATTTAACCGGTTGGCCAGCCACAATTTGTGCTTGTTTTATTGTAGAACCCGCTACTATTTTGCTTTCTGGTATTTTGGGAAATAAAATAGCTGAACTTATACCCAAAACAACAACCAAAAGCAAAACTGCTACCGAAGTAGAAACCCAAATTGCTCTTCTTCTCTTTTGCTTTTTTAGTTTTTTTTCTTGATATGCTTTTACAAGCTCGGCAGGAAAAACTAGCTTGTCTGAAGAAGATTTTTTAGGTAAAGTTTTTTTTATTTTTTTAGCAACTGGCATTAAAATTTATATGAAAAATATAAAAATAGTGATTAATATATAATACGCCTATTTAAATTCAAGCACAACACTGTGAATAACTTTAAAGTTATAAATTATTTTTACTTTTTTTGGCATCTCTAAAAAAATTGTAGGCAACCAAACAGAAAAGAATAATTATTAAAATTGTGTTCCAATTAAAGAGCGCCAACACATCAAATTCTTTCTTAAGCGCTATGTTGGCGTGTATTTCTTTTCCTTCAGCCACGCTGAACGCATCTCCTTGAAAAAGATAATAGTTAGGAGCAGAAACCGTAATATAATATGTGCCCGCTGGCACTAAAAAGGCGTAGTTTCCGGTAGCGTCGGTTATTTGAGGATTTTCTTGACCAAATTCGCCGGCGTTCCATAATTCATAACCGCCCGCTTCGTTTAACTTATACAAAGAAACTGTTGCATTATTTATGCGGAGTTCTTTGTCCCCCGTTCTTTCGTAAATATATCCTTCTGGGTCAACTAACGTGGTAAATTTAATATCTTTTTTTTCTGCAACTTGCCCGCCATAATCTATTGAAGAAACAACTTCATATTCTCCTTTTACAACCGGAGCTTTTATATCAGCAACATAAATTCCGTCTTTGTCATCATCGTTGTAATTAAAATTTAAAATCACAAATTGCTGGTCATTTTGTGGCAATAATGCTACTCCACTTTTTGGAACGTAATTTGAAGAAACACCCGCGCTGCTTAAAGCCGAAAGCGCAACGTTGAAAGATGGAATATATTTTCCAGTAAAGGCGATTTTGGTGGCCGGAGTTTTAAAAAGCATATATCCAGATACTGTTTTTGCTCCTGGTTTTGGTTTTAAAATTAAACGTAGTGATTCTCCTGAAAAAACATTAATTTTTTGTTTCACAACTCCAGCGTCTGAAAAATCTAATTTCGTTAAAGCGTCAATTTTCCCGTCGCCTAACAAGACAAACATTGTTTCGGCCGGTATTTTATTTTTTTGCTCTTGAGTAAGACTTGCAAAACTAGCTCCTGTCAATTCTTTAAGACCCGGCAAAAAAATATTATAATTTTGAAGTTTAACAATATCCTCTGCGCTACTAATATTTAACTTAGAAAGTATTCTACTAAAATCAGGAATTTTTTGGGTTAAATCTGCCACAGCCATTGGCAATAAACTAATAATGGCTGGAGTAGATGGCGTTGGAGTTTTTTCGGGTAAAATATTTTTCTCTGGTTGCACCGACGGATTTATTGCTGGCGGTATTGGTTTTTTTTCTGGCGGGGTTGAGGTTGGAACCGGAGGATAATAGCCACCACCACCCGGACCAGTTTGGCTTTCTTCTACTCCAGGCACATAAACGCTTACATTAGAAATTTCTGCGGTGAAAAAATTACCAGCAACTGGCGCTAAAACTAAAATAAAAGATACTATAAATGCTAAACCTAATATTTTGTTTTCTATTTTTTCAGCCATTTTATTATTTTACTTGCCGCCGTGAATTCTTAATTTTTTAACTTCTTCTTTTTCTTCACGAGGCTTACCACCACCATTATTTTTATTTTTACGTAAAATTATAATTATAATTATTATCAATACTATAATCACTATAACGGCTCCAATTAACATATAAACCCAAGGTGGAATTGCTGAAAAGTTTGGCATTGGGAATACAAAACCTTTTTGTTTATTTTTAGCAATTACTGACGGACTCACTACATTAAAAACCATTTTACTATCTACGGCGACCTTGTTTCCACTATAAATTTTTACATCAGCCCAATAAGACCCCAAATCTAAATTGTTTGGAAAATCAACCGAAATATCTTTAGTTTGGAATGATTGAACTTTTTCTGTTATATCTTCGTCTTGCTGGCCTAATTGTTTTGAATGGTATTGGTCAAAAAATGTTAAGCTTACTTTTGTTGGCCCATTTTCAACATTGCCTTCGTTTTTTACTTTAATTATAAATTTAATTGGAGCACCTTTAGCAACATCGGGAATTTGAAAATTTCTTATAGAAAAATCAGAAACTTTTATGTCTGTAACGTCTAAATTAATTGCAACTTCAGCTCCTAAAGTTACTTGAACTCCTCCGGGGTTTTTAGTGGCCGGTAAAGTATTTATATGAATTTTCCCCTTATAATTACCAAGAGCAGCGGTAGGCGGCACATTTACGTCAACCTTCATTGCAAACTGTTGCGTGCCTTTTGGAATATTAAAACTGTTTCCGTTTTCTATTGTAATCCAGCTATTGATTGCGCCGGCATCAACTGCAACCGTAGCATTAAGATCTTGATCTGGCGTGCCCTGAATTAAATAAATATTTTGTTCGTAAAAAGAACCGGGCACAAGATTTTTATTTGCAACTGTTGGCGGAGAAATACCAAATCCGGCAAGCGCAACACCACTTTGAGAAATAAAAAATATAAATAGCGTTAGCGCAAATGCAAATATCTTGGTTTTATAATTCATTAAAATTTTAAATTAATATTATTAAATAGCGGCTATTGCAGTAAACGTTGTTGTGCCCGAACACGTTCCCTTGGTTCCATTTGGAATGCCAACCTGCCAATAAGTATCCTGTGCAACTGGAACATTATTATAAGCTGGAGTTGCAAAAGTTCCGTTAACTGCTACGTCACCAGTTGTTAAAGCAGTTGCCCCGCCGCCGCCATAACTGAATGAAGCTAAATTATATTGTTCGTTTCCAACAGGAATAGCTCCCCTGCCATCGCAAGTTAAATCTGTTCCTTTAACATTAAAATCAATTGCAATATTTCCCGTATCTTTTACTGCTGATTTATGGTCACCCGTAGAATTACTCCCAGGAGCCACAGAACCATAAGCTATGTCTCCCACGCTAAGCGATTGCAAATCATTTAATGTAACTGCCGAAGATTCGCTCGCCCCTGCCGGGCCAGCGCTATCAGATGGAGTAACGGTTGTTTTCCATGTTCCACCATCGGCGTAATATTGAATATCAAAATTATGACTTACAGCATAAGTTAAGTCACTATCGCCCGTACAGCTTGAATTAGAGGCGGGCGTAGAATCTGTCCAAACATAACAAGTATCGTAGTTGGTGACCGTGCACCCGGCGGCGCTACCCTTATAAATTTTAACTTCTACCGAAGTTAAATCTTTGCAACTGTTATAATCTGTAACGTCACCAGTTACACCAATTGATGTTGTTGTGTTTTCGGTAAGAGTTATTTCTGTTTCACTATTAGTATTTCCATGCAAAACAACACTGGTTGTAGTTGGTGCGCTGTTTTCAACGGTAACCGTAACTTGCGAAATTCCGCCAAGGAAATATTTTTTATATTTTCCTAAAGTATTTGGATAAATAGAAACAATTAAAACAAATATTAAGAGCACCAAAACACCAACCAACGCTGGCAGTCTTTTTTGTGGTTTCTTTTCCGTAATTTCAGTGCCTTCCATAAAAATTAATATTTATTAATTGTAAATTATTAATTACCTAATTGCAAATTAATAATTTTAATTTACGCCAAAAGTTGTAGAGCCCGTGCACGTGCCCTTAACACCATTTGGAACATACATTTGCCAATAAGTATCTTGCGTGGGCAATGGAGTTGATTGCGTTGGTTTGTTTATGCTGGCCCCCGTGTCTGTTTCAACTTGCGCAAGTGCGGCGCCACCGCCATAAACAAAGCTGGTTAAATGGTATTGCTCATAACCAATAGCAATTGTTCCGCGAGAGCTACAGGTTAAAGCTGACTCTACCCCAGAAACTTTAAATCCTGTTGCCACGTTTCCTTCGTTAGTTACGGTTGCTTTATGATCTGAGGTTGTATTTTGCCCAGGAGTAAGCGAACCATAATTTAATGACGACACGTCAATATATTTTAATGTATCCATTTCAATTCCAGAAGAAACGGTGCTGGTGCCCGCACCAACGTGATCGGCCGGAGTTATTTTGCAAAGCCAATTTTCGCCAGAATAAGTACCAGCATCTGTTGCGTCGGCATAATAATAAACTGAAAAAGTACAAGTGTAAACTTGCGTATTTCCCGAACCACCCGAAGCAACACATTGGCTTGTTAAAGTATAATGATTGCTTCTATCATCACCAGCACCGGCGCCAACTCCACTTCTATATAATACCGCTGTCACACCGGTTAAATCTGAATAACCATTACCGTCATAAGCGGTTGCCGAGCAAACAACATTTTTTGTTGAATTTCCTATTAAAGTTATATCGGTTGATGATAAAGTTGTAGCGTCATAAGTTGAAACACTTCCCGATATATATGGCGCAACGTTAAAAAGCCAATTTAGATTATGACCGCCGTCAATTGAATTAGTTTGCACGACTGTTGTTCCACCAGAAGCATCAGAATCTGTAACGTCTGCATAATTAATTGCAAAAGTTCCATTGGCTACCAACCCCCATCTTGTTCCGGGGCTGTCAGAAACTAAATTAACTCTGTCGTTATTGTCTATTCCTTGCAAAGTTAAAAGTCCTGCGATTGTTTGCGTGCCGGTATGATCAAAAGTTAAAATCACATCTGTAGAATTATTTGTTGTGTCGATTTTTGAAAAGTTTTTAAAATTAGTTGAGCCGGCGATTGATTGGTTTGTGCCATTAAAAGTTACCGTGCCGTTATTGTGATTAAACGTTCCTGTTGTATGCGACCAATTACCCGCCACTGAAAGATTTCCAGAGGTTGAATTGAAGGTTCCACCAGATAATGAAAAGTTTCCCCCAATGTTTATGTCTCCGGTTCCAACAAACGTTCCGCCAGATTGTAAAAACTGTCCTGTTCCAAGACCAGAAGAATTATTTACTGTTAATGTTCCTGCATTAAGTGTAGTGCCACCAGAAAAAATATTTGTTCCCGACAAAGTAAGTGCTCCAGCTCCAGCTTTTGTCATAACATATGAGTTACTTCCGCTAATTCCCCCTTCAAAAGTTAATGTTTTCCCTGCAGTATTTGTTGTTATTTGGGAACTTGCATACAACATTGAAGAAGAAACCGTATCAAAACTTAGATCATTCGTGCCTGCAAATGCAAAATTTCCATAAAAAGAACAGCTCGTGCCAGTCACTGTCAGGGGGCTACCCGAAGTATTGTCAATTGTACCTCCATATAAATAAAGAATTCCGTAAGGGCCACCAAGTGCGCCTGCGTTTGCAATATTTAAGGTGCCGGCGTAAACAGACACTCCACCAAAAGCAATAGCGGGGTTATCGTCTGTATTATTATCTCCAGAAAGAGTAAGCGCACCTGTGCCATATTTTCCTATGCCGATATAATTAGTATCATCGTTAATTGTGCCACTAATTGTTAGATTTCCGCCATTCACGGTTATATAATGATAATCGCTTTGCCACCAAGCGCCAGAAAAATTTATATCTTTTGTGCCGGTGAATGCAAAATTACCACCCCAATTTATATCATTAGTTACAGTAATAGGGTTACCAGAAGTATTATTTATTGTTCCGCCATTAATCCAAGCTAAAGCGCTTCCCAAAGCCGAAGCGTTGTTTATATTTAATATACCGGTATTCATTTGAAAGCCGCCTGAAAAATTATTCGCACCAGAAAGCGTAAGCGTGCCATCACCATTTTTTTGAATACCAAACGTGGACCCAGAAATAATTCCACCTATGGCTAATGTTCCTGTATTTATAGTCCATACACAAGTCGTTCCCAACGCAACAGCACCAGACCAAGTTCCTCCGGTAAACGCCATATTCGCGTTTGAATTAATTGTAGCGGCAGTAATATTTATGGTTGATAATGGTGTAGTTCCGCCAACTACTCCACCAAAAGTTACCGTGGTGTTGGCCCCTCCGCTAACTGTAAGAGTTTGGGCGCCGTTAATTGTTTGTGCGAAATTTATCGTGTGAGCTGTACCTGAACAATTTACTGTAACGGGCGATCCTAAAACAACGGGCCCGGTGAATGTTGCGCCGTAGTTGGCAGCTATAGTAATTAGTGAGGTATTTAAATTAATTGCCGTGCCAGCTGTAACAGAAAGAGTCTGGATAGGTGTTGGGCTACCAATTATTCCGCCAAAAGCAACCGTAGTACCAGCTACTCCGCTAATTGTAAAAGTATACGCACCGCTAATACTAGAAGTAAAATTAATTGTATGGGCCGTACCCGAACAATTAATTTGCACATTAGCACCCAAAACAACGGGCCCAGTAAATGTCGCGCCGTAGTTGGCAGCTATAGTAACATTTTTAGACAAATTAATCGCCGTACTAGCGGTTACTGATAAAGTTCTTATGGGCGTTGATCCACCGATTATTCCGCCAAAAGTTACTGTACCAAAACTTCCGCTATTAATAGTAAGTGTATATGCCCCATTGATGGTCGCCGTGCTACCGCTAAAGTTTACGGTATTACTACCTGAAGTAGTAATTGAAGTGTTAACTCCAAGCACAACCGGACCCAAAAATGTTGGGCTATATCCCGAGGCAAGAGTAATTCCCGTAGTATTTATATTAATTGCTGTGCCGGCGGTAACTGAGAGGGTTTGTATGGGTGTTGAGCCTCCAATAATTCCGCCAAATGTTGCTGTTGTGTTTGTGCCTCCATTAATATAAAGTCCTTGGGCACCATTTATAGTAGATGTAAAATTAATTGTGTGCGACGTGCCTGAGCAACCAATAGAAACCGTGGCGCCCAATACAACTGGTCCCGTAAATGTTGCGCCGTAGTTAGCGGCCAAAGTAATTCCTGCGCCATTTAAATTTATTGCCGTGCCGGCGGTGACTGCAAGAGTGTGTATCGGCGTTGGGCTACCAATGCTTCCACCGAAAGTAACCGTAGTGCCAGCAACTCCGGCAATAGTTAAATTATTTGCTCCACTAACACTTGAAGTAAAATTAATTGTGCTGGTTCCCGCTGGAGTAATAGTAACCGTTGCAGAATTTAAAGTTACTGGCCCAGTAAACGTAGCGCCATAACCCGAGGCAAGAGTAATTGCAGACGTGGAAAGACTAATAGCTGTTCCGGCGGTAACAGAAAGCGTACGTATAGGAGTTAAATTCCCGATAGTACCATAAAAATAAACCGTACCCGAAGCCCCCGCATTAATTGTAAGATTATTAGCACCATTAACAGGGCTCATAAAAGTAACCGAGTTTGTACCAGAGGTGGTTATGGTTGTTGTAGGCGACCCCAAAGTTACAGCAGCGTTAAACGACAGATTATAACCCGAAGCAAGAGTAATTGCAGAGGTATTAAGGTTAATAGCAGTACTACCACTAAAAGAAAGTGTGTGCAATGGAGTTGTACCCCCAATGGCACCACCTAAAGTTAAAGTGCTTGAACCTGCTGTTAAGTTATAAGCGCCGTTAATTGTTCCAGCGAAATTAACTGTGTTAACACCCGCGGTGCTAATTGCAAGATTAGCCCCTAAAACAACCGGGCCGGTAAATGTTGCACTATATCCAGAATATAATGTTATTGCTGTAGTATTTAAATTTATTGCTGTGCCGGCAGTGACCGAAAGATTATGTAATGGCGTTGAGCCACCTATAATGCCTCCAAAAGTAACTGTTGTACTCGCACCTCCGTTAATAGTTAGATTCGCCGATGAATTAATGGTAGAAGTAAAATTAATTGTGTGCGCTGTACCAGAGCAATTAATAGTGACATCTGTGCCTAGCGCAACCGGGCCGGTAAATGTTGCCCCATAGTTAGCAGCAATAGTTATTGCTGAGGCGCTTAAATTTATTCCCGAAGTAGCGGTGACTGAAAGTGTGCGTATGGGCGTTGTGCCGCCAATAACACCAGAAAAATTCACCGAGCCAGAAGCTCCAGCATTAATTGTTAGAGTGTAGGCACCATTTATTGTTGTGGAGCTAGAACCACTAAAACCAACAGTATTTGTCCCCGAAGTAGTAATTGAAATATTTGCGCCTAAAACAACCGGGCCGGTAAATGAAGGACTATAACCCGAAGCAAAAGTAATTGCTGTAGTATTTAAATTTATTGCTGTGCTGGCGGTGATATAAAAATTTCGTATTGGCGTTGAGCCACCTATAATACCACCAAAAGTAACCGTGCCAGTGCCAGCGCCAACTGTTAAGTTATATGCTCCGTTAATGGTTGATGTAAAATTAACTGTATTAGTGCCTGAAGTAGTAATGGCAACATTAGCTCCCAACACAACAGCCCCCGTAAATGTTATACCATAAGTAGAGGCAAGGGTAATGGCCGTGGTGTTTAAATTAATTGTGGTTGCGGTTACGGCCAAAGTTCTTATTGGCGTTGAGCCTCCAATATTTCCACCAAAAGTAACGATTCCGCCCGTATCACTAATTGTTAACGTATAAGCGCCATTAATTGTCCCTCCAATTGTCAAAGTTTGGCTGTTACTTATGGTCACGGTAGTATTTGCGCCAAGCGTTACAGCTCCAGTGCCAAGGTTTAAAGCTTGTGTGCCAGTAAATGCAAAGCTTGCGTTCCAAGTCTCTGCGTTATTAATGGTTACAGAACCAGCCGAAGTGTTATCTATTGTTCCACCATTAATGGTAAGCGTTCCCGCGCCAAGAGCAAGGGCACTATTTATATTTAAAGTGCCCCCGGCATTTAAAGTCACGCCACCAGAAAGAGTATTGCTGTTTATTAAAGTAAGTTTACCGGCAGAAATTGCTACAGCCCCCGCAGATGTTACGATATATGTAGACGTTTGAGTTACAGTGCCAGAATATCCACTGTTTAATTGCAATGCAGCAACGCTGACATCAACATTAATATTACAATCAGCAGTGCTTGTAGTATCAAAAACAGCAGTATCGCTAGAAGTTGGCACGTGCCCCAAAGACCAATTATTTGCGTCGTTGTAGCTGTTATTATTGTCAGTATTTGTCCAGTAATTATTTGGGTCAACTACAAAATCAACGTCTACATTACCAAATATTTTTAAATCAAAAGTATCTGTTGAATTTTGCAAATTAGTTAACGGAATTTTATAGGTATCTTCGTGGTCTATATTTTCAAAAGTTGCAACTAACGGGCCATCGGTCATATTTCCATTTTCATCGGTATAAACAGGATAAACTTCTATTTTAACTGGAGAGCTTGGATCTCTCGGCCTGGCATAAATAGTATTATCGTTAAAGTTTTGCAATGCTTGATCAAAAGTTGCTCTAATATATTGGCCGTCGGTTAATTGCGCCCAATTACCATCTTGTGCGCGAACTTTATCATAAATATCAGAAATTATATTTTGACTTGCGTCCAATTGAAAAGCTTTAGATATAAAAATTATTTCAAATGTTTGCTCAGATAAGTGGGGAACCGTCCACTCTAAATAGTCAATTAAACCATTGCCATCTAAATCTTTGGCGGTAAATTTAACTTCTTGGCCGTCATTGCTTTTCCATTTTATTTTTATTTTTTTCTCATCGCCAACTTTATAAATTTCTGGGATTGTAGTAAAAGCCACAACATCTGTTAGTGGAGTTGTTTCATCTTGAGCTGAAACTGTTACTAATTGCCCATTGTCTGTTTCGGTTTTTTCAATAACGGGGGCGGGAGCCACATATTCCACCGCGATACAATTATCTGTTGCGTCACCCTGACAAGGTTGCTGATCTGGCTGAATATTTGAAGGATTTTCGGCAGGTTGTGTCTGGCTTTGATCTGGTGTAACGTCTGGCGGCGGGGTATTGTCTACTGGAGGTAAGTTAGTTTGATCTGTTGGTGGAGTTGTGTCGGTTGGCGAAGTTGTTTCTGTTGGCGGCGGTGTTTCGGTTATCGCTGGAGTCGAGGCAGTGGGCTCGCCCGCCACATTGTCCGCAGAATTTTGGGCGGGTTCGGCCGGTGCTGGATTAGAAACATCAACAAGTTGCGAGTTGCTGTCTGGCACAATGGCAGAAACCACGTTTTCTACCGCTTGCTGCTCATCGGCCAAAAAAAGACTCATACCGTCAGCCAAACTTCCTAAAAAATTTCTAGAAGAAACATTTTTGGCTACAGCGTTTTTAGCCGGTTTATTTTTTATGGATTTAATTATATTTAATCTTTGCTCTTCGGTAATTACAAATTGACCATTATTTTTCAAACTTTTAATTTCTTCTGGTGTTATTTTTTTTACCGTTACATTCGTGGCACTCTTAGGAACTTTTACTAAACGTTTTCCATTTTTTATTTCATTGGCATCTACTAAAGTAATCATTCTCACTGGTAGGCCGGCTACAACCTGAGAAGTAGAGGCTGTTCTAGTATTTTTGAAAACAAAAACTTCTTCTCTATAATGGCTCAATTCAAACCAAATTCCCCAGACAAGAAACAAAAAAACTGCACAAGCTAAAACAGCCAAAATATTCTTTTTGTTTTTCGAAAAGAATGCCACAAAAAACTCACAAAATTGATTGAAAGTTTTGCTTTGCATTATATAACTTTATCATTTCCAATAAATTTTACAATATACTTTATGCACAAAAAAACGGCCTGCTTATGGTCGTTCTTTTGTCGCCCTGAATTCCTTAAAAAATTCTAGTAATATTTTAGGTGGGCATCCTCACGTTGTGGCCACGGCCACAACAAATATTAGATTCCCTAATGAAAAATTGTATAGAATTTATTGTGAAATATCAGAGCTACTTCTATTTTAACTTATTAGGCGTCAGTGTCAAATTAAAATCCCAGGGCTCCTACAAGTTGTTTTATTAATGAAACAACAACTGGAGGTGGCATTAAACTGTTAGATAAATTTCCTTCGTCGTCTTTAACTTCCCAAGGTTTTTCATGAGTTAAAACAACGCCATCTTTTAATTCATAACTAAATTCTGGAGTAATTTCATAATCATCGGCAGTTTCGTTAGTCTTTGCAACAGGAATCGTGTTTCTCAATAAAACTTTTGGAATTCCCTGCAATTTATAAGCTTCTTTTATTAACATTTCGTCTTTGTCTAATCTTTCTTTTATTGGAGCAATTCCATTTTCGTCACCTTCTTTGGCAACCATTCTGGCTCCTGGACAACCGGAATTATCACAAATCAAATGAAATGTTTTATCTTTTTCATCGTATTCAACTTTCTTGGTTGGCAAAAGTTTCAAACTTCTTGAATTATTACACAAAGGGCAGATAACTCTTGTTTTAACCCTTTCATCAATTACTGTTGTTGGGACATCAATTAAAACAAAAACGTCGGCATCTTCTCTGTATCCAATTAAATCTCTAAAAAATAATGCGTAGGAAATTTGGTCTAAGTCGCGCGGGAAACCGTCTATAAAAATTGTTTTCTTACCAAGCTTTGAAATTTCTCTCTTAGCCAAAGTTAAAATCAATTCTGTTGGCAATAAAACTTTTGTTGAACGGGTTTCTAGGGCCTTCATTATTTCCGACAACGGCAAAAAACCTCTATAATTTTTTTCTAAAAAATCAACCAGCTCTTTCTTTTTTTCTTCATCTTTCATTGTTTCGTCGAAACTTCTTATCATGTCTCCAATTGAAAAATGAGCAATTTTATCTTTATCAATTACTTCAGCCAACATTTTAGCATAGGTGCCTTTCCCAGAAGACTTTTTACCCATCATATATGCAATAAAAGAATTTTTTTGCATATAATCTTTAAGTTTCTTTATTTCCGGCCCGGCTTTGTATTCAAAATACGCCTTTCTGCCTTCAAAGTCTGTTAAATCGAATTTTTTGTCCTCACTTGTTTTTGTTACAAATAATGGAAAATCTAAATCTTTCATTTGTTTATTCTTTAATTATATTTTCACCGTCAGAAACAAATACAACGTCGCCGTTTTTATCTGTTCTGAATATATTTATACCAAAATTTGCCAATCTATTCAATGCCTCAGGCGTTGGGTGCCCATAAGAATTCTTTCCAACATCCACAACGGCAAACGCGGGTTTAACATTTTCTAAAAATAAATCTGAGGTTGAATATTTACTTCCGTGGTGAGCAACTTTCAAAACTGTAGCTAAAATATTCTCTCCGCTGTTTACTAATTGCTTTTCAGCTTTTGTGTCTATGTCGCCGGTAAATAGAAATGAATCTTTTCCATAAATTATTTTTGCCACAACGCACGAATCGTTAGAACTACTTTTCATTTCTTGCCCCTCCATGCTTTTTAAGGGATACATTGTATTTATTAAAACATTTCCGGCCTTAATTTCTTGGCCGGCCTGGGCAATTAAAATTTTAGCACCCATTTTCTTTTGTTCATCTAAAACTTTAAGCCACATAGTATATTCGGGAGCCGATTTCTTAATACCGCTCCACAAAATATAGCCTACTTTGTATTTTTGCAGGGCAAATAGAAGGCCTTGCATGTGATCGGATTCTGGGTGAGTTAAAATTACCAAATCAATTGTTTTGTCCCACACAGGCATATTCACAGACAGTTTAGCCAAAAGTGCAGAACTTGGCCCGCCATCAATTAAAATTTGGTGGCCTTCTGGGGTTTCAATAAAAGCCGAATCTCCTTGCCCAACATTTAAAAAGTCGACCTTCAAATTATGCGGAAAATATAACGCAAAAACATTTTGCCACGCATAAATATTTAGAATTATTAAAATTCCGGCAGTAAATATTTTTGTTTTCTTCTGCATACAAATAAAAAACCCCGCTAAGCGGGGTAATTTACTATTTCTTTGCCATTCCTAATATCTTGAACATTCCTGTTCCACATGTTGGGCAAGTACCTTTCATAGCGGCTCTTTTTTTACCGCCCTTGCCGTTCATGGAAACTTCTTTGGGGTCTTTCATGTCTCTTTTTGCTTTACATTTTACGCAATAAGCTTCTGTTGCCATAATTTTTGTTGATTTAATTATTATTAGATTAATTTACCCGGCTGTCCACCCGCCGTCAACTACCATAACGCTTCCGGTCATATAAGATGATTCATCTGACGCCAAAAATAAGACTGCGCCGGCAATTTCTTCTGCAGTACCACTTCTTTTCATTGGTATTGGAGCCAGCATTGCCTCCCTTGTTTTTTCGTCCATTACCATTGTATGCGTGCCTGGGGTGTCTATTGAGCCAGGGTCAATTACGTTAATTCTAATTCCCAGTGGAGCTAATTCTAAAGCCATTGCTCTTGTCATTCCCACCATTCCGCCCTTTGAGGCACAATAATGTGTTAGGCCAGCAAAGCCCATCAAGGCCGCCACCGAAGCAATATTTATAATAGAACCCCTTTGCCCTTTTTCATTTGGCTGGTTATTTTTCATTTTTAATGCGCAAGCCTGAGCAAACATAAAACTTCCTTTCAAATTAACATCAATAACTTTTGCAAACTGTTCTTCTTTCATTTCTAAAAATGGTTGAAAGGGATAAATGCCGGCATTATTTACTAAAATATCTATTTTACCAAATTTTTTAATAGCTTCGGAAACCGCATTATCAATTTCTGATTTCTTACTAATATCACATTTTATAATAATAGACTCTCCACGCATTTTTTTAATTTTTTCTGCAACCTGCTGGCAAGAAGCTGCGTCAACGTCGCACAATACAACCTTGGCACCTGCTTGTGCTAATTTTATTGAATCGGCTTCGCCCATGCCCTTACCGGCACCCGTTACTATAGCAACTTTTCCTTTTAGATCACAAAACTTTGGCGAGGTTCTATTTAGTCCAAACATATTTTTATTAAATTAATTATTAATATTAAATAATTATACCTCTTATTCTTTGCAACAATCAATTACTGACTGCACAACTTTTCCCAATTTTGCCAAAATTCCTTTTTTGTCTGTATCTGTTTTGGTAATTTGGTGGTCTTCAAGTTTTTTTACTTCGCCCATGTCTATAAGCTTTAAATTTAAACCCCAAAATAGGGAATACAATTGATAAGATTTCTTAAATAAATCCTCGGCGTCTTTTTTATTATTACGCGCGTGAGCTTTTGTGCCAACTTCCATTAAACGCATTGAAGCGGCTAATAAGTGTTTTGAAATGCACCAAATTTCACCCTCGGGGTCTTTAACAATTCTTTTTAAAAGTTCGCCCCGCATTTTGCGCGCCTCTTGTAGCAAATCAAAATATTCTGGCTTGCCGGTTTTATTTGCAGTAAAGAAAAAGTGCTCTTCAATGGAGATTAAATTCATTATTGCAATAGACAAGTCTTCATCTGAAGATAAGTCTAGCTGATTATCTTTGTCTTCTTGAACTTTTTTTATAAACTCTTCAATTTTTTTGTCGTCTAAATTGTTTTCCATAAAATTAAACTTGTTATTAATAAAAATAAAACCGGCACCGCCACTCTTTGATACGGAAAATACACTTTTCCGCCATTTTGCTTTTTTAAATATAAATTAAACCAACTGCCCAAATATAAAACTATAAAACCAATAGTAGACCCCACAATTATTTTATCTAATCCCCAAATTTGGTTTAAAGGGTGCCCAACAATTCCAGCATAATATAGCGGAATAAATGTTAGCAAAATATAGGCCAAAGTAATTACAATGCCGTCGTCAGTAAAATTCCAATTTCTTTTTTTCATAAATTCCAGCGTCCAGGAAATCATTGCAATTAAAAATGCACCAATCCAAACAGAAGAAACAACGTCATCAATGCCAAACCAGCGCGACAAACCAAGCCCCGCACCAATTGCCACAACGCAAACCGGGCAAACTTGCGCACTCACAAAACCCGCCACAAAAATGCCTAAAAATAATAATGCAAAAAATAAATATTTAAATTTCATACTACTTGATACCGGCTGCGGTTTTTAAGAAATTAGGAACGTCTACTTCCCCTATGTAACATTTGCCATTACCGTCGTATAAAAATGGAACACCCACCGAGTCTCCTTTTATATTACACATTTTTACAACCTGTGCCAAAGTGGCCTGGTTATTCTTATTATACCAAACTTCCAGCCTGCTAATTTTAACTTTGTCTTCAATTTTATTTTCAGTGATAAATTTTTCAACATCTTCGCAATGCGGGCACCCTTGCCCGTAAAACAAAACTATTCCTGCAGGTAATGGAGTAGCGGTTACTGTTGAATGCCCAGCAAATAATCCGCCCTGAAATGCCCAAAATAAAAACCCAGCTAAAACTACTATTAAAATTGTATAAATTATTGTTTTATCCATATTTTATTATTTTACCCCCTTACAAAAAAATATTCAACTTAATTTTACTTATATGCCTTCATGCTCAAGGAATTTAGCACCACGCTTACTGAAGAAAATGCCATGGCCCCCGCGGCAATTGAAGGGCTTAACAGCCAACCAGTAAATGGGAACAAAACGCCCGCCGCCACAGGAATTCCAACTATATTATAAAAGAAAGCCCAAAAAAGTCCCTGTTTTATTTTTCTTAAAGTGTAAACACTCAAATGAATTGCCTTAACAACATCGCGCAAATCATTTTTAATTAAAACAATTTCTCCGGTTTCCATTGCAACATCGGTGCCACTACCCAAAGCAATTCCCAAATTTGCTTGAGCTAAGGCGGGCGCATCGTTTATGCCATCACCCACCATAGCCACGACTCTTCGAGTCGTGGAATTTCGAATTTCGAAATTCGAATTTCGAATTTGCTCGCCAGATTGCAATTTTTTAATAATCTGTGCTTTATCTTGCGGGAGGATCTCTGCAAATACATAATCTATACCAAGCTGGCGAGCTATGGCTTGGCCCACTCTTTTATTGTCTCCTGTAATTATTGCAACTTCTTTTCCCATTTTATGCAGGGTTTCAATGGCCTCTTTTGAATGTTCTTTTAAAACATCTGCCACTGCAATAATTCCAATGATTTTTCCGCCCTGCGCTAAAATCATAGCCGTTTTGCCCTGATCTTCAAGCGTTGTCATTTTGTCTTCTATTAAATCAACCGGAATTTTATTATCGTTCATTAACATTCTTGTTCCTAATAAAATTTGCTTTCCCTCCAATAGAGCCTTAACGCCCCTGCCCGGAATTGCTTCAAACGCTTCAACTACGCTTAGCACAAGCCCTTCTTTTTTTGCTTTGTTTACAATTGCTTGAGCCAAGGGGTGTTCTGAATTTTTTTCTACACTTGCTGCAATCTGCAAAATTTCGTTTTGAATTTCGGATTTCGTACTTCGAGTTTCCGTGATTGAAATTATGTCAGTCACGGTTGGTTCGCCCCTAGTAAGGGTGCCTGTTTTATCAAAAACAACCATATTAACATCTTTTGCCATTTGCAGGGCTTTACTGGACTTTATTAAAATTCCATTTTTAGCGGCCAAGCCCGTGCCCATCATAACGGCGGTTGGCGTTGCTAACCCCAAGGCACACGGGCAAGCTATTATAAGCACCGCAACAAACACCGAAAGAGCTACAGAAATTTGGTGCACTATTAAAAACCAAGCCAACCCCGAAATTAAAGCAATTCCAATTACAACCGGCACAAAATAAAATGAAACTTTATCTGCCAAAAGCTGAATTGGTGCTTTGCTTCCCATGGCCTCTTCAACAATTTTAATTATTTGGCTAATCATTGTGTCTTTGCCAACGCGAGTTGCCCGAAATTGCAAAACGCCAGTTTTATTTATGGTGGCACCAATAACTTCGTCACCTTTTTTCTTTTCAACCGGCATTGATTCGCCGGTAATTGCCTGTTCGTCAACACCCGAATAACCGCTTACAACAACACCATCAACCGGAATTTTTTGCCCTGGTTTTACTAAAATAATATCGCCAACCATAACTGCCGAGATTTGTATTTCCACTTCTTCGTTTCGGATTTCAGATTTCGAAATTCGAATTTCCCGCAACACTGTTGCGGTCTTTGGTGCCAAGCCAATTAATTTTTTTATGGCAGAAGAAGTTTTACCTTTTGTAACTGCCTCTAAATATTTCCCTAAAGAAATAAATATTAAAATAAAGATTGCACTTTCAAAATAAACCTCACCACCTAAAAACATTTCTACGATACTATATATAAATGCCACGGCAGTACCAATAAAAATTAGCGAATCCATATTGGGCGCTAATTTTACAAGTTTTTTAAACCCCGAAGTCCAAATATCGAAACAAATTAGAATAACCGCCAAGGCCAAAATTGCTTGCACATATTTGGGAATAAAATCCATTTTTCCTGCCACCATTGCAATAATTATGGGCAAGCCAAAAATAAGAGATAAAATAAATCTAGTTTTTAGTCTTTTAGATTCGTCTTTAACCACGCCCTCAACAACTTTATATCCCGCACTTTTAATAGCATTTTTTATGTTGTCTTCTTTAATAATTGTTTCGTCAAAATCAATGTAAGCTTTTTCAGAAGCCAAATTAACGGTGGCTGAATTAATGCCCTTTTCTTTTTTTAGACTATATTCAATAACCGAAGCGCAAGAAGCGCAAGTCATTCCACCAATATTTAAGACAATTTTTTTATCCATCTTATTTTTTTACTTTCTTTCCGGCAGGCGAGTTTAACTCTTTTAAAATTTTAGCCAATTTTAAATCATAGGCTTTGCACACTTCTCCTATTTTTAAATCGTTTACTTCAAATTCGGCCATTGGGCAAGACAAACACGGCACGCCATTTTTTGCCAAAACTTCTTCACCGCCCTTCTTCTCAATTATTTTTGCTAAAGTTGTATCTTTTGTAATTTTCATAAAATTAATTAATTACTTCTATTGTTCCCCTTATCATTCCCATTGTACAAGAAAACCCAAACGTACCCGCTGTTTGTGGAGTAAATTCTTTTACCGAAAGTTGCCCCGGAGTTAAATCAATTGCTCCATCAAATAATTTGCCAGAAATAATTGCCCCATTACATCCAAGCGAACTACCTGCCGTAATTTCCCACCTAACAGGAACTCCCGCCTTAACCTTAAAATAATTTGGGCTGTCTTCAGAACCAGTGGCAGTCATTGCAAGAACCTGTTTTCCATTTACAATTGGTGCCAGGCCATTTTGCTTTGCCTCGCCAGAGCCTTGCGCGGAGGCGGGCGTTTGTGTCACTGTGTTATTATTGCCCGTAAATCCCAAAACCGTTGCTTGGTTAGACATATTAAACAGCGCAAAAAAGATTACTAAAAATCCGGCAACTTTAGAAAACCTTTGCGCCAAATGTGGTTTTGAAGATAATTTAACACTTGAAAGCCCAATAAAAAATAATACGGGAATTGTTCCAAGTGCGAACGCGCCCATTATTAATGCTCCGCTTACCATATTGCCCGAAAGCAATGCCAAACTTTGGACTGTTATTGTAAAACCACAAGGCAAAAAGAATGTTAACGCTCCCATAATAAATGGAGCATATTTTGTTTTGAAATTATTTTCATTGGCAATTCCGCGTGTAACTGACTTTGGTGCCGAAAGCTGAAATTTTCTGAAAGCTTTTACTCCAAGCATTTGCAGGCCTAAAGCAATCATTAAAATAGAGATTGCAACAACTAAGTAACCCGTAATTTGCGGAGAAATTTGAAGCCGGCTACCAATTAACCCCAAAACGCCACCCAATACAGTGTAAGAGATTAATCTTCCGGCGTTAAACATTAAATGTGGTTGAAGTTTTTTTGATGTGCTTTGATCTTGTGCATACAAACTGTTCCATTGTTTAGACATTGATAAAACAATTCCGCCAACTAGCGCGGCGCAAGAAGACAGCCCAGCCAATAAACCAAAACCTAAAAAGGTTAAAACAGAAGAGCTTGAGCTTAAACTTAAAAAATTAGCAATGCCTAATTTGTCTAAAACCAAAAAGGCAATAATTATAAAAATTGCAATATTAAAAGCCACTAACGTTGGATTGGCCCTTCGACTTCGCTCAGGGTCTTCGACCTTCTTTTCTTTTATATTTCCGTCTGAAAACGTGTAGTTGTCTTCTTTAAATATTCTATTTAATCTTTCTGGGTTTGGGCGGTCACCGTCGAATTCAATTGTAACTTCGCCTTTTGTAGTTGAAGCATTAACTGCTTTAATATTTTGTAAATCTAAAAGTTTTTTCTCAACTAAAATTTCGCACGAAGCGCAATGCATTCCAACAACTTTGTATATATGTTCTGTCATATTATTAAGTGAGCCAAATAAATTTTTGGAGGAGGGGCAATCGCCTTTAGGACATTCCCCCGACGAGCAAAAATTTAATTTGGCGAGCGAAGTTATTTGTTAAATAATTTAGTTACTTTTAAAATTTCATCGGTCATTTCTTGTTTTCTTTTACTGTTTTTAGAAGCCATTGCATTTTTAAAACAAGAATTTAAATGGCTTTCCATTAGCATCTCGTGTGCCGAGCGCAACAAACCTATAACAGCCAAATTTTGCTGCATAATATCTACGCAATATTCGCCCTCTTCAATCATTTTAATAATTCCCAAAAGAGAACCTTGGGCTTTTTTAAAACTAACCAACGCTTTTTGCCTATTTTCACTTAACATAGTGTTTATTAATTTAATTAGTATTTTACCCCTACCTAGGGTATAGGTCTATGATATCAAAAGCAAGCCCCCGTGTCAATACCCCACCCCATTTCATATAATAAAAAATCCCCGACAACAAGCGCAAAATTGAACTTGCTATCGGGGCATCAACGCCTGCTTACGCAGGCGGGATAACGGAGGAAACAACGGAACGGGAACGCAGGTAGTCACTAGCATAGCCGGGGCTGTCCCAGTAGACAACGACCTCGCCACGGTCGACGACGAAGTACACGCCCGGCACGTAGCCACTGGAGCTGCGCGAGCCCGTACACAAGGTGGCATTTTTGACGTCCAAAAAATGACGGGTCGTCAGAAAATACCCAAGTTCAGGGAGCAGGCGCTCCAAAAGCGTGGCGCCCTTATGGCTTTCCGTCTTCAGCACGTTGGCCGACTTATTGGCATTTTCCTCGTCTGCCTCGACTGTCCGACGAAAACCGACAACGTACGAGCCGTCGCGGTTTGGGTCGCGGTCGTTGGTGGACACGTCTTTGTCGAGGTCATCAATATCGGTGCCGACCTTCAAACCAAACGGCTTCAGCACCTCGCGGAGCGTGGCAACCACCTTATTGCAGGTGACGCCCTTAACCGCAGGCACAAGCCAGAGATTCGGGTTTTCCGCGACGCCGAGCTTTTTACTGACCTCGGCATACTCAGCAGACATACCGAGCGCCGCATAGGTTATTTGCCAGTTAATATCGGGCACATTGCCGAATACAAACTGTTGCAGCACCTCGGCGAAAGCCTCTGGCTCCCGCTTTCCGTCGAGCACCAGCTTGTTAGCACTGGCTGCTAGTTTCCATAGACGTTCAAACACATTGTCATTGCTCATGACAGTTTCCTTTCTTATAAGCACGATGAAGCAATTGCCCAGTTTGGTAGCACCAAACCAGTAAAACAACTACTATTGTCAACGAGCCTACTACCGTCTTATTACCACAAAAAAACAACGCTGTCAAGCATTATTTTTACTTAATAATTCCGCCGCCGAGGACTTGGTTACCTTTGTAAAAAACGGCGGATTGGCCTTGGGCTAGGGCTTTGCCGGATTTTTTAAAAACTAATTTACCATCTTTATATAAAGTTGCTTTTTGCAAAGGGGCTCTATAGCGAGTGCGCGCGTCAACCAAAACCGGAAAACTTGTTGGCCTATTTATCCAATTAATATTTACAATTTTGGCTGTTTTGGTGGCTAAATCTTTTTCTTTACCAACATATATTATATTTTTCTTTAAATCTTTTTTAACAATAAAATATGGCCCATGCCCATCTGTTATGTTTAAGCCGTGGCGTTGGCCAATTGTATAATAATATACGCCATCATGCATTCCGATGACTTGGTCAGCGGAGTGTCCTGAGCGAGCAAAGCGAGTCGAAGGATTCCACAAAATTATTTTACCTATTTTTGGTTTTATATACATTTTTAAAAATGCCTTCATATCAAACTGCCCCACAAAGCAAACCCCTTGGCTGTCTTTCTTTTCGGCGTTGTCTAATTTAAATTTCTTAGCTAATTTTCTAACTTCGGGTTTTACTAAATTCCCCACCGGAAAAATTATTTTATCTAACTGATTTTTTTTAATTTCATACAAAAAATACGTCTGATCTTTATTTGCATCGTGGGCAGTTTGTAGTTTGTAGTTTGTAGTTTGTAGTTTTTTATTTTTAGATTTATTTCGAATTTCGAATTTCGAATTTCGAATTTCCCGCTTTATGCGGGCGTAGTGTCCTGTTGCCACAAAATCAAAACCCTCTTTCATTGCCCTATCAAAAAAATAACCAAACTTTATTATTTTATTACACATAACGTCGGGGTTTGGAGTAATCCCCTTTTTATATGAGTCAATCATATACTTGCCCACCTGAGTCTCATATTCTTTTGAATAATCCCAGGTTAGAAAAGGAATTTTAAGTTTGGCACATGCCCGCATTGCATCTTGCCTGTCTGTTTTCCAAATGCATTCTTTGCCTAAAATTTCCGGCGCCCACTGACGCATATAAATTCCAACTACGCTAAAACCAGCCTTTTTCAGCAAAGCCGCTGAAACACTAGAATCTACGCCCCCAGACATTGCACAGGCGACCTTAACCATAATACTTTTCTAAATAAAATTTAATTAGTTGTTCAATTGCCGGAATTGCTTCTGGGTCACCAACGCCAACTTTTAATTTCTTCTGCACATCAAGCAAAGTGCGAGCTCCTTCTAAAACCGCCTCTTCAATGTCGTGGTCGGTAATGTTTAACCTTTTATCTATAACTTTATGACCCAAAACAATAATTTTTTCGTGCTGGCCTTTATTTCTAAAATAATTATTGGCGGCCTGCATAAACGCTTTGTCGCACAATACAGAACAATGCACCTTTCTAACCGGTAAACCACCAAGACGCGCCATAATATCTTGCGGTTTTATTGCTAAAGCTTGATCAACAGTCATGCCCCCTTTTTCTGTAACAATAACCGAAAACATAGAAGTTGCCGCAATTGCCGAAGCACAACCAAAAGTTCTCCACTTTAATTTTTTAATTTTTTCTGTTTTTGGGTCAACTTTTATCCAAATGCGCATAACATCGCCACATTGAGGCGAACCAACTTGTCCCTCGGCGTCGAATTCGCCCTTCTTGGGCATTTTAGGTAAAAAATTTCTGGGGTGGAAAAAATGGTCTTTTACTGTTTCAGAATAAACCCAGCCATCGCCAACACGGGCACTGGCAACATCGGTTTTCTTTATTTTTGCTTTAGTTTTCATATAATATTATTTAGCGAGGCAATAAACTTTTTGTAGACCCAGGTCCACTTGCCTGCAAAGGCAAAGGGGGTTACCTGCATCGGAAAAAAGTTTGATTGGCGAGCGAAGAATTCGCTAGCGAGCGTTTTTAAATCTTCACATTTACCGGAGAAATACTTCTTAAATCAGAAACAATTTTTGGTAAAACTTTTAAAACATAATCTAAATCTTTTTTTGTTGTGTATTTGCCCATAGTAAACCTTAAATTTCCATTGGCATATTCATATGGCCTTCCTAGGGCTAAAATGACGTGTGAGGGCTCTAAACTTTGCGAATCGCAGGCAGAACCAGTTGAACAAAAAATTCCATATTTATCGAGCCACAAAAGCATTGCCTCACCTTCAATATCTAAAATTGAAATGTTTATATTGTTTGGTAATCTTTTTTCTGCGTGACCATTCAAAACAACCTTAGAAACTTTTTTAGAAATTTCTTTTATAAAATAGTCACGCAATTTTGCTTCTCGTGCTGACTCTTGTTTTCTTTTTGCCTGCGATAATTCTAAGGCCTTGGCCAATCCAACAATTCCTGCAATGTTTTCTGTGCCACTGCGCAACCCTTTTTCTTGACCTCCACCAAAAACTATTGGTTTAAGCTTAGTGCCGGTTCTAACATACAAAACTCCCATTCCTTTTGGGCCATAAATTTTACTTCCATTAAGGGTTAATAAATCAACTCCTAATTTTTGAACATCTAAATCTAAATATCCGGCAGCTTGGCAAGCATCGGTGTGAAAATAAATTGGAGCGTCTATATTTCTTTTTATTCTATCGGCTTTTATTTCTTTTATAATTTCACCAATTTCTTTTATCGGTTGAATGGTGCCAATTTCGTTGTTGGCGTACATTATTGAGACTAAAATTGTGCTGTCTGTTATAGCCTTTTTAAAATCGTCTAAGATTAAAACGCCGTCTTTATCTACTTTAGAATAAACTAGATCAAAACCTTCTTTTTCGAGTTGCTCGCATGTATACAAAACCGCATGGTGTTCGATGGCCGAAGTGACGATACATTCCCCCGACGAGTAAAAATTTGATTTAGCGAGGCTAGTCAAAAAAGCACGCGCCACACCCAAAATTGCCAAATTGTCGCTTTCTGTGCCCGAGCCCGTAAAAATAATTTCTTCCGGTTTGCAATTTAAAATTTTAGCAATTGATTTTCTGGCCTGCAATATTGCTGTTTTTGATTCTCTACCCGAACCATGCAAAGAGCCGGGGTTGCCGTAAACTTTATTAAAATAAGGCTCCATTGCTTTTAACACGCGGGAATCTGTTGGAGTTGTGGCTGCGTTGTCTAAATATATTTTTTGCATATTATTATTTAATAAGACTTGCTAATGTAATTGAATTCAATGTTTTGTTTAATGCTAAATCAATTTTGCTCCACACATTTTTAGCAAGGCATTTTTTTGACCTAAGGCAACCCGTGCAATCTACGGTGTTTATGTCTTCAAGTAATTTTATAACGTCGGCAACAGCTATTTTTGTCGGACTTTTAGCAAGAGCATAGCCACCATTGGCACCATGGTGCGAAACTACCAATTTACCTTTTTCTAAACTGGAAAAAATTTTACTTAAAAATTCAAAAGGCACACCTTCAATATTTGAAATTTGTCTAATTGAAACAGCCCCGTTGCTATTGCGGTTTTTTTTGTGAGGTGGATTTTTTGCCAAATGGACCATTGCAGTAAGCCCATACTCGGCCTTTTTTGATATTTTCATTTTTTTAATAGAAGTTACTCTAGAATTAGCATAACCGACCAATTTAGTCGGTTATGGTTGATAGTATCAAAACAAAAACCCCCTGTCAAGGGTGAAAAAAGGAGTTTTTTTTAACTGTCTAATACCTTTACGTCGTGCTCTAAAATTTTATATTCGTCTTCAAAAATAAAATTTGCTTCAACCTTGCTTCCCTTTAGCACATGGGGCATCCAGTGAGCATCGTCGGGCCACATTTTTTTATATGGAATTTCGTCGTGTAAAAACCATTTTGGCGCCATTTCATCGGACTCTGCCGGCTCGCCGTCCCATTCTTTTGCCACAAATAAAGTTACCATTTGATTCCATTCTGGCTTGTCTGTAAATTTAAATTTAAAAACACCAACTTTCTCTATATTTTTCAAATCAACACCAATTTCTTCCTTGGCTTCTCTAACAGCTGCGTCTGTAATTTTTTCTCCAAATTCAACTTTTCCGCCTACTCCATTCCATTTCCCAACACCAAACCCTCTTTTCTTCATTGCTAAAAGAATTTGGTTGTCTTTAATCAGCAAACATAAAGTTGATTGCTTCATAATTTTTTTTACTGTTTTATTTTTGTTGATTTTCTTTTGCTGAAATAAAATATGTAAAGAATTTCTAATATACCCACTGTGTTTACAACTAATAGCACAACAAACCATGGCTTTGAGCCATTTCGGGCGGCTGTCCATAAAGCAATTCCCTTCCAAATTATTGACCATACTGCTAATAATGCAAACAAAACCATAAAACCTACCGGCACCGATTGGTACCCCATTACGTTTATAAACTGTTGAAAATCTGGATTCATAATTTTTTTTATTTAATATTATTTGCGATATTTATTTATTTCGTATCCTGCGACTCCAAAGGATACGGCTACGTTTAACGATTCTTTTTGCCCCGACATAGGCAAAAATATTATTTTATCTGACTTTTTTAATACTGCTTTTGAAACGCCCTTTACCTCGTTGCCCAAAATTAGTGCTAACGGAAATTTAGGCTTAAGTTTTAAATAATTAATAGACTGTTTGCCTGCCTGCCGAGCTGGTAGGGCCTGCTCTAAAGCTATTATATTTATTCTACTCTTCTTTAGTTTGTCTAGCAACCTGCTAGTTTGTTTGCAATATTCAAAGGGAATTCTTTCTTCCGCCCCCAGTGCAGTTTTAGAAATTTTATGATGCGGTGGTTTACCGGTTATTCCGCATAAAAATATTTTGGCTACGCCCAACGCGTCGGAAGTTCTAAAAATAGAACCCACATTTTCTAGGCTTCTAATATTGTCGCAAATCACATAAAATTCTTTTTTCATTATTCAATTCTATACTCTTTGCCCAAAAAATCAACAAAAAAAGAGCCACACGGTTTTAACGGTGGCTTATAAAATCTGTTGAGGGGCAAGCCCTATATTCTTGCAATAGCAATGAAAACTTCGTTTATGAAGCGCTGAGTCCGCCCTTCGTTTGCCGACTTTGACTTCATTGCTTTAATTAAGCGAGTTGCAACCTTCGCTAGCTTGATGCGGTTTTCGATCGCATATTCCAACTTAAGTAAATCCCTTCGGTATATTTCACGAATTTTCCGAGAATCATCCTCCACGTCCATAGAAATAGACACCGTTTCCGACATGGGCAGACAAGTCAAAGTGGCACCAAATCTTTCTCCAACAATGGGATGCTCGCCATTAACCCACTGATATTCGCCATAGCGCGTTGGGCGCCTGCCGGAAGGAATGCGTGCATGCGTATAATGCACAGACACATTAATAAGCTTCATGCAGGTAGGACCCGCATCGAAAAGCGTATTCTCGGGGCAATGGCTGCTACCAGTATCGAGAATACACTTTGCCCAATCCTTATGGTCATAACTTGCCTCTAGTATATTCCCGTCAAGATGCTTAATCTTCAAGCCCCTTCTTTCCAGCGACTCTTTTCCTGCGCTTAGGATTCCTAGTGGGTTTTCAAGCCCGGGCACCACTAAATACATCAATTTTATCGTTTTCATACAGGTATTTTTCTGTAAATGATCAATCAGTGTTCCGCGGCACACTGAAAAGCCGTTAGATATAATCTATATCTTTTCTAAATTTTTGTCAAACAAAAAATCGCCCTACTTACGGACGATTTTTAAATACGATTTTTTATTTTTCTAAAAAACGGTTTTTACTAGCTATTTATTAAGCTCATTAAGCTTATTTCTTGTATTTGACCCCACCATTCCATATTGAAGTGATTTTGCTGTAAGAATATTATATTTTAATTGAAAGGCCTTAACTGATTTTAATGTTGTTGGGCCAAAACTTTTAGTTGAGTTTATTGATTGCGAAAAGAGATTTAATTTCTTTAAAATATTTTGCAACAAAATAACTTCGCTGTCGTAGCTACCAAATCTTAAATCTTTAGTTAATAATTGAGGCGTAGTTGGATTTTGCCCTCTTTGAGCCAATATTTGCTGTATAAGAATTTGCAATTGAAGAATTTGTGCTTTTAGAGATTCTATGGTTGGGGTGTTGTTTGGTGGAATATTTATTGGAGATACTGGGGGCGTGGTTACCGATATTGCTGAAAAGTTTGCTAAAATTGTATGGGATTGGGTAACATTACTGAATGTATAGGTTGATCGGGCTCCAACAGAAATATTATCTACTAGTACATCTGCAATTTGGTATCCTGTATATGGGGTAATGGTGAAGGTATAGCTTCCTCCTCGCGCGATAGACTGGCTTTGTGGAGTAATTGAACCATTAGGGGTTACGTAGACTGAAATTGGATAATATGTTAGCCCTCCGCCACCGGGTGCTCTGGTTACAGTAATTGTGTATGTATTTGTGCTTGAATCTTGAGCAGTTACTACAACCGTGATTGTATTAGAACCCACGTTTAGTGGCAATGAATCAGATGGTAAGCCAGATGTAATAGCTATAGGAGTTGAATTATTAATGGATATTGTCATAGTTGCACTTGCCTGATTTCGTGTTGGGGTAACTGTTAAATTATTTGTATTGTAATCAACACTTTCGGTATATGAAGTTGTTTCCGATGAAAACGTTGGAGATAACGTGCCCGCGCTAATGGCAAGATTACTTAGGGTGGCGTCGGCGCTTGCCGGTGTTACAGTTATTGTATATGTTGCTTGCGAAACACCATCCTGAGCTAAAACAACTAAGGTATCTCCAGTTAATATTGGATCATGTATACCGGTATCTGTCCATGTCTGATTAATTTGACCTTTAGTTAGATTAGATTCAAAAGTCGCCTTAGATGTATTGTATGGAACATTAATTATTGTTCCCGCATTGCCAACAAGCGAACTAACCGTATAAGTTGATGAACTAACTGTATCATTGCTACTTAGAGAAAAATAAGATATATTGCTTGGATTAGACCACCCTGATTGACCATTTGTAAGGGTGAATGTCTTACTACCCGATGAAGCAGGGGTATATGTAAAAGTAAATGAATTCGCAGAAGCAGCGGGAGTAACCGTTACCGACGAAATACCAGATGAGCCAACTGACGGAGTAAATGTACCGCCATCTCCGCCGTCTGAAATTGTTATCGTTTGGTCTCCAATAAATGGCGCACTATTTCCTAAAGTCACAGTAAATGCTGTGCTAGTTTGTGATGCCGATCCACTTGAAGGCCCAGAAACAGTATAGCTTGGCTGAGCTAATATTGGAGCAATACGTTTTGCATATTTTACAAATCCACTGTCTGTAGGATGCACATCATTACTTACATCTGATAAGGTTAATAGAGTTGTTCCATCAACTAATGCCGCATAACTACTACGCGCATTACACACTGTAGCAATTTGTGATCTATAATCTGCCAAAGTATTTCCATTTGAATTAAGCGGACCAGTAATTTCAGAACCCCTAACAAGAGGAGTTTGACAAATAACACGCGCAGCTGGCAATGCAGAATGTAGACCATCTAATAAATTACCGTAAGCCGTACCGAAACTATTTACATTCCAACTATCGCCCCAATCATTTGTGCCAATAGCAAGATATATTGTTGAGGGCGTGTATGACACAAGCCGACTTACAAACGCATTCAATAATCCGACCGTATGAGCATCATCGTATAAAGCGCGGTACCCCCACCCCTCTAACATTACACTCTGGCCGTAAAGATTTCTTAGCAATGGAACATATGCTTGGCTTTCAGGATTAGTTGCATAAGCTCCGGCTGATATACTATCACCATATACAAGCACACGATTTGGTGTGTCGTTAGGTGGCAACACATTAAATGAAGCAGTAGCAGGATATGTGATACTATTAATAAATGAACCACTCACAGTATTCGTGCCCCCATCGCTCTGCATTCCCGTAATTATATCTACAGTACGCGTAGTACCCGCAGAACCAAGATTAACCGTAAAACTTTGAGATGCACTAGTAAACGATAAAGGCGACTGGTCTACTCCGTTTATTTGCACGCCCAAAGTTGCATAATAATTTGGATATAAAGTTGAATTACCGGTAACGGTAATACTTGCTGCGTTAGTTGTAAAAACAAATCGAGCAAATGTTGATTGCTTGGGTGCGTTAACATTATCATACCCATTATCCCACAAATCTGCTTGCTGAACATTATATGTGATATCATTCGTCACTATCGTTAATATATTTGAGGTGGCGGTACTTGATGTGGCATCGGTGTAGACGACTTTATAATCATAACTTGTTGAAGGGCTTAGTCCCGTGTCTGTTACCGGGCTTGTAGTTGCGCCACTTACATTTGACCATGTGTTTGCACTGTGTGCACTGCGTTGCAATTGCGCTGTTATTGGGGCAGTACCACCAGATGCGACCGTCCATGACACAGTAGCAGAAGTAGATGTTTGAGATACCGAAGAAAGAACACCAGCCGACAAACTATTATCTGCAGTTACCGTTAATATATTTGAGGTGGCGGTACTTGATGCTGTATCGGTATAGACAACTTTGTAATCATAACTTGTTGAAGGGCTCAATCCCGTGTCTGTTGCCGGGCTTGTAGTTGCGCCACTTACATTTGACCACGTGTTTGCGCTGTGTGCACTTCGTTGCAATTGCGCTGTTATGGGGGCAGTACCGCCAGATCCGCTTGTCCAGGAAACGGTGGCAGAAGTAGATGTTTGAGATACCGAAGAAAGAACACCAGCAACCAAAGGATTATTATCGGTCACTAAAAAATTATCAATATGCACTTGAGTTGTCGCTGTTGCTGGCTGATCAAAATACATGCAAGGAACACCAATAGAACCAATAATGTTTCCTCCGGTTGCGGTTACATCTATTACAGAAGACGCATCCCAATATACTTTAATATTATTACCATTCATTACCAATTTCATAGCATGAGTCTGACCCGCAGCAAGTCCGGATAAACTATAAGCTCCAATTTGAGTTCCAATAGTTGAATATAATTTAATCATCGGACCGGGTGACACAGTAGCAAAATAGCCAAGGGTACTCGCACCACAACGTCCGCCAATCCCAGTATTGCCACTCACCACGCCATCCGCTAAATATACATCAGCCGAAACCGTATAGTTATATGTGGGTGGCGAGAAAGAACTATCGTATATGTCCATACTACTTAAAAGATAAATCCTGCCGGCACTTGATATGGTTACGTCTCCCCAATAAATAGCATTATTCTTGACCCAAGTATTGCCATCAGCGGTATGATTTTGTAATAAAGTACCGGTAGTATCTGTAAATGTATCGTTAACATATGTTGTAGCGCTAGCTTCATGCACAGAGCTAAAAAATAAAAAACAAGCAAAAAATAAAATTGCAACAGCTTTATAATTAAGAAACATTTTCTTCCAAATTTTATTTTCCATTACTACCATTACTATATTATTGAAATATTATTTTATTATACCAAAAAGCCACCTCGATTACAAGGTGGCTGAAACAAACTATTCGCTAAATGTTTTTTCGGCTTCTTGCCAGTTAACAACATTCCACCAAGCTTTTAGATAATCTGCGCGGACATTTTTATATTGCAAATAATATGCATGCTCCCAAACATCGTTGCCAATAATTGGTTTTTTACCTTCGCTTATTGGGTTGTCTTGGTTTGCGGTTGAAACAATTTCAAGCTTGCCTAATTCATTTTTAACCAACCACACCCAACCCGAACCAAAACGTTTTAAGCCTTCGTCGTTAAACTTTTGCTGAAAATCTGCAAAGCTTCCAAAATTGTCATTTATTACTTTTGCCAAATCACCTGAGGGCTCGCCGCCTGATTTAGGCGCCATACTTTCCCAAAACATTGAATGGTTTACGTGCCCACCGGCATTATTTCTAACAGCAGTTCTTATGTCTTCGGGTAATTTGTCTAACATTACCAAAAGTTGCTCTGCGGTTTTTTCAAAAAATTCCGGATGTTTTTCTATAGCAACGTTTAAATTGCTAACATATGTTGCGTGGTGCTTATCATGATGCAATTTCATTATTTCTTCTGAAATATACGGCTCTAAAGCATTATATGCATAGGGTAATTCCGGTAATGTATATTTTTCCATAAATTTGTTTATTTAGCCTTCGTCTACTCTTGAACAAACTGGGCAATATGCTAATAAATGTTGAGCCATTTTTTCTTTTTTCTCTTCGCTGATTCTTGAATTGCTTAGCCAAATTTCGAATTGAGCAGCACAAATGCTGCACTGCCTACTTTCTTCTTTTATTTTTTGTGTAGCGTATTTCATATTATTTTTATTAATAATTAAGCTTCACAAATTACTACGAGCTAACAACAGTCTTTAGATGCAATAAACTCTTTTCTCTCTGCAAATTCCTGTTTTTTACCTTTATGCCATTGCTGAACTGGCCTTATATAGCCAACAACTCTTGAGTAAACCTCGCAAGGCTGGTAATTGGTAAGCGCCGGGCTTTTTGCATAGCAATCATCGCACTTTAAAATATTTATTTTTTCGCCAGCATTATCGTATACCAAACAAACTCCACCTTGAATTTCTTCGTTGCTTACTGACATTTCTTTGCCACAATCGTGGCAAGCACTATCGTTTACATTTTTTACAGATTCCATAAAAATTTATTTTATAACTATTAATTGCACCGACCTTTGTTCTTTTATTCTTTAAAATGCCACATTTTGAGCATTCATCTATAACATCAAAAACATTTCCACAATTTTCGCAAATAAAATGGGCGTGATCGGAAATGTCGGCGTCAAAGTGCACGGTGTCTTTGGTGTCTATAGAAATAATGTCCCCTTTTCTTTTAAAATTATTTAAAACTCGGTAAACTGTGCCTTGGCTTATGTTGGGCAATTTCTTTTTTACCTCTTTGTAAATTATTTCTGCCGAAGGATGTGATTTAACGCTTTTTAAGTAACCCAAAATAAAACTCTTTTGAGCCGTCATGCGTTCTTTTTTTTGCAAAGTTTTCATAATTTTATTACGAATACTATTAATATTTATTACTAATTGTATTTTATTACTAACAAGAACCCTTGTCAACTCGGTGAATTATTCACAACCTAATGTATGTTGGGTTGTTGTCTTTGTAAGTATCTAAAATTATTTTTCTAACTTCTGCGGTATCTTTGGGGTAAAAACGTTTTATGTTGGGCAAATTTTTAAGCAAATCTTCTTCGTTTTCTTTGCCTAATAGGTTGTGCGACATTCCCTGAAACCTGTAGTGGACCGCCCCAACTGCGCCAATCATTTTAACATCTGCATTATTATAGCAAACGTCGTTTCTAAGCTGTTCGTAATTGCGCATAATAATAAACGGCACCATGGAATACACATATGGTTTCCAACCGCTTTTAGCTAAACCGGCGGCAATGCCCATAAAAGATTGCTCTGTAACGCCGGCATTAATGTATTGCTTGGGATATTTTTCTTGAAAAACCTGCATATAAGAAAAACCAACATCACCCACAATTAAGATAATTTTTTTGTCTTTTTTAACCAACTCTTCAAGCGTTTCCATAAATACGCCACGGGAACTTCGGGCAACTTTTTCTTTGAAGACTTCGTTGGGCAAACCGTTGGTAAAACCAGGAATAGAAGATAATTTATTTTCCATTGTTGTTTAATTCGCTTAATGCTTTTATATAATTTTCTTTATCTATGTTTTTATAATGCCATTCCAATTTTCTTTCAAAAAAAGATACGCCTTTGCCCTTGGTTGTGCGAGCAATAATTACTAGTGGGCGTTTTCTGGTGCTTTTGAAACTCTCGGTTATGGCTTTATTTATTTGCACATAATTATGGCCATCAATTTCGGCAACATCCCAATTAAAAGCTTTCCATTTATCTGCCAAAGGTTCCATGCTTAAAACTTCTTTGGTGGTGCCCATGGCTTGAAAATCGTTGCAATCTACAATAACGGTTAAATTATTTAGCTTATGCTGAGGAGCCAACGCTGCACATTCCCAAGTGGTTCCGCAATCTAACTCGCCGTCTGACATTAAAACAAACGTTTTCCATTTTTCTCCGGATAATTTTGCGCCCAATGCCATGCCAACCGCCATTGGCAAACCGTGCCCCATTGCTCCGCCGGCAACTTCAACGCCCCTGACATCGGGTTCGGCAAGTCCTATATATTTAGAACCGGGCTGGCAATAAGTTTTTAAATCATCTTTAGGAATTACTCCTTTTTCTGATAAAAAGTAATACAATGCTGCCGCCGCCCAACCCTTAGAAAGTATAAAACGGTCTCTGTCATCTTTTAAATCTTTATCTAAATTCAGTTTAGAAAACAAAACCGCCAAAACATCCATGCAAGAAAAATTAGACCCAATGTGAGATGTGCCCGCCAAATGCACCATTTCTAGAACTTTTTTGCGGGCGTTATTTGCTATTTCTTTATAATCTTCCATATATTAAATTTCTATTGAACTATTAACACACCAATTTGCCCCATCATGCGGTGAAAACCCTTACCAACGGCACAATAATATTCAAACGTTCCTTTTTTATCTGCGGTGAATTCAATTGTGTCGGTTTCGCCTCCCTGAATAGTTTTAGTAGCAATTCCTCCAAAATCTGTGAAAGTTAAGTTGTGCGTTCCGCCAACGTTAGTAAAGTTAATTACTACTTTGTCACCTTGTTTTACTGTTATTTCATTTGGAGTAAAGTAAAAGCTTCCTCCGGCAACATCGAATGTTAGGGTGGTTGGCTGGTGATCGGCGGCGCCCAATTTTAACTCTGCCTTTTGTGCATCTGTTAATGTGGCGGGAACGTGTGGTTGCATGAAGTCTTCCTTCATTGAAGCTGTTTGCGATGCGTTGTCATTAACTGCAACAGCCGGCCTTTGCATGTTGCCAACTAAAAGATAAACTACCGTTATTGCTAAAACAACAATAACGCCCAACGATACTTTTATACTTGTATTCATATTTTTATGTATTTTGTTATTAATAATTATTACTAATTAGATTTTATTACTATTATTAACCCTTGTCAACTACCTCCTTTCCAGAAAAGTTATCCACAGTTGACGACCCTTCTTAATAATCATAAAATTAAATAATCTTAACGATAATAATTATTAATAAATAATCAATACTATGGAAATTTATGTGACGAAGAGAGATGGCACCAAGGAGCTTTTTGATGCCAATAGAATAAACAAATCTATTGAAAGAGCTTGCCTTGGACTAGAAAACCCAATTAGCAAAGTTGTGCAAATTGCTTCGGAAACCCAGTTAATGCTTTATGACGGCATTACAACCGAGGAATTGGATTTTGCTACAATAAACGCTGCTTTGCAAAACATTCAAGAAGACACTTCTTATGACAAGGTGGCCACTCGCCTATTGCTAAAAACTGTATATAAACGAATTTTTGGCGATTATAATGCCGACGAAACTGTTTTAGAGGGAAAATACAAAAAATATTTTTCACAGCACATTAAAAACGGAGTTAAGTCAGAAATTTTAGACAAAAGAATGACAGATTGTTTTAATTTGGAAGAATTAGCTGGCGCGTTAGATATCAAAAAAGACGAACTTTTTAAGTATGCGGGAATTTCAACTTTGTTTGACCGCTATTCAATGAAAGATACGGACCAAAAACCAATTGAAACTCCTCAATATTTTTTTATGCGAGTTGCTATGGGTTTGTCTTATAACGAAAAAAATCCCACAGAACAGGCAATTAAGTTTTACAACAAAATGTCTAACTTAGAATATGTTGCCGGAGGTTCTACAAATATTGGAGCAGGAACTACAAGACCGGCCTTATCAAATTGTTTTTTGCTGGAAATTCAAGACGACATTGAGAATATTGCCAAATCTGTGTCTGACGTTATGAAAATTTCTAAAGCAACCGGAGGTATTGGAGCTTCAATTACAAAATTAAGAGCCAGCGGATCACCACTTTCTTCAAATAATACAACTTCATCTGGCCCAACACCGTTTGCAAAAATTATTGATACAGCTATTAGGGCAATTCAAAGGGGCGGGAAGAAAAAAGGAGCATTGTGTTTTTACATGGAAAATTGGCACATTGATTTTCCGGACTTTTTAATGTGGAGACATAATGCCGGTGACGACTATTTAAGAATGAGAACTGCCGATACCGCTGTTTTCATTTCTGATGAATTTATGCAAAGAGTAAAAGATAAAGAAAGCTGGTATATGTTTGACCCTAAGGAAACGCCGGATTTAAACGAGTTGTATGGGCAGAAATTTTCTAAACGCTATAAAGAGTACATTGCAGACGCCGAAGCCGGAAAACTGAGAACTTTTACGAAAGTTCCCGCAGAAGAACAATACCGGCAAATTTTGGTTATGTTGCAAGCTACCTCTCACCCGTGGCTAACATGGAAAGACCCAATTAATTTGCGAGCGTTAAATAATAATACGGGCACAATTCACATGTCTAACCTTTGCACAGAAATTTGCTTGCCCCAAGACAAAGACAACATTGCCGTTTGCAATTTGGCCTCTATTAATATTGCAGCGCACATTAACAACAAAGAAATTAAATGGAAACAGCTTGAGGAAACTACAAGGTTGGCTGTAAGACAGCTAGACAACTTAATAGACATTAATTTATTGCCCATTCCCGAGGCAATAAAATCGGACAAAGAAAACCGAGCCATTGGTTTGGGAGTTATGGGTTTTTCTGAAGCTGTAGAATTGCTGAGATTAGGTTATGAAGATGAAAAAACTTTTGAAATGGCTGACAAAATTTTTGAGTTTATAAGTTATGTTGCAATTGATGAAAGCGCAAATTTGGCAAAAGAGCGCGGAAGCTATAAAAATTTCGAAGGGTCTGGGTGGGCAAAAGGCCTGGTGCCATTTGATACTATTGAAAATGTAGAAAATTCTAGAGGAGAAAAATTAGATTTAGACAAAACAAGCCACGCAAAAGAACTTAATATTGATTGGACCAGTTTAAGAAAAAAAGTTAAGAAAGGAATGAGGAATGCTACGTTAATGGCGGTCGCCCCAAATGCAAACATTGGCTTGTTGGCGGGCACCACACCTGGGATTGACCCAAGATTTGCACAAGTATTTTCTAGAAATAAAATATCTGGAAAATATTTAGACATAAACCACAACCTAGTTAACGACTTAAAAGAAATTAACATTTGGGAGGAAGTAAAAAACGAAATAATTGAAAAACAGGGCGACATTTTAAGCATTGAAAAAATTCCGCAAGAATTGAAAATAAGATATAAGTCGGCATTTACTACTTCGCCGTATGCGTTTATTGAAATTGCCGCACGCGCGCAAAAATGGGTTGACCAGGCTTTGTCACGAAATATGTATTTAGAAACAAGAATTACAGAAGAATTAATGGATATTTATAACATGGCTTGGCGCAAAGGTTTGAAAACAACCTATTATTTGCACATGAAACCACGCCACACTGCCGAACAAAGCACCGTGACCATAAATAAACGAGAAAAAATGGGCAGAGTTGGTTTTTCCGCCTTTGCTAAAGTTTCGACGGACAAGGGTGCAGTTGGCACCGAAGAAACAGAGCAAAGCTCGGCAGAATATGAAGCAATAATGGCAAAAATAAACGAAGACCCGCAAGGGAATTTTGTTTGTGACTCTTGCCAGTAAGTTAAATAAAATCCGAAGCACGAAATCCGAAATCCGAAACAAATCATAATTTTCAAATACTAAAAATTCAAAACAAGTTTCGAATTTCGAAATTCGAATTTCGAGTTTCAAATCAATATGGCACTTATAGGAAAAGCATCACCAAAAGATTATAACATTCACCCTTCTTTGTACCCCTGGGCACGAGAACTTTACGACCAAGCAATTGCAAACACTTGGTACCCGCACGAAATTCCGCTAAAAGAAGATTTAGAAGATTGGGCAACAATGACCAACGACGAAAAATATGCGGTGGAATTTGTTATGTCGTTTTTTAATCCAGCGGAGTTAGTTGTTAACAGAGTTTTGGCACTGGGAGTTTACCCATATTTAAAGTCGGCTGAATGCCATTTATATTTGGCAAAACAAATGTGGGAAGAAGCAAACCATTGTGTTGCATTTGAATATGTTTTAGAAACTTTACCACTAGACAGAACAAAAATATATGAAACACACATAACCACTCCGTCAATGAAGGCGAAGGAAGATTACATAAATGATTATGTTGCCCGAATGACCGAAGACACTTATGACGTTACAACAGTTGAGGGCAAAAAAGATTTTATTAGAAATCTTGTGGCATACAATATTGTTATGGAAGGCGTTTGGTTTTATTCTGGGTTTATGGTTATGCTTTCTTTCAGACAAAGAAATAAGCTGAGAAATTTGGCTTCTATGATAAATTGGGTTTTACGCGACGAAAGTTTGCACTTAAAATTTGGAATAAATTTGGTTTTAACTTTGCTTGAAGAAAACCCTGAAATTGTTTCTGCTGAATTTGCCGAGGAAATTAAAAATATAATAATTAAGGGAGTTGATTTGGAAACAGAATATAACAAAAATTTATTTCCACGTGGAATTCTTGGGTTAAACGCCGACTATGTTAACCAATATGTGCAATATGTTGCCGACAGGAGAATGGAAGAATTGGGTTTTCAGCCACATTATAACGCAACAAACCCAGCTAAATGGATGAGCACGGCAACTGACGTTTATGAGTTGGTTAACTTTTTTGAGGCACAAAACACCAACTACGAGGTTAATTCAAAATCACATAACCTGCCTACCGGACAGGCAGGCACAGAGAAACCAAAAGAATAAATTAAATTTCGCCTTTTTTTATTCTTTCGCGGATGCTTTCTACAAAAGTGTTGAAATAAAACAAATTATGAAATGTTAGAAGTTTCATGCCGGTTATTTCACCAGCTTTTAGTAAATGGCAAATGTAGTCTTTTTTGTAATTTAAACAAACAGCGCAAACACAACCCTTGTCTAACGGTTCATTCTTTCTTAAAAATTTAGTTTGTTTTAAATTTAATTTTCCTTGGCTAGTAAAGGCAATTCCTCGCCTGGCATAATGAGTTGGCACGGTGCAGTCGAAAGTGTCGGCGCCAGATTTTATTATTAATTCCATATCTTCTAAATAACCTACACCCAAAAGGTGCCTTGGCTTTTTTTCGGGCAATTCATCTACCACCCAGCCAATCATTTCACCCATTTTTTTCTTGTCGTTGCCAAATTCTCCACCAATTCCAAAACCGTCAAAATCCATTGCACCAATTACTTTTGCGCTTTCAATGCGCAAGTCTTTAAATTTTGAACCCTGCACAATGCCATAAAGGGCTTGTTTTGACTTTTGAGATTTTAAACAAATTTCGGCCCAGCGGTGTGTTTTTTCTAACGATTTTTTTACATAGTTGTAGTCAGCCAAGGAAGCTGTACACTCGTCGAAGGCAAAAATAATGTCTGCGCCCAAACTTTCCTGTATTTTAATTGATTCTTTTGGGCCAATAAATAATTCGTCTCCATTTACCGGCGAGCGAAAGGTCACGCCATCGTGATTTATTTTTATGTTTTGTGGCTGAGCTCCAGCACTAATTGAGCGCGGCAATAAACTTTTTTCAGGCGCGAGCGAAAATTTGCTGCCAGAATTGAAATCCCTTCCAAAACCTAAAGAGAAAACTTGATAACCGCCCGAGTCCGTCATAAGCGGTTTTTTCCAATTCATAAACTTATGCAGTTTTCCGGCCTTCTCTACAATTTTCTCGCCCGGTTTTAAATGCAAATGGAAAGTATTGGAAATTAAAATTTGAGATTTTGTTTCTTCCACTTCTTTACTTTCTAAAGTTTTAACAACGGCTTGTGTGGCAACCGGAACTAAACACGGAGTTTCAACAACTCCGTGTTCTGTTTCTAAAAACCCCAACCGCGCTCTGCTTTTTGATGACTTTTTTAATATCTTAAAATTCATGTTTAGCGATACTAATAATATACTAATCTCATACCAATGATACTAATTAGCTTCAATTCTCACAATTTTTTTTGGTTATCACGTGATAACCTAAGCTTTTTTATTTCACCTAACTTTTTAATAAATATTTTATATCTGTTTTTTTAATTATAAAATTGGGCCCGACTTTTACTGCTTTGATTGCTCCCCGATTAATTCTTTTCAGTACAGCCACCCGACTAATTTTTAAAAGCTTCGCCAGCTGACTCACGGATAAAAACTCACTTTTTTCTATAATAACATCTTTTAAACTGTTGCTCATACTACGGCTATTTACTTATATTCTTCAGGTTATCACGTGATAACCTGAGACTTTCAATAAATTACAAATTAGAGGTTTTTACTTAAATAGTACCAATCCACCCCATAATAATATTTTGGAAGAACTGCATCTTTTTTATAACCCATTTTCTTATAAAAATGTATGGTTTTGGGCCACGCAGATGAGGTTTTTACAACCGATTTAACACAATTTTTTTTGATCTTTGCCCAAGCCTCAACGTGACTAAATAACTGGGTACCAACACCGCTCCCCCGCAAACCATCCTTCACAAGCAAAGACCGAATTTCTGCAATTCCGCCCCTAATTTCAACTTGAGCATATGCGATAATTTCTTTGCCCGAATATGAGGCAAAATAAAATGTTTTTCTAGAAGGTAAGAAGTTAAACTTTTTATCATTTATTGCCCATTGTTTGTTCCCAAAACTTTCAGTCGCCGTTTTTTTAACTTCTTTAATTTGAACATTCATATTTATTTTCAGGTTATCACGTGATAACCTGAGCATTTATGTCTTATTGTGTCGAAATTATTTGATAATCACGGGGAGGCCGAGGTTTTTGTTCTTTTCTGGTAAACCGCTGGGGTTTTCATTGCTGAAGAAGAGCGTGGCAGAGCCCTTGTAGTCCGTGGTGAATGTTAGGGTTGTTTCAAATTGAGTTGGAAATTTTGTCCAATCTGTTGTTGCCTTTAAAACGCCATCTGCTATTTTTTTACCTTTATTATCGGACAACTGAACTGTGCCAACTTGTCCTTCAAAACCTGCCCAGCCACCGCCATTTACAGAACCCGTAATTTTTAATGGCGAAACAACCCAACCGCCGTCTTTAGGAGAATCTATTTTTATGCCCTCTACTGCTTGGTTTTGCGTTTGTGAATTTTGTTGCGAATTATTTTGTTGCGAAGTTGTGGGCGCTTTTGCCGGCACAAGAAACAAAATTCCTAACAAAATAATAAATATTATACCTAACACGGCTAAAAGCCAAATTTCTTTTTTCACGGGTCTGCGAGCGAGGCGAGCAGATTTGCTTCGGAAATCAAGCCCAGATATATCTTATACATTGAGGGTTTGATTTACGCTGAATACCTTTTTCGAATTAATTGTATATCTTCATTCTACATTTTAGATAGAAAAAATAAACCCCCCTACCCACCGGCAGGCAGGCTTGACATAGCCCTATAAACAAAGTATAATAAATATAGTTAGTTAAAAGGTCGTTTTAGTATTTATTAGGCAAATGCCTATAAAAGAAACAAAAAATGTTCGACAGAAACAATAACAGTGGAGGTTTTGTTAAAAGAGAACCTGTAAAAGGAAACTGGAAATGCTCCGAATGCGGAGTAGAAATCACAGAGCTTCCTTTTGAACCGGCTCCAGACAGACCAATCTACTGCAGAGAATGCTGGTCTAAAAAGAGACCTCCAAGATTCAGCAGGTAAAATTTCTGAATTTTAGAAATAATCCCCTACTCGGGGGTTATTTTTTTGCAAAAAATTCTAATAGTGATACAATAAAAAAACAATTTAAAAATAAATTATGGAAATTAATCCTCCCGTAAAAATTAAAGTTTTAGAAGTGGAAGGCAAGGGACGAGGTGTTGTGGCAACAGAAGATATTAACGAAGGTGAAATTATTGAATACTGCCCTATTGTTTTTATTACTAAAGAAGAAGCTGAATTTTTTGAAAAAGGAAAAACCGTTTTGAATTTTTATTATATGCAACAACCAGAAATTAACCAAGTTTGCTTAATGCTTGGTTACGGTTGCATTTACAACCACAGCCAAACGCCTAACGCGGAAGTAGATTATGACACTGCCAGCCCAAAAGATTTTTTGTATTTTAAGGCCTTAAGAAAAATTTCTGCCGGCGAAGAAATTGTGTACGACTACCAATTTGATAATAATAAAGAAGAATTTTTACAAGATGCCAAATAACGAATTTTTAGAAAACTTAAAAAACACATACTGCAGGCTGAAAGCTTCAAAGATAGAAGGTGTTGGGATTTTTGCAATAAGAAATATTCCTAAAAATACTAACCCATTTTATGGAGTTTCTAAAAGAAAGTGGCAAAAAATAAAACCAAAAGACTATAAAAATTTTGATAAAGAAATAAAAGCAATGATTGGAGATTTTTTTGCCTTTGATGAAAATGGAGAGTTTTCAATTCCCCAACATGGACTAAACGGCATGGACATATCATTTTTTCTGAATACATCTAAAAACCCTAATGTGAAAACAATAGATGACGGAACAAATTTTGTTACTACAAGAAAAATTAAAAAGGGCGAAGAACTTACCGTATTTTATGGAGATTATGACGTAAGATATAAAAAATAAAAAAAATGGCACAAGATCCTGACAAATTAAATGAGGGCGAAAAAACGCAGGAAACTGCCGAGCAGGATGAGGTGTCTAAACAATTGCAAGAAATGGCCAGAAACTTAGAAGCAGGCGCGCCTAATAAAGAACAAGCGGAACAAAAAACCAGAGAAATAAGAGAAAAACACGCCGGCCAAATGATTGATGATTATTTATCGCTGAGCCCAAATGAGAGAGTTTTATTTTTAACAGACACAAATCCTGTTAACACAGACCGGCCGCTTATTGAAGCGATTCAAAACCAGTTGAGAGCAAGAGGCGTAGATTTTTCTGAATTAGCAGTTAGTAAAAAAACAAAGAAAAAAGATTTTTCAACTGAAGTAAACAAAGCCGACCTTATTTGGTCTTCGTGGTCTTGGGAAGAACAGCCAAAAGGTGTTGATTTTTATGATTTTACTGAATCTTTGCCAGATAGTGGCAAAAGAATGGCATTTTGCCCTGGTTTAACAGCCGAAGCACTAGACGAGGGAGGGGCATTAACAGAACAAAAAGACGTTTTGGAACACCGAATGAACCGAATGTTAGAGCAAGTAAAAGACGCCGAAGTAATGAGAATAACTACAGTTTATGGAACAGATTTAACCGTAAAATTGCGCAAGGGCGACAGAAGATGGGTAACAGATGGCGGAGCAATTGAAAAAGGAATCTGGGACAACCTACCAAAAGGCGAAATATATACCACGCCAGACGAAGAACAAGCCAATGGAATTTTAATGCTTCCAGTTTTGCAAGATGAAGTTACTATGGACCAAGGCGTAGACAAATTTGTACGTTTGGAAGTGGTAAATGGAAAAATAAGAGGAATTAGCGGTGGGGCTTCAGCCGAAAAATTGAGAACATATCTGCAAGAGCACTCTTTAGATGAGAGTAACCCTGAAAGCGTTTTACAAATTGCTGAAATTGCTTTTGGTGCCAATTCAATGGCACGAACTGGGCCATCGAACCCAGAAGGTGACTACTCTGAACAAGTTAGACCCACAGTTGAAACAGAAAAACGTTTAGGAACAATGCATATGGCTTTTGGAAGTTCGCAACACGGCTCGGACGGTGCCGACGGCCACACAGAGTCTGACGTACATTTAGATTTTGTAATTCCCCGACACGGTTTAACAATTGAAAGTTTTAATACAGAACAAGATTTTAGACGCAATAAAAATGGTAGAAAGCTAATTGACCGCGGGGGCTGGAATTTTTAATAAAAATATTTAAAATAATATAATATCATAAAATAAAATGGAGAACGGACAAAATGGGCAAAATGGAAAAAACAACTTGCCCGAACCAAAAGTTATACCGGAAAAAATAAAAAGGAAATTTTTGTTTGTTGGCTGGGAAAGTTTGTCGGGTGATTTGGCTTGGCAAATTTCTAAAGAAGGCCACGAAGTAAAAGTTAGTATAAAATCGGAAGCAGACAAAGATGTTTATGATGGCTTTTTAGATAAAGTTGGCGACTGGAAAGAATTTGTTGATTGGGCAGATGTAATTATTTTTGACGACATTGGTTTTGGAGACGTTGCAGATGAACTTAGGAAAAAAGGCAAATTGGTTGTAGGGGGCAGCGAGTATACCGACAAATTAGAAAAAGACAGAGAATTTGGTCAGTCGGAAATGAAAAGAGTTGGAATGCTTACGCTTCCCCACTGGGATTTTACCGATTACGATTCGGCATTAAAATTTATTGAAGAAAACCCCGGAAGATATGTTTATAAACCATCGGGGTTTACTCCATCTGATTCTAAGGGGCTTTTATTTTTAGGAAAGGACGACGATGGAAAAGACATTCATGAGATTATTAGGTCAAACAAAAAAGTTTTGCAAACAAGAGTTAAAGAAATGCAACTGCAAAAATTTGTTCAAGGCGTTGAAATAGCCGTTGGCGCATTTTTTAACGGTAATGATTTTATTTATCCCATAAACGTTAATTTTGAACATAAAAAACTTTTCCCGGGCGACATTGGCCCTTTTACGGGAGAAATGGGGACATTAATGTATTGGTCGGGGCCGAATACAATTTTTAGAATGACTTTAGATAGAATGAAAGAAGATATTAAAAAGTCTGGTTATGTTGGATATATTGATATAAATTGCATTGCCAATGGCCGAGGAATTTACCCCTTGGAATTTACTGCAAGGTTTGGCTACCCTACAATTTCTATTCAAATGGAAGGAATTATTTCCGAATGGGGAGAATTTATGCACTCAATTGCAAAAGGAGAAAATTTTGACTTAAAAACAAAGAAGGGTTTTCAAATTGGTGTTGTTTGCGCAACTCCGCCGTGGCCTTATAGCGACAAATCGGAGGCTAGTATTTACCACGACTTGTCTATTATTTTCAAAAAACCAAACCTGGAAGGCATACATTTGGGCGATATAAAATTAGTTGATGGAAGCTGGAGAATTGCGGGCGTTATGGGGTATGACTTAATTGTTACTGGAAATGGAGTTACAGTTGAAGACGCCAGAAAACAAGCATATGGCAGAATTGACAATATATTGTTACAAAATATGTTTTACAGGACAGATATTGGACTTGGTTGGTATGAAGATTCCGATAAATTACAAACTTGGGGATACCTTTACTAAACTTTATTTTTTAAATAACAAAAAAGCCCCGTAGAGCGGGGTTTTTTGTTGAAGTTTTTTAATTTCTGCCTAATTTTGGCCAGACAACAATAAGGTAAATTGCTGACAAACCAACTAATACATAAACTGTGCTTACTAACCATGCCATTGAACCAAAAAGCATTGTGACTAAATTATAGTCGGGACTGATGGCTACCAATAGCCAGTTTAACCCTCCAATTATTACTAATACTAACGCAATTGCGTCTAATGTTTTAAATTTCATATTCGATTTTATAAATTAATTCTTAAAATCGACCTTTAATATATTATACTACAAAATTGGCAGTCAATAGAAGTGGATTACTGCACAGTTACCTTTGCTGTGTCCCCCACTTTTATGCCCAGACTGTCCGAAAGCCCGCCGTTAATTTCCAAAACATAACCTGCCCTAGCAGATGAGTTAATTGACGGGCAGATTAAACTTTTGCATGGCTGAACATTTTTTGCAATAAAAACAACTTGGTTAGCAGAATTAATCCAAATCATGTCTAGCGGAATTAAAGTATCTTTCATCCAAAAAGAATACAAACCTTCATTTTCAAAAATAAAAAGCATTCCTTTATTTTCATCTAAATGGCTTCTATTCATTAACCCTTTTTCTCTTTCGGCGGTTGTTTTAGCGACTTCAACAAAAAAACATTTTTCTGCTACACAAACAGAATTATTACTGTTTTGCGGAGTTGCAGGAGACAACGAAACTTGGGCATAATGAAAAAAAATATAACTCAAAACAATAACCAAAATTATTAACAACAATATTTCAAACATTATTCTCATTTTAAAGTTGAATGCCTTTTATATTCTAAATAAATAAACCCTATTACAACAATATCAAAAATTGTTAATAGCAAAAGCAATAAAGAGTGTGTGTGAAAGTATCTGTAAATTTGATAAATTGAAAATAGAGAAAAAATTCCTAAAGCCGCAGGATATGCCCACAACTTTTCCTTTAATAAAAATATGGCTAAAAATACATTTACGATGCCGTGTGCAATTAAATACACAATGGCAAAAACATGAACACCCGAGAAAATGTTACTTGAAGTTTTTAAAATAAAATTTACGAAAACATCTTTTGGGTCTTCTGAAATTTCCTGTTGAGTTAAGGCTATTATTAAATTATTTGTAATTAGCCGGCCGGATGTTGCCAAAATTGTTCCCGCTAAAACTTCAAAAAAACCAAAGAAGGCCTTTATTAAAACGCCGATATCAAAAACTTCATCAATAAATTTTTTGCTAAACATTTTTGCCATAATCTTTTTTTATTGTAACACTTCAACAAACAACGCTCAAGAAAAAATCACCGCAGATTCGGTGATTTTTAAAGAATACGTGTCATTTATTTGCTTGTCCTCTTGTTAAGTTTTGTTCTTTTTCTTTTTTTAACCCTTCGTCCTAATCTTTTTTTATTCGCCCAAGTTGGCATATTTTTGTTTCTTTATAATATAATACCTACGACCTTTTAATATTCTTTATATTAATATACCACAGTTTTAATAAAAATGATATAATAAGCGCAATATGGAATTATTAATTTTTGTTTATATAATTTTAGGTTTGGTGCCCAGCTTGGTTTGGTTGGCTTACTATTTAAGAGAAGACATGCACCCCGAACCGAAAAGAATGATTTTAGAAATTTTCTTTTGGGGAGCACTTATTACAATTCCCGTTTTTTTTGTTCAAGTTGGACTTGCCAATTTGTTGGAAATGACAAACTTAAACTCGACTATTTTTAGCATTATATATTGGTTTTTAATAATTGCTTTCTCTGAGGAATTTTTTAAATATTTGGTTTTTAGAGTAAAAGTTTTTAATAGTCCGCATTTAGACGAACCTTTGGATGTTATGCTTTATATGGTTGTTGCTGCATTAGGTTTTACTGCCATTGAAAACATTCTTTACTTGTTTTCGCCCGCCGGACCAATGTCTTTTGACCAATCGGTCACCAGAGCGCTAATTATGGTGCTAATTCGCTTCATTGGAGCCACTTTCTTGCATACATTGTGCTCAGCAACTGCCGGCTATTTCCTGGCCATTTCCATTCAAAAAGCAAAAAAGAAATATATCCCACTTATTTTAGGTTTGTTAATAGCAACTGTATTACACGGATTGTATGACTTCTCTTTAATGGCAACTAACAACTATATAAAAATTGGCGTTCCCATTGCCATAATAGTCGTGCTTGCCGTTTTTGTATTTACCGGATTTTCCAGACTCCAAAAAATGAAGAGCGTTTGCAAGGTTTAATTATAAAATAAAAGCACCCTACCGGGTGTTTTTTTGCTGCGAGGCTTGGACTCGAACCAAGATAACATCCTTCAGAGGGACGTGTCCTACCATTAGACGACCTCGCAATTCAATATTGTTATCTTATACCTGCAAGTGTTTTTTGACAACTATGAAACTGGAGATAACCCCCACCCCAATTCCAAACCCCAATTGTAATAAAATAAAAATCCACAAATTATTTAAGAAATACCCAAACATGTCAAAGCCCGGCAAAATAATTGCCATTTGGGGCGACAAAAGAAATGCCGTAATTGCAGAAATGAAAATGCAAAATAAGAATGCAATAAACCCGTAAATTACGCCCTGAATAATAAATGGGCCCCTGATAAACCAATCTGAAGCGCCAACAATTCTCATTGTGCTAATTTCGTCTCTTGAATTTTCAATGGCAAGCTTTATTGTGTTGTAAACAACCAAAATGGCAACTAGCGCTAAAATAATTCCCAGTATTAAACCAACTGTATTTATTTTTGACGTTATGGAATAAACTTTTTCAATAATATCTTTTTTCTGAGAAAAATCTACCGTGTCTATTAAATTGCTAAAATCTGAAGTTTGCAAAAGGCTGGCAATTTGCGCATATTGAGCTGGTTCGCCATTGGTTGTGATGTTTAAAGATGGCAAAAATGGATTTGCTCCAACTTCTTGTAAAGCCTGCGATAAAGTTGAGTCGCTTTGATGAATTGTGTTAAAAGTGGCCAACGCCTGATCTTTAGAAACGTAATCAATGTTCTTTATGTTTGGTGCCAATTTTACTATTTGGTCTCTTACATTTAAAATATCTTGCTCTTGAGTGCCATCTTTAAAATAAGCAGTAATATCAATTTTGTCTTGTATTTGCGTGGTTAAATAACCAACCATGTTTTGAAAAAAGAAAAGCCCAGTAACAAGCAAAATGGTAATTATTAAAACAAAAATTGCGGCAATTGAAATTCCTTTATTTCTGCTAAAATCTTTAACAGCAAAATTTGTAATTCTTTTTAAATTTGTTGGCATGAGATTAAAATTATTCTAATTATATTAATTATTCTAATTACACTAAATAATAAATTTTCCTTCGGCTTCGTCTCTTAAAATTTTACCTTGTTCTAAGGTAATTACTCTTTTCCCTAATTTATTTATAACTTCTCTGTCGTGAGTGGCTAAAATAATTGTTTTTCCGGCTTGATTAATTTTTCTTAAAAGCGCAATGACTTCGTATGTGTTGTAAGGGTCTAAATTGCCGGTTGGTTCGTCGGCAATAATTATGTCGGGCTGGTTTACAAGGGCTCGGGCAATGGCAAGCCTTTGCTGTTCGCCACCGGAAAGTTGATGGGGGAAATTATTAACTTTATTTTCTAAACCAATAACTTCTAACACTTTGGGAACTTCCCTTTCTATTTCTTCATTATCTTTGCCCTCTACCTGCATAATGTAAGCCACATTTTCATAGACGGTTTTTTTAGGCAATAATTTATAATCTTGGTGAATGACGCCAATTTTTCTTCTTATTTCTTGAATTTTTAAAGAGTCGGCCTCGCTTAAATTTGTACTTTCAAAAAAAACTTCACCTGAAGATGGCTTTTCTAACCCTAAAATTAAATGAATTAGAGTAGTTTTGCCAGAACCGGACTTGCCCACAATTGATACAAATTCTCCTTTTTTTACATCAAATGAAACGTCTTGCAAAACTAGAGTATCTGGTGGGTAAATTTTTTCTACGTTTTTAAATTTTATCATATTTTATTTCAGCTTCTATAAATTTTTCTAAGTCGCCGTCTAAAACTCCTTCGGCATCGCTTGTTTCATAAAGCGTGCGCAAATCTTTTACCATTTTATAAGGGTGCAAAACATAAGACCTAATTTGATTCCCAAACCGCACTGAAATGTTTTCACCTTTTATTTCTTTAATTTCTTTAACGTGCTGTTCTTCGCGCAACTGATATAATTTTGCCACCAAAATTTTCATTGCCTTATCTTTATTTTTTCCTTGCAGCCTTTCTTTTTGCGAAGCGACTACAATGCCAGTTGGTATGTGCGTAATTCTAATGGCCGATTCGGTTTTATTTACATATTGGCCACCAGGGCCAGAAGCTTTAAATGTGTCTATTTTTAAGTCGTCTGGCCTAATTTCTAATTCAATTTCGTTATCTTTAATTTCCGGCAATATATTTACAAGCGCAAAAGAAGTGTGGCGAAGTTTTTGCGAATTAAATGGCGAAAGTCTTACCAACCTGTGTACGCCTGCTTCTTTTTTTAAAAAACCGTAAGCATAGTTTCCTTTTATTTCTATTATAACAGATTTTGTGCCAATTCTTCCTTCGGGGCCACCGCCTTCGCCAAGCGCTTGGTGCAAAATTGCAGTTTTATAACCTTTTTTCTCACAATAGCGTTCGTACATTCGTAAAAGCATTGTTGACCAATCTTGCGAATCTTGCCCACCGGCCCCAGAATATATTTCTAAAATTGCATTGCTTTTGTCGTATTTGCCTGACAAATAAGTCTTAAATTCTTGCTTTTCTATCTTTACATTCAAATTTTCCAAAGAAAATTTGTCCTGAGCGGAGTCGAAGGATTGCAACACCTTATAATCGGCAATATCATTTTTTATTTCTTCCAATGCTGATATTTCATTTTTTATTTCTGAGATTTCTTGTTGAACTTCCGTTGCATGTTCGTTGTCGTTCCAGAAATTTGGCAGTAATGATTCTTCTTCTAACTCTTTTAATTTCTTTTCTTTTCCGGCTACATCAAAGACGGTCTCCCAAATTCTGGAGCCTTGTTTCTAACTCTTCAATTTGTGGAGTTGCATCTACCATATTGTTTTTATTTTATCATAATAATTGAAACAAAAAAAGACCGCAAGGCGAACCTTACGGAGTGCGTCGCTGAAAAACAGCGACCTAAGACCTGGCAATGGAGAGCATGAGTTCTATGATGAACCGCTGAGCGCGCCCATAATTGAAAGTTTTTGCCTTGATAGCTTTTTCTAGGCGACGAGCAGCACGCGTGACTTTGAGGTTGTGCTCAAGTTTATGCATCTCGCCCATAAAGAAACGACACCAAGCTAGACTCATAAACCTGGATAAACCACAGGGCATCTCCGCATTTAGCGACACTGTTTCGTCAATTGGCAAGCATGTCAATTTTGCGCTGAAAAAATTCATCGTCTTGAAGTAATCAGCACTGCCCACCTCAATATCGCTATTCTCTCTGGGTATTTCATCTCCACTTATGAGAATTTGCCTGTTAGCCCAATCATAACAATGATATCCAACGCGCATGTTAGAGGGCAAAACGGCATGATCGTAAGTGACCGCGATGCGCGAGATATAAAGACGTTCGTCGGTGGGCGTCCAATAAGAATGGATTACGGTGCCAGACGACCCCACGTCTTCAATTGCTTTTGTCCAGTTTTTTTCTTCCATCGACACAACAAGAGCGTCTTTAAGCCTGGTGCATCGCACATCTGGCCGGCCCGACCTGTTATACTCTTCCGCAGTAAAAGCACTAAATTGATCGCTGAGCGTAATAGCCTTGTAAGTGAAGCTCAATGTTTTTTTCATAGTACATTTCCTCCATTGTTTGGATGATGTAAAGAGCATCTGTGTTTAGATAAGGCACACCGAAAAGCCTCCGATGTTATAGCTTATAACACGAATTGTTTTATGTCAACAAAAAACGCTATTGCCTCAGGTTACCCTACGGTAACCTGAGCCGAACTATTCCACTTTTTCGTGGAATGGCTGTGCCCCACCACCTTAATTTATTAATTTTTCATATAGGACAATTCTATAGAATTGTCCTATTGCGTTTTGTCGCACTTATTATGCTACTTCGTTTTGATAACAACTTTCGCAATAAACTAATTCCGGACGGTCGGGAGAATAAGAAGTTTTGATTTCTTCCAATGCTGATATTTCATTTTTTATTTCTGAAATTTCTTGTTGGACTTCGGTAGCATGTTCGTTATCATTCCAAAAGTTAGGCAACACAGATTCTTCTTCTAATTCTTTTAATTTCTTTTCTTTGCCAACTACATCAAAGACGGTCTCCCAAATTCTGGAGCCTTACTTCTAACTCTTCAATTTGCGGAGTTATATCTACCATATTGTTTTTATTTTATCATAATAATTGAAACAAAAAAAGACCGCAATAACTTTCGCTACTACGGATGTTTACTATCCGGCCATTATGCCAGTCATAAAATTTTCTACCTCCAAAGCGATTTCTAGGCTCGTCAGACCGTCTTTCAGAGTCAGCACTAACGGATCTACCGTTTTTTCCATTGCTTCGAATGCAAAACTATCGACACCAAAGATGACAATAGGCAAACATGGAATCTCCTCGCGCAATCTATGGTAAAGCGCTATGCCCGTTTCGCAACCACCCGCAACCAGATGTTCCCTAAACACTCCCCCGTATGGCAAAAAGTTAGAAGTGACTAACAGCTCTGACCGTTGGTCTTCTGGCTTATCAAATTGTTCCAAAACCGCCGAAGCATAGTCACAAACCACAACTTTATGCCCAGCTTTTTGCAATCTTGCAATGAGTATTTCATTAAAAAATCTACTATCTGTAGCGAATGCAATTCTGAACGTTTTCATGACGTTTGATTCCCTTCTTGTTGTGAAGTTGCTACGATTGATTAAGATCAATTATAATACTACCCGAATTATTCTATCTGTCAACAAAAAACGCTATTGCCTCAGGTTATCACGTGATAACCTGAGCTAGGATATTTCGGTTTGATAGCAGGCCTCGCAGTAAACTATTTCGGGGCGGTCTGGGGCGTAGGAAGTTTTGATTTCTTTGGCGCATTTGGCACATTGGCGGTTCCACAGTTTAAATGGAGTGCGCATAGACAATCTTTTGCTGTGACGGCACATAAAACAATTAACGGGTTGTGGCAAACCCATTTCATTATAAAAATCTTGCTCGCGATCTATAATTTTAAAATAATTACCGCACTGCTGACATTTAAAAACATTCTTTTCATCGCCGGCGTATTCTACCTTAGTTTTCTCTCTCCAAAGAAACCCCTTTTGCGCTGCTGTTTCTGGCGATAAAGGGAAATAGTCTTGGGCAAGCGTTTCGTTGTAGGCAAAGGGCGATAATTCTGCCGGAAAAAATTGGCCGTACTCGCCCGTTTTTTTCATATGTTCAATAATTTTATCTCTTAATGCAAAATACTCTTCTTTAGAATATTGTTTGTTAAATATACAATGTTTTTTCTTGCGCAAACCTACGCAACCAAACAAATCAGACGAATTGTAACAATAATAAGAATATTGAACATCGTTGGAATACCAAACACGCTTGCTGTAAGAAATGTTCGTGCCCAATATGCTCATTGAGTCATTTATTAATTCACCATAGCCACTGCCAAAACAATCGTAAGCATCTTTAATTTTGAGCGATTCTTGAACCCATTTTAAATTTTCGCCATCGTTAATGCCAAAACAATTTTTACAATTTTTAGAATTATTTATATTTTCGCCAAAACAATCTACTGCATTTTTGAATGTGTGTAATTGACGTGGCTTTGAATTTACAAATTTTATGGCTTCATCTTGTGAAATGCTTTGTATCTTCTCAAAATATTCTTTTTTAGTATATGGTTTATTAAAAATGTGGAATTTTTTACTACGTAAACCCACACAAGCAAAACAATTTGAACAATCGCGGCAATCGTATAAATATGATGATTCTCTGCATTCAATTGCAAACCGGCTAAACCGAACATTATAACATTTTTGGCTGTCTATTAATTCGTAACATTTTTCGCATGGCCCACCAACCCAAAAACAATCCGCAGAATCCTTAAGATCGTTTGACTGAGAAGTGTACAGAACATTCTCGTCGTAGTCTGAGACAAAAGTCATATAACAATTTTTACAACTTAAAAGCGAATGACAATAGTTGCAATTTGACGAATTAGTGTTGGCCACATGAGGAAATGGCACCGCCTGAATAAGTTGGGCAAATTGCTCAAAAAATGGAACAGAAAAATTGAAATCTTTTCCATAACTCATAACATCCCAATTGTCGGACCACCAATAATCTTGGTCGTAAACTACAACGTTGGCTTGAGGCGGGAAAATTGATATTAATTCCTCAGAGTGCCCTGGCGCCTGGCACTTTCTTCTAAAAAGATTGTGCTCGTTGCGCCACATAAACCTTCTACCAATTCTGCATTCTGGACAAAATGTTGGAGCGGGCACTTTCATTTTTTCGTAGAACGCAAAATCATCAGGCTCTATTACAAAGTCTTTTTTGCAGTTTTGACAATTTTTTGTTTGACTATCCATAATTTTATTATAGTATGTTTTTTCACGTGGCGTGAAAAACATACTACTGTCACGTGTACTGTCACGTGTATTGTCAGGTTGTCGCATGATAACCTGGTATTGGCTATTCCACTTTTTAGTGGAATGGCCGTGCCCCACCACTTTAATTTATATTTCTCACATACAACTATTCCATGGAATTGTTTAATGGTGGGATTAGCAATGTCTAGGCGACTTCATTTTGATAGCAAACCTCGCAGTAAACTATTTCTGGGCGGTTGGGGGCGTAGCTGGTTTCAAATTCATTGATGCAACCTGGTTTCATGCATTTTCTGTGCCAAAGTTTGGAAGGCCCGCGAAGCTCAAATCTTTTTTTGAGTCTACAAAAAAAACATTTTACAGGTATAGGAATTTTCCATTTACGATAAAAAGCCAACTCGTCAGGTACTATTTTATAATTTCTTTTGCAAACGTCACACTCTAATATTTCATTTAAAATTGAATCATCAACATTATTTATATTATCGGGGATATTTTTTAACGTAGTTTTACCGAGGGTTTTTTGAATATTTTCTTGCCAATTTAGCTCTTTGCTTAAAGCTTCTTCTTTTGTTAAAGGAAAATCTATCATCGCCATAGATTCGTTATAAGCAAACGGTGAATACTGCATTGGGAAAAACTCGCCCCACTCTCTTCCCTTTTTCATGTGTTCAATAATTTTTTCTTTTAAGGCAAAATATTCTTCTTTTGTGTATTGTTTGTTAAAAATTGAATATTCGCCATGTTTTAAAGCAACGCTGCCAAAACAATTATTTGAAGATTGGCAAAAATCCGAATATGCCACATCCATGCATTTCCAAGCATGAATACAGTACAATGCCCTATTAGAATTATCTGGCGTTATGCTTTCATAGCATTATGAAAGTTCACCGCCAGAACACAAGTCGTAACTGTCTTTTTGAGTATCACCATTTTCTAAATATTTAGAATCTTCTGACCTGCGACAATGAAAAACGTTTTTTGAATTTTTACTGTTAATTATATTATTCCCCGTGCAGTTTAGGCAATTTCTGGAAGAAACAAACCGCCTTGGCTGAGTAATTAAAAAATTGTTAAATTCAAGTTGAGCCCTTTCGCAACCGTTTCGGCTTCCTATTTTATAAGCATCGATAATTTTTTCGTATTCTTCTTTTGTATATTGTTTATTTAAAATATAGTATTGCTTGTTGCGTAAATTTACAGACATAAAACAATTTTCACATCCAACACATTCAACGCAATAAGCGCAATTCATCAGACTGGAAGAGCCATAAACATTTCTGCATCCAAAACATTTGTCGCTATACATTACCTCATACAAACCTTCGCCCGTGCTAAAAATTCCCATTGAATCAACGGTGTCTTTTGTTTCGGCGCAATAACACGTGTACATACAATTTTCAACTTTCCATGAAACCATTGCCATATAACAATTTTTTCCCAAAGCGAAATTTTGGGTATATTCACAATTTTCGCTTCCAATATTATTATCGTTGACTAAAGCAAGCGTGGGAACTTTCAATCTAAATTCCCTAAATTGATCAAAAAACGGTCTGTTAAAATCAAAATCTTGTGCATATTGTTTGGGGTCCCATGAGTCTCCCCACCAACATTTATTACAATAAATGACTTGTGGGCTTTCTGGAGAATAAATTGAAATTATATTTCTTTTACATAAATCGCAATTACGATTATAAAAAACAAAATCGTTTCTCCATGACAATCGTCTCTGTCTTCTGCACTCTGCGCACCAGGTTGGGGGTGGGACTTTCATTTTTTCGTAAAACGCAAAATCATCGGGCTCAATTACGAACTCGCTGTTACAGTTTTGACAAACTTTTGTTTGACTATCCATAATTTTATTATAGTATGTTTTTTCACGTGGCGTGAAAAAACATACTACTGTCACGTGTACTGTCAGGTTGTCACGTGATAACCTGATGAATTTTAAACAACTTCTTGCTGGTAACAGCCTTCACAATAAACTATTTCGGGACGATTTGGTGCATAGGAAGTTTGGATTGCAACATTGCATTTTGCGCAGTTTCTAGGCCACAGTTTTGGCGGATTGATACGTGCCAAACGTTGCATGTGCCGACAATCTGAACAAAAATGAGGAACTGGGAATTCGAAACGGCGTAAAAGTGCAAGTTCGGCTGTTGTTATTTTAAAAGCTTTTCCACACAATTCGCAACCCAAAACTTCTTTTAATATTGAATCTTCCACATTTTTTATATTGTCGGAGATTTTATTGGCAGGTAGTGTAATAACGTGATTACTTATTGCGGGGTCGCGCCACTTCCAGCCATTTTTTAAAACCTCTTCTTTTGAAAGTGGATAATACTGAATTGCTTGAGATTCGTTATATGCGAAAGGGCCTAAGTCATAAGGTAAAAAATCACCATAACGCCAAATTCTGCCAACTGAATCAATGTAGGGGTTTTTATTCATGTCTTCTATTATTTGCGCTCGCAAAGCTGTGTATTCTTCTGCCGAATATTGTTTGTTTAAAATTCTATATCGTTTCTTTTTTTGATTTATACAACCAAAAGAATATTGGCACGAAACATTATACATTCCATATTCCACCTCCATAGTACCCTGATGCCATGCACCCAAAGTAAACCTAACCATGTCGGCCCCCTCGCCGACAGTAATTGAGTCTACAACACGTTGAACGCCATTGCCCCATTCAGTGAGATCATAGATATCTTTAGCTGGAGGTATTGTTATAAATTGGCAGTATTTAGCATCTTCCAACTCGCGAGCCTGAAAACAATTGAGTGCATTCTTTGCACGATAAACATAATCTCCAGAAACATTTATACACTGTGCATCTTTGTGCATATATTTGTTTGGATATTGCAGCCAAAAATCATCAACAATTTTTTTGATCTTTAACAATTCGCTGTTACTGGCAAGATTATATTCTTTAATTTTTTCTAAATATTCTTCTTTGGTATATGGTTTATTAAAAATATAATATTTTTTATTGCGCAAATTAATGCAACCGAAACAATTGTCACAACCGATACAACTTTTTAAAAAATAAGATTCTGTGCACTTTGTGCAACTTTCGGAAAAAAATAACTTATAACCTTTGCTGTCTATGGCTTGATACATTAATTCTGACTCGCCCACCATATAGCAATCCATAGAATCTTTAACGCTTACCACAATGGTTGAATAATGAACATTTTCGCAAAAATCAGAATTAAAAACTAAGTAACAGTTTTTGGCACTTCCTGCATGATTAACATAATCACTATTTATAAGTGTTGCGTGGTCATTTATTAGAGCCATATGCGGAGTTTTTTTCTGCAATTCAAGCATTTGCTCAAAAAATGGCACCGCTGGGTTGTATTCTAAAAAATGTTCGCCGTCGTCCCATTTGTCAGACCACCAACAGGCGGAACAATACATAATTAGTTTTGATTCCGGAGAAAAAATTGTCACAACATTTTCGCCACATAAGTCACATTTTCTTTTATACAGAACTCTTTCGCTTCTACACATAATTCTACGCTGAAATCTGCAGGAAGGGCAAAATGTTGGAGCGGGAACTTTCATTTTTTCGTAGAACGCAAAATCGTCGGGCTCAATTACGAACTCGTTTTTGCAGTTCTGACAAACTTTTGTTTGACTATCCATAATTTTATTTTAGTATGTTTTTTCACGTGGCGTGAAAAAATATACTACAGTCACGTGTACTGTCAGGTTATCACGTGATAACCTGGAATTTGGTATTCCACTTTTTCGTGGAATGGCAGTACCCCTTCACTTTAATTTATTAAATTTTCACATTGAACAATTCTATGGAATTGTTTAATGATGGGATTGGCAATATCTAGGCGACCTCGTTCTGGTAACAGGTCTCGCAATAAACTATTTCCGGGCGGTCTGGGGCGTAGGAAGTTTCAAATTCGTTTTGACAACCTGCCTTCATGCATTTTCTGTGCCAAAGTTTAAAAGGCAGTCTCATTTCTCGGCGGGCACCTAGACGGCATTGAGGACACTCGCGTGGTAACGGCAATGAAAATCGTTTAAGATATTTTAATTCTTCTATAACAATTTTATAGTTTCGTTTACAATATATGCATGAAAAGACTTCTTTAATAAAATCATCGTCGACATCTTTAATATTATCTGGAATATTTTCTGTTAAAACTGTCTCCTGGCTTGTGATTAAAGGCACATCCTCTTGCCAATGATAACCTTGTCTTAATGCTTCCTCTTTTGTAAGTGGATAATAATCGTTTGCGGCAGTCTCGTTATAACCAAAAGTGCTAAAATCTTTATCCATAAATAAAGCAAGCTCTTTTTTTTCTTCAATTTGTTTTTTTATGGTTTCATATTCGGCTTTTGAATATTGTTTATTTAAAATACAATATTCTTTTCGCTTTAATCCAATGCAAGCAATGCAATTATTACATGAAATTAGGCTATCACACCAATCACAGAAGCTGGAATTAAAAATATTGAAAGAATTTTTTATCATAGAACCTCCCTTAATCACTGCCGAACTGAAAATATTTTCCGTTGGTTGGGTGCCTACTGCATAGCTCCATTGAGCACTATTTGAATGGAGAATGCTGGCAACATTGCGCACATCTTGATTATCCGCACCATCAAAACACCAAAAATTTCTATCACAATTTTCGAGATAATTGCCAACACAGCCGTTAGATTTTAAGAAAAAAGCAAAGCGGTGGATAGCAACCTTCTTCAGCTCTTTATATTCGGAAAGCGAATTAAGATGAGTAACATAACTGCCATTAAGAATTTTTTTACATTCTTTGAGATACTCTTCGCGCCCAACTTCTTTATTTCTAACGCAATAAGATTTATTCCGCAAATTATAACAAAAAAGACAGTTACTACAACCACGCAAGTCATAGCTAAAATAGCAATCTGAACAATCAGAAGAATCTTGAATATACGCAGAGTGATAAGACTTTATCACGTCTACTGAATTGAGAATTAATTCGCTATCGGTTATTTTATGACAATCCATGCAATCTTTGTTGCCAACCATCCACATCGAATATAGGATATTCTCTGAATTCGAAATTAAAAAAGAAAAATAGCAATTTTTAGAATCACGCACGTTGCTACCGTAAGTACAATTTGTAGAATTTAAAATAATGACAGCCTCCCGAGGAACTCTTTTTTGTAATTCAATAACCTGGTCAACAATTGAGCGACCAGAATCATAATTATTTCCATAAGATAGTCCATCCCATTGATCACTCCACCAACAGTCGTGACAAAAAATCGTATACGGTGATTTAGAATGATAAAGTGACATTGTTTTCTGTCCACAATGAGCACATTTACCCCAATATACCACTTTTTCGTTACGTAATACTTCTATTTGTGCCATGCCGCACTCATAACAGAATTCTAAAGGATTCACTTTCATTTTTTCATAAAACTCAAAATCATCGGGCTCAATTATGAAGTCCTTCTTGCAATTTTGACAAACTTTTGTTTGACTATCCATAATTTTATTTTAGTATGTTTTTTCACGTGGCGTGAAAAAATACACTACTGTCACGTGTAATATCACGTGTACTTTCAGGGGGTTATTTTTTCCAATCTATGACGCTGATTGTTCGCCCTTTTAAGGCAACAACCACCTTTTGGTGCTCTTTCCAGCCAAGTTTTTGCACAATTTCAATTGGAAGAGTAATGCCTAGGGTTTTTCCCTTGCCTGTTTTAGTTAATTTCCTAATATTTTTTTCACTTAGATTTCTCATGTTAAGTGTACTGTCAAGTTAACCACGGTTAACCTGACAATTAATTATTTTTTGGAGCCGCTTGCAAGAATCGAACTTGCGTCCACGCTTTACGAAAGCGTTGCTTTGCCACTAAGCTAAAGCGGCTGGAGCGAAAGACGGGAATCGCCCGGTGATAAACACCGGGCGCCCAGTGTTAATCACTGGGCGAACTACTGTTTCGCAAGCGAGTAACGGGAATCGGACCCGTATCTTATCCTTGGGAAGGATACGTTCTACCACTGAACCATACTCGCGATATAAATATATTACCTTAATTTTTACTTTTAGACCAGTTAAAAATTCCGGAAACCCAAGACGTAAAAGCCTCCCAGGCATTTTTTGGAGCCACTGGCGCGGGCGTTTTGGCAGGAGCTTTTACAAACATGTATTCGGTTTCACCGGGCTTGGCTTGGCCAAATTGTTCGTAGCCAAGCTTTTCTAAGTAATCGGTTTCGCCGGCATTGGTAATTTGATTTTTCAATTTTTGACTGTCGGTTTTTATTTCCTCTATTTGCTTTTTGTAAGTGTTAATTTGAGCAAGTAATTCTTGTTTTTTTCTGTAAATTTTAATATCTTGGACAATCATAAACAAAACAAAGAAAATTAAAAAAACACCGCCAATTTTTAATAAAAGTTGCTGTTTGAAAGCTTCCCTATTCCCTTTTTTGTTAAAATCAGATACCATTAGAATAATATATTAAAAAAATTTATGAAAAGAAAAACAATATTTAAGATTACTTGGACAATTTTGATAAGCTTGGTGGCAATTGGTACAGTTTTGTTTTTGATTGCACCAATTCTTTAGTGATTATATCATAAAAAAACCCGCTTTTAAAAGCGGGTTTTTTGTTTGATGTTTTAACCAAGTCCTATATTGTTGGCGGCAACTTCGTAAGTGCTTAATATTTTTTGAGCCTCTGCTGAAGGTATTTTATAATTAGGGTTATATACAATTGCATTTCTAACTTCGTGAGCGTGCAAAACTTCACTTAAAAGTGGCTCTACTATTCTGCCTGCTTTTTGAATGCTTTCTTCAAAAGTGTCGCCCTCGTAGCCCCTGTTATCTAAAATTTCTGCCAAAAAATCGTCTGCGTCAATTATTGCTAATTTGTAGTCTGATTCTGCGCCAGATTCAATTCTTTTTCTAATTTTGTTCCACTGTTTTTGCATTTCGCGTTGACCATAGGCCTGCCAAGAAAAAAATTCTGTGACATCTTCTAAAAATTTGAATTGAAGCCACGAAGAATTCAACATAAAATAAATTACAAATATTAGAAAGAATGCCGAGAATATAACAAAAATTAGCTTTACAGGAAAAAGCATATCTTGCAATTGCGAAGACGAAATAAAATAAATAAAATCTTTAATGTGTAGAAAATCGTAAAAATTATCCCAGGTCATTATATTATTGTAATATCATGCAGAAAAAAAAGCAAACCCTCCTTCGCCAAGGCTTCGGCGAGGCCAGGTAAAAAAAGAGCGACCGTGGTCGCTTAACTTGAAAAGAGGAAAATTAAATTGCAAGATGGTTTAGCAAAAGGCGCAAAAGTTCACACGAATCTTCGTTGCGGTCAAACACAAACACAAACTCGCCCCGCTCTTGCGCAAAGCTAAGTGCCCAATCAACGATGTTGGCATAAATGAACGCCAGTGCGCAGTGCGGTTTATTTCTAAGTGTTAAAACCAACAGTGGCTTATGAGATATAAGCCAATGAACAAATTCCTGTCTCATTTTGTTCGTTTCCCTTCTTATTGAAATTGCGCTGGGTCGATGCCCTTTAGAATTTTCGCGTAACGTTTTTGGCAAAAGTGTAAGAGATCTTCATGAATGCGATGTCCAGGATAAAGTAACAACCCCGTTCCTGTTGCCTGCGCAAAACGCATTGCCCACTCATAAAGCAAGCTTGAAAAATGTATTAGTATCTCGTCTGGGGACAACTTCATTGCCAACAAAAATTCGCCAATTGCTTCTTCCCCGCGACTTTCAAGATCCTGTACGAACCATTTCATAAAATGAATATTCATTTCAATTTTCCCTTCAGTTTAGGTTTTCAAAGGCCAGTTGCATAATACAACATTATAATTTTTATTGGCAAATGTCAATTTAAAGTAACAAAAAACCACTTATTTAAAGTGGTCTTAAGATATTTATTGTTCAACAATGCACCTGACTTCGTTGTCTGGTTTTACCTCTAAAAATCCGGAATTTATTGGGAAAAACTGTTCTTTTTTGTCTTTATCGATAAGTTTAATTACGCCGGCAGACAAAACGCTAATTAGCGCCTCGTGGTGGTCTAAAACAGTTATTTCGCCCATAATTGTTTGACAATTAAAACTGGAGGCTTCGCCCTGAAATAAAATATTTTTTAAGCTGTAGATTGAAAGTTTCATTATGAATTTATTTCGTCTATACTGCCTTTTAAATAAAAGTTTTCTTCGGGGACATCGTCGTGCTTACCTTCTAAAATTTCGGCAAAACCCCTTACTGTGTCTTCGAGTTTGCAAAACTTTCCAGGCCTGCCGGTAAAGTTTTCGGCCACGAAAAATGGTTGCGACAAAAATCTTTGAATTTTTCTGGCACGGGCAACAATTTTTTTGTCGTCATCGGACAATTCTTCAATTCCCAAAATAGCAATAATATCTTGTAAATCTTTATATTTTTGTAAAGCGGCTTGAACTCCTCGGGCAACTTCGTAATGCTTTTCGCCAACAATTTTTGGGTCTAAAGCGGTTGAAGTTGAGGCCAACGGGTCAACTGCCGGGTAAATTCCAATTTCTGTTAATGCACGCGAAAGCACAATTGTTGAGTCTAAGTGTGAAAATGTTGTGGCGGGAGCGGGGTCTGTAATGTCGTCAGCAGGGACGTAAATTGCCTGCACAGACGTGATGGAACCGTTTTTGGTACTGGTAATACGTTCTTGCAATTCGGCCATTTCTGATGCCAATGTAGGCTGGTAACCCACGGCTGAAGGCATACGCCCCAACAATGTTGAAACTTCCGAACCGGCCTGCGAAAACCTGAAAATATTATCTATGAAAAGCAAAACGTTTTTCTTTTCTTCGTCGCGAAAATATTCGGCCATTGTTAGCGCGCTTAAAGCAACTCGGGCACGAGCACCAGGCACTTCATTCATTTGCCCAAAAACCAAAGCTGTTTTATTTATAACTCCAGAGTCGGACATTTCTTTGTACAAATCGTTTCCTTCACGAGTTCTTTCACCAACGCCGGCAAACACAGAAGCTCCGCCACTTTCTTCGGCAACATTTCTAATTAATTCTTGCAAGAAAACTGTTTTTCCAACTCCGGCACCGCCAAACAATCCAATTTTTCCTCCTTTAATAAACGGAGCAATTAGGTCAACAACTTTAATTCCGGTTTCAAAAACTTCAGTTTTTGTGGCTTGGTCGGTAAACGACGGTGGTTGCCTGTGAATTGGCCAGTGTTTTTTAAATTTCTTGCTGGTATCGTTTAAAGATTCGCCAATAACGTTAAATAAATTGCCCAAAACTTCTTGCCCAACGGGAACTTCAACTTGCCTGCCCAAATCTTCAACTTCCTGGCCTCTTTGCAAACCGTCTGTTGAGTGCAAAGAAATTGCTTTAACTTTTGTGGCGTCTAAGTGTTTTACAACTTCTAAAATAACATCTCCTTTGGGGCCCTTTATTTTTAACGCAGTGTAAATTGATGGCAAGTTTGCGCCCTCTTCAAATTCTACATCGACCACCGGACCAATTATTTGTATAAGTTTACCTTTTTGCATAATATTATTTTTTTATTTTTAAATTAAAGTTATAAGCGAGGCAATAAATTTTTTATTTAAAAGTTTGCTACCGAGCGATTATGAAAGCGCTTCGGCTCCGGCGGAAATTTCTGAAATTTCTGTGGTAATTTTGCTTTGTCGTGACTTATTATATTGTAAATTTAAGGCGTTACCTAATTCATTTGCGTTGTCTGACGCGGTTTTCATGGCCATTCGGCGTGCTGAATGTTCACTGGCGTTGGCCTCTAAAATTAAGTGGTAAACCTGTATAAAAAATAAATGTTTTGCCAATTTGTTTAAAACTTCTTGTGGCGAAGGTTCAATTAAATAATCTGTGGTGCTGGCTTTGTTTGGCACAAAGTTTATATTGTGCTCTTTTATTAAATCGGCGAACTTTCCGCGTTCGGGAATTATTTCTTTTACGGTGTCGGCAATGTGGTCAAAATCAATTGGTAAAATTCTTCGAACATGTGGTTCTTGTTTTAAGGCGCTTCTAAAATGTGTTGAGATTACAACAACGCGGTCCCAACTTTCGTTCATATAACCTTCAACAATAAAGTCCACAATTGGGCCAACTTGCTGGGTTGTTGTGTAGTCGCCAACCGAAACAAATTTTTTTACAACGTTGTAATTTTTCTTTGTTAAATAATTAAATGCTTTTTCGCCCACGGCTAAATAAACCTGCTCTTCATTTTTCCACTCCTCTTTTTCAATTTTTTGATGCCTCTCGAACTTCCTAAAAACCGAGCTGTTAAATGCGCCGGCTAACCCTTTGTCGGAAGAGACCAAAACGAATAAAACCTTCTTTATTTCTCTTTTGGTAAATAATTCCGGTAATTTTGCCGAATCTAAACTGGAAATTGTTGCCAAAAAATCGAGTGCCGCAAAAGCATAGGGCCGGCTGGCAAGGGCTATTTCTTGCGATTTACGCATTTTAGTAGCCGCCACCATTTCCATGGCTTTCGTTATCTTGTTTATGTTAGAAACGCTCTTTAAACGTTTCTTAATATTTTGCGGACTTTCCATTTTATATTTTTATTGACAAATTTTTATAATGGGTATATTATTTTGATATCGAAGCGTGCGACGCACCTTCACAACCAATCTACATTATGAGAACGAACATCATTAAATTCGTACCGAAGGAAAAAATCGCGTGGCGGAGAAAAATCATGAATAACATCCTAATTGCTCTTATGTATATCACGGTGTTCGGAGGCGGCCTCTGCCTATGCCTCACCCTATCTAGCACATGGTCCCATCCGTGGCTAATTTTTACAGGAATTATATCAATTCTGCTGGGGTTCGTCTTTGAAACCATCTACATCCACAAGAACCAACATTCATAATGGACAAAATCATGAACTCCATCAATTTAGCAGAAGTGGATCTGGTGCGGACTATTTGCCCGCCCGGCACTCAAATCGAAATCGAAAACGTGGGCGCATTCAGCGTAGACATCCCTAATCTAAGCCTTGTGGCTGGAATTGGACATGTTTATGCTCTCCTCACTCGTGAGCCAGTCCTTGTTGACGATGCCTTTTTGCAACGGGTTACCCTTACCGGTCTCGACGTCGAAAAATTTGAGGTAAAGGTGCGCATCGCCGGCTCGGCGAAACCCGCGCCCCCGTACCTCGGCTTCTCCCGACTTTAGGCTCTGCGATTCATCGCCGGGCTCGCCACTATCATAGTGGCTCTTTTTTTACTCCTAATTTGCTTCTATAAAAGAACTGATTACCTTCTTAATATTCTCTTCCAACTCGTCGCTAATTTGTCTTTTTTCTCTAATTTCTTCTAAAATGTCTTTATGTAAATTTTCGAAATATTCAATGTATTTTGCCTCAATTTTTAACATATCTTTTGGCTCAAACTTTTCAAAATAATCATTTAGGGCGGCGTACAAAACCAAAACCTGTTTTTCAAAAGTTATTGGAGCCAAATCGCTTTGCTTTAAAATTTCTGAAACAATTTTTCCTTTGTTAATTCTCTTTTTTGTTGTTTCATCAACATCGCTGGCAAATTGCACAAAAGTTTGCAATTCGCGAAATTGCGCCAATTCAAGCCTTAACTTTCCGGCAACTTTTTTCATTGCTTTGGTTTGGGCGTCTCCTCCAACGCGCGAAACCGACAACCCAATGTTAACAGCCGGCCTTACACCTTGATAAAACAAATCGCTCTCCAAATAAATTTGTCCGTCTGTAATTGAGATTACGTTTGTTGGAATGTAAGCGGTAACGTCGCCAAGTTGAGTTTCAATAATTGGCAAAGCGGTTAAACTTCCACCTCCTTTTTCTTTTGAAAGTTTGGCGGCTCTTTCTAACAAGCGCGAATGCAAATAAAATACATCGCCAGGGTAAGCTTCACGTCCTGGTGGTCTGCGTAAAAGTAATGAAATTTGTCTATATGCCCAAGCGTGTTTAGACAAGTCGTCGTAAACCACAAGTGCATCTTTTTTATTATCACGAAAATATTCTCCAATGGCGCAACCGGCAAATGGAGCTAAATACCAAAAGGCTGCCGGCGTTGAGGCGCTTGCCGAAACCACAACTGTGTAAGCCAAAGCGTTGTGTTTTTTTAATGTTTCAACAATTTTTGCAACCTTACTTTCTTTTTGTCCAATTGCAACATAAATGCAAACCGGAGGCACTGAGCCTGTCGAAGTGTTGGCGTCTTGAATTTGGTTAATTATAACGTCTAAAGCAACCGCGGTTTTGCCGGTTCCCCTGTCGCCAATAATTAATTCTCTTTGGCCACGACCAATTGGAATCATGCTGTCAATTGCCTTAATTCCTGTGTGCAAAGGAGTGTTTACGCCCTCTCTGCCAATAACATTTGGAGCGTCATTTTCTAAGAAATTTAAAACTGGTTTTTCTTTGTCACCAAAAATTGGGCCTTTGCCATCTAGCGGGTTTCCCAATGGGTCAATAACTCTTCCCAACAAACTATTGCCGACCGGAATAGAAAGAATTTGCTTGGTTCTTTTTACGGTTTGCCCCGACTTAATTAAAGAACCTTCGCCCAAAATTAAAGCGCCCACAGAATCTTCTTCCAAGTTTAGGGCCACCGCTTTAATTTTATGTTCGCCGGCCTCAATGGTTAAAACTTCCTGCGACTGAACATTGGTTAAGCCCGAAATTTTGGCAATTCCATCGCCAACTTCGGTAACCTTGCCAATTTCTTCCCAGTCGGAGTTGTCTTTATAACCCTCAATGGCCTGTTTAATTTTTTCTATTGTTTCTTGGCTCATAATATGTTGTTTAATTTACTTTGCATTGACGAATCGAACTGTTGGGCGTCGTTAATAATTATTTTTATACCCGCAATTAATTGTGGGTTAATTTTTTCTTTAACAACGTCGCCCTTATTTACAACGCCATCTAAAATTTTCTTCTGGCTGGCGGTAGTCGCGCGGGCGGTTTCAAAAGTTATTTTTCTTTTTCCTTGTTTTGCTAAAAGCAAATCTTCGGCTAATTCCAAAATTTCTTTCGCCCTGCCTATCTGACCATTTTTGTCTAAAAATTTAACAAAATTCGCGACCGTCCTTCGACTTCGCTCAGGACCATCGGCCTTCTTATCTAATATTATTTGGACTAAGGCCTCGGCATACAATTTTGTTTTATTTTGCTTCGCCATTTTTTACATTTTCAACTGCTTTTTTTATCAATGCTTCGTCAACGGCTTCGGGTTTTAATTCAACTGTTTTGATAATAGTTTTTTTAACCAACTCAACCGCATGTTTCATTACAAGGTCATTTGCCTGCTGTTGCTGTTTTTTATAATTTTCCTGAATTTCTTTTTGCAATTTAAGCTGATTTTCTTCCGACTTTTTTTGCAATTCTTGCTCTAATAATTTTGCCTTGTTTTCGGTGGCCTTAATTATGTTTATTGAAGCTGTTTCGGCTTCTTTAATTTTGGCCTTTCCAATAACATCAACTTCTTTTAAACGCACGCCGGCTTCTTCGGCTTTGTCCAAACCTTCTTTAATTTTTTTATTTCGGTCTTTCAATGTTTTCAAAACCGGTTTGTACACAAAAAACGTTAAAACCGCCAAGATTATAATAAAGTTGACCAGTTGGCTCAAAAAAAGCTTCCAGTCTATTCCAAATTGACTAATAAAACTGTTCATTATGTGAACTTAATAATAAGAGCTACAACCAATGCATAAATAGCTACAGATTCTGCGAAAGCAATTGCCAAAACCATGTTTGTTTGAATTTTGGAAGTTGCTTCGGGGTTTCTTGCTATTCCACCTAATGCGGCAGCTCCAATCATACCAATGGCTAATCCAGGAGCAAGTACACCCGCTCCCACGGCAATTGAAGTTGCTAATAATCTCATTGTATCTACGTCCATTTTTTTATATTTTATTTAATTTTAATTTTGCGACCTTTAATTATTAATAAATTAGTGTTCGGCTCCGTGTTCGGTGGTGTGAAGTGTTAAAAAAACCAATGTTAGCATTGCAAACACAAAAGCCTGAATTGCCCCAAAAAACATTTCCAACATCATAAACGGCACAGGCACAATATAGGGCACCAGAAAAAACATAATTGTTAACAAAACTTCTCCTGCAAAAATATTTCCAAACAACCTAAATGAAAATGAAATAAACTTGGCCGTTTCCGACAATAATTCCAATATTCCAACAAAAAAATTAATTGGGTTAGTAAAATTTAAAAACTTTTTGGCGTGCGAGAATATTCCCAAAATGGCCACTCCAAAAAAGTTTGTCACCAGCACCGCCATAACCGCAAAGGCCAACGTAAAATTTAAATCGGCAGCCGGCGAACGAAACAACGGCACCTTTTCAACTCCATTATTAAACATTAAAGAGCCAACTCCCGGCAAAATTCCCGTCCAGTTTGAAAGCAAAATAAAAATAAAAATTGACAACACCAAGGGCAAATATTTCTCGGCTTTCTCTTTTGTGCCCAAAACAGACTCCATTAATTTCAAAAACATTTCCACCAGCATTTCCACCGCGCCTTGCACCTTGCCGGGCACCATTTTTATCTTGCTTCTAAAAATAACCGCAAAAATTATCAAAAGCACCGAAACAACCATGGCCACAAGCAACCCATTCGTAACATTAAACCCGCCAATATTGAAAAGTTGTTGTGCCTTAAGCGATACTTCTTCCATTTTTGTTTGGTTAATCAAAAAATCAAGTCTATTATATATTTATTTTTTATAAATTACAATAGTCCTTGATTTTTTAGCTCTAAAAACCTAGCTTTTCTTTAACAATAACCATTGTAATTCTGTCTTTGGCGCTCTCTTTGTTAAAAATAAGAATTTTGTTAACGCTACTGCCCTCGCCATACACCTTTAGCGCCCTTTCATTTTCCAGCGGAAAAACATAATTTTGAATTCTTTCCACGGCCTCGTTGGCATCTTTAACAATTTTTTGCGCACCAACAACCCACACAACATGGCTGGCTCCATAAGCATATGCCGGCAATTGACTACCGGAAGCCGACGCCACAAAAACTTTTCCGTCTTCTGTAACGGCGTGCACGCTTCCCACCGCCCATTCTGGCGCCGCCCCCATTTTGCGCATTTCTGGCCCCTGCGTTTTTGCGTCCATTGTTGCCAACTTATTACGCACACTGCCGGTTTTTTCTGGCGCGTTAATTGCCTCGGCCAGCCCAATTGAATCTAACGTCACCGAAGTCATATTCATAATTTCGGCTCCCTCGGGCACCATTTCCAAAACTTTTGCTTTTGCCTCGGCGCCAGTTTCCACCACCACAACCGCAATACCATTTTTCTCCAACGCCTCCTTAGTTTTATTTATTGTCTCATCTGTCGCCAATTCACTAAATTTTTCTGTCATAATATTTCTTCGCGCCCAATATTAATGTTATCACTGCAAACGCCGTTAGCGCCATTACCGGAATTGTAACATATCCAAATTCTGTTACATAAGGCGTCATACAAGTTTCTGCCGTTGTGCAAACAACAGAGTGCACCGCACTAAAATAAACAAAATTATGATACGCCGAAATCACCAACCCCACCACAGACATCGCCAAGCCATAGTCCACAATTTTCTCGTCTTTCTTTATCAACGCCAGCCCCAAAATTATAACTTGTGGGTACATAAAAACTCTCTGAAACCAACACAATGGGCACGGGTTAAAACCGGCATAATTAGAATAAAACAAACTTCCGCAACTTGCCACTAGGGCCATCGCAAAAGCCATCTTCAACCCATTCTTGGCAAAAAAATCTCCAAAAATATCTTTTCGCAACGGGGTAAAACAATAAATCACCGCCACCACAACAAAAACCTGCAAGGCAACCGCCCCCACCGCCAAAATTTTGTTAACTACAATTAATAAATCAATCATACTAAATTACTTTTACCGGCGTCCTCCTTAATTCTTTGTTTATTCTAACATAATCGGGCACTGTTTTGCCAACAAGCGCCCAAAATCTTTTAGAATGGTTAAGCTCGCCCAAATGGCAAAGCTCGTGAACAATTAAATAGTCTGCCAACGCCGGCCTTAAGTATATTATCTTATAGTTAAAATTTAAATTACCTTTCGAAGAACAACTTCCCCACCTTGTGCTGGTGTTTTTAATTGCAATTCGGTTTACCTTAAAACCGTAAAATTTATTAAAATAATCTATTCTGTTTTTTATAAAATTCCTCGCCTGCTCCCTTTTTTTAATTGTAAACCTCCGCCCAATAATTTGCATAATAAATCTATATTACCAAAAAATCGCCCATTTGGCGACCTCCAACACCTCAATTCCACCATTTGAGGTGTTTATTCCACAACTTGGTAAAACGCATCTCTGCCAGTTTTTCCAACTTGAACTAATTTCCCCTGCTTTTCCAATAAATTTAAATAACGCACCGCCGTAGAGTCCGAAATTCTTAATTCTTTGCAAACCATACTATTTGTAATTCTCTCACGCTTCTTCGCCAGTTCAATTATCTTATTAAGTTTTTTTGTTTTATTAAACTGAATTCGTTCTCTTGCTTTCGCAAGTAAACCCGAAATAAAATTCGGTTTCTCTTGGCCGGCTTGCCCGTCCGACTTGTCCGCCGAAGATTTATCGAAGGCGGAAGCTTCGACATTAGTCGTGGGCGAAGGAGGGTCAGAAGGTGCTATTTCCGGTGTTTTGGCCTCCTCTCCCGCCCCAGCCCCTCCTGGCGCGTCAGGGGCACTACCGCCCTCCGGCGCATCTGCCGAACCAGTCGAATCCGAAGGGGCTTCCATAGGAGTCTGGTCTTGTCCTTCCGAAGCCCCCACGTCAGTCGTGGGCGAAGGAGGAGGGGTTAAATTATCATTTGTATCTTCACTCATTTTTTAAAATAATTAAAATAATTAGATTAATTAGAATAATTCACGCGGCCATCATCCACCATATTCTCTCAGCATATCCCCAAAGAAAAATGTTTTCAAGCTTTGCTTAATTATTTGCTGACGGATAATTAACTATCAAAATCATTTTATCGCAATTTGGGCAAGAAACATCTAAACAGAAATGAGAATCAGTATTTACTACTCCTAATCCATGCCACCCACAGACAGGACAATCTAATTCCTTGTTTTCATCATAGTCTGCATATTCAATAATTCCTGCGGGAGTTTTAACCATAAATTCTACCGCTCCAATCATCTGCAATTTATCGGCCAGATACTTTAATTCTCGGGCAAATGGATTCTCCGTCCAGCTTTCAACTATGGCAGTTATCATCTCAAGATAATTTTTTATTATTTTGTCTTTTGGCGCATTAAATCTCAAAAAGACCTGGTCTCCCTCTACGTCATGATCACCAACTAATTCTGACAAATTATTTATCACATCAGCAGACTTTACCAATAACGAATCATGGGCACACTTTCTAATGTGCTCTCTGGCCTCTTTCTTCCTTTCTTCCCAGGACATAGTTTTATCTGTCTCTGTAACGTCCAAAACCATTTGCGCAACATCCGCGCCAAAACGTTCTTCTAGCATTTCAAAAGTTACTTTCCTTTCTTCAATACTGTCTTCAATAGTATCGTGCAATATTCCAGCGCAAACCACGTCAATTTCTGCTCCAACGCTGGACAACAACAACCCAACTGCTAAAGGGTGCGTAATATATGAAACATCCTTACCTTTGCGTTTTTGCTTTTGATAAATCTCGTGAGTTTTTGTAGCAAATTTAATTGCTTTCTGTATTTTATTTATTGATTCCATGTTATTTATTAATTTAATAGTATTCCTTTTCATATTTTTTTCAGCAAGCACACTTCTTGTTGCTTCTAAAAGGGCATCTACCATTTTTTCATCTTCAAGCTTTTTTTCTTGAAGATAATTTAATTTTTTTTCTTCGTCCATATTTTTATATTATATCTTTTATCTCTCAACCTCAATTCTGGGTCGACACTGCCTGCCCTAAGGCAAACAACTAAAAAGGCAGTTAAGAGTTTTAAACCAGTCGACTAAACTGATTGAAATCTCCCAACCGCCTTAGCGATCAGTCGTTTATTTCATATGGCTCCCCGCAGATTTCCCAGGTCACCTACTTTGCCTTGCCATAGCCTTGCGCGAAGGCTGGCCCGTCAAAGAGAAACAAACGGTTCGTTTAAAACGAACAACTTTATATTTTCAACCTACATCTTTATTATATCACAAAAACCCACTATATTCAATTACCTGCTAGAATTTGTCGCACAATTATAATTGGCACGCAGGATAATCAGATTTATATAAAAACTCCCTGCTATTTCCAGGAAGCCTTATGAGGGATATGCCTTATTAACCAGGCCAATCTACCTTTTATGGTGGTTTGTATTCCCTCAAATCAATCAGGTTCTATTCTTTGGATACATTTTTAATGCCCCGAGGCTAGCCTACCTTTTTATTACAGGGAGGATTCAACTCGATTATAAGTTGTTTTTCCCTAATACTCATTTGCGGGTCAAGATGAATTTCTCCTACCCAATGAGTTGGCTGCCATGCGAGAATTGCCGGGTTATCGCCCGACAAATGCGCAAGCAACCTTCTTTTGATATCTCCTTTCCCAATGTAAACCCATTGTCCTTGTCTGAAAATTCCATATACACCGAATTGATTTGGAACCAGTGCTTCCACGTCAGCTCTGCTAAAGGTACGAATCGTTTGTTCTGCAAATGCCATTGTACTTTTTCTTATGCCTTTTGGCTTAATTATTATGCTCTAACTTTAGGCAATGCCGACCTTTCAAATAGATTGCCATGATTAAATTCTAAAAATAACTACATTCAAAATAAAAACCCCACTTCAAAAGAGGAATACCAAAAAATATCGGGACGGCCGATTATTTTGGGATTACGCTTTCAAACTGGGGACTTGGCTCTAATTTAAAAGTTTTTATGACAAAATATAATCGGTCAATCAATGGTTTTCTTTCGGTAACTCCTATTATTCCTATTATAAGCATGACGCTCGGCATGGCAATTTGTTACAATTATCCAGGGAAATTGACCCATTCTGACCGATAGTCCCATTCCGCTATAAGAAAATCACTCAATTTAAAACCTTGCAATAGCATTTTTTGTAAAAAAATGGCCTGTGTTTCTCTAATCCTGTCGTTAGATGGAATACCTTTCGTTTCAATAAATTTAATCTCCTTCCCCTTCCAAATTATGACGTCCCAACAACCTTTTTTATTAACCTCTAAAATGTCTCTAATTTTAGACGGTAAATTATTGGCCTTGAACACCCTGCGTTTATCGGTCCATAGTTTTTTGTGAAAAGTATCAACCCATACCCCCATATACCCCAGGCGGCTCCATTTGGATAAAACCGCTAATTCGGCCCAAGTATTGGTACCATAAAAATCAATAACGACAGGTTTCGAAAGGTAGGTCTTTGGGAGCCCCCGCATCAACATTTTTACCCCTTTCTTAAAAAAGTATTTCTTTTTTACAACCCCGTCTATGCTGAGTTGCTTTGACGTTTTATCAGAAATCATTTTATTCCTCACTTAATTTTTATCATTTCTTCTCCTTTTATTACCACGGTTTTTAAAATAACATTTATTACAAACTTTCTGAAGTATTGACTCCGCTACAAAAATTTCTTTGCAATGGACACATTTTCTTTTTTCCATTTGATGCATTCTATCTATCATAAGACAAATTTATTTTGAGAGATTACTATTTATAATAGAATAAATTTGGATTTATTCAATGGTTAAGTTATAATATATAAAAATAACAAACATATGATTATAAAAAATAATATCTCTATCGTGCTTCCTGATACTCTTAAAATAAAGAAGCAAATATTTCTTGATAGTATAAGAAGTACAAATGAAAAAAGTAATAACACATACAAACGGGTTGTTTTATCTCCAATAAGATATGCCGGTGGAAAAAGCTTAGCAGTTGGACATGTGATTGAATTATTACCCGACAATATAAATAAGGTAGTTTCTCCATTTTTTGGTGGAGGTTCTATAGAAATAGCCTTAAGTAAGATGTTAGATTTAGAAGTTATAGGTTACGATATTTTTGATATTCTTTGTAACTACTGGAAATTTCAAATAGAAGAACCAGACGCACTCTATAAAGAACTTAAAAAATTAAAACCCGATAAAAAAACTTTTGAAAAGATAAGATTAATTTTAAACGATGTATGGAAAAAGAAGGTGAAGTTGGACCCACTAACACTTGCAGTTTATTATGTTTATAATTTTAACTTATCTTATGGGCCAGGATTTATGGGCTGGGCCTCCAAAATATATCTTAATCAAAAAAGATACGATAGGATACTTGAAAGGATTAAAAATTTTGATCCAAAAAATCTAAAAGTAGAATGTGCAGATTTTAGGGATATAATGAAAAATCACGTTAATGATTTTCTCTATTTAGATCCTCCATATTATATCGGAGAAAATTCTAAAATGTTTAGAGGAATTTATCCTATGAGAAACATTCCAGTTCATCATAAGGGATTCGCTCACGAAACATTAAAGGATCTTTTAAAAAAACATAAAGGCGGTTTTATTATGTCTTATAACAACTGCCCAACAATTAGAGATTACTATAAGGAATATCAACAACTATCTCCTACTTGGCAATATACAATGGGACAAGGAGAGACGAGAATCGGTAAAAATCGGATAGAAAATGGAGACAATCATATAAAAGATTCACATGAACTAATTATATTCAGTCTTCCAAAATAATAATTAATCTCTATTTAAGCTCTTTCGCTTTCTATCGTGTTCATTTAATCCCTGTAAAATATCTTGCCTCCAAACTTCCCCTTTTTCCTGAAAATTCCAAGGCGGAAGCTCTCCATCTTTAAATAAATAGTCCTCTTTGCATTTTCTTTCCATATCCCTAAAGGCAGATACCCCCATTTCTTCTTCATCAAATAACCCCTTAACTTTCATTTTAGTCTTTTTTGAAATTATCATATATATCTCAACCTTATGATTTTTTTCAAGCTCCTCTTTTATTAAAATATGTATCCCATAAGTTCTAATACTTGGTCCACCTTGCATTCCGCCCTGGTAAAAAGACATAGTCGTTTTAATCCCTCCTTTGCATTCAGAGCCACCTATCTTCATGATTTTTTTATTAGAAACTATCAGATAGATCCTGCCCGCCTCATCTTTTAAAACATTACTATCCATCTTGTTACCTACAGAGTCAAAAATATCGTCAAGAAAAACAAACTTGATATGTCTTATACCATGTTCTTTGTCTAAAATAGCATCAGCAACTTTGAATGCGTTCTTTACGTCTTTAATATTCATAAATTTTTATCAATAAAAAAATTTACATTTTTCTTATATATTTCTGCGAAAATTTTTATTTGCACGATATCAATTTTTCTCTGGCCTGATTCTATTTTTGATATATAAGATTGTGTTTTATTCAAAATCTTTGCCACTTCTTTTTGGTCTAGATTAGCCTCGATTCTAGCTAATTTAAGTTGCTTAGCTAAATTTATATGATCTTTTGAATATATTAACTTATCCATAATTTATGTTATATTCCATAATAGAATATGCCAAATTGGAATAAAACAAAAAGGCTCCTCGGCCTCGTTTTTTTATCTTTAAATCTAGATTATTTTATTTTCTCTAAAACTAAATAGTGATTTATTTTTGGTTATAATCACGTGATCTTGAACCCCTATTCCAAGCACCTGACCCGCCTCAATCAATTTTTTCGTAAAATGTATGTCATTACTAGAAGCTTTTGGATCACCAGATGGATGATTATGAACAAAAATAACTGAAACAGCCTTTGCTTTTATTGCTTCGCCAAAAACTTCGCGCGGATGGACTAAATTTGAATTTATTGTGCCAATTGAAATCTCCCCGACACTATGACCCCTACTATTTAGAGAAATTAAATAAAAATGCTCTTTATTATAATCTTTTATGCGTCCACTAATTAAATCATAAACTGCTTCTGGGTTTGATAAATCTTTATTTTTGCAATCTTTAACTGGTGAATTCATCCTTCTTGCTATTTCAAAAACAGATTTTATTTGAGCCGCTTTTGCCAAACCGATTCCTTTAATTTGTGAAAGCTCTTCAATACTTGCCTCAGAAATTTTTTCTAAGTTTCCGAACTTAGAAATTATTTTTTGGGCGGTTACGGCAACAGATTCCCCTGCTATACCTCTGCCTAGAATAATTTGCAAGAGCTCTTGCGTCGAAAGTGCTCTTGCACCAAGTTCAAAAAGACGCTCTCTTGGTCTTTCCTCTTTCGGCAGATCATTAATTGTAAAATTTTTTGTCATTTTTTAAATATTATTACCTCATTTTATTCCTAATCAAATCGTTTTTCAAGTTCATCCCCACAACTTATCTGCTTTAAGGTTGTAAAAATAAAAATTTCCCGATACAAAAATTAGTTTTCTTTCCCATAGAAAATTATACGCTTCTTGAAAATTTAACCCCCTTTGATTCATAAGTTTAACTAAACAGCGACACATCTCCGGCGGGGCTGTATACTCACTGTCTCTTATTGCGTCATGAAACTCGGTTACCGTTGTATATTTTGATATATCCATATTATTTATTTTTTTTAGGATTGAAAGCGCATGCCCACATACCACCGCTGTAGTGATCACCGAAACTCGCCTTGCATCTGTCACAAACAAATACATTGTGCACAGAGCAATAATTTCTTTTACAATTTTCTTTATTTAATAAAAAATCTCTCATTTCAAACCTACAACCGTCTTTCTCAAAGTGTTTCATATTTTTATTTAATTTAATAATAAAAAAACCTGTCCCAATTAGAGAAAGGTTTTTATTTTTGCGAAACAAAAAATCGACCTTCATCTTTCCCTAATCGGGCTGGATTTAGCACCTTCTTAAAGCAGTCAGCCTTAAGGGTTGCCGGTGGGTCTACGAGCCAGTCTCATTCTCCGTCCGTAGTTTTATGAGGAGGAGGATCGCCACTCTCTCGATAACTTCTACTTATTCAATTGTGAATTAATTATATCACAAAGAATAAAAAAACAAATGTTTCGGGGGGGGTATCAAAAAAATACAAAAAAAATTACAAAAAAATCCACAAACAAAAACCGCGCCTCAACAAGTTCGGCGCGGTCCCCCAGGTTGTCACGTGACAACCTGGCTATTTTTATCTTTTCTCAAACTTTTTCAAAGGCCTATTCCACTTTTTAGTGGAATAGGCTACCTGCCCAACAAAAAAACCTTGCTATTGACAAGGGCTTATTATTTGCTATGATTAAATTGAGCATAAGTCCTTTATAGATTGTTCTAGATGTTCCCATCCATCGGTTGGCTATAGTCTAGACATTACAAATCTATAAGGCTGCCTCCCCGCAAGGGGATTTTTGTTTACAAAAATTGCTCATCAAATAATACTTTCTTCACAAAAACATCAAACCATTTACTATTTTTCCTTTCATATTTTTGGAATATTCCCCAGCAAAATAAATCTGCTGCCTGCAAACCATAATTTTCATGTGAAAGCCAATGGTAAATATCCAATGGAGTATTGGGTGATAATCTACCTTCTAGTTGTCGCCGAATATATGAGTTAAACTCTTCAATTTCTGGCTTAGCCATCGATTTATCAATTATCAACTCTACCCTATTCCCTTCATTTTTCTCAAAAGGAATTTGATCTAAAACTTGCCGAGAAATATAATTATAAACGCGCGGCTTATCTTTTGCCAGCCTTTCAAAAACTCTTTTTTTGTTAAGGGTTATAGAATAAATGCCAAATTTAATATTTTTTATCTTTTCAAAAAAATACTTTTTAACATCTAACGTTGTACCCGTCCCCTTTAATTCATCCACTATTCTTTTTTGATGTTTAGGGTTGTTTAATTTACGTCGAAGCGTAATTTTAACTGCTTTTAGAAGCTTGCGGTTAGCATCATTACAACTCAATGCCAAAATAGTTACCGTAAAAAACTTCGATGGTTTTTTATTAACAAAATCAAAACCCAAATCACCGCTTTCGTCTAAATATAAATACCACATTTTTCTATTAGATTAATCTATTTTCTTAAATCCATATATTTAATTAAATTTACACCTTCTGGAATAAAAAAACAAATGTTTCGGGGGTGTATCAAAAACCGCGCCTCAACAAGTTCGGCGCGGTCCCCCAGGTTGTCACGTGACAACCTGGGTATTTTTATCTTTTCTCAAACTTTTTCAAAGGCCTATTCCACTTTTTCGTGGAATAGGCTACCCGCCCAATCAAAAAAAGCCACGTTGCGGGAGCATGTGTGCTCTTGCGCAACGTGGCATACGGTTCAAAACACTTTTGTAGCGGGTTCAGCCGCGTTCGCGGGGGCCGCGGCGCCCGCGCTGACCGCGGCGATGCGCGCGCTGAGCGTCAAGGACATCGCCCATACTGGCCATAAATTGGAAGAAATTAGATGCGTCTTTTTCGGAGGCGTATCCGGGAATGCCGCAATACTGCGGTTCCGGTTCGGGTTTACTGGCCTTAACTTTCCAACCCTTGCAAATAGAAAGCTCCTGCCTAAGAATCATCGCCTTCAGGCACTTAGTTGGAAATTGCAGCTTGATGCCCAGCCACAACATTGTTCTCAAGTAGTCGAGTTTTTCATGCTCGTTTATGTGATCAGCTTGTGGCCCAAGAGCTGGCAAATCGTCGTCGCTATCCGGATTTAGCGTGACCTTTTTGCCATGAAATTCATCGCAGCTCTCGTGCAATATACTCTGATGGCGGAGCATAACCGTCGCCACGGCTTTTAAGTCGGCGGACAAAACGCCAAATGACTTCTCACCATTTTCGGTTTGAATCTCGTCCTCTGGTTCAAATTTGAGAATTTCTTCAGGCGTAACCGCCCGGATTTCGTCCAACAGTGCTTGCTGTTCTTGCAGAAACGATTTCATAATGTTGTTAGTGTTTCGGTTGGTTGGTAATAGTAAGAACTACCAATACTTTATACCAAAATTTTGTTTGTGTCAATCCTTTTTTGGGCAAAAAAAGTCCCGCATTCGCAAGAGCAAATGCAGGACGTGACCGTAGTCACATAATATTACCTCCTCGACCGACTAATGGCCCTCGGCGGCGGCAGCCTCCGCCTCATCGGAGAACTGAACCTCGGCGGGTGCCTCGGCAACCGGAACCGGCGCGGCGGGAAATTTGGGAAGCGGCATCACGGGCGTCCCCGAGGATTCGGCCGATGTTGCCGTTTCGGGCGGAATGGGAATCTCCGCAAAGGGCATCACGGGCTCGTCCGTAAACGTGGGCACTTCTTCAGTGGGGTCGCACGTGGCTTCGGGTACACCAGCTGTCGGAGCAGCGACTCCTCTGGCTTCCGCAAGCACCTGTTCAAAATGGCGTTCAGCGGCAGCCCCACGCGCACACAGCTCCTCGGGAGTTTCAGGCTCTTTCCATTTCGGCCGACAGCCAGAACACAAACCTCCAAATGGTCCGCCGGGTGCGAAAATTCTCGCGAACTGTTCGTGAGTCAGCTCCGAACGAAGCGCTTCGTCACCGTCAAAGGGGAATCCTGCAAGCGGGTTGGGGCCGAAAATCGCCTCTAGGACGCTACCGGACACCGGCTGACGATACGGGCTATCACCACAGAAAAAAAGAGGCAACGCGGGGCTCAGTTCACCCAGGCTCAGCATTCTCGGGCGCGGCGCCTTGGGTTTCTCGGCAACAATGTGCCACCACTTGCGCAAGGCAAGCTTCCGACTTTCCACATCAGCGCCAATGCATTGCGTTGGATAGTCCAATTCCACACCCATCCGCAAGAGCGCATTGATAATTGCCAGCTTGTTACGCACCTGCTCCAATTCCGCCTTGGGGAGATATGCCTCCTTCAAGTGGCTCTTTCCCTCGGCCAGAGTTTGCTCCCATTTGCGACTCAGCTTCTTGCCGAAATTCGCTTGCTTGGCCTCCAATTCGTCCTCGTAAATGTAACGCAATCCTACCAGCGCCCTCAACTTGTTTGAGAGAGTTCCGATAAAATCTTCTTCCTCTTGGATGAGCAGACCTGGCTCTTCAACCGGGGTCGCCGGTTGCGTCTCAATGGCTTCAATAATTGATTCGAGAAATACGGTCAACGCGTGCTTCTTTTTCGCCGGATTTTTTGCCGGCTTGGTTGGTGCTTTCATGGTGGTTTGGTGGGATTGGTGTCGGGGTTGTTGATGTTGGTTTTCTTCGCTCCGCATCGTGCGAAACAAAGTTTCACCTATCTTAGGTGCTACAAACACTTTATACCAAATTTTTGTTTATGTCAATCCCCTTTTCCAACCCTTCAGCAAGCTCAGTGCATTAAAAAACCGCGCCTCAACAAGTTCGGCGCGGTCCCTCAGGTTGCCCTAGGGCAACCTGGCTATTTCTTTTATTTTTAATCTACATCTGCAACTACCCCTAACTCCTTCGTATTCGTCGAATGACATTTTGGGCAAATCGAAAAATCGTTATTGCTCATTTCAATTTTACAATCATCACAATTTACCGGGTCCTCGGTTTTTTCACTCCAAGGCACAGCTTTGGTTTTCCCGCATTGTTTACACTTGTACATCTTAAATTTCATAATGTCTCCCAACGTATCTTTAAATTCTTCTCCGCAATCTAAACATTTTATGTTAACTAAGGCTCCCATATTTCTTTATAATTTAATAATATTTTTAATTTTCAGGTTAACATTATGTTAACCTGGCTATTTCTTTTTTAGTTCTTCAATTGCGCGCATAATTTCGCCCAGCTTTTCATTTTCAATGCGGGCAATTGCCTTTTGCAATTCTTCAATTTCTTCTTTAGCTCCCACATTTGTTCTAAAATCTTCCAGCGCTTGAATTCTGTCGCGGTCATTTTGCCTGTTCTGCGACATCATAATAATTGGCGCGGCATAAGCTGCTTGAGTAGAAAACAAAAGGTTTAACAAAATAAATGGGTAGGGGTCCCAGTGGTTAACAATGGCAATTACATTAAAAGTCATCCATGCAATTACCAAAATTGTTTGAATTATTATAAACCCCCACGACCCCATTCCCTTTGCCAAGCCGTCAGCAATTTTTTGCCCAACAGACAACCCGGCCGAATGTTTCTCATGCCACGTTTTGCTGTGCCCGTCCGAAGCTTCATGCGAAGGCGGGACTTTTGATTTTTCTTCTGCCATAAATATATTTTTTACTTTAATTGTATTATTTAATTTTATTGTTTTTTAACCAACGGCCTTCTAATTAAACAAATCAAATACAACACAACATCTGCCAACCCAATTGCCACCAAATATGTAGTGGTCAACAAATTATATTCTTTCAGCGATAATACCGCAAAAACATTTGCAATTGCAAAACCAAGCCAAGAAGTTAAAGTTTCGCTCCACGGCTCCTCCCACGATTTTCTAAAACTAGGCAAATACGCCAAAACATCAATTGCCGTTACCATAAAAACGGAAATTAAAGGCCTGTGTAATTGCCACCAAACTAAAATTGCCAAAATTGCCATTACTAAAATTGCGCCGTCCCATTTTGTAATATTTTTTGTGCCATATTTTATTGAAATTACAAAAACGCCAAAAACAATAATGGTCATTAGCACAAGGTTTACCAAGCCCCATCCGCCGTTACCATAAAAAGCTGCCACGGTTGCCGTTGCGGTTGTAATTAACCAAATAAACCAAGTATAAATGTGAGGCTTGGTTTTTAATGCAAAAATATCAAAATAATACGGCAAAGAAAAAGCAACTCCAATAACCGCGCCAATAATCGCAAAAAATAATTTTATTTCCATGTTGATAAATTATATCACAACCGCATAAACTATTGAAATATTATATTTTATTTAGTAATATAAAAATAGTCATTCCGGTGTAGTCCCGACGCAAGGTCGGGATCCCGACAGCAAAGCTCGTCGGGACTCAATACCATATGTCATTCGTATATATAATAGAGAAACGATTAAAAAATCTGAAAAGAAAAGATTATTTAGATAAAA